>JAVBLO010000044.1:0-7037 GCA_031553415.1 Bacteroidales bacterium | reverse complement strand
TACCTCAATGAGTTCTGTTACAAATTTAATAGAAGATATTTCGGACAAGCTCTATTTGGAAGGCTGGTATTAGCAGCCATGACTAGCACAGCCGATTTCAAATCTAAAATTTACAATAGGACACTTTGCGGATAATCATTTAACAATAATTTCTATTTGTTCATCGAAGTAGGCTTTTGTTTTCTCCGACCTTCCGGAAACCTCTTTGTAATAATTGAGGAAGAATAAAAGTTCTTTTTCAAGATGCTTTTTTTCTTTTTTCATTTCTTTGTTCAACATGTTAAATATCTCTTTTTGTTTGACAATTCAAAGATAATAAGGATTTCCTTATTGTGCAAGTTTTGCAAAGAAAATATCAAAATAATTATGTTAAAAATAAAAAAAATCTCCAATCTTCACAGATCAGAGATTCTTACTTAACTAAAACATTAACAATGGAAAATTCTACACTTACCTTACGATGACCACAAGCTGTATCCTGTAACGAGTGTGCAACAGGCAACAAACACAATCCCGAACAACTGGATTTGTTTGAATGAGGATTCGATATTTTTTAAGCTTTTAAACGACCGGAATTTTCTGAACTTCAAAGTGGGCAGCGCCGCTGTTATTGATACTCTTGGTAACAACCGTGGGCAATTGGAGAAAATCGAAGGGTTGATGACAAATCTTCTTCATCAAAATGAATTCTATGTCGATAGTATAACACTTACCGCGACCGCTTCGCCCGATGGTTCTGTCAAACTGAATGAACGAATGTCGAAAGAACGTGCTTATTCACTCAGGGACTACCTTATAAGTAAATTGAAGAACAAAGGTGTATCAGAATTGATAAATGTCCGCTGGATTGGCGAAGATTGGGAGGAATTTTCCAGGCTTCTAAAAAAGTCAACTGAAATCAGGAATAAAGAGAAAATGCTCGAAATGATTGCCGGGATGAAAGATAAGGATGCAACGGAGTTGGAAATCAAATCTAAATTTCCACAGGATTACAAGTACATTCTGGCAAATATTTATCCGAAACTCCGGGCGGTGGATTTTAAGTACAGCCTCCGTCGGGTGGGAATGGTGCAGGACACCATAATGACGACTGTTCCCGATACCACTTATGCACGTGGGGTGGAACTGTTGAACGAACGGAAATATGTGGAAGCGTTGGAAGTCCTTGATACTTACAAAGACCGGAATACGGCTATTGCACTGTTATCGCTTGGTTATGACAAAACAGCTTTGGAAGTCTTAGCTCCGCTTCCTACAACTGCTGTTACCGAATACCTCAAAGCCATCGCCTGTTCACGGTTGGAACGAAAAACCGAAGCTTTGAAGTATTTCCACAAGGCTTGTCTCTTGGACGAGAATATGCGATACCGGGGGGAATTAGACCCCGAAATAGCTGAATTATTTAAGTAAAAAACTAAAAGTGAAAAATGAAAAAAAAAATAATAAAGATGGTTCCGGTTGTGATACTGCTAATGTTCGTATCAAGCGGCTGTGTCAATGTTTGGGAAGACGTCTGGATTGAACATATCCCGCGTCCTGTTGTGGAGATAGACTCCATTTCGGTTCCGCCATGGGACGATTCGGAAATAATTATTGAACAGTAAAAATGATAAATCAATGAAACGGATACGGAAATTTTTCGGGATAATAACCTGGCTGGCAGCGATAATGCTGCCGGCCTTAGCCAGTAGCAGCTTTAGTAGTAATCATACAACTCACTTATTGGGGTTGGAAAATAATAAGGCGGCAAAAGCGAAAAAGCCAAAAGAAAAAAAATGTTTTTCATCAATAATAAAAATCCCGACATTGTTGCCGGGATTTTTATTCATTTTGAATTTATTCCGGGATTCTCCTTCTTTTTGCGGACAACATTGTAAATGCCTTTCTGCCCGGTCTGTACCAATTCGTACTTATCCAACTTTTCATATACCGCTCCCAATGTCTTGCATCTGTAGCGACTTGTCTTGAATTTGGGTTTGAGTTTTTTCAAGGCACCACCAATTAAAGATAGCGATACTTCTTCTTTGCCATCGGCAACCGTTTCAAAAGCTTTGTCGAACAAATCCGCTTCTTTTTTGAGCAGGGTGGCGGCAGGTGTATCCCCCTTTTCGGGTTCCTTATCCGAAAATACGAATTTCCTGCAGGAATTGACAAATGGCTGAGGAGTTTTACTTTCTCCATATCCCAACACCAACAATCCGGCTTCCCGTATACGTTGCGCCAACAGGGTATAATCACTATCGCTCGATGCGATGCAAAATCCATCGACACTACCCGAATGCAATAAATCCATTGCATCGATAACCAGGGCGATGTTGGTGGCATTTTTCCCTTTGACATAAGACAATGCTTCCACCAGACGGAACGAATGTTCCTTTGCCGGCTCTTTCCATGGAGTCATGCCGGCCTTTGTCCAATCGGCATAAATCCGTTTAACGATAGGATTCCCGTATTGGGCGGCCAACTGAACAACTTCCCCTAATTTGGAGGGGGAAGCGTTATCGCCATCTACCAGGATGGCTATGGACAGGGTTGATTTATTTTCCATCGTAATGATTTATTTGATTAATTCATCGAAAGTCCTTTGGCATGCCTGGCAAGAAATTGTTCTACCGTCTGGCTTTCCACATTTGGTGACTTACTTACCAATGCGTATTTTTCGATGAGTCCTTTCAGGTACCGGGGTGCAAGGTGCAGGTACGCGGAAAAATCCTCATGATAACCCAGACCGAATCCAATCATTACACCGTCCTCTTCGTCCTCATGGTTGTACATGAAGACAAAATAATTTCTTTTATCTCCCGACTGGATGTTCAGTATGATTTCAGCATCCGGAAGGAGTTGTATCTCAGGTTGGTTCTCATCCAACACTTCATACTCAAAATCTATCCATCCGAGTTTGCGGTAAGATGTGAACAGTTCCCGGAGCTCATCTGTCGAGAGGTGGGATATGTCATAAAATATTTCAGCCATAATTTTAAGGAAAATAATTTTTCCTCCAAAGGTAAGAATAAAAAAAGGATTAAATATTTCGTATCTTTTGCGAAAAATTTGATTCATATATGATATTCTGTTTTTCGGGAACCGGTAATTCCCTCCATGTGGCACAAAAGATTGCCGGGGAGCTGGACGATAAAGTGATAAGCATAAGCGAGAGTCTTAATAAAGGGGAACATACCTTTACGTTGGCCGATGATGAACGGGTAGGCTTTGTGCTACCTGTTTATTTCTATGGTTTACCAACCATCGTGCTTGATTTTATTTCAAGGTTGGAACTTCATAATTACAAAGATAATTACACCTATGGGATTGGTACTTGCGGTGGGGATAGTGGTAATATGTACCCGATGTTAAAGAACAAACTTTCAGGACATGGCATCCACCTTGATGCCGCTTTTGATATTGTCATGCCTGATTGTTATATCCTGATATTCAATTTACTTCCTGCTGAGGGAAAGATTCCAAGAATACTTGACGTGGCAGAGACTAGAATAACGGAAGTCATCGACAATATCCACTGCCGGAAACGAATACCTGTAAAATCGAGTATCGGGAAATGGTTCAAAACCGCTTTAAGCTATCCGGTGTATAAATATGGACGCAGCACCCGGCCTTTCCATTCCACCACCAATTGCAACGGCTGCGGATTGTGCGCCCGGAGGTGTCCGTGCCTGATGATTGAGATGGAGGACAATACCCCGGAGTGGAAAGAGGGTAAATGCACCCAATGCCTCGCATGCCTGCACCGTTGTCCGCAACGGGCCATCGAATATGGAAGAAAAACGCAAAAGAGGGGGAGGTATTTTAACCCTGATGTAAAGGATTCTTAATACTTGGTAAATACTTTATCCATGTGCATGGTTGTGATGTCCTCCATGAGAGTTGCCTGTTTCTGCTTCTGTTACTTTGACTGTAAAATCGGCAGTATGAACTACATTACTTGTCTGGAATTGCACCCAGATACGATAAGTATCCGGTTCTTTTATAAAAGTCTCGGCATACAGCGAAAAGCGGTTATCCCAAATGGAGTGAATATGTAAGAAATTTTTATTCTTTTTACCAATCATCACAATGTGAGCCGGCGCACCTAAATAATTCTGGATATCATCTTCGTTTACTATTTTCCCTTCTTTTTCAACTGAAATCGTCAAAGGCTGGCTTCTGTTGGCCTTAAAATCGTTACCATTTAAAAGTGTGACCTTATAACCGTCTACTTCCGAAACCAGCTTGCTATCCGCTAATTTAATACCTGCATCAACACCACCGGGAATATTCACTTCAAGCCTTTGCACTTCCCCGGCAGAGTCTTCCGGTTTAAAATCCAGATAAAGCAGATGCTTTCCATTATATGGGAGCGTTTCATTTACCACATAAGTTCCATCAGCCTGTTCTGTGGGATGTACATGGTCAAACCAGGAGAGGTCTTCGTTTACAATAAGTAGATGTACTTTCTTCTCATGTCTTGTTTCAACAGATACCAAATGATTACCTTTCTTAATTCTGAATTGAAGGTTTGCTTCTTTTCCTGCTTCAGGGATTTCAGGAATTATTGTCAGATTAACAACTATATTTTGTTTCTCCCCGGAACGTTGTACCAATTCCATACCGCATTTAGGGCATTTATCTCCTTTGTTACCTGTTATTTTCGGATGCATAAGGCAAGAATAAACCTGTTCGTTAATCACATTTTCCATAATCATACTGTTTTAATTTATAACCACAAAAATTATTCTCCCCTATATTTAAAACGGCTTTCAGGCGATTTGGTTTAATTTGCAAGCTCTATTTTACAGAAATAGAGTTGGATATAAAATATAGTTTGCAAATTTTATATCCGGCTTTTTACTACATTTTTTTCGCTTGATTTGCAGGCTCATGAAAATAGATACCTTAGGTTTGCACTATAATTATTTCACAAACTAAAATGAGTGAACCGTATAAAAAAAAAGAATGTTCAAGGTCTATGTTTCTATTTGGAACTCATTTTATCTTATCAAAAAAGAAAAGGGAGAGTAACAAACTAATAAATATGAGAATTTTGAATAGCTTATGTTGCTATCATCAACTTGTTATTTATCTTGAACTAAACCTATCTACGACCATAGGTTTGTATCGCAATCATTCTAAATATAATGAGTAAACCATATGGAAAAAGATAAGCTACTATTCGGCACTCATTTATAAGTTACTAATCCATTATTGACTTATATTTATTCCAAAATGAAAGGAAGATAATGAGTGAACCGTACTGAAAAATAGTAATTGAAAAATTGTGCTTCTATTGAGGACTTATTGTTATTCTTGAATTAGGCCATATAAAAAATGGTAACTTATATGATTCTCATTATGTTAATCAGTATATTATTTAGTCTTAACTAACAGTAGAGAGGGTTTATGGGATATTAGAACCTAATTCCATTTTGAATTTTAAGTTACTGAAAATTAGACAAATAATATTTATCGTTCAAATAAATACATTTGTTACCTTTGCCCCATCATTATGAATGCAGATATTAGAACATTTGAATTTAAATCCCTACCTATTGAGATAGAGGTCAAAGATTTGAGGTTTGCCAAAGAATTACCGAAATTACTTGGGCAGCCCCATAAAGCGACTTTTTACCAAATCATATGGATTACCGAAGGGAAAGCAACATTCCGGATTGACTTTCGGGAAATTACTATAAATTCAAATGAGATTCTGATTATATCAGCAGGGCAGGTTTGCGAATTTGATACGAAATCGGATTATTCAGGTAAGATAATCTTGTTCACAGGAACTTTCTTTACTATGACCGAACTTGATTCTAACTTTCTGCATACTTCCGAAATACTCAATCCGGTCAGCCTTAATAAAACGGTTTGTATTTGTCCGCAAGTTGTCGGAAATCTGACCGCATTACTGGATGAAGAGTTGAAACATCCTGTTGATAAATTCCAGATTGGAATTGCCCAAAGCTATCTGCGTGTTATATTGCTTGAAACGGAAAGGCAACTTGCCACATCTTCCTCTCCCTTAACAAATAATATAGGACGAAAATTTTATAATGCGGTTGAATTGCATTTCAAGGAAAACCGCAATACCGAATTTTATGTCAGCCTGTTGGGCGTAAATGAAAAAGCGTTATCAAAAGAAGTGAAGACTCTTACCGGAAATACCCCAAAAATCTATATTGATTCACGTACCATACTTGAAGCTAAAAGATTGCTGTCATACAGCAGCCTGTCCATAAAAGAAGTCGGATACGAACTTGGATTTGATGAACCCACCAATTTCAACAAGTATTTCCGCAAACACACAGGCATAACACCTGCCCAATTCCGGGATTCTACAAAGAAATAATCCATTAGCGGACATTTACCATTATATGACGGACTTTTATTATAAGAGTTCGCTTCCCATTGCCTTATTTTGTATCGTGGTAAATTATAGATGTATGAAAGAGGACTTATTATATCTTATCAAGTATTTGTTACAGGAAGATTCACGATATAGTGATGTTCCAATTCCCGAATCTACCAATGAACAAAGACGATTGCTCCGCAGCCTTATGAATGTGCGGAATCCGAAACCTATTGATACGGAGTTTCTGCGGGTGCAAGACAAATTTTTGCAAGAGGAAACGGAACGGAAAGGAATTGTCGATGTGACGGAGTTGCCCGCCACGCAAGCAGACCGCCGGATTATTCTTTGGCAGGGCGATATTACGCGATTAAAAGCGGATGCAATAGTCAATGCGGCAAATAATCAGTTGCTCGGATGCTTTGTTCCCTGTCATGGTTGTATCGACAATGCTATACATTCCGCCGCAGGCATTCAGCTACGGAACGAATGCAACAAAATCATGCGCCGTCAAAACCATCCCGAAGCCACAGGACAAGCAAAAATAACAGGTGCGTACAATCTTCCTTCAAATCATGTCTTGCATACGGTAGGCCCGATAATCAATACTCCGCTAACGGAAAATGACTGTGTAAACTTGGCTTCATGCTATCAATCTTGCCTTGAATTATGCGAAACGAATAAACTAAAATCG
>JAVBLO010000103.1:0-30082 GCA_031553415.1 Bacteroidales bacterium | reverse complement strand
ACCACCTCAGGGACAATTGACAATCAATTTTTCCTGAAAAAGGGGGAGGTCTATTTTGAAACTATTGGGTTCAACACCGTTTTATGTGGATTTCAATAGGATTTTGTTGAATATTAAATTTTAGTCGGACAATAGTGATTTTTTAACACTATTTATTTTTCTGAGCACAAATGTTTCTTTTGCTCAGGAAGTTTTTCCGACATCGGATGCAATATGGAATGTACATAGAATTGTAAATTCAAACTTACAGAATGAATGGGTTTATGCCCTATCTGGAGACACAATTGTAAATGATACTGTTTAGGAGAATTTATTCTCCAAAGTTATGGTGTCTATAAGTCAAAAATCTCTACACATCTCTACAATTGCGTTTTTATGGGAAAATGACAGATTACTTCTAATTGGATGATTCTATTGACTTTGGTATATATTTAAATCATTAAATTAAGTTAATAAATAAAATTGAATGTGAATGCTGAATAAATAAATACGATATTTGAATATAAAAAACACCTGTAATCACTATTATTTATGAAGTATTTATTTGTTTTTTTATCAATTATCATTTGTCATATTGTGATAGCTTCGGACAATGCCCAGCAACAGCGTGCAGATTCTATCAAAGCTGTCCTTTCCTATAAATCGATTCCTTTTCTTGAACGGTATGACCTTCTGATTCGGGAGTACCGGAACTTTCCTCTTCCCATCATGCTGGGTTTGTCACAGACACTATTACCTGAAGCAAAAAAGTTTCCGGACCCGGATAAAAAATATGAGCTATATGTCAGGCACATAATGACATTAGGTTATTTTAATGGGCCCAATAAGCAATATGACAAGTTAAAGCTACAAGTTGATACTGCGTTTACTCTGATAGACCAGACTAATCATCATCAGTTAGTTGCACAATTTTATCAAATAATGGGTTTGTATTATCTGAATACAGGTAATTTTGCATTGGGTCATGAATACTGGTATAAAATGATAGATTATTGTAAGCAGTTTGATGATACTAAAATAGAGGTCGGAGATGTTTATATGAGGATTGCCGATTATTACTATGGAATAAGCGATTATGTTGAATTGAGAAAAATCGCGGAGGCTGTTTCTACAGTTGCGACTGATTATAAGTTTCCCAAAGATTCTGTAAATACTTGTATTCTTTGGGCGGCTTACTATCGCTCCCTGTTGGAAAAAGAGGTCGACCCAACAGCCAATTATAATGATTCTTGTATTTATTACCAGCGGAAATGTCTTCGGCTATATGATTCATTGGCTAAACCGAGTGATAATATGGTGTCTCTTATGTACTATGCTTGTACTAATCTGGCTGTTTCCTTGACTAAGCGCAATCGATCTGGCGACTTGGAAGAAGCGTTGGCAGTACTGGAAAAAGGTTTTAAGAAAGTATGATGATGCATTTCGAGAGGCGGATATACAATTAGGAATATTGGCAAGGCGTCCAAATCAAGACTTTTTTCAGGAGTATCGTGAGGCATATCGCTTGCTGGCCGAGTTGTATGAAGCTACCGGCCGTTATGTTCAGGCCTTGAAGTACGAAAAATTACGAAATCAATACAATGAAAAAGTACTGGATGCGGAAAGATATGACGAGATCAAAGGGATGCAAAAAAAGTATGAACTAAACCAAAAAGAGCAGGAAATCGAACATTTGCAGCAAACCAATCAATACCAGCGAAATAAACAATATCTGTACCTGGGTCTTGCTTTAATGATTGCGATTGGCGCTATCCTGGCGGTTCGAGCTCAACGGTTAAAGCGAAAACATGTTTCTGATCAGCTTCAGATTACTGAATTGAAGAAAGAAGAAGCAGAGTTGCAGGCGCAATTGCATGAAGAGCAATTACGACGCATGGAAACGGAAAAATATGAAGCATTGGTCGATGTACACTTCAAAGAATTGGAATTGTCTGGTAAAGAAAAAGAACTACAATCATTGGCACAGGAAAAGGAACAATTGCTCCAACAATTAAGCGATAATTCACAGGCATTGGAACAATACCAGTTAAGCCGGCAAAGAACAGAAGCAAAATTGAATGCCAATTCCCTGAAAAATCTATTTAAAGAAACAGAACATCTGATTATTTCCAAATTGAACAGAACCCGCCATTTCAAGGAGTATCTGAACCGCTTAGGAAATCTTAGCGAATCGGTTCTGGTTCAATTAGATAATCAAACCAACGGAAGTCTTTCGGCAGCCTACCTCAAATATTGCATCTGTTTTATCATTGACATGGAGATCAAAGATATGTCGATTTGTTTTTCGATAGAACCTTCCAGCATCCATATGATCCGTTACCGGTTGAAGCAACGGTTCGGATTAACCAAAGATAAAGACCTCGACCATTATTTTGCCAATCTGAGAGCGGAAAATTCGACTACAAATCCTACCATCTTATAAATATTACAAAGGGATTGTACACCTTGCACAATCCCTTTGGATACTTATTACAATCCCTTTAAACATAAACTACAATCCGATTGCGTATATACTACAAGTACCTTTTGTAGTTTTCTCCCCTACCATAGTTTACTTGTGTCAGGGAGAAAATGTATTATAAACTACAGCCAAACAGAGGAAAAGAAATTTGTTCAACAAAGATTGAATAAATTCATTTAGTTGATATTATCTTTGTAAAAACAAACAAGAAACACTACGAAAGATTATTTTTTATTATAAGATATTGTGAAGGGATGTGGACATAAAAAGTAAAAACCATTGATATGGATGATGATAAAACATTAGTGAAACAACTCAAAGAAGGCAAAGAAAATGCTTATCGTCATTTATTTGATGCGCATTATGTCCTGATGTGTAATGTCGCTTTTGGCTTTTTGAAAGACAAATTTTTAGCTGAAACTATTGCCGGAGATGTTATCTATCATCTTTGGGAAAAACGGGAAGAAATTGAAATAGAAACTTCACTCCGTGCATATTTAATCCGCTCGGTCCGTAATAGGTGCATAAATTATTTAAACCAAGAATACGTTTTAAGAGAAAGCGTTTCGAACCCAACTGATGAACTGCTGGCCACAGAAGGACTAACAAAAACATCTCAGCACCATCCATTTGCGACTCTGATAGAAAAAGAATTAGAGGAAAAAATTACCTTAGCCATTCAAAAATTACCAGCGGAAACACGAACAGTTTTTGAGATGAGTCGTTTTGACGGGTTAAAATACATTGAAATAGCAGAAAAATTGGGAATTTCTGTAAACACCGTTAAATATCACATGAAAAATGCTCTTTCACGCTTGAGTGAAGACTTGGATAAATATCTGATTTTCATGCTGTTTTTCGCCTTGCCCTTATCTTAAAAAGAAATATTTTCAATTTCCGGAAAAATTTCCTTAAAAGTCACTACCCTTAGATTAAAAATAATTGTCATATCTATAGAAGCAAATTATAATGAATATAAACGACTATAAAATAGAAGAATTAATAGCCCAATACTTTGTTGAAGGACTAAAGGGAGAAGATTTAATATGGTTGAATCAATGGTTGGAAGAATCTGAAGAGAATAAAAAACACTTCAATCATTTACAGGAAATATGGATATCGACATTAAGTCAGGACAATCACCTTTCTTTTGATAAAGAAAAAGCATATAGTCGGTTCAGGTTGAGGATAAATGCTGTAGAAACAGAATCTAAATCCAATAAGAAGGTTCCGGTTTATGTGAGAATGCAACGGATAGCAGCTATAATATTGTTATCTGCTTTATGTGGTGGCATTGGATACTGGATATCTTCAAATGCATCAGATAAACAATATTCAAATATGATGGTTGAAGCTCCTCTGGGATCTAAAGTTAAACTTTATTTGCCCGATGGAACATTGGTTTGGTTGAATGCAGGATCATCTATTGAATACTCCCAGGCTTTTGGAATTAAAGATCGCAAACTCTCCCTCAATGGAGAAGCTTATTTTGAAGTTACACGAAATGAAAAGAAAGTTTTTGAAGTCACCTCTAACGATTTAAAAGTAAGCGTTTTGGGAACTAAATTTAATTTCAGGAACTATATTGATGAAGAACAGGAAAGTGTTACTTTATTAGAAGGTAAAGTAAGCGTGAAAAAATCGGCAAATAAAGAATTATTACTTAATCCAAATCAGCAATATACTTACAATAAAAGTGAGCTCGCCTCTGAAATCGTAAATGTAAAAGCCGGACAAGTTTCGGAATGGATAAAAGGTGTCATATTCTTTGATGGAGAGCCATTACCGGATATTACCAGGGAACTCGAAAGATTGTACAATGTCCGGATTATAATTGAGAACGAATCATTGAAGAGTTATCGTTTTTATGGGAAATTTTACAGGACAGACCAGACAATCCAGGAAGTTTTTGACATGCTGGCATCAACAAACAAACTGAAATATTCTATTGATAACAAGACTATAACGTTATACTAAAATTAATCACTAACTAACTTATAATGTAATATGAAGAAAAACAAATGCTCAAAAAACCTTTGACAAAGGGTGCTGTAAAAAAGGATTGAGAAATGCGGCCACATTCCCCAATCCTGAATTTCAGAATAAACTATTTGCGTTAGACATCCTGAAAAATTAAGTAAATATACGAACTTCACTTGAACTTCATAATACTTCACTTGATTTTAGGGATTAAATTAACTAAAATTTAATTTTTAAAAATCTATTTCCATGAGAAAGACTGTATGGGTCATTTTAGTGACCTTACTATCCTATTCCCTTTTTTCAACGTTATCGGCACAGGGTATATCCTTGAATATCAGCAATAAAACTGTAAAAGAAGCTATCGAATCATTGAAAGATGCCAGCGGATACACTTTTATTTTTGAAATGAATGACTTAGATACCCGGAAAGTCGTTTCCGTCTCAGCCAATCAACAATCAATTGATTCTGTTGTCAAGCAGATTTTAAATGGACAAGATGTATCTTACACCATCAAGGGAAAGAACATTATCGTAACAAAAAAACAATCTGATAAACAGGA
The DNA here is from genome assembly GCA_031553415.1 of Bacteroidales bacterium. GTDB lineage: Bacteria > Bacteroidota > Bacteroidia > Bacteroidales > Azobacteroidaceae > JAIRVZ01. The sequence continues at coordinate 25,078 of JAVBLO010000103.1, read as the reverse complement.
TAAAAACCAGGTTGCTAAAGAAAATATAACTGTCTCGGGAAAAATTACCGATGTAAAATCGGAACCCCTGATTGGAGTCAGCGTTTCGGTTAACTTTTCTTCCCGGGGAACTGTAACAGATTTGGACGGGAACTTTTATCTGCCTGATGTCCCCGCAAATTCTACAATAAAGATATCATATATCGGGTATCGTACACAGGAAATAAAAGTCTCTAAAAGCGGAGCATTGAAAATTACCCTCTCTGAAGACATCAGAATGATTGATGAAGTAGTGGTTATCGGATACGGCACCTTACATAAAGAAACTGTAACCAGCGCTATCTCAAGTTTGAAACGTGAAGATTTCGTACAGGGGGATGTTTCAACACCGATGAATCTTATCAAAGGGAAAGTAGCCGGATTAGTTATCAATAATGTTGGCGCCAGCGATCCCACAAAATCTGACGGAGGTGTTCAAATGATGTTAAGGGGAATCTCAAATCTAACAGGTAACCAGCAGCCATTGATTGTGGTTGATGGTATAGCAGGAGCATCTTTGACTGCGATTTCTCCTGACGACATAGAATCAATTGATGTTCTGAAAGATGGCTCTGCGGCAGCAATTTACGGAACACGCGGAAACAACGGGGTTATCATAGTTACAACAAAAAAAGGAGCCGGGAATAAAAAAGGATCAATAAGTGTCGATTATCATGGTTATATGTCTTACGAAACCATTTCTAACCGGATAAAAATGTTCAATGCAGAAGATTTTTTGAACATACCCGAAATCACAGAAGGAAAAGCTTTAACCGCTGTTACTAACTTAGGGAATGACACTGATTGGTTTAATGAAATATACCAGACACCTGTCAATCAAAACCATAACTTATCAATCCGGTCAGGTGATGCAGTTTCAAATCTTATCGTCACAGCCAATTATGTTGAACAAGCAGGGATATTAAAAAATTCATCAAAAGACCAGTTGCGGATGCGTATTGCTGCGAACCAAAGCATCTGGGATAACAAATTGAGGTTTTATGCAAGCGCATTAGGTACTATCGTAAATTCTTCCTACGTCAATCCCTCTATATATTATAATACATTGCTTGTCAATCCGACAGCGCCTATTAAAAACGAAGATACAGGTTTGTATACTTTCTTTCAGGATGCAGATAATCCGGTGCAGGAATCAAGGGAAAAAAACACAGATACCAAATGGAATCGTTTTGCCCTGAATGGTAAGATAACGTTTGAACCTATCCAAGGGCTTAACCTGTCGGGTGTTGGCAGTATCGAACGGTTCCAGCATATTGAAGGTGTTTTTGCAACGTATGATTATTTCAATGGAGATACCAAAAATGGGGAGGTGTGGCGTAATTCGAAGTTTGATGAATTGAAAACAGCAGAATTTTTGGGAGACTATAATTTTACAATCAACAAAGAACACAATTTATCTTTTTTGCTGGGGTATAGTTATCAGGAACATAATTGGGAAGGCTTTAACATGTACAATTATGATTATCCAACCGAATTACTTTCATATAACCAACCGGGGTTAGGGTTAGCTTTAAAAGACGGTAATGCCAGCATGGGAGGATATAAAGCACAGTCCAAATTGATCTCCTTATTTTCACGTATCAATTATTCATTTAATAATAAATACATTGCTTCATTAAGCGTTCGACGTGAAGGTTCCACAAAATTCGGGGCAAACCACAAATGGGGAACATTTCCAGCCATATCACTTGGATGGAATGTATCCAACGAATCATTCATGAAGGATATCCATTGGCTCGACAACCTGAAACTTCGTACAGGTTATGGAGTTACAGGAGCAGAGCCGGTCAATCCTTACTTATCTTTAAATCGTTATAATTATTCCGATCCGGTTTACTCCGACGGATCATGGATGTTAGCTGTCGGGCCAACACTCAATGCCAACCGTGATTTACGCTGGGAAACAAAAAAAGAATTTAATTTAGGTATCGATTACAGCGTTTTTCTTGGACGGATTTCAGGTAGCATTGACCTTTACCGCAGGAGAACCGATGATCTGCTATATACATACCAGGTTCCTGTTCCTCCTAACTTAGTGCCTGATATTTATGCCAATGTAGGTTCCCTGACAAATGCAGGAATTGAAGTGCTTTTATCAACAATTGCTGTAAAAACGGAAGACATAACTTTGAGCATATCCGGTAACTTCTCATACAATAAAAATACATTAAACAAATTATCGAACAGCATGTACCAACGCGATTTTCTTGAATTGGGAGGCACGGGTGCACCCATTCAGAAAACCACACACTTAGTTCGCGAAGGAGAACCAATTGGTAATTTTTATGGCTGGAAATCTACCTCTATAAGTGAAGATGGCGCTAATTGGCTCGATTCGGAAGGAAACATTATCAGAATGGAAAATGATCACCGGGAGATCCTGGGAAACGGGATTCCAAAAATCCATTACGGGTTTACAACTTCCTTTAATTATAAAAACATTGATGCCAACATTTCTCTTCGTGGCGCCGGGAAATTCCAGATTCTCAACCAATACAGAATGTTGCACGAAACATTTATGGAAGGCGGTAACCAAAACTATCCTAAAACCATTCTGGATAAACCTTATGGTGTTGATACATATGTCTACACTGCGCCTTCTTATGTCAGCTATTATATTGAGGATGGAGACTATCTGAAAATAGACAACATTACACTTGGGTATACATTCAAATTTAATAAGTATGTTGACAAATTACGCTTTTATGTTTCCGGGATGAATCTTTACACATTCACCAACTATAAAGGCATTGATCCTGAAATAAATATTATGGGTTTATCTCCGGGGATTGACCAGATTGGGAATATTTATCCCTCTACCAGCTCTTTTTCATTTGGTGTTCAACTCAGCTTATTCTAATTCATAAAAATGTCATCATGAAAAAAATAATTTATATAATTTCAATTGCCTTATCTTCATTCTTCCTGTACTCATGTCTTGACCTTACGGAAGAAGTTTACGACCAATTAGATGGAGACGAACTGCTGGATAATTTAACAGACCGCGACATAGATGCTATCACTGCCCAGATTTACAGCGATATGCGTACGCTTTATGCCGGATTTAACGCTCATAAAACCGGATGCTGGTTTTATACATCAGAAGAAACGGCTGATATTCAGATAACTCCACGAAGAGGAGGCGCCTGGTACGATGGTGGTATATTCGAACGTTTGAACGGTCATACCTGGACTGTTGACGATGAACTGGTACTCGGACCCTGGCAACAGTTTTATAAAAGCATAAATGACTGCAACCGCCTGGTCTACCTGTTCGAAGATTCTACATTAAACATAGCCCAGGATAAAAGAGCCACTGCACTTGCAGAAATTAAAACATCAAGGGCTTTCTGGTACTATTGCTTAGTTGATTTTTATGGAAATGTACCTTTAGTAACAACATTTGATGTTCCCAAAGGATTCTTGCCGGAAACAACATCCCGTGATTCTATTTTCAGATTTTGCGTAAACGAATTGAATGGTTCAATCAACCTTTTAAAAGAAGAAGGATACGGAAAATGGAATAAATATGCAGGATTGCATTTGCTGGCACGGCTATACCTTAATTCAGAAACATGGACCGGAACTCCGGAATGGGAAAAGACCGACAGTATTTGTAAAGTCATAATGGATTCGAAAAAATACAAATTGGAAGCCGACTTTAAGAATGTATTTGTTACAGAAAACCAATATTCTCCCGAAATAATAATGGCTGTCCCCAATGATGAAATATATCATAACTCGAATCCATTTTTGCCGCATTTATGGTCATTCCATTGGAAAACCTATTCACACCTGATGACTGAAACTAAATATTGGGGAGGAATGTGTGGTGAACCGGCATTTATCAATTCATACCATAAAGAAGATTTGCGTAAAGCTAAATCCTGGTTATGGGGCATACAATATGATAATTTAGGCGCTTTCGGCAAAAAAGGAGATGTTCTTTTATGCGAAGGTTGGCGTCCCGAAGATATAGGACTTCCTCTCGATTACGAAAATACTTTCACTAAAAACGCTCAGGGTGTAGGCGAACAAGAAGGAGTCCGGATGTTCAAATATGAAGTGAAACCAGGAGCAAAACCCTGCTTAAGCAATGACTTTGTATTGTTCCGTTATGCCGATGTATATTTTATGCGGGCCGAAGCGCTTTGGCGTAAGAACGGCAAAAAAGCAACTTCTATGGTTACAAGCTTGCTGAATGAAGTCAGGAAAAGGTCTTTTACCGATTACAGGGGAGATAAAGTATTATTGGCGTCACAATTAGATGATGACAGATTTCTTGCCGAATATGCGTGGGAGTTCTGCCAGGAAGGACATCGCCGTCAACAGCTAATCCGCTTTGATCAATTCTCTACTAAAAAGTGGATGGGACACGAACCCAGCGCACCTTACCGGAAACTATTCCCCATACCTTACAAGGAAAGGCTTGCCAATCCTAATTTAATTCAAAACGAAGGCTATTAATGTGATTGATAAACTAAAAAAGAGATCTGATGAAAAAAATAATTCCGGTTTTTTTAGCTGTCTTTATACTTGGCATTTGCAATATTCAAGCGAATGATGAGGTGAATAAAACAGCCGAAATAACAAAAGAAGATTACTATAATAAGACACTTGCTTGTATTCTCGGGCATATAGGAGGATTTTTGAGTGGTTTTGAATTTGTCAAGAATGAAACGGGTCCTTATGTAGGTCTCCCGGAGGAATGGTTTTCCATGTGCAAGGGTCCATACGGAGGAGGACCTAAGCATGGAAGCGCAGGAAAAAATTGTGTAATTGCTAATGGTTCTATTATCCAGGATGATGATTATCATATAGATATCTTCAACCAGTTGATATTCGACCAAAGTGAAAATATCGCGACATCATTGGATATCCAACGCCTTTGGAAAAAACACCAGGTGCGGGACTGGGGCGGTGGCAGCAAAGCATTGGAAATTATCAATAAAAAAGATTTTGTACCTCCTTTTACGGGGCAATTAGAATATGGCAATATATATTCGTGGTGTACAGAACCTTACATTGAGAACGAAACTGTAGGATGTGTTGCTCCCGGAATGTCCCAAACAGCAGATATGCTTACCAATCGCTTTGCTTTAACAACCGGAGAATATGAATCGGTAGTTTGGGCTCGTTTTTTCGGGATAATGTATGCTGTAGCTTACTTCGAGACAAACGCAGTTGAAGCTATGCATAAGGCGGCAGGCTTTATACCTGAATGGAGTTACACCAAATTCATGTACAATAAAGCCATAGAATTACATAAAAAACATCCTGATGACTGGCGTACAGCAGCTAAAGAACTAACTCAATACGGACGTTACATCTATCGCATAGATAATGAACAAGTCGCTTACGACATCAATGGAGGGTTCACTGTTTTATCAATTCTTTATGGCAACAACGATTACTATAATACAATAAAAATTGCCTCTTTAATGGGATATGACGGCGATTGTACTGCTGCTACCGCAGGTGGATTATTAGGTATTGTTAAAGGAATGGAAGGAACAGATCCGATGGTAAAAAAAGTGGTTTATAACAATGGGAATGGGGTGTTGGTAAACAATGGCACTTATATTCCTTACATAGCCAAAGATTATCCTGAAGAACAAAAATTTACTGATATTGCTCTTTTATACCAAAAGAATGCAGAAAGAATAATTGCTTCTATGGGAGGTGAAATCCTTGAAAATAAATACATCATTCCTATTGAAGAAGTTAAACAAGGATGCCCTGTTGTTATTCCTAACCGTGACTTCGAAAATGACCAGCTTGAAGTAAAAACGGAGATGGACAAAGCCCAGGGTGGAGTTGATAAGGCACAAACATTCGCTCCGCATTCAGGGGAAAGAACAGCTCGTATTGTTACCAATAAAGCTGAATCTACAGGGAAAGTATATTTGCAGACACAAAATCTTGAAGTAGATAAAGCATACAAAATCAGCGGATTTTTAGTTGCAAAAGGAGAAAACCGGGCTTCACTTTTTGTGAGAAATGGAGAACAATTTCTAACTGCCTCTACATATAATAATCCGGAAGATTGGTATCAACGTTCAATTGTTTTTAAGGCCTGCGATACATCTGCTGATATCGGGCTATATGTTCCGCCAACGGCAAGTGTCAATCTTTTCAATGCATACATGGATGATATCACCATTGAAGAATGTCGTTATGACCTACTGATGCGGGAAGAAGCCGAGACATTCATTGTGGGATCAACTTTATGTACGGAAATATCATCCGGAACAGCCAATGCTTCGGGTAATAAATATGTTGATGCTACCAAAGGTGCAAAATTGAAAAATATAACAGTGAATGCAAAAGAACCAGGAGAACATTTAATCCGTATCCGTTTTTCAAACACATCAGGGGAAGTTATTACTGCAAGGATTATGAATGAGGGAAGTGCGCAAACCAAATTCCCATTCTACATTACCGGTAATGAAATCTCTTTTGAGGAAAATATATTGGAAGTACCTGTTGATTTGAAAAAAGGAGAAAACCAACTTTCAATAGAACAATTCTCAGGTCCGGTATCTTTAGATAGAATCGAAATCGTATCTGATAGTTCTTCTTATGTTGGAGCGCCAACCTGGTCTCCGCCGGCATCAATAGAAGATATTATTAAAAAAAATTCTCCACAAATACAAGTTAGCGTTTTGTCTGATAAATTATTGATAATAAAACAAAGTGAAGAAAATCTATTCTCCCATGCATCCATCAACACTATTGTTGGTGGATGTGTCAGGAAATTATCATTATCGGGAAGCCGGACAACATATCCTCTCTCTGATTTACCCAATGGAATTTATATACTGTCGTGTTACGGAAAAAACATCAAAAAATCAGTCAAGTTCATAAATACCTGATAAGATTAAATACTTGAAAATTCTAAATACTAATTATTAAAATGGATTGATATGAAAAAAATTACTCTTTTATTACTGGTAATGTTCTCTTTGGCAACTTATGGCCAGACTGTTTCGGTTTTCGATTTTGAATCTGATTTTCCCGGAAGGTGGGGAACAAATGGGAATCCTGCAAATCAAGGTGGTTTTGTGGATAATGTCAATTTTTCTATTGTGGATAATCCAAGTATATCGGGGATTAATACATCTGCTAAAGTGGGGAAGTTTCATCGCTTGAAATCAGGTTTATGGTGGGCATTAGCATGGTTTGATATTAATCCCCTTACAATCGGAGATGGTAAAACCAAGTATCTGCACATCAGTGTCTATAAACCATTAGCTTCTGATGTTTGTATTCAGCTAAAAGACAAAGTACCAGGACCTACCTTACAGACTGCTGAGGTAAAAAATACTACTCAAACAAAAGTAAATGAATGGCAGGAATTGGTTTTTGCTATTAAAAATCCCAATACTCATACCGGAGATGGAATATATAAAATATTAGAAGTAAAACCCGACTTTGTTAATAGTCCACCTTCAGGTCGTTTGGAAGATGACATTGATATTTATTTCGATAATATTTATGTGAATGACGATCCTAATCCCGTAGTACCTGTTGAACCTATTGAAGAGATTATTATACATGATTTTGAATCTGATTTTCCCGGCAGATCAGGAACAAACGGAAATCCCGGAAACCAAGCAGCATTTGAAGACAATGTCAACTTCACCGTTGTAGATAATCCGAGTGTATCCGGGATTAACAAGTCTGCAAAAGTAGGAAAATTCCAGCGCTTGAAATCTGGTCTTTGGTGGGCATTGACATGGTTTGATATTGAGCCGCTTACAATTAAAGCTGGTCAAACCCATTATCTTCACATCAGTGTCTATAAACCATTAGCTTCTGATGTTTGTATTCAGCTAAAAGACAAAGTACCAGGGCCTACTTTACAGACTGCTGAAGTAAAAAATTCTACTCAAACAAAAATCAATGAATGGCAGGAATTGGTATTTGCTATTAAAAATCCCAATACACTTACCGGAGATGGAATATATAAAATATTAGAAGTAAAACCGGATTTTGTTAATAATACTCCCGCTCTGGTTTCCGATCGTTTAGACAATGATATTGACATTTATTTTGATAATATCTATATAAACGGTGATCCTAATCCTGTAGAATCTACCCCGACAAGCACCAAAGCTTCTGAAAGACGTGATATTAAAGCATGGATTAGCTCAGACGGAGATATACATGTAGAAAAACCAGATTCATCCGGTTGGGCAAAACTATACAGTGCTAATGGAATCTTACTTTATGACTCCTCGATACCTGCCGGAATTTCTAAAATAACACCAACAAGCAAACACTCTGTCTATATTCTAAAAATAAACGAAAAGGCATTTAAATTATTACAATAAAATTCTATTAACCAATTAAAAAAGTAAAAGTCATGAAAAAAATAACATTGCTGCTATCAGTATTATTTTCATTTTCGCTGTATGCGCAAGACATTGTTATACAAGATTTTGAATCAGGTTTTTTGAGCACATGGGGCACAAATGGAAACATTGGAAACACTCCGGATGAAAATCACGAGAACTTTTCGATTGTCAATAATCCGGCCAAGTCAGAAATAAACAATTCAGATAAAGTAGGGAAATTTCATCGCCTGCAATCGGGGAACTGGTGGGCATTGGCATGGTTTGAATTTAATGAGATTCAGATAGAAGCATCTTTGACTAAACCTAAATACTTGCATATAAGTGTTTATAAACCAATAGCTTCAACTGTTTGTATCCAATTGAAAGACATTATGATTCAACCTACAAACAATACGGGAGAATTGAAAAGCGACAAGCAAACAAAAACGAATGAATGGCAAGATGTTGTTTTCAAAATAACCCGCTCAGGTACATTCAAAATAATGGAAGTGAAACCTGATTTTGTAAATCAACCTTTAGCAGACAGGCTTCAAGGTGATATTGACATCTATTTTGATAATATTGTCATCAATGATGATCCGACTCCTTTAGGAGAAGAACCCGAACCTCTTCCTGAATACAAAGGAAAAATGCCTGAAGGTTTCGAAGGTGCGAACACTTTACTTGATCCTCTGTTTTACGAAGAACGCTTCGGGACATTCGGTCAACCGGCAGCAGCGACAGACCTTGTTGTCGTAGACAATCCGGCTAAAGTTGGGATAAATACAACAGCAAAATGCGCAAAATTTGTACGGAAAATGGCCGGTCAGTGGTGGGCGGGAGCTTTCATGGTTCCGGTGAACACAATGGTAGTCAGTGAAACAAATAAATATTTCCATATCATGGTATACAGGGAAACCGAAGCAACTCCTTTGAGCCTTAAGCTGGAAAATTCGGAAGATAATACCGGCGATATTATTTTGGAAGGCAACGAAGCAGGAACATACGATTGGGTAGATTATGTTTTCGAAATTCCAGCCGAAAAGTATGGAATATATGAAAGGATAACATTTATGCCTGATTTTTACGAAGAGGCTGCACCTGCCGAACGCTTTTTTGATAATATAAATATCTATTTCGATGCTTTGGAATTAAATAACAACCCGGCTCCAAGAACATCAGGAGAAGTAGCCGGAATATTTAACCCTAAAAATGATGAGTCAATAAATTGGGTTAAGGTCGAAAAATCCGGAAATATCGTAATTGATTTCCCGGAAAATGACAGGAAATATTCAGCGCAACTTTATAATGTTAGTGGACAATTGGTAAACTCTTTGAAAGATGTCAATGCTTCAGTGACAATTCCGACGAATCAATTAAAAGGAGTCTATCTTGTAAAAATAACAACTTTAACAGGAAACGTGTATAACGTTAAAGTATGCTTATAATAATTAACTGAGGTTGTATCAAAAGCCTGTCATCCCGGGTTTGACCCGGGATCTTCTGAAAAATCTTCATTGAATATCAATGGATTGCAGGTCAAGCCCGCAATGACAGTGTACTCAATGGCACCTTTTGATACAACCTGTTTCTCTTTGATTAAAAATCATTTCAAATTAATCTGATTCATGAAAAATATCTGTATAGTAGCTATATTATTATTCTGTTTAATAACCTTTTCCTGTCAAAATAAACCGGAAAAAGCCAGTATCTATCCAAATAATAGATCTCCATTGGCAGAAAATTCTTTTATAGAATTGCCATTAGGGGCAATTCAAGCCGAAGGCTGGTTAAAGGAACGGCTGGTCCGGCAAAAAAACGGATTAACCGGACATCTGGATAAACTTTACCCATTGGTAATGGGCGAATCCAATGGATGGTTGGGTGGCGATGGCGACCAATGGGAACGCGGTCCTTATTGGATTGATGGTTTACTTCCTCTTGCGTATATATTAGACGACAACACACTCAAACAAAAAGCGCAAAGATGGGTTGAATGGAGTATTAACAGCCAAAGGGAAGATGGTTATTTCGGTCCGCAAACATCTTACCCCAATGATATACCCGGCGTTCAACGGGATAATAGCGAAGATTGGTGGCCTAAAATGGTCATGTTGAAAGTACTCCAACAATATTATTTGGCGACAAATGACGAAAGGGTAATCTCTTTAATGACAAAATATTTCCACTACCAGTTGAAAGAATTACCCGGAAAACCACTTGATTTCCGGACATTCTGGCCCAAATACAGGGGAGGAGATAATCTGATGGTTGTCCTTTGGCTATATAACATTACAGGAGATACTGAATTGCTGAAATTAGCAGATATTATCTATAAACAAACTTTTGATTATCATACTACATTCAACAGTTACAACTGGTGGACAACCGGAAGCATGCATTGTGTGAATCTGGCACAAGGAATGAAAACTCCTGCGATTTACGCGCAATATAAAAATAAAGAAGATAATCTGTCTGTTTTGAAAAAAGGGTTTACCGACATTGTAACATTTTTAGGATATCCTCATGGCGGATTTGGCGGTGATGAAGCTTTGCATGGAAATAATCCAACACAAGGAACCGAACTTTGTACCTTGGTAGAATATATGTTCTCCCTTGAAAAAATACTGCAGATTTCCGGAGACCTTGATTATGCAGATCAAATTGAACGGATTGCTTTTAATGCGCTTCCGGCACAAAGCGATGATGACTACATGAATCGCCAATACTTCCAGCAAACCAATCAGGTTTGTGTTACAAAACACGACAGGAATTTTGATACCAATCATGCAGGAACAGATGTTCTTTTCTCTTTATTGGGAGGATATCCATGTTGTACTGCAAATATGCACCAGGGATTCCCCAAATTTGTACAAAACCTATGGTACGCAACATCTGATAACGGATTGGCCCTTTTAATATACTCTCCATCAAAAGTGAAAGCCAAAGTCGGAGACGGCACCGAAGTTTCAATCGAAGAAAAAACTGACTATCCGTTTTCTGAAAACATAATCTTATCTGTTAATCCTGGAAAAGAAGTTGATTTTCCTCTGTATTTGCGTATCCCTTCCTGGAGTAAAAATGCTTCCGTAAAAGTAAATGGGACTCTTGTTGATACGAAAACAGATAACAATCTGCTTTGCATTCAGCGCATCTGGAAACAAGGAGATGAAGTGCAAATCGTTTTCCCGATGGAGGTCAGGATAACCAATTGGTATGAACGTTCAGCAAGTATTGAACGAGGTCCATTGGTATATGCTTTAAAAATGGATGAAAAATGGATGGATAAAAAATTTGCAGGTGAAGATGCCAAATGGCATGGAGATAATTATTTCGAAATAATCTCCAATACACCCTGGAATTATGCGCTTGTAGATTGCAAAAAAGAAGAAATTCCGGACCAATTTCAAGTGGCTATTGCCAATAAAGTAGATTCCTTCCCATGGAATGTTCAGCATGCTCCAATTGCAATAAAAACGATCGCAAAACAAGTTCCCAACTGGCAAATGTATAACAATACTGCAGGACAAATTCCTTATAGCATCGCATACGGAATGCCTGTCGGCGAAACAGATTCCATTACACTGATACCTTATGGATGTACAAAACTAAGAATAGCAGAATTCCCTGTCACAGGACAATATACAATTAAATGATAAACACCTTTTATATAAAATAGTCATGAAAAAAATATTATTACCATTATTGGCAACAACAGCTCTTTCTCCTGTAGTATCAGCTGAAAATGACAAACCTAATATAGTTTTTCTTCTTATCGACGATTTAGGCTGGGGTGAATTGGAGCCTTACGGAAATACTTTCAATGAAACACCCAACATTAACCGCATGGCAAGTGAAGGAGTCACTTTTACTAATGCTTATGCCGGAAGTACTGTAAGCTCCCCTACCCGTGCATGCTTCTATACCGGACAATATTCTGCACGCCACAGAATTGGCGATTTTTTATCTGAACACAATGATAATTATCTTGATCCGGATAAACATTTTACAATTAACGAAGCATTAAAAGCTGCCGGCTATAAGACCGGAATGATTGGTAAATGGCACTTGGATACAGATTTTGAAGTAAACAATGGTAGCCCATACAAACATGGATATGATTGGGTATTTGGAACAGAAACAAAATACATTGCCGGAGGTGATTATTTTTATCCTTACGATAAAATATCAACTATCACTACCGGAGTACCGAATGAATTTCTGACTGACAGGTTGTGTAATGAAGCCATGAGTTTTGTGGAAAACAACAAAGACAATCCTTTCTTTTTGTCAATCCAGTTATACAGCGTTCACATGACCGTGGATGCTCCGGCAAATTTAGTTACAAAGTACAGAAATAAATACGATGCAAAATATGGTCCGGGAGCATCCCAATATTTTGAAACCAGCACTCCCAAACACGCAGGATTACCCGACAATCCATATCTTGCCGGAATGATCGAGAAAATAGATGATAACGTAGGTAAAATCATACAGAAATTCAAAGATTTAGGTATTGACGAAAATACAATATTCGTCCTGACATCTGATAATGGAGGTGATATCCCTGTCGGAAATAATGGTGGACTCAAACAATGTAAAACATGGCTTTATGAAGGAGGAATCAGAGTTCCTTTGATAATCCGTTATCCAGGCAAATGCGACGAAAACATAAAAAGTAATGTACCGGTTAATACAATCGATTATTATCCAACGTTCCTTGAATTAGCAAATAATGCTACAACAACCCAATTATTGGATGGTGTAAGCATAACTCCGTTATTCAAAGATAAAGGTACTTTAGAACGTGATGAAATGTATTGGTGGTATCCGGCAGGAAACAGCGACTGGAACGCCCGCAAAGGTTGTGTTATACGCAAGGGTGATTTCAAATTGCTATATCGTTATGCTATAGGTCCTGACCGTTACGAGCTTTATAACCTGAAGAACGATCCGTATGAAACTACAAACATTGCCAATTCCAATGTGGCTAAATTCAACGAACTGAAAACAAAATTAGATGCCTGGATGGTAGAAATGGAACTCCCGAAATGGCAAGCAGGTATTGAAGTCCCCATATTCGATTTTGAAACAAATTTTCCTGAAAAATGGGGAACAAATGGGAATCCGGTAAACGACCAACGCAATGAAGATCATGCTAATTTCACCATTGTTGACAATCCCGATAAGAGTGGTATAAACACATCCGATAAGGTAGGAAAATTCCAACGGTTAAAAAATGGCCTTTGGTGGGCATACGCATGGTTCAATTTTCCGGATACATACATTGCCGCGTCCAATGAAAAACCTCAATATTTACACATAATGGTTCGCAAACCTCTGGCGTCAACTGTATGTGTGCAATTAGTCGGCAATAACAATGCATCTACCAACGAAATCCAGAAAACAAATAAATTGGAGAATGAATGGGAAGATCTGGTTTTTGAAATCATACATCCGAATTTCTATAAATCAATTCAATTCAAAGCCGATTTTGTGAATGCTACAGGACGTTTAACTGAAGATATCGATATTTATTTTGATAATATTATCGTCAATGATGATCCGGCCCCAAGGGGCGGATCTCTTGATGATGATACAAAAATATACAGTATTGCTAATTTTGAAAATGGTTTTTTCGGGACAAGCGGTACAAACGGAAATGACGGCACAAACGGGCCAAAGGAGGATGCCGGTAACTTTTTGATTGTTGACAATCCATTTAAAAGTGAAGTCAATGATTCGGAAAAAGTAGCTTTATTCAAAAGACAAAAAATAGGACTTTGGTGGTCTTATGTTTGGTTTACCTTTAACAATATTCCAATTGAAAATACTCCAAAATATTTGCACATAATGGTTAATAAGCCCATTATTTCGACCATTTGTGCACAATTGAAAGATCGTCATGCACAACCTGCATCAAACTCCGGAGAGATAAAATCTAATGACCAGTCAAAAGTTAATGAGTGGGAGGATATTGTTTTCAAAGTAGAGAAAACTGGCAATTATTCATATTTTGAATTCAAGCCTGATTTTATAAATTCTCCTCTCCCTGCAGATCGCCTTGATAGTGACATAAATATTTATTTTGATGACATTATCCTGGATGACGACCCCACTCCAAGACACAGGATAACAACTGAGGATAAACAAGCGCCCTATCTTACAAAAGACATACAAGTTTTTCCTACTGTGACTTCAAATGTCATTAATGTTTCCGATCCGGGAGCCGAAATTGTACACATGCGGATTTACGATACAAATGGTAAGCTTTTTCTTGAAAAACAACAAATACATCCCCCATTCCATATCAATATTGCCGGTTGTCCTGCCGGATTGTATTTCCTGAATGTTACGGATAAAGAAACGAGTCAGAGCTTCAAAATTATTAAGAAATAAATTATTTGTATCTGATATTTTTTTTACATAAAGAATTAATACTTATGAAAAATAAAACTCTTGCATTAAGTTTGCCTATACTCGCTTTATCTGCAAGTATTCATGCAGGCGAACGTCCTAATGTTATTCTTATTCTATCAGATGACATGGGTTATTCAGATTTAGGCTGCTATGGAGGAACTATAAATACACCCAATTTAGACAAATTAGCTGACAAGGGGTTACAGTATATGCAGTTTTACAATACTGCGCGTAGTTGTCCTTCCCGCGCCAGTCTTATAACCGGTTTACATCCTCATCAGACCGGAATCGGGCACATGACAAATAACCGTGGTGTGGATGGATACCGTGGTGATTTGAACAATCAGTGTGTTACTATTGCGGAAGTACTTAAATCATCCGGTTATGAAACATTTGCAGTCGGTAAATGGCACATGACACGCTTTATGAAACCTGACGGTCCAAAACACGGTTGGCCTTTACAAAGGGGATTTGATCATTATTATGGAACAATTTCCGGAGCAGGTAGTTTTTTCGATCCGAATACTCTTTGTAGGGGAAATACATACATTACACCCGAGAATGACCCCGAATATAAACCGGAAACATTTTATTATACCAATGCAATAACCGACAATGCCATACAATTCCTCGAAAAACGGGATAATCCTGAAGAACCCTTTTTTATGTATATGGCATATACAGCAGCGCATTGGCCTATGCAAGCTTTAGAAGAAGATTATGAGCCTTATATAGGGAAATTCGATGAAGGATGGGCAAAAATGCGTTCGGATAAATATCAAAAAATGATTAAAGCCGGACTTATTGATGCATCGTGGAATCTGGGCGTAGATCCGACTGTTCCTTCATGGGATGCCTTAAGCACGGAAGGTAAAGCGTTTGAACGGCGTTGTATGGAAGTTTATGCGGGTATGGTTTCCAATATGGACAAAAACATAGGGCGTATGGTCAAGTACCTGGAAAGTACCGGGCAACTTGAAAATACAATGATTATCTTCTTGCAGGATAATGGAGGATGTGCAGAAGATTATGGCCGCGACTATCCTTATCCATACAATATAACTGTTCCGGCAGGAGCCCAGGTCATACCAATGGGAAAAGACGAACTGCAGGAACAATCAATTCCTTACCGCACAAGGGATGGAAGACCTGTAAGATGTGGTTCAGGAACAATGGCAGGACCAGCCGATACATATCTTTCTTATGGAAAAGGTTGGGCATCCTTGTCCAATACCCCATTCAAAGAATACAAACGTTGGGTACATGAAGGAGGAATAGCTACACCACTGTTGATTCACCATCCTAAAGTTATAGGACAAAATGAAGGTCAGAAACGCTGGCAACCCGGACAATTACCCGATTTGATGGCAACCATTGTAGATGCCACTTCGTCTGAATATCCTAAAACATTCAATGGTGAAAACATCACTCCTTGTGAAGGAATCAGCTTGTTGCCCTCATTTACACAGGATAATTTCAACTATGAACGTCCGATGTTTTGGGAACATGAAGGAAACCGGGCCATTCGATTAGGTAAATGGAAGTTAGTTTATAAAGCAGGAAGTGGTTCAAAGAAAGAAATTTCCATAAATAGTTGGGAACTCAACGATCTTGAAACAGACCGGGGAGAAACAAAAAATCTTGCAAGTACTAATCAAACTATCGTAAAAGATCTTGCCCAAAAATGGGACGAATTTGCCAACCGTTGTCAGGTTCGCCCCTGGCCCGACACAGTAATCCCGGCTGATGATAAAACATATAAAATCATAGATTTTGAAAACGGATTTCCCGGACGTTGGGGTACCAATGGTAATGGAAAAGGCTTGGCTGAAGATCATAGCTGGTTCCGGATTGTCGACAACCCACTTAAAAATGAAGTAAATAATTCCGATAAAGTAGCAGAATTCCGCAGGGTTGTGAATGGCCAATGGTGGGGGTATGCCTGGTTTGAATTTGATATGGCAATTATGGATACCAAACCCAAATATTTACATATAATGGTGAACAAACCTGTTGTATCAGCCATCTGCGCACAATTGAAAGACCAGCATGCCAATACGTCTTCCAACAGCGGAGAAATAACATCTAATGCACAAACAAAAACAAACACGTGGGAAGATATCGTCTTTAAGATCGACCAAATAGGAGATTACTGTTATTTTGAATTCAAACCCGATTTTGTGAACCAAACTCTTTCATCCAGATTATCAGGAGATATCACTATTTATTTCGATGAAATAGTAATGAACAACGATCCGGAACCACGTAAGAGCATTACAAGTAGTTCTAAATATAGTGTGGCGGATGCTTTCAAAATATATCCTACGGTCACCCACGGAATACTAAATATATCCCGTCAGAACTCCAACCCTGCTTATCTTGAAGTATATGATCCGAATGGAAGCCTGATAAAGCAACAACAACTGGAAAGTCTCACTTCTACAATTGATTTGAGTATTTATAACCCCGGATTATACCTCATCAATATCTCTGAAAAAGAAGGGTTTATAACCCGGAAAATAGTAAAACTTTAGTGATTCTAAATAATAATATTGTATATGAAAAACAATTATTTTTTTATAAAAAGTATCGGCTTTTCAGCTTTATCCTTAGCACTCGGAACAGGAAATTCAAACGCTAAAGAACGCCCTAATATACTTTTCGCATTCGGAGATGATTTAGCCCGTTATCAAAGCATATATCATGAGATCGAAGGAGGAAATACTCCTTCTTCTGTTGTCAAAACACCAAATATAGACCGGCTTGCACGTGAAGGCGCCCTATTTATGAATGCTCATGTTTGTGCTCCTTCCTCAACACCATGCCGGAGCGCTTTGCTATCTGGACAATACTTTTGGCGAACCGACCGGGGCGCCATTCTCCAAGGGGCAGTATGGGACGATAAAATTCCATCCTATCCACTTATATTACAACAAAATGGTTACCATATCGGACGAACATATAAAGTTTGGTCACCCGGGACACCGGCAAATGCACCTTATGGAGGCGCAAAAAATAAATTCGAATCGTATGGCACCGATTTTTGCCTTTTTTCCCAAACAGTCCTGGCAAAAACAACCCCTGCCGAAATAGAAGCCGAGAAGCAACGCTTGTATAATCAGGTTTTAGGAAACTTTCAGGAATTTTTAAATGCCCGTCCGAATGCCGATACACCCTTTTGTTATTGGTGGGGACCATGGAATACACATCGCCAATGGGAAAAAGGTTCAGGGAAAAAACTCTGGGGTATAAACCCTGATGATTTAAAAGGTAAAATGCCCAAATCTCTGCCGGATGTTCCTGAAATCAGGGAAGATTTTGCAGATTATTTAGGTGAAGTACAGGCCTTTGACCATGCATTAGGATTAATTATTCAAAAACTGGAAGAGATAGGAGAATTGGAAAACACTGTTATCATTGTAAGTGGAGATCATGGAATACCGGGCTTTCCGCGTGGCAAATGTAATTTGTATAACATGGGTACACATGTACCTTTGGTTGTACGGTATCCTGCAATGGTTGGTAGCGGTCGTGTAATAGATGACTTTGTCAATTTAATGGACCTTGCTCCTACATTCCTGGAATTGGGAGGTGTAACTCCTCCGGCAGTTATGACAGGAAAAAGCCTGGTTCCGATATTGAAAGCGGAAGGAAGCGGACAGATAGAATCGGACCGTACCTTTGTCGTTACGGGTATTGAGCGCCATGTTGCTTCTGCACGCGACGGTAATCTTCCTTATCCACGCAGAGCTATTACCACAGCTGACTATAAATACATCCGGAATTTTGCGCCCGAAAGATGGCCGGCGGGCACGCTTAGCAACAAATTTCCCGACCTTGATGGTGGTCCCACAAAGAATTGGTACATAAACAATTTCTGCAATGAACTTTATCAAGCCCAGATACAATTAGGCTTAGGCAAAAGGCCTTATGAAGAGCTATATAAATTAAGTAATGATGAGGATGAGATGATTAACCTGGCCGATGATCCTTCATATAGCCAAATAAAGAAAGAACTATCCGGTAAATTAGATGCTGTTTTAATAGAAACAGGAGATCCGAGAATGCAAGCCGGACTCTGCAAATTCGAAAGATATCCGTTTACCATCAATAATAATGAATAAATATAACTGTTATGAACAAGAATATATACATAAGCATATTGCTTCTTTTCTTCTGTCATTTCGCCTCAGCCCGTACACTTTATGTGGATAAAAGCGGAAGCGATTTGAATAGCGGTTTATCACAAACGGACGCTTTTTTGACTGTCGAGAAAGCATTCCTGCATCTGAAAAGCAATGATATTATCCGGATTGGAGAGGGAGTTTTTACCGTGAACAAAACATTGGAATGGGGAAATAAAAGTATTTCGGTTATTGGAGCCGGTGCTGAAAAAACCATTATTCAGGCTTCGGAAAACATGATCAAAGATATAAGTTCTGTATTCTCTTATTCCGTATTTTACAACATGCCATCCGAAGATTGTGCAAAAACAGTTTTCGAATCTCTTATTTCAGATATCACTATTCGTAACGGTGCTGCTCCCATATCTGAAATTATGCCCACAGGAGTAGGCGGAGGAATCAGGAACTTCAGTGTTTTAAAGGTAAAAGACTGTATATTGGAAAACAATGTTGCATTGAATGGAGGAGCTATCTACAACGAAGGCAATCTGACCATTGAAAACACAACCATCCGGAACAACTATGCATTCAATTATGCCGGAGGAATTTTCAACACTCCCAACGCAACATTCAAAGAAACAGGCAACAATACCATTGCCAATAATACGGAAGACAATATTTTTAATACAACTTTTGTAATAAGCGATTTTGAGTCCGGATTTACAGGCAAAAAAGGCACGAACGGAAATGAATCCGGTGCATACGTCGAAAATAGTACATATTTTTCGATAGTTAACAATCCCGATGTCTCAGCAGTAAACAACACAAGTAAAGTAGGAAAATTAACACGGCTTAAATCAGGTAACTGGTGGTCTTATGCCTGGTTTGAATTTCCTTTGCATCAGGTAGAAGTTGTACCGCGTTATTTGCATATCATGGTTTACAAGCCAATCGCTTCGCGGGTATGTATACAACTAAAAGACCGTCACGCCAGTCCGACAGCAAATTCAGGAGAAATTTTATCTGATGCCCAGACAACAGTAAACGGATGGCAAGACTTGGTTTTCGAAATTCCAAAAACAGGAGGTTACTGCTACATTGAGATAAAGCCTGATTTTGTAAACCAAAGTCCCGCTTCCAGGTTAGCAGAAAACATCGACATCTATTTCGACGAAATCATTATAGATGGTTCACCTACTCCACGCGCATCTGCATCGACTGAAGAAAAGAAATTGGGAACTTTTGATTTTCCTAAAACGACTGCATCACTTGAAGCAACTGATGTAGATCCGAATATTCAAATGAGCGCTTTATCCTATACCAGTAATTTGATTTATGACTACAATTCTACAACTGGTTATTTTCGTCCGTATGGTTGGCCAACAGGAGCAAAAGACGACAGCAAATATTTAGAGTTCACCATAACTCCAAATCCAGGTATTAATGTAGATGTAGAAAAGGTTAAAATTACACATAAACCGAATACAAACATTTTGGGACCTTCAAAAGTTCTGGTTTCTTATTCTATTGGAGATGGAGATTTTACAGATTTGCCGGAAATCACATTCACTAACAGAACGGAACTCGTTACATCCAGTGTTGAATCAAAAAATTTAAGTTCAAAAGCTCCCTTAAAGTTCAGGATGTATGCCTATGAATCACTTCACGGAACAGAAGCTCAAAAAGATTTTTGGATTATTGATAAAATCGAGCTGTTTGGAAAAACAAGCATACCTCCTACACAGGAAAAACAAATAGGCAATAACTCCTACCCTACTTGCATGCTGTCGGATGGAAAGTTGTATGTAAAAGGTATAACGGAAAAAACTAAAATTACAGTTTATGATTTTATGGGTAAGCTGATTACAGAAAAATACCTTATGTCTGATGAAAGCATTTCATTGAACAACCAAAAAACAGTGCTTATTATCAAACTTAAATCGGAAAACAACGAAAAGGTATTTAAGATAATGAATTTATAACGAGACGAGAACCATACACACTCATAAGCACACACTAATACAATAAAACCTCTAATATATAAGTATGAATATGAAATTTACAAATTTAATTTATCCGGCATCGTCGCTTGCTTTACTTTCGCTCGCGCAACCGGAAAAAGTGGCTGCACAAGAGAAGCCCAATGTTTTGATCGTCATCGCTGATGATTGCTCTTATTACGATATCGGTTGTTTTGGTTCTCAAAACCACAGAACACCCAATATCGATAAATTGGCACAAGAAGGACTTAAATTTAACAATGCCTTCAATTCCAATTCAATGAGTGCCCCTACGCGCATGTCTTTGTATACAGGTATTTATTCTGTGAAACATGGCGGCTACCCTAACGGAACCATAACGCATGTTAAACCGGGAACAAAAAGTATCCCGCATTACCTGGGAGATCTTGGATACAGAGTTGGGCTGAGCGGAAAAACCCACATTCGTCCTGATGAATGTTTCCCTTTTGAAGAAGTAAAAGGATTCAAAAAAAATTGTAACGGAGAAGATACAAGTTATACCTTGGATGGAGTAACCGAATTTATCGGACGCAGCAACACTCAGCCTTTCTGCCTGGTTGTCGCTTCAATCAATCCACATGCTCCATGGACAGGTAAACCACGTAATCCAAATACCTATAATGCTGCCCAATTAGAATTACCTCCTTATTGGGTAGATACGCCGGAAACAAGGGAAGAATACATGAATTATCTGCACGAAGTTGACCTGTTGGATCAAGAAGTAGGCGATGTTGTGCAAGTTTTGAAAGATAAAAACCAGTTTGATAACACACTGATTATATTCGTTTCAGAACAAGGAACAAAACATGCGGGTGCAAAATGGACGGTATGGAATCCGGGAACAAAATCGGCAATGGTTGCTTACTGGAAAGGGAAAATTGCAGCCGGACGTGAAACTTCAGCGCTGGTACAATATGAAGACATCACTCCCACGCTTATTGATCTTGCCGGAGGTACAGTCCCTTCTGTAATAGATGGCAAAAGCATGAAAAACCTTTTGATGGGAAATACCGACGAACACCTGGATTATGTTTTCTGTGTACATAATAATCTTCCTGCCGGAGATGATGGTTATCCGATACGTTCGGTAAGCGATGGTAAGTACAAATTGGTTTGGAACCTTACACCGCACAAAACATATTCGGTGGTAGCGAATCAAAATGCAGCCTATTATTTATCATGGAAAGCCGTAGACAGCGACCATGCCCGTTTTATCGTAAACAGGTATGAAAATCGTCCTGAATTTGAATTTTATGATGTTGAAAACGATATTTTCGAACTGACGAATTTGGTCGGAGATGCACAACATGCCGAGCGTATAAGCAATCTGAAAAACGTATTGAAAACATGG
This sequence comes from Bacteroidales bacterium, assembly GCA_031553415.1. Taxonomy (GTDB): domain Bacteria; phylum Bacteroidota; class Bacteroidia; order Bacteroidales; family Azobacteroidaceae; genus JAIRVZ01. Next base: position 2,784 of record JAVBLO010000103.1, on the reverse strand, counting down.
ATGGAATCTAAAGGAGACAGGGGAGCCATCATGGACAGTCCTTATGCCCCTGGTAAACCTGTTGTTCAAGGCAATTTCAATGAAGATTTTTCTTCTCCACGCTGGACAAGTGCGTTATCTGCCAGCAGTTCACTTCCTGGTAGTATAGGTCAAAACATAAAAATTGCAGAAGAAGATGTAAACGGATTTGCTATTAGCGGACATATTGTTTATTTAGATGCCGATTTGCAAGGAAAGATATGTCTGAATGGAGGAACAGGCCATAAGTATGCTTTCAGATTGAACAATGTATTGGGAAGCTTTTTCGAATTTCCTATAGTTGAAAATGCCGGTAAAATCACGTTGCACGCGCGGAATATGAATACGACTAATTTCGATGATATCACGGTAGAAGCATACGATACAATCACTTTCACATGGAAACCTATAAAAACATTCCGGGTAAAAGCTAACAATAGCTACACAACATTAGATGAAGAACTTTCTTTCAATATTGACTCCCAGGATCCGATAAAATTGCGTATTAACCGCGGCAACCGGTATGTACAGATTTACAAGGTTATATTGGAACCATTTAGCGGAGTACCACCGGAAAGTGAAAAATTAGGCGTTTTTGATTTACCTACCGGAACAACATCTTTCGAAGCTTCAGAAGTAAACAGCCATGTTGAGATGAGCCCGTTAACTCCCAGGTCGAATCTTGGTTACGATTATAATACAGGCAAGGGATATTATCGCCCTTACAATTGGCCAACCGGTTCATTGGATGAAAATACATATTTAGAGTTTACCATAACTCCGAAAAACGACATTAATGTTGAAATAGATAAAGTGCGTATAGAACATAAGCCCAACAACCCGAATACATTAGGTCCTATCAATACGAAAGTTGCTTACTCAACAAATAACAAGGAATCTTTCACATTTTCGGAGGAATTATCTTTTAATCCGGATGGTTCAAATGATAACCTGACAACAAGTGTTGTCAATTTTCAGAATTTAAGTTCATCACAACCAATTACTTTCCGCTTGTATGCTTATAATTCACGCCATGGAACAGCCGCACAATTTGATTATTGGATTATCAATAATGTTTGGCTATATGGTTCTGCTAAAAATGCAACATCTTTATTTCCTATTCAATTCGCAGGAAATGACCTCAATTGCTACCTGATAAATGGTGATTTATATGTCAAAAATGTAAACGGGAAGATTTCGGTAACGATTTATGATCTACTTGGGAAACCGTTGGCAAAGAAAGAACTCACAGAAGACGGCATTGTTAGTTTTAATTTCCCGGGCAATGTATTTGTGGTGACTTTTGAATCCGCAACAGGCAATAAATCAATAAAAGTGCTACGTTAAATCATTTATAAATAACTTAATATACTACTAACATCTAATTTATTATTTTTATGAAAAGAATTTTATTTTCTATCGTAATGCTCGCTTTTGTGGCAGTTACAACATTTGCACAAGAATATTGGATCAATGAGAATTTCACATCTACGGAATGGCAAACAGTAATGAGTACTTATGTCGCTATCTGGAATGCTAAACCAGAAAACGCCGCTAAACAAAAAACATTTCCAGAAGGTCCTGCTAACGGAAATTTTGCCATAAACGACGAAGTAGTTTCACCTGATAATATTACATTTAAATGCAGTAACTGTCAGTATTATTTCTTTCCCGATACAGAGGAACGTGATGGTGGCGCTAATCCGGGCATTCTTCCGTCAATAGATGAAGACATTACATCGCAATATCTTTTAAGGCTTAACAGTGAACAGGATAAGGATGCAAGTCTTGAATTACCGGAATTGGAGAATGTTAAAAAAATAACTCTCCATGTAAGGAACAGGAATGATAAACTTGCTACCGCTGTTAATTTGGATAAATATGATTCTGGTACGAAAAAATGGACAACAGTAGAAACAAAATCTATGCCTCAATATACTAATTTTGATGGAGCTGGTACGAAAATGACCACCATAGATTATGTTTTAACTTACGATTTTACTTCTGAAAATCCGGTTAAACTGCGAATTAGTAAGACTAAAACAGAGAATCGTTACATTTCTATTTTCAAAATAAAAGTTGAGAAAATTGTTGAGGAAGAAGATGAAGAAGATGATGGCCCCAATGGTCCTACTTCCATTCAAAGAACGAAAAACGATGTGTCTGTTTCAATATCTGGAAAAACACTATCCGTTTCTGGAACAACTGTTTATTCTGACTGCTCTTTATTTGATTTAACAGGAAAAGAAATTTTCAGATTAAAGGATGCCGGACAACAAATCACACTTCCCGAATCAATCCAAAATGGTGTGTATGTATTGAAACTATCAGGTGAAAATGTATTGCCATTGACAAAAAAGATTCATTTATAGTTTTTTATCCAACTGAGACAAACAACAAAAACGAAATCCTGTCAGAAATGGCAGGATTTTTTAGTTTGCCTGGTATTGAACACTTCTGTTTTTAATGTAAGAGTCTGTTAAATTTTTGAATGAACAAACAGGAGCCAAAGTTGCCGCCTTAGGAGTGGTACCATCACACTTCCTTAGAACAATCGAATGGTTGAAGGAAACCAAAAACCATAAAATACGTCCAAGATATTTTAACTATCTGCATGACATTCAGAAATTATCATGTACATTTGTAAAATCGGAATTTCTTCCAGTATGAAAGAGAAACAAGATGATATAATTTTGTTAAACCTAATCAGAAAAGGAGATGAATTGGCATTCAAATATCTATTTGATACTTATTTTACTCCCCTTT
>JAVBLO010000005.1:0-89434 GCA_031553415.1 Bacteroidales bacterium | reverse complement strand
TATCTCTAAATTCCTTAAACTTGGCTTTACAACTCGCTTCGTCAGGATATTGTGATACGAAATTTAATAAATTCATGCCTTTGTGATTTAATTTTCAGTAAAGATAATTATTAAGGGCGAAATAACGGATAATCATTTTATTATTTTAGCTGTTTTTACAGAACCATCAGTATAAGTTGTTTTTGTAATTACTATACCTGAAACAACAGAAGGATTTACTTCTATTCCTGTGATGGTGTAGTATTTAACTGATGCAACCTCTTTGCCTTCAATGACAGACTTAGCTCCGGTGCCTTGAGGTGCGTATACGCTTGATTTCATCAGGTATTCGCAGGCATTTTTGAACAGAAGAGCTCCATTACTGTTGAGATTCTCCGAAGCAGCACTGATAGAAATTAACAAGTACTTATTATTATCAACTGATGTTTGGTTATTTTCCTCTATTACAGAAACAGCTGTAGTTGTTGTCTCTACACTATTATTTGCAATGTATTGTCCTGTTGTTGCGGTTGTTACATCAACCCAACGGATAATTCCACTACCCATGGAAACTGAATTGTTTTCTCCGGTCATCGTTACCCCATTGAACATCGGGTGATTAGCATAGCCTGCATTAACGCATAATGATGTATTGGCGGCAGCGCCGTTATTTCCGGCTCCAGCCGGCCAGTTTTCTTTACCATACATGTGAGGTTTGGTATTCAATATAGGCAATACACCTCTTTTTGCACCTAAAGCAATTGCTAATGTGTTAGCCGATTTCACACTTTCATGAATAACTATCAGTGCATAATTACCTGAAGTGATTTTATCCATATCGGCCTGGGAGTAATTAGCATTGTTGGCGTTGAATGTTTCCGGATCATAATTAGCTTCAATAACCATCTTGTAAAGACCATTTTCATTTGTAAGCGCAGTAGCAGCTACTGTTGCATCATATAAGAAAGCCACAGATTTGGCATTTGGGTCTTTCACATTAATTGAACCTGTTGCTGTAAATATTTGTCCTGGTGTAGCATAATCATCCAAAGCAACCGCTTTTACAGTATAATTATATGCCTGATAAACTCCAGTATTGGCTTTTCCTGAAATAGTTAAAACTGGATCTGAGAAATTGAAATTTACATCTGCAGGTAATCCTTCAACTGAAACGCTTTTTGCATTGGCAATATTATATGTAATATTAATAATTGAATTTCCATCTTTTACTGTCTGATTAGTTGTAGAAGCTGCAGAAGTTAAATTAATGGTTGGAGCAGGAGTTGCATATTGAGTTACTGTAATTTTACCGGTCAATGCAGTTCCTTGTGTTTCTCCTGCTTTAGGAGTAACTTTATAGGAATATTCGCCAACAGCGGCTGTCATATCAACACTTCCCGAAATTGTTAATTTTTTATCTGATGTATTTACGGTTCCGTTAATATTTCCGGCAGGAGCATTGCCCACCCATTCAAATGTAGCATTATCAGCAGTTCCTCCATAAACATAAACGATATTGCTAATAGCTTGTGATTGCATTACAGATTGGTCTGCACTCCCAGACATTAGGCTAATAACAGAATTACTTGCTACCGGAGAGATTATAAATCCACTTATATTAACATTTTGTACGGCACCTGCGTCGTCTCCTTCAGTATTAAATGTAAGTTTGACAAATTTACCTTCAGGGATTGAGAATCCACTAACAGTTGTTGACGAACAGCTTGCCTGCCCATTAATCAAACCGCTTTTTACTGCTGAAACTGCAGTATATGTTCCTGTTTTAGTATCAGAAACTTCAATAGATTTTATACCTCTGTTCGAACTTGATCCGGTAGACATACCTTCAACCGTAATTGAAGATGCAGAGGTAGAAACCAACTCGATAATGATGTCTTTTACTTGTATCCTGTAGTTGCTTGGTGCAGTATAACAAGTATTGGAACTACTTCTTGAAAAAGTTGTAGGATCGGTTCCTGCATGTACTTTATCTCCGGTGGAGAATGTGAAGCTCGTCATATTTCCACTGGCCATTGATGTGAATTTTAATGCAACATCATCTGCTTTAACTCCCATTACTCCCATTAGCATTAAGCCGACAAAGAATAAACCAAATTTAGTAAATCTCTTCATGATAATAAAAATTAAATGTTGATAAATAAAATATATGCTACAAAAATAATGTGTCGGGAAATATATGAGGTTAATATTTTTCCCAATCAAAGAGGGGTAAAATATCATGGAAGGAAAATAGATATAATCGAGTTCATGCCTTGTACATATCCTACTCTCGTTTTCTCTTTGTTTACCCGTAGAAAATCAATAAGGGAAAAACGGGCAGTTTATTATCCCCAAAGTAAAAAAAGAATGATGTTTTTATCAAAATGGGGTGACTTTTATTTAAAACGGGGCGACTTTTGCCCCGTTTTTTATGATAAAAATTTTTAACACATTGATTTTCAATTAAAAAAGGGGTTTGTTTCTTTTTCCCAAAAAGAAAACAGACAGTTTAGGCCGCCCCCGCTCTACCCTTGACTTGCAATTGCAAATGATAAAAACGGTCAGGAAATGTGATTTTAACGCTTCTCACCTATGGAAAAATCTATTCTTTAATGAATCCAACCTGTTATATAATTCAAATGTTAAATCTTTCATCTTTTGAAAAATAATTTACAATAACTTTGTTTGTGATAATATTTTTATTATCTTTGTGATGTCATTACGACAGAGCTCTTATGAATGATGACGATGAGCTAAAGGCTCGGGTGGAAGAATTAATTGAAGACCTCAATTACTACCTCCGAAACTATAACCGCCTAATAGCTATCGGTTATAGAAAATCGGTGTTAGACATGGAAATTCAATTCCTTGAAAAAGAAATCAAGTTGTTGAGTAAACGAATCTGACAGAAAGAAACGCCGCTTCGAAAGGGGCGGTGCTTCTTTGTATTCAACTAAAACTTATTTGTCATGGATGCAAAAAAACAATTTTTAAGCCTGAAAGAAGAATGGATAAAGACGAAAGAAGATGAACGTGAAGATGTTGAAAAACGGATTGATGCTTTCTTTTGTTCATTATCTGAGGCGCAGAAAAAAGAAGTGCAGGAAGCGGTCAGGGAAGATTTTGCTTTTATGCGTTCTGAAGTCAATGAAATTAAGCAATTGATTGACGTGAGGGAAAAATTGTCTTCTGTTTTACCAATTGTGTCAGTATCGTATATAGCAAAGCATTTCTTTAACAAATCATCTTCTTGGTTCTACCAACGATTGAATGGGAATTTGGTGCATGGAAAACCTGCGAAGTTCACGCAAGAAGAATTATCAACCCTATCGAACGCTTTATTGGATATGGGGAAACAACTACAAAATACGGCGTGTTTAATAGCGTAACAAGTCCGTTTGTTTGACGATGGCCCCGGCTTGGATTTATTTCCTTGTTGGGGTTTTTAGAGCCTGTTTAAATTTTATTGAAAAATATTTTTAAGGAAGTGTTTCCGTATCACATATCCAAGAGCGGAAACGAAAATATGATTTGCGTGAGATTTGGAACGCTATATTTTATTTGGTTAAGACAGGTTGTCAGTGGCGTATGTTACCCATAAATTTTCCGAAATGGCAATTGTATTATTACTATCGGAGTTGTGGAGAGAACTTTCTCTTGGCTTGATAAAGTTAAATTTAAATCAAACTGTAAAAGATTTCAAAGGGAAACAAATGGTTTTTCCAACAGGTCAAAGAATATAAGACGAAACGGGCGACCTGTTCAGGTGATGAGAGAAGTTAAACTCGATGATCAGGTACTAAGCGCTCTCGGTTCCGGCCGTAATTTATCAGCTAAAGAAATTTGTTAACCGTGTCCCAAATTTGTCCCGGTCACTTTACAACGACCGCACTTAATGATCTGAAATAAAAACGATTAACTGTGTATTTGTCGGGATGACAAGACTCGAACCTGCGACCTCCACGTCCCGAACGTGGCACGCTACCAACTGCGCTACATCCCGATGCTTTTTAATTCAGCGGTGCAAAAATACAAATATTTTCGGAAATACAAAAACGGTTTAAATAAAGCTTAGAACCAACCCCTTTTTTTCATCACAACAGAAATCCAAATACCTGTGACCAGCATGATTCCCCAGGCAAAAAGGTATCCGTATTGCCACTCTAATTCGGGCATCAACTTGAAATTCATTCCCCAGACACCGACTAAAAAAGTGAGCGGAATAAAGATGGTGGCTACAACTGTTAAACGTTTCATGATGAAATTCATCTTCACATCATTGTTGTTCAAATATAAATCGACCAATGATGACATGATTTCACGGCACGATTCCAGGTTTTGTAAAATATATAATATCTGATCGTTGATATCCTTATAATATGGTTTTTCTTTTTCCCCGATGAGCGATTTGTCTGCCCGGAGTAATTTCGGAAACTGGTCTTTGAAAGGGGATAAAATCTTACGGAGCCGAATCATTTCCCGCCTCTTTTCCTGAATCGTGGTAATCAAATTATCTTTCAGGTTGCCTATATCCAATAGTTCATCTTCCAATTCTTCCAGATTATCTTCTAATGTGGAGATAACATCCGTGTAATTCGTCAAGATTTCATTCAAAAGGCTTGCAAATAAGAAATCAGCATTCCGGCTGTTTATTCTTACCACGTGTTCTTTAATAGTGTTGTAAATATTTTCGAAAAACGGCTCGCGGGTTTCCCTGAAACTGATCACATAGTTTTGTCCGAGAATCAAAGCCATGTGTTCGGTCGATAATTCATTGTGCTTGTTATAGTAAACAACAGTGAGTACGATAAAGATATTATCGTCAAATTCTTCAACTATAACAATGTGTTGGGGAGTCAATATGTCTTTGGCATCAAGGATGTTTAATCCGAAAGCTTTAACCAAACCGACTATCAGTTCCGGATTGTTCATGCCTGTAACGTCTATCCAGTGCACGTCATCGGGTTTCATTTGCTGCTTTATGTCATGGATGTCTTTTATTTCCTGCTCATGGAATCCAGTTGCCGAATACCGGATGAAATGAACATTGGTAGGAGTTTCGTTTTCTCCTGTATATAGTAAATTGCCACTATGAAGATGTTGCCGGTGTTTTGTCCTGTTATGTCCCATTGTTTGTCAGAAAGAAAAAATAATTGTTACCCTTAAACCTCCTTTATCTATATTTTCGTGGTCAAGATAAGAAAGTCTTCTTACATAATCAACACGCAAGAGTTTAAATATGTTTTCAATGCCGATTGCAGCCTCCATATAAGGCATTTTCCCCATAGTATGTGAATCCTCAGGAAATAAAAATAAATCGGGATTGTTTTGAGGATTATTATCAGATGATAAACTTCCTGTAAGCGCTTTGAAAGAAATAACTTCACGCCACTTTAGTTTTTGTATAAAGGGGATGCGGTTGAAAAGCCATCCGTCCATATTGTAAGAAATATCAATAGAAGCATATTTGTCATTGATAAATTCCAGTGTATTCATTAAACTGTATGCTTCCGGAAGTATGGTATAAGTTTGATTGGCGTTCGGGAGAATTAAAAGTGGAAAAGGTACATTTCCCCAGAGTTTTCCTCCTTTAAGTATTGTGTTAATATGGCCACGTCCGGGTAACCAAAAACATTTTTGTGCAGTGAGTTCAGTTAAATAATAAGAATATTCCCCTCCCAGGAAATTTTTAAGTCCCAGACTTTGCGAAAGGACAAAAACAGGGCCATCGTGTTTAAGCAGAATGCGGGAATCGCGTCCCTGGAAAAATTTCTCATTGAAAGAAAAACACAAGGCCAAACCTAGTTCGGAAGCGTTATAATCGCCAACATTGATTATATTTCCGGAAACATCCTGTTTGAGGAATTGTAAAGAGCCGATGGCTTTCTCATTCCATGAATTACTCCATGCTTTCCAATAAAATCCGCTTGGATATTCATGTTCGTAAGAAAAATCCGCTTCCCGCTTCAAAGTCATTTTATCGTTATCTCCCCGCTTGAATGAAAAGAAAAAATTATCGGGATTGGTATAGATACTTGTTTTCCCGGGAGTATGTACATCATATTGGTAAGTAAAACTAAAGTTGTTTTTAGGATATTCGTTTTCGTGGTAATGTTTTTCTTTCAGGGAGTAGGTAGCGGTTCCCGAATATTTGATTTTTTCGTCTTTTGTGCCATAAGCGGCATAACCTTTCACGAAAAAATGGTTGTTTAAAACAGCAGTAGTTGTTCCTCCCAAACGGAAACGGAAGCCTTCTATTTCATTGTGACTTAGTGTACTCCATACAGGGCCAATGTCAAATTTGCTTGTAAGTGCGGATTTTCCGGTATGAGCATAGTCGGAAATTAGTATTTGGACAATCTGCCTTAATAAATAAGAAAATGTATTGCCATCCGGGTCGAATTTGACAGTGTCGGCGTTTATTTCGTTTTGAGTCAGAGGCACAGGACGAATTGTATCCCATTGAATCCCGGATAATTTTCCGGCGTCGGGAGAAATGGCGACAATATCGTTCAATCCAAACCTGACCGGTTCTTCATCCGTAATTTGATAGTTATCGAACCTGCGTTCATTTTTAACAAGTAGCTGGTAATAAATTTTGAAGACAGAAAAATTAACGTTTGTAACTTCGCGTGTTTTGGCTAAAACACCATTAAAAACAGGATTGAATTCTTGTACGATTCTTAAACCAGCAATGAAATTAATATTGGTTTCCTGCGGGATATTAAAGATTGCCTTGCGAATATAATAGGCAGAGGTATCGGGCTGAATCCATAATTCGCCGGTAAAGTTTAAATCATACTGGTTTTTGGGTGTGAATGACAACCGTATACATTCTAATCCATTATAAATTACATTTCCTTCTATGTTGTAATGATAACATGAAATTCCTCTTTGGCCTACCGGACTGGTAAAGCGTTTGAAAAGAAAGTCTATTTCCGGTTCAAAAATATTGATCTGTTTAACAGCTTCACGCCAGAGGGCATCAATAGTTTCAGTCTGTAATTTTTTGTCAAGACCTTCCTGGCGGATGGCTTTGATGACAGACCTCTGGCTTTGTTGTTTTTTTCTCCGGTATTCATCAGACAAAGTTTCCCTTACTGCAAACGTGAGTGTTTTACCTGCGGCAACATTGGTTGTATCGATATTATTGAAAATGAAATCAAATTTGTCTACAACTTCCTGTTTTTGCATGCTTCCGGGAAGTTTATTGACCGACATGGAGAGTTTCTCGTATTGTTCAAACTGATAATAATCAGAGTTTTGGATGTAGTTTTTATCTTTTTGTCCAATGATTTTTTTGATGATATAAATAGCATCATCCGACTGAGATTTTGCCGGGATAATACAGCAAAATAAAAGTCCGATGATGCTAAAATATTTCATTAATCTGCAATTAATTTTCGATACCTGACACGTTTGGGTTCAACATTTCCTAACCGCATTTTTTTGTTTTCTTCATATTCGGAATATGAACCTTCGAAGAAAAAGACTTGTGAATCACCTTCAAAGGCCAGTATATGAGTGCAAATACGATCCAAAAACCATCTGTCGTGAGATATAACAACTGCACAGCCTGCAAAGTTTTCCAAACCTTCTTCCAATGCACGCAAAGTATTCACATCAATATCGTTGGTCGGCTCATCGAGTAACAATACGTTGGCTTCTGATTTGAGTGTTAATGCCAGGTGCAGGCGATTCCGTTCTCCTCCGGAAAGCACACCGCAAAGTTTTTCCTGGTCTGCCCCGGTAAAGTTAAATCGTCCGAGATAAGCGCGAGAGTTAACTTCTTTTCCGCCTACACGGATGAATTCAGTCCCACCCGAAACTACCTGGAATACTGTTTTATTAGGGTCGATTTCTGTATGACTTTGGTCGACATAACCGATTTTTACTGTTTCCCCGACTTCGAAAGTTCCTTTTTCAGGTTTTTCCAATCCCATGATCAAGCGGAACAGAGTTGTTTTCCCGGCTCCATTGGGTCCGATAATCCCGACAATTCCGTTGGGGGGAAGCATAAAATTCAAATCATCATATAACAATTTGTCGCCATACGCTTTGGCTACATGCTGCGCATCAATAACTTTATTTCCCAACCGGGGACCGTTCGGAATAAAGATTTCGAGCTTTTCTTCCCGTTCTTTTGTATCCTGGTTCAATAACTGTTCGTAAGAATTCAAACGGGCTTTTCCTTTGGCATGACGGGCTTTAGGCGCCATACGCGACCACTCCAACTCGCGTTCCAATGTTTTGCGGCGTTTGCTGGCTTGTTTTTCTTCCTGAGCCATACGGGTTGTTTTTTGTTCCAGCCAAGAAGTATAGTTTCCTTTCCAAGGAATACCTTCACCGCGGTCTAATTCAAGAATCCATCCGGCAACATGGTCGAGGAAGTAACGGTCGTGCGTGATACAGATAACAGTTCCTGTATATTGTTGCAAGTGCTGTTCCAACCAGTCGATTGATTCGGCATCCAGGTGGTTGGTCGGCTCATCAAGTAACAAAATATCGGGTTGTTTCAGTAATAAACGGCACAGCGCTACACGGCGGCGTTCTCCTCCGGAGAGTGTTCCGACAATCTGGTCTTCGGGCGGGCAGCGAAGCGCATCCATAGCACGTTCGAGTTTACTGTCGAGGTTCCATGCATCGGTTGCATCGATTTTATCCTGCAATTCAGCCTGACGGGCAAATAAAGCATCCATTTTATCCGGATTTTCGTAATATTCAGGCAAACCGAATTTTTCGTTGATGCTTTCATATTCTGCCAATACATCTACAATTTCCTGTACGCCTTCCTGTACAATTTCCTTGACTGTTTTTGTATCATCCAGTTTGGGTTCCTGTTCCAGATATCCTACTGAATATCCCGGAGAAAAAACAACTTCTCCCTGGTAATCTTTTTCAATACCTGCAATTATTTTTAGCAAAGTAGATTTTCCGGAACCGTTCAAACCTATAATGCCGATTTTGGCTCCATAGTAAAATGAAAGATAAATGTTTTTAAGTACTTGTTTTTGGGGAGGGAAGATTTTATTCACTCCCACCATTGAGAAAATAATCTTTTTGTCGTCTGCCATGATTTTATTATTGCTTTATTTGATTTTCCAATTTTGCTGCAAAGATAATGAACTCATTTGAACAGTAAAATAATGTTATTTCCTGCTTTCTGGGAATATTCATTCCCGGCCCCATGCAGGAAGAACACAACGGGGTAAACTTTATTTTTGTCATAATTTTCAGGATACAATACTTGATAAGGCAACTTCAACCGTGATTGGGCAACAAACTCCTTTGCCTGGTAATCTGAATATGCATCGTACTTCTGGGCCGACAGATTCAATTCGAAAATAAGTAACATGCAGGTTGCAATAAAATATTTTTTCATAAAAAACCGTATATAATACCTTACAAAAGTAAAATATTTACTTGTTAAAACCAAAGGATTTTAATCGTCTTACAGATTGGGCCTTTAAGTGGATTTCTGGTTCGAAAATCTACAGAGAATTATTGATTGAATACCTTTTTCCGGTTTGTCTTCTAACAGACAGGTTCATACAGGGAACGATTTGAGCTATTTTGTTTGTATTTCTAACTGTCTTTCACCCGTTTTGCGCCAGTATAGTGAACCCCCTCACGCTCCTAAGGAGGCGTGACCGTCGCTTCCAGGAAGCTAAGCTACCGGTACCTTAGGAGCGAAGCCATCACCTCCTGGAAGTGAAGGCTTCGCTTCCTAAGAACCACAACCAAACCTCAGATGTTGTTACTATTTCTTTGTAAACTGTTGATGATAAACTTTGTCGCCTATCGTCAATCTCAACAAATAATAACCGGAACTCATTCCTGAAAGATTGATGGATTCTTCGTTGAAATCGTTTACGCTGTAAACAATCCTTCCGCTCAAATCCACTACTTCCAGCAAATCGATTGTTTCAACTCCGCGCTTGATCCACAAAGTAGTCGCAACCGGATTCGGATAGATTGAGATTCCATCTGCTGTCGCGCCATTGTTTCCTGTTACGGATTCTACAAATTCAAGCGCATAAGGCGCACCCAATGTACCGTACCGTTTATTGGATTCGAACGCTGCTGTCTGGTTCTTACCTGCATATTCTTTTCCTGTTTCATGGTCGTACATACGGAACTCGAATGTTTCACCCGGCACACCGTAAACCATCAGGAAGCCGATGTATGGATTTGGTAAAATAGGCACATGTTGCAGCAATATCGATCCGCGGCAGTCGTCACCACAGAATGCAGCAACTTCCACGTTGTTGCTCAGCACTTCATTACCATCAAGGAGCGCGATGGAAGTCATTGTCATGTTGTTGGCAAAACGGTGGTAATCGGTAGTCCATTTATTTTCGTATATGGCCGATTCTCCTGTTGCTGATTTCAACATTGATTCCTGTATGTTCGGATAAGTGAACGATTGGGTTTGAGCATTGGTTGAATAATACATATAACCCTTGCCCGGCTGCATGTAGTTCAGACTGCCAATCCATCCGTTCGCACCCATATATGTACAATATCCGCTTTGTCCCTTGATCTGGTCGCCTTCCTGTGCGTTGATTCCTGCCAGGGCATTCTTTACCGATAGCGAGAATTGCGGAGTGTAACCGATCCAGTTCCAGCCGTTAACCAAAGAAAGGGAGGTTGATAAAACATCCACAGGTCGTCCTTCTAATTTCAATGTATGATCTTTATTGGTATGAGCGGCAAACATATTGGTATTAGTCAAGTCTGTTAAAGTGCCTACCCAGGTAGAACTGAAATTCTCAATATAGTTTACTTGTGCTTTCAGCAATTCACCTGCAGCGCCGACATTGGTCTTGAACTGTTCAATCAAAGCAGGACTGTTGTTGGCCACATTAGCAGAGAACCATGTCCATCCCTTGCTCAACGCAATCTGTTGTTCGATAATATTCAACGCGTTGTGAACAACCGGAGCGTTTACATTTCCAAACATATCGGAAGGATTGAATCGGATAATTCCTCCCGTAACACCTGTGAGTTCTACATTCGGGTAAATATGTCCGGTACTTGCATCCCATAATCTGAATTTAAGTGTTTGTCCGGAATGTTCCGTATTACCATATACATCCATAAAGGTGAAGCATGCATTACTTGAGGCAATATATACAGGTGAAGTTACTCCCACGCACTGGTCGTTGATAAAGGCGGCCAGCAAATCGTCGGTATCTTCCTGGTAAGCGCCTTCAATCCTGATTTGTCCGGTTATGTTCATGGTTGATTCGAAATCGTGAGGATTGACTGTCCATGTGGGTTTCTGTCCGGTGACTTTCAAACGTACCGGCAACATTTCGTTGATTCCGCTGATACCTGTCAACACGATCGATTCTTCATAGCTTCCGATATTGACACCGTTAGCTACATTGAATACGATTTCTTTGCTTGCCAATGGTTTCAATGTTCCCTGTGTTTGGGCGACAGAAAGCCACGACGGGATATTTTGCAGGATATAATCCTTGTTTTCACCCGATTTATTGACGATGGTAGCTGTGAAGCTCTTTGTTGACGATGCTTCCATTACCAGTTCAACGGCATCCGTATCCCATTTCAAACCATTCATATTGACGAACGCAGTCCATTTTTCGGGAACAGACATATTTCCCCTTAAATCATAAACTTTATTAGCTGTAATTTCGAGAATCACGCCTTCCAATTCTTTAAGCTCGTTATTCAAAGTAAATACGACTTTATTATTGGAAGATACGAAGTCGAAGTTGACATCCTGAACCGGGCGGCAATCCATCATAGCAGGTGCGGCATTATTATAGGTTATTGTTCCGCCTGCTGTCAGGCTTGCATTGACCATATCCGATTTGGTTTCGGTAACAGTAACCAGCCCGTTGCTTTCTTTGATGTATTTTTCAAACGGATAATAAGCCAATAGTCCGGCTTCGTTACCCCGCAGTTTACTGTTCATATTCAGATTGATTACATCACTTGTCAGGGCGGTGTTCCAAACGCGGATTTCATCCATGCTTCCGGTGAAATATTCGGTAGTTTGGGAAACTCCGGTAGCATTGTTATAACGGCAAGCTCCGAAAGTATATTCACTTCCCTGCAAACTGCCTATGACGCTGCTGTTGAATTGTCCCGACACTTTACCATTGATATAAACATTGAGCATTCCGTTTTGTTTTACCGTCAGCGCCAGATGATTCCAGTTGTTATCCAAGACATTGGTTGTAGAAATCACTTGGGTGTTTCCGTTCGCTCTCAGGATTAATTGCTTATTGGCATCGACAGCGACAGACAAACGTCCGTTGAGGTCTTTGTCCGAAATGCCATGTCCGCAAGAGAATAAAGTAGCTGCATTCTGACTACCACCTTTGAACCAGCATTCGACAGAGAAGTTATCGTATTCCCGGAATGGGAATTCCCCACTGTTGATTGTCACGTAGTTGCTTCCGTTGAGTGTAACCGCTTTTCCTGCAGGATAAACGTACCAGTTGGTCTTCAAAGTCAGGTTGCGCGCCATCGCTTTATCTACGGCAACAACACCTTTTCCTTCATTCAGTTCCCAGTATCCGGCTAAGTTGCGTTCGTTACCGGCTTTTGAATTATGCATATCGGCAGCAACGGCAGCTATATCGCGAACCTCTTTCCATAAGTGCAAGCTGCTGATTGCGCCTTTGAAACCGTTTGTTTTATCAGCTTTTGCACCTAAGTATAACTTACCTTGTGTTTCAGGTTCTTTAATATATGCTTTTGCATTAAACATTGTTTTCGCCGGATCACTTCCCTGGAACAGGTAAACGCTGGCATTTTTGTTCGCACGGTTGTAAACCATCGATACATATTTCCATTCGTCGGTATTGCTGATGGCTTCGGTAGAAGTATAACTTTCGCTTCCGATAGCCAACACTGCTTTACCTGCCGCATCAAATCCAAGCGAAATATAGTTTTCATTAGAACCGAATGCGAACAATGTACCGGCAGTACTTGGTGTACGTTTGAACCATGTTTCGATACTGAACGAACCGTTAGAGTAGACAGGTTGTTCGGTGTAAGCCACACCTGTTCCGTCTAAAGCCACACCGACAGAAGGTTCCGCCATGGAGCGTCCGTTCAATATGCCGGAAATAGTAAAGTTGTTCTTCGTGAGCATACCCGTTTGGATATCTTCATTGAAGAGGATCGACAGTTCATCGCCTGCAGCTAATATTCCGTTAGCCGGAGAAGGTAATCCGAGCGGAGCCGGTTTCACCATATCTTTCACGCCTGCCACAGCCGGAGCGGAATAACGCGACAATTCGATTCCATCGGCTTGATTCAGACAAACTGTGGTTGCCCTTAATTCATAATTTCCATCGGGAATAGTTTTCTGTCTCCACATGTAAACTATATTCTGGTCGGTTGGCTTGAGCAATGTTTTATATCCTTGTGCGGCATTGTAAAGTGTTTCGTTGGAATAGAAACTCATCAATGTATTCCAAGTCGGAGAAGATACCGGACGATATTCCAATTGCACATAACCAAAGTTGGCAAAATGAACATCATAACCTTGCAGTACGACACGGATCGAATCACCTGTGCCGGTATTTGTAATCCAGTTAGCCACCGGTTCTTTGATAATCACATCGCTGCAAGCAGGAACGAATTCGGCCGAAACATAAGTAGTATCACCGATAGAAGGCAGGAAGGATGTCGGATCGTGCTGGCATTGAGAACGTAGTATCAAACCGATATTATTGTAAATATCTGCATTCGGACCTTTTGCCAATGTCAGCGTTTTCTTCAATACTTCACCTGCTTTGACCATGAACAAACGGCCGTTACCGATGCCGATACCATCAATTTTCAGTTCAGCTCCATCAGGATTAGTTTCTTCGTTTACGATCAGTTGGAACCAAACATCTTCTTTCGTTTCCGATTCATTTTTCAGGTTGAGTTCGAAAGATGCTGTGCGGTTGGCAGGAACATTCAATAATTTGCTTGCGCTTGCCACACTGATCTTCGGAACCTCTATTTGCATAGTCGCTTCACTCAGAACAGTTCCCGGATTATAATATTTCGATAGCACCAAGCCTTCGTACGGGCAGGAAGTCCGGCCTCCGCGCGACTTGAATGCAATCGTTCCCGATTTAGTCCAGCCGTAATCGACCGTAATCTGGTCGTCATCACCTTCTTCCTGCAGTACGAAACCAACGGTTTTACTTTCTTCTTGTGAAGAGGAGTTTGATCCGGAAGTTTCGACCGTTGAAGTGATATTTGTAGTAACGGTCATACCGATACCGCATACTTCTCCTCCTACTTTCAAGCCCAAGCTCGGACTTACCACGAAAGAATATTCATACGTTTCCGTTTTGGATGCTGTATGGGATTTCGACCATTCGATCATAGCGCCGCTACCGAGACTGTAGTTGCCGATCTTCTGCATTTCCACTTTTTCCTTTTCGTTCTGAGCCAACACTTCTACCCAACGGTTGATCTGATTGTTGTACCAAATGACCGAATCCTGGAAGTTCGCCATTTTTGCCGAATTTGTTTTGTATCCGGTTGGGTAAACGATGGTATAACTCGGTCCGTCATCCCATTTATCAGCCTTGGAAGCCGATGCTCCGAATACCTTATCCGTATTTAGTTTTCCGAAATCCGGATGGTCTTTCGCCAATTTGGAAACATAAACAGGAGAAGTGATCGTGCCAGGATTCACCGCTGTTCCCGGATTTTTCAACAACAGGGCCAAATTATCCTGCCATTTCGGGATCATGATATTTTCGAGTTCAACTTCGGTGAAAGCAAAACGGGTGCCGAATTGTTTTCCGTAAGCTAAACCTGAGGAAGGCACGATTGAATAAGTCGAAGCGATTCCGGTTCCTGTAGTAAAAGCCGGGTCAACTCCTGCATAATTCTTTTGTATGGTGATTGAATTGGTCAAACCATACTGTATATTGGTTGAATTACCGATGAAGACATCGCCTAAATGACCTACATACAATGGATCGGAAGAGGTTTCGAAACGTTCGGTAAATGTTGTCGATGTGGATGTTTCGTTTCCGTTCTTAAAGGTCGTGCTGGTTTCCAATCCGGTTTCCGTGTTCAACACGATTTCGGAATCGGTAATTATTCCGGCTCCCAATCCGACAAAGGTTGTAATTTTCGCACCGAGGTCGGTTTCCAATCCTGCAGTTATGGAAAATCCTCCACCCAACTCGTTGCTCGCATTCTGAGTAATCGTTGTTCCTTTTTCTAAATAAGCATAACTCAAACTTCCCGGAGGGTCGCGAAGAATTGCTGTGATTTCGTCCGGGCCGGAAGTCATAAAATCAGTTCCGGTACTCTTGTCGCCCAACAACCAGGCTTCTTTAGGAGCATTACCCAAGTCCCAGTAATAACTGTAATCGCCGATTTGCAGGGTGGCAAAGAACGATTTCTTACCGGTAGTCAGGTCCGGAGCTCCTACTGAAAATTCATAACTGCCATTTCCTATCGAATCCAAGGCTATTTGCATTGTTTCCTGAGAGGAACCAAGGCTATTCGACACATTAACGGTTCCCTGATTCACAGGAAGTCTGAAGCTTTTCCCGGTTACATTATTTTTATATTCTTCGTAGGCATTCAGGGCAAATCGATACTTCTTTCCCTGTATAAATACCGGAGCGTCGAAATAATAGTCTGCAGTTGCCATGTTTACCAAAGGAACAGTTTCTTTAACGCCGGTTAACGAATTTTCAATCGTAAATTCCGTGTCTCCGAAATAATTGACTTTGGTAGAACCTGCCAATTGTTTCACGCTAAAAGAAGGGACAGCCTGATAATAGTAAGCCCATTGCGCATGATACAATACAGTATCCGAATGTTCTACAATCGTTTTTCCGGCAAGTTCTCCGGGGCGCGGTTTGGTAGTTACCGTATCGTTCCAGGTGCGGATATTCCGTTGCATGTACGATTTGTCGGGTACCGGCGCTTTAGTCAAGTCTAAAATTTCGTTCCGGCTATAGATATCTTCCACATAACCGGGAGCCGTAATGGTCTGGATCGTATAGACTTCCGGATAAACCCAGGCCACGTATTCCCCGGTTGCCGGACTGATATGGATGGTGATATCCTTGGCTTTGTATTCTACCCGGGTCGTATCCTGACTCAAACCGTTGCTTTTCCTCCAGATAGCATACGTTCCGTCGTTGTGTTGGTAAGTTGCCGTCGATACGGGCATATCGTATTTATCACCTTTGGCCGATTTGAGCACGACCTTCTGCGTACCGGTATTGTTGGTTGTTTCTCCGAATCCGACGGTTTTTTCGTGTTCACCGAGTCCTCCGACGATGTGACCGATCAGTTTGATTTTGGTACGGTCGTGGAATTTCATACCCGGCAGATCCATATTATAATTAATATTCTTTCCACCGGACAATAATAAGCCGTTGTCGGCAAAGGTATGTCCCTGTTTCACTACTTTCACTTCATGGATACCGATGGGTACACTGATGGTAAATTCACCGTTCACATCGGAAGTGATCACCGAACCGTCACTATGTACCAGCGTTTTTCCATCCACCTGGAAAGAACATCCTTCTACCGGATAGGTACCGCCTTCATAAGTCACGTCACCGCTTACTTTGAAGGATGAAATATCGGCGAAATCCGTTCCGTTGTGTACCAGTGAAGTATTATTGACATAGCGCAGGTGCTTGCCCGGCTGGAATTGATGCACGCCCATTTCGGGAACAATTTCGTAACTGCAACCTCCTCCGCTGAAAGGGATACCGCTTATCTGGTAGTTTCCGTCTTTGTTAGTAATGGCTTTCAGCGCCAATTGATGGGAAGCCGGAACCAAGGTATCGCTTATTAGCGTATGTCTGCCGTGATTGTCATTGAATATTGTCTTATAACGGGAAACATCGAAAAAGTAACCCTCCGAACCGGACACTCCGTCGATGCCTTCATCGAATGTCCAGTAGGCTTTCAATTGGGCCTCATTTCCCACGAGTATCCTGTCATAGTCGTGACGGATTTCGGTTTCCGTCAATGCTTTTCCCCACAAACGGCATTCGTCGATGCTGCCTTTAAAAGCAAATCCCATCCGGATGCCCGGCGTTGCATCAGCCACCTCTTTTTTTGCATTGGTTACCTGTGTCGATTGTAGCTGTATATCGGATAAGTCGTCATCATTAACGATGTAGCAGCTAAGCACATTGTCTTTTCGCACCAGGGCAACATGAGTAAATTTATTGATGGCAATACTCTGGTTGCCGGTCAACGTTCCTGTTCCGCCTGTTGTTACCGGATAAGTAAAGCTCAATTTGTAACGGCCGTCGGTTTGCCTGATCAGACTCATATCTCCTATATGCCCTATTTCTCCGAACTTGATCGTACCTGTGTTATCGGCTGATGGCTTCAGCCAGTATTGCAACGTGAAATCATTTTGGATGATATTTCTATAGTTGGCCATATCGGGAGTCCATGACAATTTACCTCCTTCTCCATTGGAATACAAACTGCGGTACTGCGACTCCCCGTCTTGCAGGTCGTTGCGCACAGCCAATACATTGACATTTTCCACTGCCACTCCGGTGCCATACGTAATCCGTCCGGAAATGGTTCCCAGTGATTGGGAAAACCCGATGTCTTCCATACTGCTTACTTCCGTTGCAGTGATTCCGCAACTCTCGTAAACGGCGACTTTGTAGTTATAATAAATGCCGGCCAACACATTGTCGTGCATGTAATACAAATTCGGATCACTGGATGTTATGGTATGAAGTTCCGTCCATTTGGCATTGGGAACATTTACTTCCCTGAAAAATATTTTATAGAGAACGGACGAACCGGCAGATAATTTGGTTGTCGACCAGGATATCCGCACCTGATTAGGATATTCCCCCTTGGAAGCCTTGATCGATTTGACCTGGTTGCTTCCGGTAATGTTGGAAGTTATTTCATCCGAATAAAAATTCTTTCCAAAAGCATCTATGTGCAGTTTGTACGTATATTTTTCACACATCTGGGTAATACCTCCATCGGTATAGGAGATTTTTCCGGTAGTATTGAAACTGTTCGGACCGGATACCACATTAAAACTCCCGTCATCTTTTTTGCGAAGAATGCTATATTTGAAAGTGCTGTTGCTTCCCAATTGTGTCGGGACTTCGGCTTCTACGAGGATCGAACTACTCTGGCCGGTAACCGCAAATTTATAAATTTTAACATCTGGCAGGGTGCTGAGTCCGATGATTTCCCCTGAATACGAGTTAGGTGCAGAAGGAGCACTGCCTGAACCTTCCACGAAGCAGACGGAAAAATCAAATTTTTTGCCCAACTCACTATCCTGCAGAAGAATTCTCTGGCTGTATTCGGCCGACCCGTTTTTTACGGCTATCGAATAAGCAGTCAATCGGGTATAGCTCGATGTGCCATTCTCTTTCCGGTAAATATAATAATTGCCGGTTAAGTTATTCGGGTTATTCCCCGACCAACTCAACGTAATAATTTTGTCCCATTGGTTGAATTCACCTGAAACATTTGTCGGATAAGTAATCTTCACTATATTACAGGTAAGCGTTCCGTCGGAAGTCGGTTTGAATGTCCAGGCAGTCTCTGTTTTTGTACCACTTCCATTCGTTGTACCCGAGAAAGTATATTCATAACGCGTATACGGCGCTACTCCACTCAATGGGGTCGCCTGGATATCCTTGCCTGAATTCAGGTAATAGTCGTTACCGTTTTTCTCGTATCCTTCAATTGCTAACGAAGAAGTTGTCGAACTGTTATTTGTTATTTTGATAACAGGGCCTTCCCCGATTTGTGATGCCAATTTTATGTAAGAGCCATCATAACTCCACTTTTTATTGGGTGTAGTGATTGTACTTCCATTATCTCCTTTATATTCCAGATAGGTGTAAGTCGCTTTCCATTTACTTCCCGAAACATCATATACCGCAGCTCCGGAAACCCAGGAAGCAGTAGTAGCATAAGTAGTGCTTTTAAAATAAGATGCTTTACAAGTGACGATTGCTCCATTTCCGGAACAACCGAAAACAGAGGCCTTGTTATTATTTCCGATATTGTATACCTGGGTATATCCTACCACCCGTATCAATGTCGCACTCTTATTGGAATAACCGATAATACCACCTACTGTTATATGACCTGAATACACACCGGCATCCAGATTGGTTCCGACAAAACAGTCGGAAACAGTAACGCTGTTTGTTCCGTCGATATACCCGATCAATCCTCCGGCATCAAGAATCCCGGTAGTTTTTGTCGAACCATCACCATTGTAAAAACGCATATAAACATCTGTATCTACGGAAGAATTGCGGATTTCCACATTGCCACTCATTCCTCCCGTCCAACCGATAAGGCCACCCGAACATTGGTAATACGATCTTACGGTTCCGTTTTTGATATGACAATTTTCGATGGTAGTATTGTATGTTGCTTCACCTACCAAAGATCCTATATAACCATAACCTCCTATTTCAAAATTCTCCAGTCGCAGGTTTTTGATTACTGCATTGTATGTCTTACCAAATAAACCTCTCCTGGCATTCGTCGCTTGATCCGTTGTTTGTTTTAATCCACTGATCGTGTAACCTCCTCCATCGAATGTGGCATTAGAAAAATCATAACTGGTAGAAACCCCTATCGGTGCAAAATAATCTTCTCCCGACAAATCGATATTATTCATCAATTTAAAATACTTCAACGTTGCGGTTGCATAAGTCCCTTTGTTCGTTTCACTTTGTAAACGTCGTAAATGCGCTACCGTTGAGATTAAATATGGACTGCTCTCGATACCGCTTCCGCCGGCATAGCTATTGGCAGGAGTAGTAGTTCCTGCCCATATGTCAGCCGGAGGAATTATACAAAAGGCCCATGCAAGCAGGCTCAGACGACGTAAATGTTTCCCGATAGGAACATCCGGCAAACTTCTTAGTTTACGGATAAAACAATGTAACTTTGTTTTCATAAAAAAGAAATTAATAATGAATAAGATTTATAATAAATGGTGATCTGTGTGATTTACTTCGCTTTTGGTTTATTGGTACCTAAAGAATGGACAAGGATGTCTCTTGTTATCATTGGGTTGAGATAACATTTTTCTTCGACCAACATTTTTTGAATATTGGATTTCAGGATTTCATAATTGATATGTTTACTATAAGGAACCATCTTCTTTCATTTTTGTTTCAATGAAAATCAAATCCATTTAACACAAATGTAAAGAAAAGTAAAAGAAAGAGTTGTGACAATTCGTCTTAAATTTTATGACAATTCGTCTTCGATTGATTATCTTGTAGTTACGACTTATTTTCTTCTTTAGAAAACTTCTTATATGCTGTTGGTGACATGTTGTATTTCTCCTGGAATTGCCTGTAGAAAGTCCGGGAAGTTCCAAAGCCGGCTTTCTCTGAAATTTCTTCCATTGATAAATCTGTTTTTTCCAACAGGATTAAGGCTTCTTTCAAACGAAGGTCATTAACACAAGTGGGGAAACTGGTTTTAAAACATTTCTGAAATGCTTCGAGAAAATCCTTTTTATTCGTTCCCAACCGCGAAATCATTTCATCCCTGCTTAATAAGGGATTAAGATAGGCTTTTTCCTTTATCAGGATATTGTATATTTCCTGGCATAATTTGTCTGTTTTATCATCCGGACAGGGACTCATTTCCGGAAGAACAAGGTTTTCAGTTCGCCCTTCCTGTTCTTGTAGGGCTTTGATTTGTTGCACTATGGCGCGGTTCTTTTTATTCTGTTGCTTTGTGTGGTATATCCAGACGATTAATAAGATTACCAACAACAGGCATAATGCCAGAGTAAAAAAGAAATAATTGCGGTTACGGTCTTTTTCTGCGGTTATTTTATCCACTTCATAAACCGTACGGAGTTCGTCGAGTTGTTTTGCAAGGCTCACATTTTTCAAAGAATCACTGAGGTAGTAGGCATTTTCCATACAATCATACCCTTCTTGATATTCTTCCAGTTGATAATGAATCCATGCTTTACTTTTAAGAGTGTTGAGTAAGTCGAAATATGATTTTAGCTTTTCATGAATTATCAGGCAACTGTCTAATTCCACTAAGGCTTTTCGATATTCACCTTTGGTTGCATAATACCAATATGTAAGATCTTTAGCCGACAAAATCATTCCATCCATGCCTGTTCGCCCTCTTTTTATGACTTGATTGAAACAAGAATCAGCCTCTTGTTCATATCCTAATAATAAATATACTCTGGTTTTGAGTATATAATGATGAAACCAATATATATTGGTATTATTTGCTTTGATATTATTATTTGTTATTGTTTTTTCGTATTCTGTTAAAATATCACTCCATTTTTTTAGGATAGGGACTGCCTCCGATTCTTTTTCGGAAGATAATAAGCAATTAACTAAAGCATAATAACTGTCATTTAGTATTGGCATTTCCGTATCATCAACTTTTAGGAGGTCTATCGCATCCTGAAAGCAGGCAATTGCCTCGGAATGCCTACACATTATGATGAAAATTTTACCCATACCTGCATTAGCGATAGCCATTCCATAGCTATTATTCCTCTGCCTGGCATGATTATATATTTTTTTTACCTCATCTAATGCAGTTTCTCTATTAGAGGTAAATGCATTTATGCGTACTTTCATTTCCCAAGCCATATAAAGGTCATTCCATAAGCCATTTTTTTCAAAAAAATCAAAATGTTTGGGAAAGTAGTAATTCAAACTGTCTAATTCCCTGGAATTAGAATAAAGAATCAGTTGCCTGACACGAACATAAGATTCTTCTTTGATATTTTGTTGAAAAACAGTTTCGCGTTGATATTCTCTCAGCAAACTCAGTGTTGCGTTTATA
This sequence comes from Bacteroidales bacterium, assembly GCA_031553415.1. Taxonomy (GTDB): domain Bacteria; phylum Bacteroidota; class Bacteroidia; order Bacteroidales; family Azobacteroidaceae; genus JAIRVZ01. The sequence continues at coordinate 67,630 of JAVBLO010000005.1, read as the reverse complement.
TCTTTTTTGAATACTAACATACTATACAATTCTTTATATGCTTCTAATTTTTCTGTTCCTTTCAAAGTTGGTATTATTTTTAAAAGAGAATCTTTTTGATGCTGGAAATTGTTTTGTGCAATAATTGTATTAAAGTAAGATGATAATAAAATCAGGAAGAAGGTAACTGATTTTCTGCCTTTGGGAAGATAAAAGGTTGTTTCCATATTCATTTTCTTTAAGATTTGATAAAGATAAGGTAATTATATGAATATTTATGTGGCAAAACGTAAAAAAAAACCGATAAGAAAATATGAGTTTTTATTGGAAAATGCATTTTTTCTTTCTGTTTAATGATTTATTAATGTTTGTGATAAAGTCATCCTCTGATATTTGTGCTGAAAAAGGATTCTAATATTAACAAATATCATGAGATCATGAAAATTAAATCATTACTCACCATTTTCTTTTTACTGTTTATTTGTATAAAATCGTACCCTCAGGAAGTTATTTATGATGAAACAGGTTGTCATTACACTTCGTATAACGGGCTGGTTATGGCTGGCTATCAGGGTTGGTTTTCCTGTCCTGGTGACCCAGTAAATGCTGGTTGGTTTCACTATCCGAACAACAATCAGGTTAAACAAGGCAGTATAAATATTGACTGTTGGCCCGATATGACGGAGTACGAGAAAAAATATAAAGCCTCTGATTTCGTTCATCCCGATGGCACACAGGCATACCTTTTCAGCAGCGCTGATTCTTCTACCGTAGATTTACATTTCCGTTGGATGAAAGAACACGGCATAGATGGTGTTTTTGTGCAGCGTTTTGTATCGCAAACGGTAGGTGGAGCTGGTAAAACCCGTGTAAACACCGTATTGAAATATGCGCTGAAAGCTGCCAAAAAATACGACCGCGCCATAGCTGTTATGTACGATGGCGGCATCAATAATGAAACTGATTATAACCGGATTACAAGCGACTGGAAAGAAATTGTTACCAATTTCAAACTTTTCGACCCTGTGGAAAATCCCACCTTTCTGCGTCATAACGGCAAACCCGTTTTCTCGTTGTGGGGCTATGGTGTGACCAGCCGTGGTTTCAACCCCGAGTGGTTCGAAGCTCTGTGCGACAGTATTAAAGGAGAAACAACCAAAAAAGTTTCCATCATGATTGGTACGCCCTATTATTGGCGGGAACAGATTTCCGATTGCGTTACCGATACACGCTACCATGCCTCGCTCGAAAAATGGGTGGATATTATTTCGCCATGGGCGGTAGGCAGGTACCGGACCAACAATGCCATATCGAAAATCTCGCAGACTGTTACAGCCGACCTGGCATGGTGCAACCAACGTGGCATTACTTATGTCCCGGTGGTTTTCCCTGGTTTCAGCTGGCACAATATGAAAGGAGGGGATAGCAACCCTTACGACGATTATCCCCGTGAAGGTGGCAACTTTCTTTGGAAACAGGTGGCGGCAAACAAAAATGCGGGCGCATATAGTCTTTACGTTGCCATGTTCGACGAAATGGATGAAGGTACTTGTATTTTCAAGTGTGAAACCAAAAGCCGCATCCCGCTGAATGGTAGTGGTACTTTTGTGGGTTACGAAGACGCTTTGGGCAGCGACTATTATTTGTGGCTTACGGGTCAGGCCTCCCGGTGGATTCACGGAGCAAGCGGTTATGGCAGCGCGAAGCCGGTACGTGTGCTCACCAAAGATATTTACCTGTCGGCTTCAGGCAACGACAACAATGACGGACTTTCTGCAGGTATGCCTGTGGCAACACTCACCAAAGCATTGGGTCTTGTTGCAGACGGTGACATAATCCATGTTTCGGGATTTATTAACGTAGCAGCCGAAAACACTCATGCTAATGGAGTAAGCTTGCCGAACCTCTACTTTACCATTGACGGAGGAGATAAGGCGGCTTCCGGATTTACAGGAAACAACGCTTCACGCATTTTGCAAATCACAAACAATAACAACAATTGCGTGCTGAAAAACCTGACTTTTAAGAATGCCGGAAATGTAAGTCTGGCAAACGGAATGGCAGTTACTTTAACCAATTCCGATACACAGTTCGAAAATTGCGATTTTGTTGACAATACAGGTAATACCAACAATGGCTTAGGAACTGTTTATCTGAGCAATGCAGCCATAGCAAGGCTCTCTAACTGCACTTTCCGTAACAATAAAGTGCGCTTTGGCGCCGGAGTATATACCGAAGGCGGTAAAGCCGAAATTACCGGTTGTGTTTTTGAAAACAACGACCTCAGTACGGTCGCCAATTCGTCGGGTGCGGGAATTTACATTTCAAATGTCACCAATTTTTTACTCAAGAACAGCATTTTACAAAACAATAAAAGCGTATTGGATGGAACAGCTATTTATCTGCGCGAAAACAATCAGGCGAGCAATCTCGTTTCGAACGTCCGCATCGAAGGATGTTTAGTTGCAAACAATGAAGCCGTGAACCGCGGCGGAGCCGCTCTTGCCATGTACAACACAACAGCCGGAAACCTTATTCATCTGGCGCTCATCAACAACACGGTTTACAAAAACGGAACAACTTCGGTAAACAATGGCGGGGCATTTTTCTTCGATTCGGCGCGGCAAGGCAGTACGGTTGATTTGGTAAACTGTACGATTACAGATAATTATACCGGTGGAAATGCCGGGCATGGAGCCGGTTTCCGCTTTTTCTCGAACAATAATGATGATACAAGTTGTAAAAACCTGATCAAACGTATTTCCAATTGTATCATCGAATCGAACATAGCCACGCAGCATCCCAACCAGGGAAGTGATATTTCCAACCGTTTTGATGCAATAGACGGAGAAGATTTATTCATCAACAATTCCTATATCGGCTTTATCCTTGACAATAATGGTAATTATACGCAAGTTCCCGGCTCGCAGAACCGCATCGGTTATCAGCTTGCGGCTTTGTCGGGATTGTCGCAGAAGAAAGATTCGTTGATCGCCGCTCAAAACAGTATACCCTTGGAATTCGACTCCGATGTATTGGAATATGGTAATGCGCAGTATCTGAAAGATTTCGGCGTAAATATCGACCAACTCGGTAATATACGGCCATTTGTAAATGACAAATGTGCAATCGGAGCAGTGGAAGTTCCTGCAGAACCTGTGTACGAGGGAGTATCGAGAGATTATACGCACCTGATTATGTATGGTCAGAGTTTATCCACAGGACACGAATCGCATGTTACCCTTTCTGCCGGAAACATTGAGGGCAACTACATGATAGGCGACCAAATCTGGATAAATTACGGGAATTCCGACCTGAAAAAGTTAAATCCGCTTGTTGGAACACGAGCAAAAAATGCGGCCGACATTATCGAAAGTCCGCTTTTGGGTGCTGCCAACCACATTCAATTGAAAGGATTGCACGAAAGTATCATAGCTACTTCTACTGGTACAAGCGGCAAGCCCATTGAGGACCTCTCGAAAGAATCGGAGGTAAGTACCCTCTACGGCGACTATACCAACGCTATTAAATCGGCATACAAAATGGCTCTCCGCTCAAACAGCACTATAAACTGTCCCGCATTGTTCTGGTTGCAGGGAGAATGGAATTATCAAGGTTACGGAAGCGGATTAACTTCCGGTTCAACTCCTACTTTCGACAAGAATGAGTACAAAACATTGATGGTTACGCTCAAGAACAACATGCAAAACGATGTAAAATCAGTTTACAGTCAAACAGCCGCTCCTGTGTTTATTACCTATCAATGTGGCTCGCAATACACAAAAGGAAGGGAACTGACCATCGGAATGGCTCAGTTGGAAGCTTCCAATGAATACGCCGACATTGTTTGCGCCGGACCGGTTTATCAGATGACCGATGTAGGCGGGCACTTAGATGCCAACGGCTACCGGTGGTACGGTGAAATGTTGGGAAAAGTGTATTACAAGACACAAATCCTGGGCGAAAATTTCAAGCCTTTGCAACCACTTGAATTGTCGCGCGACAATGCCAACCCCAAGAACGTGATTATAAAATTCCTTGTGCCTAAACTTCCTTTGGTATTGGACGATAAAACATTGGGGAAAATCACCGACTATGGTTTTGAAGTTTACAATAATAACACGCGGCAAACCATTTCGAATGTAAGCATCAGCGATGATTGCATAATCCTGACATGCGCCCAGAACCTGACAGGAAAAATTGAAGTGGTTTATGCCGGAGTGAATGCCGCTTATGTATCGACAAGCGGTAATGGACGGGGAAGCGGCAACCTGCGCGACAGCGACGATTATCAGGCTGTTTTCACCTATCAGGATCTGGATAAAAAAGATGGAGACGGGAAGTATGTGTATCCGCGTAATGCCAACGATGCAAGCCCGACTTTACGCCCTGCTTTCGAACCAAAAGATGCCACTGGAAATGTAATTTACGACAAACCTTATCCACTTTACAATTTCAGCGTGTCGTTTTATTACACCATACCCGAAGGAGAACAGAAATACACTGTTCCCAACCTCGATGGCAGCGATACCGGTATTGTACCAAACACTTTACAGAAAGACAATATCTTAATTACACAAAAGGGAAAGAGTATTTCAATTTCCATTCCGGAAAATATGACTGCATCAGCCGGGATATTTGAATTATCAGGCCGGCCGGTTGGCAATATCCTACATATTATTACTAACCGCCAAGTCGATTTGTCGCATTTGCCCGGTGGTATCTATTTAGTCAAGGTTACTACAGAGGAAGAAACTAAAACAGTAAAAATATGTCTCCAACATTAAATTAATATTTCAATTAACGAATAATTAATGTACGGGCTAATGATACTAATAGACATTTGTATCAAATTACATTGCATGTGAATAGAAAGATTTTTTTAACATTAAAATGATTTTATCATGAGAAAGTTTAACTTTATTAAATGTATGCTTGTTTTGGCGCTCGGTTGTGCAGCTTTTTTCGCACAAGCCGCCGATATTTATTTGTCGCAGGGTGGAGATGACGGCAATAATGGTTTAACGTCCGGCACGGCAGTCGCGACTTTGGCAAAGGCATATCAACTTATTAATAATGCGACGGGCACTATCCATGTAAGTGGTGAAGTAGATGGGCATACCGGAATAGCTGCCATTGATGCAAACGGATTACCGTTTTTGGGAACTTCTTATACACTTACCATTCAAGGTGTAGAAGGTACTAACCCGAAAATCGTGGGTAATAGTACTGTGCGTATGTTTCGCTTACGCTCAGATATGGGATTAGTATTGAAAAATTTAACTTTATCGGGAACTGTCGGTGAAACTGCAAGTTTTGAAGGTTGCTGCGTATTGATGAATGGCGGATGGCTCGAAACTGATAATGTAACTTTTGAAAATTTTTCAAACAACAACAACGGTGCGGTATTGAATGTTACAGCAATATCGGGAGCAAAACCATCGCTGGTGTGCAAAAACTCAGTATTCAAAAACAATTCAGTCGCAACAGCTGGAACAAATATCGGATATGGAAGCGTTTTGCGGGTAAATGATGTTGCTACAACTGCTGCAAAATTTTATTTTGAGAACTGTGCGTTTGTAAACAATTCGGCGTTGTATGGGACTTGTTTCTTCCGTCAGGCTACCATTGTTGCAACAAATCCCGCATGTACTTATGTCAATTGCACATTTACAGGAAACACAAATATCAACGGTAATTCAGGTTGTCTAACAGTTTTCAGTCCACGTCTAACACTGAATGTTATCAACAGTACGATTAAGGACAATCCTACCAATGGCAGCGTCAGAGTAACGGAAGCGGCAACAGTAAATATCTACAATTCAATACTTGAAGGTAACGGAGGAAACGATTTGAACTGCGAAGCAGGTGCGAAACTCCCAATATTAACCGTCGAAAACTCATTAATATTGGCAAAGCGCAATGTCGGTGATGATGTATATCTAAAACCTGCAAACTACACGGCAGTAGGTCAGTTGTTAAACGCTTTCGATGCCACGAAGAATACTTTCTCTCCGAAATTTGCCTCCTTAGCTATAGGCTATGGCGACAAACAGTATCTCGAAAATTTGGGATCAGATGGAACTGCAACTGTTAATTATGACCAATTGGGTAACGTGCGTTTGTTTGAAAACAATAAAGTTGATGCAGGTGCGGTAGAAGTAGGAGAATCGGCTATTTGGGTTTCTGCAAGCGGCAGCGACAGTAATAATGGAACAGAGGGTCTTCCGGTGCTTACGCTCAAAAAGGCATTTTCGTTTTTTTCTGCTAATCAAACCGGAACTATTTATGTAAACGGCAATGTTGCGGCAGATACTGAAAGCAATGGCTTGGCGTTAAACGGAGTAAACCTGACTGTGAAAGGAGTGACCGGAACTGATGCAGGAATTACAGGTGACGGTATCCGCTTATTTTATATGACCCAAAATGCTGTTTTAACATTGAAAGACCTGCATTTGTCGGGTAATCCTGCTAACTCGCTTATTGGCCAGGGTGGATGTGTATCTATTGTCGGCGGTGGCGGTTTATTTGCAGAAAATGTAACTTTTGAAGATTTCTCAACAGCATTTAATCCTGCAAACGAGTCAAATCCGAATGCTGATACCGGTAGTGGTGGTGTTGTTTATTTGCAGGGTTTTGATGTCAGCAGCGCTAAGCCAATGCTATCTTTCAAAAACTGTAAATTCAAAAATAATTTTACAACAGGAACCTGGGGCGGTGGTGTGATTCGTATTCAGGATTTTGGAGCAGTTACAAATCCGCAAGTTTATTTCGAAAATTGTGGTTTTTACGGTAACAGGACAGAACGCGGTAATCCCGGAGGTAGTGTAATTGTTATTCGCAACGGTATTAGTGCAAATTCGCGGGTTTCATTTGTCAATTCTACCATTACCGCCTGTGGTGTAGGTGCTTCCAGTGCTATTGCTTTATCCTCGGGAAATATTACTCTTGATATAATCAACACTACCATCAAGGATAATCCGGTTAGCGGTATAATGTGTTGGGATCAATCAAATTCTACACTTAATATCTACAACAGTGTAATCGAAAATAATGCAGGAACGAATATGAATGATATACGTTATAGCCAAGGAACCCAAGGCGCTCTTGCTGCTGAAATCAATATATATAATTCATTGATAGGAACTTTATTATGGAGGAATGTGCAGTCCGGAATTCCTTACACCAAACCTGCAGAATATACTGTTAATACACTTTTCGATGCTCTCGATGAAGCAACCATAAGTTTCAAACCGAAAACAGGTTCATTAGCCATTAATTACGGTAATGCGCAATATCTGGAAGCATTGAATATTGATTATGACCAACTTGGTAATGAACGTTTTTTTGACAAAGATAAATGCGATGCGGGTGCTGTCGAAACAGTGAAAATCCCTACCAATACTAAAATGATCAAAACAGAAAAGTTGATAGCGTATGCCGTTAACGGAGAAATTATTGTAAAACAAGATAGTGAAGTATTGGAATCTTCCGGTTTTGAAATTTATAATTCGTTCGGTCAGAGAATAAGCAATTATGGTTTATCCGCAGGTATATATATAATAAGAGCAGGAAATGAAACAGCGAAAGTGATAGTAAAATAATAAATTTAATTCAAAGAATAATTCAAAATGAAAAAAACATTTTTTACAGCCATTCTTTTGGGAAGTATTTTATCTGCTTCCGCAAATGATGTATATGTTTCCGCATCGGGAAACGACAGTAACGACGGACTTTCTACCGCTTCGGCTTTTGCCACTTTTGGTAAGGCGTTGACTGCAGTTGAAGAAGGAGGTACAGTTCATGTTTCAGGCTTTCTGTATGCCTGCGACGATGATGCCAACCTGCTCCCCGATGGTGACATAAACAAATCGGGTTACGTTATCGCTAAGAACGTTACCGTACAGGGCGGGGACAAAGCAACCGACGGTTTTATTGGTTACAACGAAACGACATGGACTACTTCCCGCTTTTTTACCGTAAATAACGGTGGCATATTGACGTTGAAAAACCTCACGCTGAAAGAAGGCATCGGCAGCAGCCGTGGTGGGGCTGTTTTTGTAAACGGAGGAACGCTCACAGCTGAAAATGTGATTTTTGATCATTGTGAAGCCGAAACAACCGGCTCCGATGCAGCCCGCGGTGGAGCCATTGAAGTGGAAAAAACACTTGGTCTGACTTTCAAACATTGTTTGTTCAAAAACAACAAAGCCCCCAAAGGTGGTGCATTTTACATTCAGGATACAGCAAATCCGAATATTGAAATTCGTTTTGAAGCCTGTTCGTTTGTAGGAAATGAATCTACGCAAGGTGGTGCCAGTTGCGGTGGTTTATTCTTCCGTTTGATGGCGGAAAATCTGACCATCAACATCATCAATTCCACTTTTTCGGGTAATAAAAACGCAGGAAACGGTGGTGTTATCTACGTTTATGGTGCTCAGGCTTCCAATAAATTTAATATTGTTAATACTACTATTGTGGACAATATCGGACGTTCGGCTGGTGGTAGCGGTGCAGGTCTTACTGTAGAAATTCAGGAAAATGAAACCCGCAGACCGGTAATCAATATTCAAAACTCAATTATTGAGGGTAATGCCAGAAGTGATGGTTCTGTGGCCGAAGACTTTACGTATGGCTATGCTCCTTCCGTAGATAAACTCACCGTCAGTAATTCGTTTATCGGTAAAGTTTATGTATTCGGAGCCCAGGTGATACCTGCCGATTGTTATGCTCAAACTTTGTATTGGGATTATATGACAAGTCCCTTTAACCGTTCTGAAGTGTTGTCGGGTATTGATGCTTTCAATAGTGAATATAATGTGTATCCGTTGACAGCCGGCGCTACTGCGCTCAACTATGGCAATGCAGCATTTCTGAAAAATATGGGTATTTCAACCGATCAACTTGGCGCTGTTCGTGCTTTTGCAGACAATAAATGCAGCGCAGGAGCAATGGAAGGTGTTGGAATATCATTGGGAATTAACTCTGCTAAATTGCCTGAAAACTTGAAAGTGTTTCAAGAGGGAGAATATTTGCTCGTACAATCAACAGATGCAGAAGTTATCACTGCTGAATTATTCGCTGTCAGCGGACAAAAAGTGGCCGCAAAAACTGCTGCCGGAGAGGTAAACTTTCCTGTTACCGGGTTGAAAGGTGTTTATGTGGCGAAAATTTCCGTTGCCGGTGAAGTTTATACACAAAAAGTGATTATTAAATAAAGATGAAAAAGGATTTATTTATCATAGCGTTTTTTAGCGTTTTTTTGATGTGGAGCTGTGGTGGCGACGACCCTGTGACTCCTCCCGAACCCGAACCGCCGGTTGTTCCGCCGGATACCATCCCCGTGAATCCTAATGAAGTTGTTTACGACGAAACAGGTTGCCTTTATACCTCTTATGATAAGTTGGTAATGTGTGGTTATCAGGGGTGGTTTTCATGTACGGGCGACCCGTCCGGCATGGGTTGGGTTCATTATCCACACGATGGCAGTTTGAAGCCCGGCTCTATCAACATTGACTGTTGGCCGGATATGACCGAGTATGAAACGAAATATGCCGCCCCTGGCTTTAAGTATGCCGACGGCTCGCAGGCTTATCTTTTCAGCAGTGCGGATTATTCATCTGTCGATTTGCATTTCAAATGGATGAAAGATTATGGCATCGACGGTGTCTTTGTTCAGCGTTTTGTGTCTCAAACTACTGGCGGAACAGCAAAAGCCCGCGTAAATATGGTCTTGGAACATTGCCTGAAAGCAGCTAAGAAGTATGGACGGGCTATCGCGATTATGTACGACGGCAGTGCGGGAAGTGTTCAGGATTACAACCGCATTACAAGTGATTGGAACGAACTGGTAGAGAAGTATAAACTTTTCGACAATGTCGAAAACCCGACTTTCCTGCGCCACAATGGCAAGCCGGTCTTTTCTCTTTGGGGTTACGGATTTACAAGCCGCAGCTTCGATCCTCAGGTTTTTGACGATATTTGCGAAAACGTTTGCGGATCCGAAAAGAAAAAAGTCACCATCATGCTGGGAGTTCCTTATGGCTGGCGTACGCTAAGTAGTGATTGTGTCGACGATGAGCGTTACCACGAATCGCTCAAAAAATGGGTAGGAATTATTTCACCATGGGCTGTAGGTAGATATAACACCAACAATGCCTCTACAAATATCGCTACCAATATGGGTGCCGATTTGGCTTGGTGTAAGACAAATAAAAAGGATTATGTGCCGGTAGTTTACCCCGGATTCAGTTGGGCGAATATGAAAGGCGGTGATAACCAATACGATGCTACGCCCCGCGAAGGCGGCGATTTCCTTTGGAAACAAGTGGTGGCTGCCAAACAGGCATACAAAACAGCCAACCCCAAAGCCCAAATGCTTTATGTAGCCATGTTCGACGAATTGGACGAAGGCACCTGTATTTTCAAGTGTGAAACAAAAAATCATTTGCCTTTGAATGGAACAGGCAGGTTTGTAGGTTACGAAGATGATAAAGGTTCCGACCATTATTTATGGCTTACAGGCAAAGCTTCCGAACTGTTTCACGGCATAGGTGGATTTGGAACTTCGCAACCGATAAGGCATTAAACATTATTAAGGTAAATTGACTATCTGAATAATGAAATGGATAAAAGTGGATTTATTCAGGTAGTTTTTTATATAAATTAAAAATAGATGAACAAACTGCTTTTTACAGTTTTAATTGTATTGTCTTGTTCTGTATGTGCAACAAATAAGATCGACAGGACACTTCAATTTTCAGTAAAACAAACCATGAGGCTTTACAATTCAGTGAAGGATATGGAAGGCCGTCTGCCCCGTTCTATTGACAAAAACGGCAAATTAGTAACGTCTGATGATGCCTATTGGTGCAGCGGCTTTACAGCGGGAACGTTGTGGTATCTGTACGAATATTCAACATGCGGTTCACTGAAAACTGCCGCTGAAATTCTTACAAAAAGAATTGAACAGCAACAATATACAACAAACAATCATGATGTTGGCTTTATGATTTATTGTTCTTACGGCAATGCATACCGTCTGACAAACCGTCCCGAATACAAAACTGTGATATTAAATGCAGCCCGTTCACTTTCTACCCGTTTTAATTCAACACTTGGAGTGATTCGCTCGTGGGATAATCCGAAATGGCGCTTTCCGGTGATTATAGACAACATGATGAATCTTGAATTGCTTTGTGAAGCAACCCGTTTGTCGGGTGACAGTTCATTTTTTAAAATGGCTGTTTCGCATGCCGACACTACGATGAAATACCATTTCCGTCCTGATGGAAGTTGTTGCCATGTGGTGGATTATGGTATCCGGGAAAACGGTGCTTTTCGCCAGCAAACACACCAGGGCTATTCCGATAGTTCGGCCTGGGCGCGTGGACAGGCCTGGGCTTTGTACGGTTATACCATGATGTTCCGCGAAACGAAAAAACCGGAATACCTGGCACAGGCAATTAAAATTGCTGATTTTATTATTGATCATCCTCATTTGCCTGCCGATAAAATTCCGTATTGGGATTTTGACGCACCCAGTATTCCGGATGCCTTGCGCGATGCTTCGGCAGGAGCGGTAATTTGTTCGGCCTTACTCGAACTAAGTACTTTTACGAATAAAAACCTTTCGGAAAAATATTTGAAAATCGCCAAGAAGCAAATCGATACGCTTTCGTCGCCCGGATACCTTGCCAGGGCAAACACCAACGGCAACTTTATCCTTCGTCATAGTGTGGGACATTTCCCGAATAATTCGGAAATTGATGCGCCGCTCACTTATGCCGATTATTATTTTGTGGAGGCGCTGATGCGGTACAGAAAATTATGAAAACAAAAATCCTATTGATAGCTTTCCATTTGCTCGTTTTTGTCCATCAACTTGATGCAAAAATAGTTTTGCCATCCGTTTTGGATGATAATATGGTATTGCAACAACAAAGCAAAGTGAAAATCTGGGGGAATGCCTCCAAACTAACAAGAGTAACAGTTACAACATCGTGGAATGGCAATGTTTATGCCTCCGATTCGGACGATAAAGGTAATTTTTTGATAGAAATTCAAACGCCTGAGGGAAGTAATAAATCCTACAATATCAGTATAACCGATGGAGAAGAAGTAATTCTGAAAAATATTCTTATCGGCGAAGTTTGGTTTTGCAGCGGTCAGTCGAATATGGAAATGCCGGTAAAAGGATTTCCCGGACAGCCTGTTAAAGGCTCATTCGACGTAATTGCGAAAGCAAACACAGCTACGCCAATCCGTATGTTTACTACGGATTCCGAATCAGGAAAATGGGTACGTCAATTTAGCAAACAACCGCAAAGCGATTGTAAAGGTCGCTGGCTCAAAAATACACCGGACAATGTGGCAAATATCAGTGCGGTGGGTTATTATTTTGCACATTATATCCAATCGGCATTGAATGTGCCGGTAGGAATAGTGGTTTCCACATGGGGTGGTTCCAAAGTGGAAGCATGGATGAGCAGGGAAGCTCTTGAACCATTTTCGACGGAAATCGACCTTTCGTTTTTGAACAACAAGGAAGAAGTAAAAAGTCCCACACAAACTCCGGTTGTTTTATACAACTCCAAAATAGCTCCGCTTACCAATTTCACCATCCGCGGTTTTCTGTGGTATCAGGGCGAAAGCAATCGCGGCAATCCCGATTTGTATGCTCAACTGATGCCCGCTTTTGTAAAAGATTTACGTGCGAAATGGAATATAGGCGATTTCCCGTTTTATTTTGTACAAATTGCGCCTTTTAATTACGATGGAGTGGAACGGACTTCTGCTGCTCGTTTGCGAGAAGTTCAGGAGCAGAATATGCGCGACATTCCCAACTCGGGTATGGTGACGACCATGGATATTGGCGACCCGTTACTCATTCATCCGGCTGACAAGGAAACGGTTGGAAACAGGCTTGCTTATTGGGCTTTAGCTGAAGCATACAAAAAGCTGGACTTCGGATATGCACCACCCACTTACAAATCGATAGAAATAAAAGACAGCACAATAATTGTTTCGTTCAACAATGCTGAGCAGGGTATTTGCCCTATAAAAGCCGAACTTAAAGGTTTTGAAATCGCAGGCGAAGATAAAGTGTTTATTCCTGCAAACGCTGTTGAAAAAGGAGGGAAAATCGTCGTTTCAAGCGAAAAAATAGCGAAACCTGTTGCTGTCCGGTATTTATATAAAAACTTTGCGGAAGCCTCTGTTTTCAATGTTTATGGTATTCCCGCTTCACCGTTTAGAACCGATAACTGGAAACAATAGAAGATGAAAAAGATGACAGCAAAAAAAAATCTCATACTATATTTCTTATTGATAGTATTTCCCGGGAATATAATGGCTTCCGACGATGTCGTGAAAGGATGGATTATTCTTTTGCATGAGGCGGTTTGCACTGCATACTATGGATATAGAATATATCAAAGGGATGAGTCTTATTACCAGGTTGGGTTGAAAGAGCAGATAGTCTCCTCTTTGGAAAAAATAGAAAATATAGTAAAAGAGATGAGAGCAGTCGATAAGACTTATCCTATTGGTCAATATGATTGGCTGAAAGATGCAGGTAAAGCTTTACAATACAGGGATTGGGCGCTCAAAACAAATAACTGGTAATTTACAAAATAAAGTAGAATGAAATTATTGTATAGCATATTATTATTTTCCTTGTATGCATTCAATGTAATGCAGGCTCAGAACATCTATAAAAAAGATTGGATTGATTTCAACAAAAACGGTATAAAGGATATCTACGAAGACAGTTCCGCACCTATTGAAGCTCGTGTGGCTGATTTATTGTCGCAAATGACCATGGATGAAAAAACCTGTCAAATGGCTACTTTATATGGTTCCGGGCGCGTGTTGAAAGACAAACTTCCTACTCCTGGATGGAAAAACGAGATATGGAAAGATGGCATCGCCAATATTGACGAACAGGCAAACGGCTTGGGAACTTTCGGTTCAGAACTTTCGTACCCATACGCCAAAGGAGTCGGAAACCGGCAGAGCATCCAACGATGGTTTGTGGAAAACACCCGCTTAGGTATTCCTGTTGATTTTACCAACGAAGGCATACGCGGACTTTGTTCCGACCGAGCAACCATGTTCCCGGCACAATGCGGACAGGGCGCGACATGGAACCGCGAATTGATTCGTGAAATTGCACGGGTAACGGCAAAAGAAGCCAATGTACTTGGTTATACCAATATTTACGCTCCCATTCTCGACATTGCCCAGGATCCGCGTTGGGGACGAGTGGTTGAAACTTATGGCGAAGATCCTTATTTAGTCGGCGAATTGGGAAAACAAATGATTCTCGGACTGCAGGAAAACGGCCTCATTTCTACACCCAAACATTTTGCCGTTTACAGCGTTCCAGTCGGCGGCAGAGACGAAGGCACACGCACCGACCCGCATGTGGCGCTACGTGAAATGCGCACGCTTTATCTGGAGCCATTTCGCAAAGCTTTTCAGGAAGCAGGCGCACTCGGTGTAATGAGTTCGTACAACGACTATGACGGAGAGCCAATAACCGGAAGTTATCACTTTCTTACGGAAATTCTCCGTCAGGAATACGGGTTCAAAGGTTATGTGGTATCCGACAGCGAAGCGGTAGAATATATAATGACTAAACACAAAGTACAGTCCAATCTCGAAGATGTGGCTGCACAGGTTGTCAATGCGGGCTTGAATGTCCGTACCAATTTCTCGTTGCCCGAAAATTTTATTATTCCGTTGCGGAAAGCAATTGCTGATGGGAAAATATCCGAATCAACCATTAACAGCAGGGTAGCTGATGTACTAAGAATTAAATTCAAATTGGGACTTTTTGACAATCCGTACAAAGGCGATGTAAAACAGGCCGCTCAAATTGTTCACAACGAAGGACATAAAGCGGTTTCGCTTAAAGCAGCCCTGCAATCCTTGGTACTACTTAAAAATGAATCCCCTTCTCCGGGAGGAGCTAAGGGAGGATTACTTCCTCTTTCAAAATCATTGGAAAAAATAGCAGTCATTGGTCCGAATGCTGATGAAACCAAAGAACTGATCTGTCGTTATGGTCCGGCTAACGCTCCTATAAAATCGGTTTACAAGGGAATAAAAGAATACCTGCCTGATGCAGAAGTGAAATATGCCAAAGGTTGTGAAATCATTGACAAATATTTTCCCGAAAGTGAATTGTATAATGTTTCTTTAGACAGCGAAGAACGAAATCTGTTTGAAGAAGCCGTTGTTGTGGCAAAAGAATCGGAAGTAGTTGTGATGGCGCTGGGAGGAAGTGAACAAACAGTCCGCGAAGAATATTCACGCACCAATCTGGATTTGTGCGGTCGCCAGCAACAATTGCTTGAGGCCATTTATGCCACCGGAAAACCAATTGTATTGGTAATGGTCGACGGCAGGGCGGCAACCATCAATTGGGCGCAAAAATTCATTCCATCGATTATTTACTGCTGGTTTCCCGGCGAGTTTATGGGCGATGCCATTGCTCAAACCTTGTTTGGAGACTATAATCCGGGCGGGAAATTAACAATTACATTTCCGAAAACCGTTGGACAAATCCCTTTTGCATTTCCTTTCAAGCCGGGTTCCGATTCAAAAGGGAAAGTCAGGGTCGACGGAACATTATATCCTTTCGGCTACGGAATGAGTTACACAACTTTCGAGTATAAAAATTTAATAATCCATAATCCGGTTATTGGTGTTCAAGGGAATGTAAAAATCAGTTGTACCGTAAAAAACAGCGGGAAAACGGCAGGAGACGAAGTCGTACAACTTTATTTACGCGATGATTACAGTTCGGTAACCACCTATGTCAAAGTGTTGCGCGGATTTGAACGCATCCATTTGGCTCCGGGCGAAGAAAAAACACTTGATTTTAATTTAACGCCGCAAGATTTAGGCTTGTGGAATAAAGACAATCATTTTGTAGTGGAGCCGGGAACTTTTTCGGTTATGATCGGAAGTTCATCGGAAGATATTAGGTTGAAAGATAAATTTGAAGTTAGAAATTAAAATCAGGGACAGTGTCAAAAGCGTCAAACGAAATAAATTAGAAGAACATGAAGCGAACTTTCTTTTTACTGTATTTTACTTTTTGTATTTTGTATTCATTTTCTCAGGGCAATCCCATTATCCGCCACATTTACACTGCCGACCCTTCGGCACATGTTTGGGCTGACGGGAGGCTTTACATTTATCCTTCCCACGATATTAACCCGCCACGAGGTTGCGACCGTATGGATAAATACCATGTATTTTCCACCGACGATATGCTCAACTGGTTTGACCATGGTCAGATTCTCGAAGCAAGCCAGGTATCATGGGGGCGCAAGGAGGGCGGTTTCATGTGGGCGCCTGATTGTGCATACAAAAACGGGAAGTATTATTTCTACTTTCCTCATCCAAGCGGTACCGACTGGAATCGCACATGGAAGACAGGCATTGCCGTAAGCGACAAGCCCGCTTCAGATTTCACGGTGCAGGGTTATCTTGAACTCGAAGGTGACCAGCACGCCATGATCGACCCCTGCGTTTTTGTCGATGACGATGGACAGGCTTATTTTTATTACGGGGGAGGCGCCCGCTGTAAAGCGGCTAAGTTAAAAAAAAATATGGCAGAACCCGATGGTGCATTGCAAGATATGAAAGGTCTTGAAGATTTTCATGAAGGCGCATGGGTTCACAAGCGGAAGGGAATTTATTACCTTTCTTATGCCGACAACTCAAAAGGGCATAACCGGCTGCGTTATGCCACAAGCGATTCGCCATTAGGACCGTGGACTTATCGTGGAATACTGCTCGACGGTGTCAGTTCCGATACTAATCACGGTTCGATAGTGGAGTATAAAGGACAATGGTATCTGTTTTACCATACCTGTGACATATCAGGACAAGGCAACTTACGTTCAGTGTGTGTTGATAAATTGTATTACAATGCCGATGGCAGCATCCGGCAGGTAAAACCAACAAAATCTTCCTACATCAAGGCGAATGAGCAAAAATTTACAGATTGGGTTGATCCTTTTATCGGATCCGGAGGACACGGGCACGTCTTTGTGGGAGCAAGTGTGCCGTATGGAGCTGTTCAGGTAGGCCCGTCCAATTTTTTCAAAGGCTGGGACTGGTGTTCGGGCTACAATTACCGCGACAGTGTGATTATTGGCTTCCCCCAGTTACACCTTAGCGGAACAGGAATCGGCGATTTGGGCGATGTACTGCTAATGCCTTATATGGGCGAACTGAAATTGAAAAAAGGCAAGGAAACAGAACGTTACAGCGGTTATGCCTCTCAATTTTCGCATCTGAATGAAACGGCAAGCCCCGGATACTACCGCGTAAAACTCGATGATTATAATATCGATGTAGAACTTACGGCTTCAGAAAGGGTTGGGTTTCATAAATATACTTTTCCACAGGGAGAGAACGCACGTATCATGATTGATTTGGCGGAAGGTATCAACGACCGTTCTACCGATACCTATATCGAACAGGTTGATAAATATACGTTTAAAGGATACCGTTCGTCGGAAGGATGGGCAAAAAAGCAACAGGTTTTCTTTGCTATAAAAACGTCTATACCTATTGATAATTTTACGATTTACGATGATGTAAAATCCGTTTCTGGCAAAAAAGCAAACGGGAAAGCGCTCAAAGGTGTAATCACTTTCGCCCAATCGCCAAAAACCATACAGTTGAAAGTCGGAATTTCTCCGGTAAGTGCCGACAATGCACTGGAAAATATTAAAGCGGAAATACCTGACTGGAATTTTGAAGAAATTGCTGCGCAGGCAAATGGAAAATGGAACAGCGAACTTTCAAAAATTGTTGTAGAAACAAAAAACGAGAATGACAAGCGCATTTTTTATACTTCGCTGTATCACGCCATGATTCATCCTTCGCTGTTCAACGATGCTAACGGAGACTATCGTGGTTCCGATTGGAAAAATTATAAAAATCCGGGGTTCGACAATTATACCATCTTCTCATTGTGGGATACATACCGTGCAGCGCACCCACTGTTCACCCTGATTGACGAAAAACGCACCGCTGATTTTGTCAATTCGATGCTGGCAATTTTCGACCAGACAGGAATGTTGCCAGTTTGGCATTTGCGTGGATACGATACAGGAACAATGGTTGGAAACAGCAGCTTTGAGGTAATTGCCGAAGCCTGCCTGAAGGGTATAAAAGGTATTGATGCGGAGCGGGCGTTTAATGCGTTGAAACAGTCGGCTATGGGCAATGTGCGTGGATTGGAATACGACCGTGAACTGAAACCGATACCGTCTGATGTAATGACAAACCGTCCTGTCGCCATGGCGCTTGAATACGCTGTCGGCAATGCAAGCATTGCACTGTTGGCAAAAAAGCTGGGGAAAACCGATGATTACAAATATTTCGCCAAACGGGCTGAAAATTATAAATTTTATTATGATCGAAATGTTGGGTTCTTTCGCGGAAAAATGGCTGACGGAACTTGGAATCCTGTTTTCGACCCGATAAAATCGGTCAAACCATGGGCTACCGACTATGCCGAAGGAAATCCGTGGCAATACCTGTGGCTTGTCCCGCAAGATGTAGAAGGTTTGATAGATTTATTGGGCGGTGAAGTACCTTTTGAAGATCGATTAAATACGTTCTTTGCTTTAGATGCTACAAACGACCCTGATGTACTTGTCGATTTGACAGGTTGTATCGGACAATATGCACATGGAAATGAACCGAGCCACCACATTGCGTATCTGTATTCGTATATCGGACAACAGTGGAAAACCGCGCGGCTTGCCCGTTACATCATGAAAGAATTTTACAAAAACCAACCGGAAGGAATCATTGGAAATGAAGATTGCGGTCAGATGTCGGCATGGTACATTCTATCCTCACTTGGGTTTTATCCGGTTTTTACGGCTTCGGGACAATACATTTTGGGTAGTCCGCTGTTCGATAAAGCAACTGTAAATCTCGGAAACGGAAAGACTTTTATTGTAGAGGCTATCAACAATTCACCTGAAAATATATACATACAAAGTGCGGAATTAAATGGTGCGAAATATGATTTTTCATTTATCCGGCACAGTGATATCATGCAAGGCGGGGTTTTACGTTTACGGATGGGAAAGGAACCGAATTACGATTTTGGGAAAACACAGGAAAGCCGGCCACAAACAAAACCGGAAAGCGTTTTCCTCTCCAAACCATTTGTTCATCCTGGTATGGCGCAGAACCAGGCCGACCTTGACTTTATGCGCGAAAACGTATTAAAAGGAACAGAACCTTGGAAAACATCTTTCAATAAGCTGAAACAGGAAACCGCGCTTGACTTTCTCCCTAAACCGGTATCGTTTATTTCAGAAGGACCTTACGGTGAAAACAGCGTGGGAGGCAAGGAATTTTCTCAAAGCGGCACTGCCGTTTACAATCATGCCTTGATGTGGTATATTACAAAAGACGAAGCGTATGCCCGGAAAGCGGTAGAAATCCTGAATGCATGGTCGTACAAATTACGCAGTTTCGATGCCAATAACGCCAAACTGAATGTGGGTTTGTTCGGCTACTATTTTCTCAACGCCGCCGAAATCATAACTTATTCTTATCCAGGTTGGAAGGAAAAAAACAGGGAACAATTCAAACGCATGGTGCTTACGGTATTGTATCCCACCATCGAAGACTTTTTTACCGAAGCCAACGGAAACTGGGATGCTTCCATAATCAGTACCATGATGTGTATTGGCGTTTATACCGACCGCCAGGATATTTTTAACCGCGCTGTTGATCGTTTCTATTGGGGGCCGCGTAACGGAGGTATCACCAAATACATTTATCCGGGTGGTCAGAGCCAGGAAGCAACCCGCGATTGGGACCACGTTCAGCTCGGAATCGGCGAATTTGCCAAAGCGGCGCAAACGGCTTTAACACAAGGATTGGATTTTTATAGTGTTGCTGACGACCGCCTGGCGTATTCCTACGAACAATGCTCGCAAATGATGCTCGACAAAGGCGATATTGACGTTTTTGGAGTATTGTCGAAGCGGGGACGTGAAAAATACAAAGATATTTACGAGTCATTTTACGATTATTACAAAAATGTCAGGGGCATTGAGCTCCCTTATACTAAGGAAGTTATCGAAAAGCATACGCGCGCCAATTTCCCGGTTGGTACTTTGACCGGGTTGAGGAAACATGCTCATCCGGCTACCAATAACTTGAAGACTTTACCTGAAACTGATTTTTTGAAATCCGCAAAAACAGGCGCATTGGATAAACCTGCGAGAGAAATTCCGGGAAATACCATTGTGGTCAGGGCTGGCGAACCGGTTCAGGAGGCTATTGATAAAAACAAAGGAAATAACAAAGTTATCGTTTTAGAACGAGGTATTCACACACTCGAAGTGCCGCTTAAAATTTACAGTGGATTGACACTTATGGGTTACGGAAAAGAAACGATATTGTTTCTTGCCCCCCAAGTACATGCTGAAACCATTATTTGTGGTGACGACAGCCTCTGCAATGTCGCTTTTCACGATTTGCTAATTGAAGGCGCCGTTACGGTAGTAACCAACAACGACCCCAATCATGACCGTCGTTCCCGCTCATACATGAGTGCGCCAAGCCGTGAAGGTGTTGTGCTCCGGTCGGAAAAAGGCGGCGCAATTAAAAATATTCTGTTCGAGAATGTTACGATTCAGAATTTTACTAAAAACGGTGTTTTGATAGTAGGAGCTGAAAACATAAAAATAAATCGCTGTGATTTCAGCGATAATGGTTCGAGTGTAGTTCCCGGCGCCGGATTGCACCACAATCTCAACTTGTCTCACGTTACTGATTGCTGGATTACCGGTAGCCGTTTCGATACTTCGCCATTCGGTAGCGGAATTGAAATGATGTTTGCAAAAAATGTTACGGTTTCGGGTTGTGAAATGAGTCGTAACTATCTTTCAGGAATCCGTTGTTCCGAAAGTGAAAATATTGTCATAGAAAGCTGTCTGACCGAAGGAAACGACCGGGACGGAATAGAAATAGAAAGTCTGATGGATGGTTGTAAAAAAGTAAATATCCATAGCAATCTCACCCAGAATAACGGTCGCTACGGCATTTACACTAACAATGTTGTACTGCTCAAGGAGAGCGACAACACAAGCGTATTCAACCGTACTGGTTTGCATATCAAGACGAAACTTGCGCCCGATCCCTCTTATGCTGAATTATTGACCAACATACCCATCTGGGTTTTTCACGGCGATGCTGATAAAACAGTAATTCCCGAACGTTCACGCGATATGATCGATGCCATAGAAAAAGCAGGAGGAAAACCGGTTTATACAGAGTACAAAGATGTTGGGCATGGCGTATGGTCGCCTGCATACAGTGATGTTGATATGTGGAGATGGATGTTTGAACAAAAAAATAGAAAAACATGAAAAGAGCAAATAAACAAGATTTTATGAAAGGTATACTCATTTTTCATTTTTCATTTTTCATTTTTCATTTTACAACTGCCCAACAGGTAGAATGGACGTACAGCACGCCGGAAAAACAGTGGCAAAAAGGCGGTAAGATAACATTGGAAAATAAAACAGTTGATGATGCCGACATTGTGGTAACCACCGAAAAACTGCAACAGATTGAAGGTTTTGGCGGATGCTTTAACGAAATGGGGTGGGATGCGTTGATTACACTTCCCGAGAAAGAAAGAAACAACGTTTTGAACAAACTTTTTAGTCCTTCGGAAGCCAATTTTACGCTCAACCGCATGCCGATGGGTGCAAGCGACTATGCGCTCAGTTTTTATTCATTCAACGATGTGGCAGAAGACTTTAAAATGATCAACTTCAATATTGACCGTGACCGTTATATTCTTATACCTTATATTAAGGCTGCAAAAAACATAAATTCTGCCCTGAAAATCTGGGCTTCACCATGGTCTCCACCTGCGTGGATGAAAACCAGCAACCATTACGCCGGTAGTTTCGACAAAAATAACGGGCTTGCACCTGAACAGGCCAATTCGCCGGAAGCAACCGGTTTCAAAATGCTCAAAGGCTATTTAGAGGCTTATGCACTGTATTTTAGCAAGTTTATAAAAGCTTACGAGTGCGAAGGTTTGCAAATCGAAGCTGTTCATGTACAAAATGAACCCTGCTCTAACCAGAAGTTCCCGAGTTGCAAATGGCGGACAGAAGACCTGGTTTATTTTATCGGCGAGTATCTTGGACCCCAATTTGAAGCAGACAGTATTACAACCGAAATTTTTTTTGGAACAATCAACACGAGGAATACCGATTATTTCCGCACGGCTCTGAAAAATGAAAAAGCAATGAAATATGTCAAGGGGTTTGGTTTCCAGTGGAGCGGAAAAGATGCAATTCCTGCTATTCATCGCGAAAATCCGCAACTGCGGCTTTGGCAAACAGAGTCGGAATGTGGCAACGGTTTAAACGATTGGCAGTATGCCGAATATACCTGGGGTTTGATAAACCGCTATCTTTCAAACGGCGCCAACGTTTATACTTATTGGAATATGGTACTTGACCATACAGGCTTAAGCACATGGGGTTGGCGGCAAAATGCGCTCATCTCAATAGAAAAAGCTACCGGAAAAGTGACATATAACCCGGAATATTATTTAATGAAACACCTCACTGGATTTGTACAGCCCGGCGCTTATCGGCTGAAAACCAACGAAACTGACGATCATTTGGCTTTCGTAAATCCGGATGGTAAAATAGTGGTGATTGTCGTAAACAAAGATGAAAAAGAAAAGAATGTAAAAATTGCTTACAACAACAAATCGATAAATATAAATGTAACAGCGAAATCGTTTAATACAATTCGTTTTTAAATATCTGACAAAAAATGACAAGAAAAATTTTATTGCCTTTGGCATGTACCCTTATTCTCGCACTTGTTTCGTGCAATAAATTTAATCCCGGGCAGGAGAAGCTGCCGGTAGATTATGTGAATCCTTACATCGGGAATATAAGCCATTTGTTAGTGCCTACTTATCCCACGGTTCATTTGCCCAACAGTATGTTGAGAGTGTACCCGGAACGAAAGGATTATACTTCTGATTTCATATCCGGAGTTCCGGTTATTGTTACAAGTCATCGGGGTAGTTCCGCTTTCAATATAAGTCCTAAAAACGAATTCTGGGGTACATTTTCGCCTGTTATTGATTATAGCTACGATGATGAAAAAATATCTCCTTATCGTTATTCCGTTTATTTAAACGAAGCTAAAATTAAAGTGGATTTTGCTCCTTCGCACCAATCGGGGGTTTATAATTTTACCTTTGATGAAAATTTATCCAATCAGCTGATTATCAATACTCGTAATGGAGCATTAAAGACAACAGGATGCGGGGTTTCCGGATACCAGTTGGTTGGACAAGGTACTAAAGTGTATCTGTATTTAGAAGCGGAACAACCTGTTTTGAGCGCCGGTGCATTAAACAATAATGAGATTGATTACCATAAAACAACTGTTGAAGGAATGAACAAAGCATTGATTTTATGTTTCCAGCAAAAACAGGTAAACATACGGTATGGAGTGTCTTTTATCAGCGAAGAACAAGCCCGTAAAAACCTGAAAAGAGAAATACAAACATATAGTGTCGATAAGATTGCAAATATTGGAAGAAAAAAGTGGAACGATGCATTAAGCAAAATAGAAATACAAGATATTGGCAACGAAGATAAAGCTGTTTTTTACACATCGCTTTACAGAACTTACGAACGAATGATTAATATTTCAGAAGATGGTCGATATTACAGCGCCTTCGACGGACAAATACATGATGATGAAGGAACTCCTTTTTATACCGACGATTGGGTATGGGATACTTACAGAGCAACACATCCGTTACGCATTATAATAGAACCGGAAATGGAATCCGATATGGTTAATTCATATCTCCGCATGGCAGAACAAAGCAAAGAGGGTTGGATGCCTACGTTTCCCGAAGTTACGGGCGATAGTCACAGGATGAATGGGAATCATTCTGTAGCAGTCGTTTGGGATGCCTATTGTAAGGGGTTGCACGGGTATGATTTGGAAGCGGCTTACAATGCCTGCAAAAGCTCATTAACCGATAAGTCTTTACTCCCCTGGAAGCGAATGGGTAATACGGAATTAGATATTTTTTATCAGGAAAAGGGTTATTATCCTTCGTTATATCCCGAAGAGGAAGAAACGGTAAAAGGAGTTCATCCCAAGGAAAAACGACAGTCAGTGGCAATAACCCTTGGAACATGTTATGATGATTGGTGTTTGTCACAAATAGCTAAAGAATTAGGTAAAACAGACGATTATGAACATTTTCTGAAACGCTCATACAATTATCGTAATGTTTACAATTCCGAAACCGCCTTTTTTCACCCGAAAGACAAGGATGGAAAATTTATAGAGCCGTTTGATTATCGTTTCTCGGGCGGACAGGGAGCAAGAGATTATTACGATGAAAATAATGCCTGGGTATACCGTTGGGATGTTCCTCACAATCCGGATGATTTGATTCAACTGATGGGAGGCGCCAATAATTTCATAAAGAATCTGGACCAGACATTCAGGGAGCCGTTGGGAACGGGCAAGTATGTATTTTATGCGCAATTACCCGACCATACCGGCAATGTGGGGCAGTTTTCAATGGCCAATGAACCGTCTCTTCATATACCCTATTTGTACAATTATGCGGGACAACCATGGAAGACCCAAAAAAGGATACGGGAATTACTTAATCAGTGGTTCAGGGATGATTTGATGGGTATGCCCGGAGATGAAGATGGTGGTGGAATGTCGGCGTTTGTTGTGTTCTCAATGATGGGTTTTTATCCGGTGACTCCGGGCTTGCCAATATATAACATCGGAAGTCCTTGTTTTGAAAACATAAAAATAAACCTTGGCAATAATCATTTCTTTGAAATCAATGCGAAAAATTGCTCGAAAGAAAATAAATACATCCAATCGGCAAAACTGAACGGAAAAAATTTAGAGCAGCCCTGGTTTAGTCACGAAGACATTAAAAATGGTGGAAAACTGGAGCTCATAATGGGTAACAAAGCAAACGAAAATTGGGGTGCGAAATCAGAAAATGCACCTCCTTCTGCCGAAAAGTATCCGGTAAGGTAATAATTTGAAACATTTGTCAAATGCCGACCAATCAGATGGAGAAGCCATTTCTTCTAAACAATAACTACTTTCCGGCTGTTCTATAGGCATGAAAAAAAGTGAATCTTCATCGGTGCTTTTATGGCTGGTTGCAATAGGTTTTTTCATGCAAACGCTTGATACCACCATTATAAATACAGCCATACCCAGCATGGCGGAAAGTTTGGGAGAAAGTCCACTACACATGCAGGCAGTAGTTGTTTCGTATGCATTGGTAATGGCCATATTGATTCCTGCAAGCGGTTGGTTGGCTGATAAATTCGGGACACGTAGAATTTACTTGTTGTCAATATTCTTTTTTACATTAGGCTCTTTCCTTTGCGCCAGTTCACATAACCTCACACAACTTATTATTTCACGTATAATCCAGGGGATTGGAGGTTCCATGTTACAACCCGTAGGGCGTTTGGCTGTACTGAGGGCATTCCCCAATGAGAAATTCTTAAAAGCAATTAGTTTTGTTACGGTTCCTGCGCTTTTAGGACCTCTTTTGGGGCCAACTTTAGGCGGTTGGTTGTCTGAATCCTTTTCGTGGCATTGGATTTTCCTGATTAATCTTCCGGTGGGAGTTATTGGATTCATTCTTTCTGCTATTTACATGGACGATTTTCGTACGCCAAAAGTACAATCATTCGATATATCTGGTTTTTTAATGATTTCATTTGGAATGGTTGCCATTTCATACGCGCTTGATGGTATGGTTGAATTGGGAATGAGGCAAGCTGTTGCTTTAGCAATCATCATCGTCGGATTGATATTCCTTGCCGGTTATTGGTTACATGCTTCTCACAAAAGAAATGCTCTTTTCCCGGTTAGCCTGTTTGAGGTCAGATCTTTCAGGGTGGGGATTTTAGGTAATTTTTTCTCCCGGATTGGAAGTAATGGCGTACCTTTTCTATTGCCTTTATTGTTTCAAGTCGGAATAGGTTATTCTCCTATAAAGTCAGGATTGTTGATGTTGCCCAGCGCCATATCCAGCATTATGATGAAAAAAATAGGAGTAGATTTGATTAATAAGATAGGTTACCGAAAGACTTTGATTGGAAATACAATAGCCTTGGGTATTATGCTGGTTAGTTTTACCTTTCTTTCAGATTCTATGCCTTTGATTATAATGGTTATCCTGTTGTTCATATTTGGAGGAATCAATTCCCTGCAATTTACAGCCATGAACAGCATTACATTAAAAGATTTGAATGTTTCACAGGCAAGCAGCGGAAACGGCATGTTATCGATGGTCATGATTTTTTCCATGAGTATCGGGGTTGCTTTGGTTGCAGCTATATTATCTTTATTCAATGAGATACAAAAATCGCAAGATATATCCAACCCATTATTTCCGTTTCACGCATCATTCGTTTGTATCGGTGCAATTTCAATAATCACTGCAATAATATTTGCACAATTGCCAAAAAGAGAAAAGAAAAATATGTCTTTACCCAATGAGCCCAAATCTAATATTTCTTAAACGGTTATGATTTTAACGTCTAATCGTCTATCTTTGCCAAAACTTTTCCAATTATATTTGTAATGAGAAAAATACTTTTCTTTTTCCTGCTGGCGTTTTGCATACAAACTTTGTCTGCGCAACGATCGGCTTTTTTTATATCTGAAAATAAGTTGTTTTATGAAGGAAAAACAATGTTTGAAGATGAAAATTATGCAGGATGTATCGACAAATTAAAAGAATTCAATAAGACAGGTAAAGATGTCGCTCTACTCCACGAGACAGAATATTTGCTGATTGCTTGTGATTATAAACAAAGTAAAAATGGTGTTGCTGATGCTTTAAGGGAATATTTAGAAAAATATCCGGAAACAATTCACCGGGATGACATCGGTTTTATGTTAGGTTCCTGCTATTTCCAGTCGAAAGATTACGCACGTGCCATTCTTTGGTTCAACCAGACTGAAATAGATAATCTGTCGAAAAAAGACCAGGATGATTATGCTTATCGGTTGGCCTTTTCTTATATGCAACAGAAAAAGTATGATGAAGCTTACCATTTGTTCAGACTTTTGAATGAAAATAGTAAAAAATACAAGGATACATCTATTTATTATCTGGCTTGTATTCATTATTCTAAAAAAGAGTATAATGCTGCATTGCAATATTTTAACCAATTACAAGACAAGCAGGAATTCAAGTCTGAGGTATTGTATTACACAACCCAAATCAATTTTGCACAAGGTCGTTTTACTCAAACAATACGTGATGGTAAAGAATTATTGTCCAGATATCCGGATAATAACCGAATATCTGAGTTGAACCGTATCATTGGTATATCTTATTATGAAGAAGGAAATTATGCTGATGCTACAAAATATTTACTTCCATATATAGAAACAGCAACTTCTCCTTCTCAAAAAGATTATTACCAACTTGGATTGTCTTTATTCCATACTCAGAGATTTGCTGAAGCAATTAAATATCTGGGGCAAAGTACTTCGATGGATAATGCCATAGGCCAGAGCGCCAATTTGTTTCTTGGACAGTCTTACCTGAAAACCGGTAATCAGAAAAATGCATTGATGGCTTTCGAAGCTGCTTCCAATGTAAATTTTGATCTGCAAATAAAGGAAGCTGCCATGTATAATTATGCTATATTATTATACAAGACTTCAGCTTCTGCTTTTGGGGAGTCAGTTACTGTATTGGAAAATTTCCTGAATACTTATCCGAATTCGACTTATGCTGATAAGATTAATGATTGTCTTGTAGAGGTTTACCTTACTACCAAAAATTATGACACAGCTTTAAAATCAATCAATAAGATTAAAAATCCCGGAAAGAAAATCCTGGAAGCCAAGCAAAAAATATATTATCATTTAGGGACTGTTGAATTTACCAATACACAATATGATTCTGCTATTGATTATTTTTCCAAAGCAATTAATTTAGGCAGTTATGCGCCTCAGGAAAAGGCATTGGCGACATATTGGAGAGGAGAATCTTATTACCGTTTGAACCGGTTTGATGAAGCGCTCCGTGACTTTCAATCATTCCGTGAATCGGGGGTGAAATCGGATGTTTCTGCATTATCTCTTTATAGCATAGGTTATTGTTACTTTAATAAAGAACAATTTTCTACAGCTCTGAATTCCTTCTCAAATTATATTAATCAGGAAACTGATAATTCAAAAATGAGTCTGGCCGATGCTTATGCCCGGTTGGGAGACTGTTATTTCGAGAGTCGTAATTTTGCGGCCGCTGAAAATGCGTATACAAAAGCTGCTGCATTACAACCTTCAATGGCCGATTATGCAATGTTCCAAAGTGGTTTTGTGCTGGGACTCCAAAAGAATTACCAGGGGAAAGTTGAACAGATGAATAAATTAATCAAAAGCTATCCCGATTCAAGATATATTCCGGAAGCCTTATACGAAAAAGGCCGCGCTTATGTGATGCTTGATAATTCCAAGGCGGCAATCGAAACTTATAATACATTGTGGGAAAATTATCCCGACAGCCGTTTTGCCCGGAAAGCCGGAATACAAATCGGTTTACTTTATTTCAATACCAATGAACCTCAAAAATCAGCTACTGCTTACAAAAAAGTAATTTCCAAATATCCGGGAAGTGAAGAAGCCAAAGTTGCTGTTCAGGATTTGAAATCAGTATATGTTGATTTAGGTGATGTGGCAGGTTATGCGAAATATGTGAATTCTTTGGGTGGTGTGGCCAAGTTTGAAGCGAGCGAACAGGATTCATTGACTTATTTATCTGCAGAAAAGCTTTTCACTAAAGGAAATATATCCCAGGCACAAGCTGCTTTGAAAAAGTATATTCAGAGTTTCCCCAATGGTGGATTTGTCAATAAAGCCCATTATTATCTGGGAAATACTTACCTTAACCAGGGACAAACAGCTTTGGCTAAAGCTGAATTTGAAGGTGTCCTGAAAGCAGGTGATAATGTTTTTACAGAAGATGCTCTTGTTCATTTGGCAGATATTCAATATGATGAAAAAGATTATGCCGCAGCTTTAACTAATTACAATAAATTGAGCAGTATCGCCAGCCGTAAATCTAATGTGAGCACAGGTTTATTAGGTGTAATACGCTGTGCGACTGCCTTAAAAAAATATCCTGATGTGTTGAATGCAGCATCTGATTTATTGAAAGAATCCGGTTTGAGTCCCGAAATTGCTACAGAGGCTAAATATTCACAGGCAAAAGCATATATTGTCCTCAATGAACAGGCAAAGGCTCTTCCAATATTGAGAGAAGTAGCAAAAGATACCCGTACGGTTTATGGTGCTGAGGCTAAATATTTGGTTGTACAATCTTATTATAATTCCAAACAATATGATTTGGCTGAAACTGAAGCATTGGATTATGCTAAAGTCGGTACACCTCATGCATATTGGTTGGCACGGAGTTTTATTGTACTTTCAGATGTATATGTTGCCAGGAAAGATGATCTTCAGGCCAAACAATATCTTGAAAGTTTGAAGCAAAACTATAAACAGAATGATGATATTCAGGAGATGATTAGTGAGAGACTTGTCAAAATGAAGAATTAAAAATGAAAAATGAAAAATTGATTTATGCAGAGATTCCTTTCGTTCTCATTTTTAATTTTTAATTTTTAATTTGAAAGATGAAACAATACATAACAATAATCGCAATTTTAGCTTGCAGTTTACAGGTTCAAGCTCAAACAGCAGCAAAAGATACAACGCTTCAGCGGATGCTGACTTTGGAACGGGAGTATAATCCAACCATTGATAAAGCATCTAAAATCAATACTTTGCCGGAGGTGAAAGAGCCACAGGCTCCACAGGCCAGGATTGAATATTCGAATTATTCGGTTCCTGCAACTATAAAGCCGGAAGCTTCGCAAGTTGAGGCTGTACAATATTTCAAAGATTTGGAAAGTTCAAATAAAAAAGGATATGTGAGGGCTGGAGTCAGTACATTTATTGATATTGATGGTGATGCCGGATATCAAATCCTTAATAATGAAAGTGATGAATTGAGTGTTTGGTTGAGTCACCGTTCCAGTTCAGGAAAAGTAAAATCTTTGCAAACGGATGAAAAATTGAAACTTAAATTGAATGATAATATAGGAGCATTGCGTTGGGCCCATAGTACTGAATCTTTGAAACTTTTTTCAGGACTCAAATATACATATTCCGGATATAATTATTATGGAGCATCGCCTTCTCTTTTTTCAGTGATACCGGACCAAACGAACAATATTTTCGATGTCAATCTTGGATTGCTTTCAACGGAAGGTGTATATGATGTCGACTTTTCTCTTGGAGTAGATTATAGTTATTTTACACAAAAAAATGCTTTATTCTCTGATGAAAATGGACCGAAAGAAAACCGGTTGAAACTGAATTTTGATTTACATAAGAAATTTGATGACGATAAGCAGGTCGGAGTTTCCGGTAATTTGAGGACAGATTTTTATTCGGTTCCTGATATGCCTGATGGCGTTTCTGATTTTGATTCATATAAAAATTATGGGGATTTGGCTCTTAATCCTTATTTCAAAATGGGCGGTTCTAATTGGGATATGCGTTTGGGATTTTTTGCTCACTTACTGTTCAATCAATCCAAAACATTTTATTTCGCACCTGATATCGAATTGAATGTACGTCCTTATGAAACCGGACTGCTTTATGTGACGGTTAAAGGTGATGTGGCTGACAATAGTAATTACAACATTTTCTATGAAAACCGCTATGTTTTTCCGGAAGTAAGAGTCTTAGATTCATATACCGGACTTGACGGAACTGCCGGATTCAAAAGTAGTCTTCCCGGAGTATTCAGCGTTGATTTTTATTTAGGATATAAAATGACTTCAGATGAGCACTTTTATGTACCAGTTGGTTATGCTTATGATGTTTCGTATTATGATGCAAAGCGTTTTAAAATAGGAACGAATTTGAAATATCAATATGGTAAAATATTTGATGTCGGTTTAAAAGCTGCCTATTATAATTGGAATGTTGATGAATCGGATGCCAAAGCATGGAATAAACCAAATTTCGAATCTGATTTAACAGCAGGATTTCAGATCCAGTCTATTCCTTTACGCATTGATTTGGCTTATCACCTGGAAACCGGAAGAAAAAGCTTTGATTTCAACAAAAGAAGTGTAGTCAGTATGAAGAATATCAATGATGTAAGCCTTATGGAAACTTACACTTTCAATGATACTTTTTCCATATTTGCAAAATTAGATAATCTGTTGGTACAAAAATATGATATCTGGTACGGATATCCGGCAGAAGGTATCCGGTTTATGGGTGGGTTAAGCTTTAAGTTCTGAAAATACATCCTGCCATTGCGTTTTAACAACATTGGCTGTGTAAGTATTTTCTAATTTCAGAAAAGCATTTTTCCCCATTTCTATGCTAGAATCCTGGTTATTCCATAGCCATTCTATCTTTTGTTGTAAATTGTTGGCATCACTTGGTTTGAAATGCAGGCCGGTAATGTTGTTGTCTATGATTTCGAGAAAACCGGCATGGGCAGGACCGATAGTCGCTTTCCCGTATGAAGAAGCATCTAAAATTGTCATTGGAAAACCTTCATACCAATGGCTGGCAATAACTAAGAACCGGCTGTTTGTGTAGAATTCCGCTAATTTTTCTTTGGATAAATGTCCCAGAAAGATACAATTTGCCGGAGGATTTTTTAGTAAATCTTTATCTTCGGGTCGAATAGTTCCTGCAAAAACATATTGAATGCCGGGAGTTTTCTTTGCGACTTCAAGTAATAAATCAAAACCTTTTTCACGACTAACCCGTCCGGAAATTGCAATATATTCTCCTGATTTTAATTCTGGTTCTGTAGCTTTTTCAACAAAATTTGGAATTACTCTCATACTATCTGCCATAAAACCGGCTTCAGTTAGTTTTATGGTTTGAAAAGCAGTAATGCAGGCATAAATATCCACATTATCCAAATATGCTTTTGTGATGCGGGCATACCAATTTCTTCCGGCATAGCCCAAACTCCTTATTACTGAGTGCTCACAGTTGTGTTTGATACAATTCCATTCATTCCTTTTTTCAAGACATAATTCACAAGGGCGTGCATTCCGCATAAATAATCCGGTAGGACACATCAACCGGTAGTTGTGAACTGTCATTATGATGGGAACTCTCGCTTTCTTTATATGTTTTAATATGGCTGGAGATATATAGGGGTATAAATTGTGAATCATAACAATATCCGGTTTGTTACTCTTCATGATTTGCTTAATGTCTTTGACTGCTGAGGGGGAATAAAATCCTTGAAGCAAGCCTTTGAAATCTCCCCATAAGGTTCCACGCAGCCCCTCTGTTGTTTTGCGATAAACAGAAACATTGTGTCCCATTTCCTGGAATAATGAGATTTGCCGGTCTACTACAGCTTCTTCGCCGGTGTAGATGCCGTAGTTGTTATGGATAAGGAGGATATTCATGATTTAAATTTATTATACCAACCCTCATTTGCAATTTCAATTAACTCTTTATCGCCCCGGCTATCTCCATAAGCAATAAGGGTATAATTGTTTATATCAGGGAAAATTTCAAGTAATCGATTCACTTTTTCTTGACCATAACAATTTTTAGAAGAAAACCTTCCTGTCAATTTCCCTTCTATATTAACTTCTATTTGAGTCGCAATAAGTAAATCAATACCTGTCAGATCTGTCCAAGGTTTAATCCAATTTTCAATTGAAGCACTGATAATAATTACTTTATCCCCTTGGGATTTATGCTCCTTCAACGCTTTCAGAGCCTTCGGATAGAGCATCTTTTCGATATGAGGAATAAAATCAACTCCCCATTGATTAAATTGTTTAATTGATATTCCTTTAAAAAAATATGAAAACAAATGTTGTTTGGCCTTATCATTAGGGTAAAACTTCAATTTCATTGCTATTAATACTGGAGAATATAATAAAACACCCCAATAGAAAGCTAATTTTCCCTTGGTAAATTTCAAAAACTCTAATAAAGTATCTTTAGAAGTTATAGTTCCATCAAAATCAAATATTGATATTTTAGCTTGCTTTTGCATTGAAAAATTTTCTCTTTACAAAATTCAATTCTGAAATATAATATGCGGAAAAAATCATCATAAAAGGGATAAAAGGATAGTGATACCTATTTAGAGAGATGATTGCAATGGTCAAAATAGTTCCAAAAAGAACAATTAAGAATGGTACCAGTAATTGTGAATATCTATTTTTATATGCTTTAATTGCCCCAAGAACAAATGTTGCTATAATAAAATAGTAATATAGCTGACTATACAATAATATGTATTGATATATGCCATAATTAGGGAACTTTGTCCATAAAGTGCTGGAAGCTCCCTCATCCATAAGTTGATGTTCAGTTTTGTGTATTTTATCAGGAACAAATGCCCACATACAGCTTGTGTCATTCATATAAAATCGAATAAAGCGGTTAGGAATTTGTTTTATCATTTTTACAGGATTATTGAATATGTAATTCAGGCTCTTTTCCTTATAAACTTCAGTCATATCAAAACAATTTTTTGTATCTTGATTTTGCTGGTATAATATAAACTCTTCCTGAAATAACTCGTTGTTAAACGTTCCATCTGAAGAATCATTACAAGTCATTGCTATGTTAAACCAACTTGTGTTTGCCTGAAATACAAACTTGCCAGTTCTGGAATATACTTCTCCTCCAATAATGAATATAGTTAAAACAAGCCCGAAACTAATAGGTAATAATCTTTTCAAGCATTTTTGCTGATAAAAATAAAAGATTAAAAGAGGAAAAAATAATATTAAAAGAGGGCGGAACCAATTTGCAATGACAAATAAAACGCCTGCAAGAAAATTGTAATATTTGTTATTGAATGTAGAAAAGTAAAATCCACTAATGATAAAAAGAACGAAATACGTTTCAGATTGAAGGCTTGATATGTATGCAAAATTTGGTAAGTATATTGAGTAAAGAATTAAACAAATCCATCCCACATTTTTATTTGTAATTCTTTTTACATATAAAAATAGGAATAATGCACATAGTGTATTTGCAACACAGTTAACAATTAAAACCGAATCAAAAGAATTAAAAATACTCAAGCACAATGCAATTAAATTAATTGCACCGATATTCCATATATACGGAAAATTAAAATTTGAAACTGTTGGATATAATTCTCCCTTTTCTGATATTTCTGTAGCAATCCGAATATACTCCGAATCAGAGAGAGTTAAACCACCAATAGTTACAAATAGTAGTTGCAATAAAAAATACGCTAACAATATAACAATCAATAAACTGTTTTTTTTTAATAACCCAATTGTTTGTTCCATGTCAAGAATAAATGTTAATCATAAATACATAATAATTACAAATGCTATAATCCAAAGAGCAATATCACATTGTATAAATCTATCTTTTAATACAATTTTAGTTGGGCTCCAACTTTTTTTCTGAACCAAAGTAAGCTGCAAATACCTCAATATTCCCATTAAAACAAAAATTGAAGTTGTATAAACCAAATCGCTATTCATGCGTTCAATCACTTCCGGAGAAATTGTGTACATAATGTAAGCAACGATTGTTATGGTTGATGTTAATACCAATGCCGCATCTAAAAATTGAAAATTATAGTTGGTGATGCTCTTTCTAATTGCAACCCCGGATTCATCGTATTTTACAAAATCATCTCGTCTTTTTGCAAATGCAATAAATAATGCGATAAGAAAAGTCATGATAATTATCCAATGGGAAAGGGTAATGTCAGTAGCAATACCTCCAACAACAATTCTGATTACAAATCCTAATGCAATAATAATAACATCAATAATCGCTTTATGCTTCAACCACAGTGTATAAAGAACATTTAATAAATAATATAATGCGACAGCCAAAATAATTTGAAAAGCATGCGCATATTCCGCGGAAAGAATTATCAACGTGCCTATTAACAGGGAGTAAATCATAACAATAATTCCAACATTCTTGCTTAGCTTTCCATTAGCTAAAGGCCTTTGGGATTTTTCCGGATGAATCTTGTCAGATTCTACATCAAGAATATCGTTAAAACAATAGATGGAACTTGCAATAAAACAGAAACTCAAGAAAGCAACAATACAAGCAATTAGCTTGGATGTGTTTGTAATACCACCAGAGAAGAATAATGGAAAAAATATAAATACATTTTTTATCCATTGTTCTATACGCATTAGTTTTAAAGCATAAGAAAATTTTTCCATTATTTAAACCGGATTATATCTTCCATTCCATAGCTTTAGAATAAATCTATCAAAGTAATTACTTTTCTTTTTATTAACGGATGCGTAGAAAATAGCATCACATGCTCCTTTTACAAATCTTGATAGTCCCCATTTTTGTATTCTTTCAACGGATATCTTGCCCATTTCCTCTCTACACATATCTGAAAGAGAAAAAAAATGTTTGAAAATATCAGTTAGTTCATTCAAATTAGCCGGAGAAAATAAATATCCATTTTCATTTATTCCGACTAAAGTACTTGAACAGCCAACCTGAGAACTAATAGCAATTGGTAATCCGGAAGCCATCGCCTCGTTAACGACTAATCCCCATGTTTCTCCATACAAGCTTGGTAAGACAAATAAATCTGCATTTTGATATACTTCTCTTAATTCAAGTTGGCTCATAAATGGAAAAAAATGAACGTTTCTTATATTGTTGTCTTTGACATAATTTTCTAAGCAGATATGTTCTTCCCCATCACCAACCAATACCAATGAAATATTCAAATCTGAAGATTTTACATATTGGTCGAATGCTTTAATTAAAAACAAAAAATTCTTTTTGTTAACTTGTCTTCCGATAGATAAGATATATTTTTCCGGAAATTTTAATTTTGAGACACCATCACTCAAATCATTTTTCCAAAAGTTATTATCGACGACGTCCATGCCATAGAATAATTGCTCTTGTTTAAAACCCCAATAAAAAAATGTTTGATTCCAATCTGGCGTAGGGCAGAAAATTGCATCAACATTTCTGTATATTATCTTTTTTATGTAATTGACAATAAAATTTCGAGGCACATCAAGCATTCTGGCATCGTCAAAAATCACGATTCCTTTTCCCCTCTTTTTTGCCCATCTCGTAGCAATGGCTCCTGAAGGAAAGGCAATGGCTCCAGCCATGATAACATCAGGATTTAATTCATCCAATTTTTTTTCAAGGATTTTACTTATTCGTTCGGAAGATATTTCTTCCATTTTTTTATCAGGAAAGAGACAAGTCCAGGAAAGACCTTCTTGAACTTTGGGTTTTGCAAATGCATAAAAATTTCCCTTTCCGGATATTTCAATCACTGAAAATTCATGACCATCCGACGTTAATTTTTCCGATAAAGCTTGCAATCTTGCAGGCCAATAAAGGCAAAAGTCTGTGTGTATAGAAACAATTCTCATTGTTTATTCCTTTTGTATTTCATAATATACTTCTGTCCGTTACCGGGAAGAAATGAGACCAAAATAAAAAATATTGTTTTAGCAGTAAATCCGGTATATCTCAAAGCTCTCCATGCAGGCTTCAGAGACTCCATTCCCAATCCACTCTCTAAAAAAATTGCAGTCCTCATTTCATTCCATCTCCCAATGTATTTTTTTATATTCTTTTTATCATTTTTTGTCTGAACAAATAAATGATACAATTCATCATGAACAATATCTTTTTTATTAACATCCAACCGTTTCTCCCTGTCTGTTACAAAAGTAGGAGCATTGAATGTTGCCAATGGTTTTGAATAATAGGCAATTTTGTAGGCATCAGCTAATTTAGCCCAAGTCAATAAATCTTCTCCGGCCTTAATTCCTGGAGGAAAACCTGCAACAGATAAAATGGCATCCTTCTTCACAACAACAGCAGATGTCCATAATGGCGGATGCGAGCAACTTGCGACTTCAAAATAATTTGTAAGGATTCCATCAGTTTCGTTAAACAATAATTTATGAATAATAGTTGGCGTGATTTTCCCTTTGTTATCTTTTATTTCATAATTACATGCATATATATCACATTCCGTATATTTTTGATATAGCTCAAACTGAGTTTGCAAATATTCCGGTTTCCAGGTATCATCTGCATCCAAAAAAGCTATCAAATCAAACTTACTTTCAGAAATGCCTTTATTCCTGGCGGAAGAAACACCGGCGTTAGCTTGATGAAACAATCGTATCCGTGAATCTTTTATTTTTAAAACTTCATCTACACTATTATCAGTCGAACCATCATTTACAATAATAATTTCAAACTCCTGATAAGTTTGATTGAAAACAGTTTGCAATGTATTGCTAATCTGTTTTTCTTTGTTATATAATGGAATAACGATTGATATCATAAAAATTATATTGTCGTTATTATTGTATCGAACTAAGTTGTAAATCTTTCTTGTAAATTTTTATTATTTCTTTCCATGAAAACATCTCCCTTTCAGTGAAATTATTGTTGCCCGTAATTTCAATATTTTTCCTGTCTTGAAATAATTTAACCAATATTTCTGTCAGATCATTTTGATCATTGAAAAAGTAACCATTAATACCTTCTTTTATTATGTCAGGTGCAACCCCAATGTTTCTGGTTAATACGCAACGTCCTAATACAAATGGTTCAACAATACTTTGACCGAATGTTTCGGTATTACTTGAAACGATTCCTATGTTGCAAAAATCATATAAATTTCTTACCTCTAATTTTGTACATTGCCCTGGAAAAATCACATTTTTTTCCAGATTTTTGTCTTTGACTAAATTTTCATATTCAGATAATAAAGGTCCACTTCCCGGCAAATATAATTCGATTGTTTGATCATCCGTTTTATTGATATAAGATGCAATCGAATTAATCAGCATGTCTTGATTTTTTCCTTTCCTGAATTGAGCAGGAAAAATCAATCGTATTGGATCTGTTATCAAATGATTCTCTGTTTTTAAGAAAAAAGAATCATCAATTCCTAAATACAATTTCTTCATTTTTCTTCCTAAAAAGAAAAAGTGTCTTTTTACATAATCAGACATAATAAATACCCGGTTAGTAAATAAAAGTAAAATCAGTCCGATAAACGCAGTTGCAAATATAGATTTAACAGGATGATTATGACGAAATCCGTGTAATGTATATGCAATTTTATAAGACTTAGGTTTCAAGAAGTTCTTATATTTATGAAAAGAGACTAACATTAGTTGCCAATTGTTTTGTACATGAACATATTGAATGTTATTCTCTTTTATAAGCTGACCAATTTGATTAGATAAATGAAAGAAGCTTTTATGTTCATCCATGTCTTTTATCCGAAACAAATTGATTTTTTCATTTTCCATTTGTTCCGTTAATCCTATTTCTTGTTCTGTATCACCTGCAATAGCAACAAAATCTATGCCTTCTTTTTTAATGGCAATTGCTTGTTGTACTAACAGACAACTAAGACCAATGGTGTAATCAGACGCAAAATACAGTAATCTCATGTAGTGTATAAATTTTTTATGTAGTTTTGAAGCGTGACGGGTAATAAAACCAAACACATAAATATATAAACTTTTAAATTAAAAGGGTTGTATTTCAAAGAATAAAACGAATATTTAAATGTTTGTCTTTTGTAATTTATGCGAAGGAAAACAGACGCTCTCATTTTATACCACATTGATATGTACAATTTAAGATGTTTTTTTTGTTTTCCTGTTGTCTTTTTGCAAAGAGAAATCAATTCCCGAGCAACATAATTTGTCTCATCATGTAAGCGTGTTGGCTTGTTTGATACAAGATGTGAATCATGTTGGACAAAAAATGCGGAAGGTTTTGTTGAATATGCTATTTGAAAATCTACAGCTAATTTTGCCCATGTGAGTAAGTCTTCCCCAGAAGTAATCCCAACAGGAAATCCTCCTATTAAAACAAATGCTTTCTTGGAAAATACGACAGTAGAAGAGCTTATCGGAGGATGAGAACAAGATGCAACTTCAAAGTAATTATTCAAGACTCCATCTTCCCTTTTAAAAGATATTTTATTAAGAATTAGTGGACTTATTTTCCCTTTAGAATCTTTGAATTCGTAAGCACATGCATAAACGGAACATTCGGGGTAGCGATAAATCAAATCCATTTGTGTCGCCAAATAATCTGTTTTCCATTCATCATCAGCATCCAACAGTGCAATATAATTAAATTTGCTTTCTTTTATTCCCCTATTACGGGCAGCGGAAACGCCTTCATTGGATTGTTGAAATAATCGAATCCTGGAATCTTTTATTTTCAGTACTTCCTCAACACTATTGTCTGTCGAACCATCATTCACAATAATAATTTCAAACTCCTGATAAGTTTGGGCAAGAACAGTTTGCAATGTATTTGCAATTTGTTTTTCTTTATTATATAGAGGAATAACTATTGATATCATTAAATTATGTTGTTGGGGAGATTTTTTTGCTGAAAGAAGAAACTCCCAGATAACGGGGGAAAATCATCATTAATATTTCTCCTATTATGACTGAAAGCAAGAGCGAGAGACAAAAAACAGTTATATCATATTTTAGATTATTAATTCCCCATAAAAGCTTCGCACAAGGCCTTGCTATTTCGAGAAGAGGCATGTGAAGTGCAAATAAGCATAATGTATGTGAGCCTAAATATGTCAGAATGCTTCTTAATCTTTTGGCCGGGAAAAACAGAGAACATAAAAAAAAACTGAACATGATGCCTGTAAAAGCCACGATTAAACCTAAAGCGTTTCGGACAATACCTTCCATTGTTGATTGAAAGTGGAATATAAGCGCCCAAAGAAAAAAAGAAAATAAAAATAACAAGACTTTTTTCCATATAGGTAGCTTTAACACAAGATTTGATGTCCAGATATGATAAAGCCAATATCCCCAATGCATATATATTATACTTTCCAAACTCCGGTTAAAGAAAAAAGGCAATTTAATATTGTTAATTAACATCACGTATTCTAACAGATGCAGTCCCAAACATATTATTAGTATTAAAAAATTGTTACTACAAATTTTTCTTATAGCCATATAAATAATGGACATCCAGAAAAGGGTATATAAGAACCATAACGAAGAATTCATTACTTCATTACCAAAAGGAATGAGCCCTTTCAACATATTTAAACTGTAAGCTGTGTCCAAACGATGGGTTAGTCCTAATAACACAATGTAGAAAATATAACTGAGAAGAAAAAAAATGATATATGGAATGATTAATTGAGAAATTTTTTTCTTAATAAACTGGCGATAGGTTGTATTCCACTTAAAAAAACATCCGGATAAGAAAAAAAACAGAGGCATGTGAAATGAGTAGACTTCATCAAACAGGAAAAAACTGGAATGTCCCCAGATAACCAACATGATACCCCAACCTTTTATGGTGTCAATGAATATATCTCTTGATTGTGTACTTTTACTCATTTCGCAATATTCTACATAATTTATTATTCTTCAATCCATTTTTTTGTGAAAATTTGCCTTTTCAATCCGATATATAGATTTTTCCAATTGCTTTCTTTTATCAAATTGGAAAGAACTTTTTTCTTTTTTTTGATATTAGAATAAACTTGTTTCCTATAAGAAGTGTGTGTAAATAATGAAATGAAGGATAATTTTTCATCTATCCTTGAAAATCCATATTTTGAAATGTTAAACTGATCCGGAATTTTTTTCCAGTCAGGAAAGACGAAAAAAGAATTTCTTTTGGCAATAACAAAATGAAACATCGAATATTCAACACCATTTTCTTCTATGCTGCCATTTCTATATTTCATATGCTGAGGATGTCTCTCATAGGCACATAATGTGTGTAAAACATTTATATTCCCATTATTTTCTTCTCTTTTCATCATGCTTGAAAAGCTATCCAACCCACTATTTTGTTCAATCCTTAATCCTTCATCAAATGCATAATGACGTTCATCTATGAATATTTCTTTCCAACCTTTTGCCGTCATAAAAATGGTAGTATATTTCCGTTCATTTTTCATTATGGTAAAAGGACCAGAAATATGATCTTTAGCTATAGTAAGAAAGTCAAAGTTAGAAAATAATTCCTCATTAAAAAATTTATGCAAATTTCCAAAAACAATATCAATATCACACCAACCTACATAATTGTAATCAACTAAATAGTCTTCAAAAAAAAAGGGGATAGTAGGTTTATAGTCACATAATTTAAATGAAGATTTTACTGCGACAGGAAATCCTAATTTGCTTATTGTTAGTTCTTTAAATTGTTCTTTTGAACAAGTATTTAGTATGCAATTTGATGAAAAATAATATTTAGAGTAATCCCAATCTGTAAAAAAAACAAAATCAAATTTTTTATTATAGGTGCAACCTTTAATGAATAAATCTAAAAAAACCGGAGGATTTCCCAGATATAATATGACCAAAGCTGTCTTATTCATGTCTTTTACAATAATATATTAAATAGTATTCATTGTGTTTGCCTTTAGCCCCAACATCATTCCATATAATGCGAATGGGAAACCAAGGGTCATTAGAGAATAATTCACTACATTATCAGTATACAGCGTAGAAACCATACCTGCCATGCTCACACCCGCCACAAATGCTGCAAATTTAACTGCCGGATGGCAATATGTTTTGAAATAAACAATAAAACAATGCGCTATTAGTGATAGCAATGTTAAACCGTATAAAATTAAACCTATTAACCCCGTATCACATATAATCTGAATATAATCATTGTGAACTGCAGGCATATTGAAAGGCGTTAAATTTCCTTGGAATGCCCTTTGCGTCACTCCAAGTCCCGAGCCCGTCCATTCTTTATTTTTATAAAAATTATTCAAACTCCATTCCCACATGGCGGAGCGTCCATTCGTATTTATGTCGTCTACTGTTAGCTCATCTCTCCTTTCAACAATCTCATCGACATTCATTTGTTTCTTAAACATTTTAGCCCGGAATTCAGGAATAGATAAGACTGCTCCTCCAAATATAACTAAACCTCCTATGATATATGGTAAAGCTTTCAGCCTATATCTGACCAATGCAGCTATGATTATGG
This sequence comes from Bacteroidales bacterium, assembly GCA_031553415.1. GTDB lineage: Bacteria > Bacteroidota > Bacteroidia > Bacteroidales > Azobacteroidaceae > JAIRVZ01. Next base: position 25,456 of record JAVBLO010000005.1, on the reverse strand, counting down.
TAATAAAAGCAGCTAAGATACCTGTACGATTGGTGTGAACAACAGATGATAAAAAGAATATGAAAATATAAAATAAATATTTTTTTTTCTTAAAATGTGAATAGTATAAGAATGATATTGCAATTGCAACCGGGAAAAAATCCAAAATGGCAGTTCCATAATATGTGAGCAACAAAACTACGCTTCCAAGCACAGGAATCCAGTAAAATACTAATAAACAAAGTGCACCAAACAAAGCTATCCGGAGTATTATTTGTATTCCTTTCAGATAAAATACTTCAGATGTAGTTACCTGGGACGCAAATAACATCATTAAAAAAGGATATAAATATTTTAAGAAAACTCGCAAACCATAATACTGAGAGGGGGAGTAAATCGTTGCAATAATCAACCAAAGCAGATAGAAGAAGTATAGGAAAACTGTTCTTGAGAATTCGATACGCTTATTATTTATTAATAACATCAGAAATGCTAAAATAATACTTGTAAGCAAACGCGAAGCCATTAAATCCCCACCACATCCGAGTATGGCAGATGCCAATAAAAAAAGCAATAAATATTGGGAGTTTGTAACAGAAAAGGATATTTGTTTGTCAAAAGGGTTTTTTAAATTATAAATCCTCGGATTAAATACATAATAAGCACCCATTAATGATAATATGATAAATGCAAGTCCCTGATACAAACCCATAATAGAATAATTAATTAAACAGATTTAAAAAGAAAGAATTCCATTTTCCCATAATTACATCGGGATAATACCTTGTAACATTCTTTTTTGCACTTTTCCCCATTGATTTTCGTAGCTCCTCATTCTCCATCAACTGTTTCATTTTGTAGACCAACTCTTTTATATCACCTGTTTTAACAAGAAATCCATCTTCATTGTCTTTGATAATTTCTGATGGCCCACATTCACAGTCGAATGCCACACACGGCACTCCACATTCCATTGCTTCTATCAACACTAAACCAAATCCCTCATAGCGGGAAGGCAGCACAAATAGCGATGTCTCTGACATTATTTCTTCAATATCGCTGGTATTCTTCTTCAGAATTATATTTTCCTGCAAAGATAGTTTATTTATCAGCTGTTGCAAAAAAACGCGGTCTTGCCCTTCTCCATAAATCAACAATTTCCAGTCTTTAAATTCATCTTTCAGCAAAGAAAATGCTTGTATCAATAAGTCAAATCCTTTTTGAGCAATATATCTTCCCATCGCAACAATAACCTTACTTTCCAGCTTAGCAGAATGATTTGATAAAAAAGAAAGAGGGTTTGGAATCACTGTAAAACGCTTATCCCCGCCCCACAATTGTTTGTCTTTTTCTGTAAGCAGAACTATATGATCATATTTTGATGCGTAATAATGTTCTCTATGTAGTAATAATTGTACTTGTAATTTTTTTAACCATTTCAATTTTGAATTGGGCAAACCTTCAATCAGATGGGATAAATAATTTCGTGAAAAATGAAATTCCAGGATTTTTTTACTTCCATCCCTTAACTGATAAAGAAATGAAATTTCTTCTCCAAACATACTAATTGTTATGTCTGGTTTAATTTTTTGTAAAAAAACAGCTAACTTTTTCTTGTATTCCCTGTCAAATGCAGTTTTGAAAAATACTTGCCATGATTTTTTTTTCGGACTATTTATGTTTAATGAATGAATGATAATTTTAGATGAAAAACTGAAAAATAAATTAGATGGTACCGGCTCTATTAAAACAATATGTACTTCATATCCCAAAATATCAGCAAAATAATTGGCTTTTGTACAAAGGACCCGTTCCATTCCTGCTGCATTACCCAAAGAATCTTTACAGTAAACTATTTTCATTTTAAACTTTGTATAGAGATTTCTTTTTAAATTTCAAGGCTCTTTTTTCAACTAATTCCCAGGACAGCCACCCTACGAAAAGACAGATAATAATTAATAGTGTAATATGCATCCAATTGTCTTTTAATCCTAGTTCATAGAAAGAATGTATAATTAAAAGATGATAAATATAGAGACCGTATGATATATCAGTCTTCCCGATTAACTTGGATGTCAATTGGGGTTTTGTATATGCAAAACTAAAAATACTTAAAACCAAAAAAACATGTAGTAATAGTTCTATGAAATTTGGACGGTAGTTTCCCGGATGATATCCGAAATAATAATAAATAGCGGAAAGGATTATGTATATAATTATAAAATAAAACCCTTTATTTGCGATAACAGGAATAATCCTCTCTTTATTCAGATAAACAATAATTCCACAACAAAAGAACCAGAAGAAGCTTGCAAACTGCAAGAAAGGATGTGTAAATATCAAATAATATCCATTATCAGAAGGGGTAGCTAGAAAATTAGTTACAAAAAGAGTCTGATTTTGTATATATGAAATGATTCCCAATATAACAAATACTATTGTTTTAACCTTAGTGTTGTGCTTTTTAATAAAATGGAAAATAACCGGAATGCTAAAATACAGCAGTATTTCTACACTAATAGTCCATAACGCCGCATTGGGCTCAATTTGCCCACCAAAACCATGTATACTTGATGGAGCAAATTCTTGTATAAAGGTTAATTGAGTAAGAATCCACAAAATAAATTGGCTGCTTTTTAACTTATCTAAATTCAAGTAACCAAAAGAGATTAAAAGTATAACCGTTAAAATAAAAGAGCATATAAGAGCCGGATAGAGCCGTAAAAAACGGTTCACAAAATATGTCTTCCATTGAGGATTATTGTCATATGACCAATAAATCAAAAAACCGCTTAAAGTAAAAAATATCGGCACTCCATTAAATAAAGAACAATAGTTAAACCAGTCTAAAGTTGGTAACAACTGATCCAGATGGCCTATAAGTACTTGAAATGCAGCAAATAGACGAATTAAATTAAAATTATTAGCTTTATAATCAATACAAATATTTTTCATAAACAGAAATAGTTGAATGTGCACACTTATTCCAAGTAAATTTAGATGCCTGTTTAATGCTTCGTTCTTGTAATGATTTATTATCTAATGTGTTATTTTCAAATAAAATTAATGCATTTTCAAGTGTATCCATATTTTCCGGATTGATATAAATTGCGGCATCACCTCCGACTTCAGGTAAAGAAGATGTGTCGGATGAAATAACCGGAGTTCCACAAGCCATTGACTCTAACACTGGAAGTCCGAATCCTTCATATAAAGAAGGAAAAACAGTAGCTGTAGCACCGGCATATAGTAATCTTAAATCATCATTACTGACACTATCCAAGAAATGGATCCTATTTTGAAGTTTGTTTTCTATAACTTTCTTACGGATATATTCCGGAGCACCCCAAACTAAGCACAGATCATTCTGTAAATTGTTTTGCGATAATTTAATATACACATCGATTAATTTATGTGTGTTTTTACGTTCGTCATTGCATGAAACTGAAAAAAAGTATGGAGATTTTATCCCCCATTTCTTTTCAATCGTAAGCTTGGTTTTTTCCATATCCGGTTCCGGGTAAAAAATATCATGCCTTATGCCCCATGGGATTACATGTATCTTATCAGGGTTAATCCCCATTGTTTCAACAATATCATTTTTTGAATTTTCAGAACAGGTAATGATTGCCATGCATTTATTAATAAAAGCCGGAATTGTTTCCCTCATTTCATTATGATTGAATGCCGATTCTTGCAATTTCATAAACAAAGCATCATGCAATGTTACAATTGTTCTGTTAGGGCAATGAACATATTCAAAATTTTGAGGAATGTGCATTAAATCATATTTGGTAAAACATTCTTTAACTGGCAATCGTTGTAACCATTTATCATATTCCGGCCTGTGTGGCAAATATAAATGTTTGGTTTTAAATGGGGTTTCCAGATTCTTTCCTCCAATTCCTTTCATATTTTGAGAATAAAGCATTATCTCAAAGGGAATATCCGGTATTTTAGATAATTCCTGTACCAATTCGAGCGTAGTACGTCCGATACCAGTCATTTTTCCACAGACATAATAGGGTACGACAGAATTGACATCTATAAGCAATTTTTTCATTTTAAGATTTTTTTGAGCCTAAAATAAAACAGTGGATAATGAATCACCAAATATTGATATATTTTTTGCATTATATTTTTTCCGAACAAGTGTTCCGGATAACAATCTTTTGCCCTAAGAATAAATTCTTTTGCCACACTTATATCCATTTTACCATCAATGATCATATTGAATCCTGATATAAAACAATTTGTGTATATTTTCTCAAAATATAATTGAACGACGGGATCTTTAACATCAGAAGCGAATTTGCGTAAAGAAGCGGATACAATCAGAACATCAAATATCTTCTTTCTCGACACTTTTGAATTCATGATGGAACCTGGATGCTGAACATAATTGTAAACAGAAAATTCATTTAATACAAAAATCTTATCAGCATAATAAATAGCTCTGGACATGCATTCTGTATCTTCATAATAGATGCTCGGAAAGAAGGACAATTTTTTTTCTTTCCAAAAATTTCGCCTTATAACATATGCCCATGCCCCGATGAATACATTTGGAGACAATAACCATTCCTTTCCTGAATATTCTTTTGAAACCTCTTGTTGAATAGATAGTGTTTCTGGAAAAATCTCTCTGAAAGGGAAAGAAGGTGCAATGCCAAACAAATCGCATTGTGTTGTATGGCAGAAATTGATTAATTCTTGAAGACAATTAACGCTGATATAGTCATCCGAATCAACAAACCAGATAAATTCGCCCTCAGCCCTTAAAAATCCTTCATTTCGTGCAGAAGAAAGTCCCTGATTCTGCTGGTTAATAATTTTAATCAAAGAAAATTGTTCCTGATATTCTGAAGCAATTTTTAATGTCCCGTCAATACTCCCGTCATTAACGATTATTATTTCATAATCATTATGGGATATATTTTGTTTCAACAAACTATCCAAACATGTTGATAAATATTTCTCAGCATTATATGCCGGGACAATAAAACTAAGGAGCATTTTATATCGAATGGGTTAATATTTTTTTCACAACTTTACTCTGGTACATGTAAAATATCCTGTAAAAACATTTATAAGCTACTTTCCCGATTGTGGAACTCTGATTCGTCTTAAGTGAATAAAATAATCTGTTTCCGTTGTAATAATAAGATTGCATAAAACGTCTTATTATGCCACAATGTGGGTATACATATTTTTTGTAAATAACATAATCAATTTTATAGAACGGGTGTACAAGTAAATTTTTTGATTGACCTATGTATATCGAATGATCATTCATCCTGTATTTTACAGTACTCTTATTCAGGAAAAAAATTGAGTAACCATCCAAAGTTACCTTAAGAAACATTGGTAAGTCTTCACACATCGGGATTGATTCGTCGTAATAACCAACAGCTTCCAATAATTCTTTTTTTATTATAATGCTACAAGATTTTATATGGCAGCCGAATGATAAATATTTAAATTGCTCCTGTGGAGAATATTTATCATTCATGAGGATTGGGTAAGAATCGCCAACATCTTCAAGAAAAGATTTTTCATCCAATATATCCTTATAAAATGCGGCTTTCGAATGCATAATTTTTATTTTATCATTCTGACTTGCAAGATTCATATAATCCTCAATACAATTGTTTAATAATGCATCATCTCCTGCTATTAGTTTTATCCATTCTCCCCTGGCAACCTTACATCCTCTGTTGCAGTTAGGAGATATTCCGGTGTTTTTAGCAACAGTAATTAATTCTGTTCTGATAAATCTATCTTTATTTTCTTCTATCCATTTCCTGCAAATATCAACCGTATTATCTTTCGAACAATCGTCGGAAACAATTAATTCTATATTCTGATATGTTTGCGTTTTTGCACTCTCCAATGTTTCAAGTACATACCTTGAAGAGTTGTAAGTGATAATTACGATTGATACCAATGGTAAATCTTTCATTTATTTTTTATTATTTTCGAGTAAATAAATTCTTTAATCCCGATTCTGTTATTCAATTCTTTTAATGAATATAAAAATGAAACAACCAATAAAATGCCTCCGGAAATATATCCTATTGAATATTTGAAAAAATAAGCAATTGAAAACGCAATTGTACAAAGGAATAACTGTATCGAAAATATCTTTGAAAAAGATTTGGTGAAATTAAAAACATATTTCTTTTTGCAAATAATAAATATAAAAAAGAAATAGAATATATACAAGACTACAAATCCTATTCCAATACCTTTCAATCCAAATAAATAGTATCCTCCGATATTACAACACAGCAACACAGCATTAAATATTGTTTCCGCCCAGAAATATAATTTGGTTTCGCCTTTTGCTAAAATAATAAAGCCCATAGTCCAGGAAGCAGCCTTAAACAGCATTCCTAAAACTATCCATTGGGTAAAAGGAATCACTGATAAAAAATCTTTGGTGTATAGAAGCGGAATCAGTATTGGAAGCGAAGATAGATAAAATAACATGATAGGTGCAATTATCAAAATCGCTATCTCAGCTTGCTGATTCACCATTTCCTTGATTTTCAAATTGTCAGCATGTGCGCCAGCTAAACGAGGGAAATAATCGGCTCCCATAGCTGCAAATACCAGACCCACGTATTGATTGGTTATAGCCCACCCGGCATTGTACAAACCTACTTCCGACACACCTCCAATATTACTGATGTATGCAATCACCAAATAAGAAACTCCATTTGAAATGAGTCCGGTTAAAGTCATCATAAAGCCTAACTTAACCATTGCCTTGCCTTGTTCGTAGGATTCTTTATATGCTATTTGTACCGGAGTTGTTTTTACTTTCCGCGAAAAATACCAGGACAGGAATAATCCTGTTAATGCTGATATTATAAGTGCAGGAACAACACCATTTATTCCATAAAGATAATATAGTGGAATAGATGTTATGAGTCCTAAAGCAGCCCCCAATATTCCGGCTTTGGCAGTATCTTTTATTCTCCTGGTTCCTCTTAGAATTGCTGAAAATCCTCCATTGACAGAATTAATCAACAAGGTGACGGACATTAATAAAAATACCCATGTATAACCCTTATTTCCAAAACTCCATTTGCTTAACCATGGTGACAATATTATAACAGTAAGCATTCCCAGTAAGCCAGTGAACCAAACCCACCTGCGAAATGTTTTTAGAGTAGTGCTCAACTTTACCTGCTCTCCGGTTTCATTGGCTGAAGATATATCCCTGATAGCACTAAATCCGATTCCTAAACCGGTTAAATTTTCTATTAAATTCAGTGGAGCACTAAGTAATCCCATAAATCCATAACCGGAAGTGCCTAATAACACTGCCACTATTTTGGAACGTATAAGCCCAATAAGTATGTTAAATACCTGTACTCCTCCAAAAACAGAAGTTGCTTTAAAGACTTGACGGTAGGATGATTTTTCTTGTTCCACTCAAACGGATTAAAATAAATTAATAGTTCGAACAATTTTTTCCACTTCTTCCTGAGTCAGTACCGGACTCATTGGCAATGTTAAAACCTCATTGTGAATTTGTTCTGTTATTGGATAACTTTGATTATTCCAATCTTTATAACATGCTTGTTTATGTGGAGGAACCGGATAATGAATCAATGTCTGGATGCCATTATCCGCCAAATATTTCTGAAAAGCATCCCGTTTTTTTGTGCGTATCACAAATAAATGGTAAACATGTTCTTCGGGATTAGCAGGCTGTTCCGGTAAAATAATTTGAGGATTGGTTATATGTTTGCAGTAATAATCGGCAATTTTGTGGCGATGCTGGTTTTCTGCTAATATGAAATCAATTTTCACCAATAAAAATGCTGCTTGTATTTCATCCATACGGCTATTATAACCGCAATAGTCAAACACATACTTTTGAGAGGAACCATAATTAGCCAGTGTCCGAACGACTTTGGCTAATGATGCATCACGACAAACAACAGCCCCACTGTCACCTAAAGCCCCCAAATTTTTACCGGGATAAAAACTGAATCCAGCAGCATCACCTAAATTACCTGTCATTCTATCATTCCATGCAGCACCAATTGCCTGGGCATTATCTTCTATAATTTTCAAATTATATTTTTTCGCCAAAGCTTCCAGTTTTTCACTCCATACCACACGTCCATACAAGTGTACAACCATTATGGCTTTTGTTTTACTGGTTATGGCTGCCTCTATTTTGTCTATATCAATATTATATGTTTCCAGTAGAGGTTCAACCAAGACAGGACATAACCGATTGTCTGTAATGGCCAGAATAGAAGCGATATATGTATTAGCAGGCACAATAACTTCATCACTTTCCTGCATTATACCTGTTTCAATGTATGCTCTTAAGATTATACGCAGTGCATCTAATCCATTGGCTACTGCTACCACATTTTCTGATGGAACATTTTCCAGCTTCGCCAATTTCAATTCGAACTGTTTATTATGTTCTCCTTGTAAATACCAGCCTCCGTCAATGACTTCACCGGCCGCTTTTTTCAGAGCGTCACTATATTGCGTATTTATTTTTTGTAGATCAAGAAATTTTATCATAATTCAATTGGATATAATTTATGATTTTGGGATTGCCATATTGTTTAGCATAATCCAACACATTCAAGCCTTTGTCATCTTTTGATTTTAAATCGGCTCCATGAGATAATAATTCTTCCAGGATATCTGTTCTTCCAGACTTAGATGCTGCTGTCATTGCATACATGTAAACAGTGGTTCCTTTGAAATTAGTTTCCGTAACACTAAATTCTTTAGATAACAAATATCTAACCAATTCCAGATTTTCATTATATGCAGCTACAATTAACAAATCCCATCCCAGCTTATTTTTTACATGAATGTCATAATCTAAATTGGCAATCTGTTCAATTCTGTTTATATCACCTACCCGGGCACAGTCAAATAATTCTGCTTCAAAATCAATGTATACTCTTATAACATAGTCTATTGCATCAATCCATAGAATATGTTTTTCTATTTTCTGTATCCTGCCTATATTTTTTTTATCGGAAGGGACTTGTAATATCTCAGATTTATAAACCTTATGCCCATCAATTGTTGGCAATTGATAACACCTAAACGAATATGCACGTATTTGATTGTGTATTTCCCATGCCGTTTTTTTCAAATCTATTTGGATATTTGAAAAATCTATGGTCTTTTTAGAAAAATAGCTCGCGTTTTCTATTGGCTGAGGCTTACTTGTTTCTGAATTATGAATTAAATTGTCAAGATTTTTCTTTACTAATTCCGTGCTGAAGTGGATATACTTATCATACAAATCGCTTGCTACATCTGTTTTAGTTATTCGAAAATCTACCTGATCGATTAATTCTCCCGTATCGATTCCGGCATCTATCCGGTGAAGCGTCACTCCTGATTTTTCTTCGCCAAATAATAGCGGCATTACAGATGTATACATTCCCTTATAGGCGGGCAGCAATGAAAAATGTATATTGTATAATCTCTTTGACAAAAATAACTCCGGTTTTATGATCTGATCGAATTCAAGAGATAGAAATAATAACTCTGGTATCTGATATACATCTTTTAACTCCTTAACCGGGATCTTGTGTAAACCTGCAATATAACGTAACGATTTTTGCCAGGAATTAACTCCATCATCTATTTTATTACATACAACAACTACTTCGTAATGATACTTACAGATCAAATAATTTAAAATTTCAACAGCAATATTGTTTTTTCCTGCAATACAGATTGTCATAGTCCTTTTATTTTCAAAAATTCATTATAATCCCGGATATAATCAAACTCATCATATTTATGAGAAGTCAATACCAGGCAAATCGAGCCCGAAGAAAAACCTTGTTCTGCAGCCCAGATACCAGGAGGAATATGCAATCCAAAATATGGACGGTTCAAAGTCACAGTGCGTTTATTTTTACCATCATTCAGCACAATTTCAAAGCTTCCACTGGCAGCAATCAAAAACTGGTGGCATTCTTTATGAGCATGAGCTCCCCGATCTTCTCCTCCCGGAATGTCGTAAAGGTAAAATACCCGTTCAATATCGAAAGGAATATTCTCATTTCCATGAATCGGAGTAATATTTCCCTCTCGGTTAGAAATTCGCGGCAACTCTATCACTGAACAATCATATACGGTAAGATTTCTGTTCATTGTTGAATTCCTTTTAGTTGTAAATAATCTGCAAATTCTCTTATGTAATCCTGTGCTGAAAACCGGGTAGATGAAAGCACCAAAGCCAATGAGTTGGTAGAAAAATTTTCCATGTGGCGCCAAACCATCTTGGGGACATAAACTCCATAATAAGAGCGGTTTAGATTGTATCTGTGTTCTTTTTCTCCATCATTTAAAACAACGTCGAAACTTCCGGATAAAGCAATTATGAATTCCTCGCTTTCATGGTAAGCATGTCCGCCCCGGATTTCCCCACCAGGTACGTCATATATCCAAAATACTCTTTTGATTTCAAATGGTATATGTTTGTTACTTTCAAGAAAAGAAAGATTTCCCCGATAATCTAAAATTTTCGGTAATTGTATTAATCTATTTTCATCCATATATTTCTTTTGACAATTTACTTATTTATAAAATTAAAACTTACATCATTTTGTTTTTATTTTAAGCTTTTTGCTCAATGATTGCTTTGATTTTAGCTTCAAGTTCCTGATAAAAAGATACTATTTTCTCATGTGCATTTTCCTTTAGTTTTGCACGCTTCATGAAACTTTCCAATAATTCAGGAGAATTATTTAATTCTCTTATAAATTCCATTGTTTTTGAATTGTCACCAGATTTTTCCCAAAATAAAATGGCATCTTCATTCAATACATCTGGCTCCGGCTTATTGTTTGAGCCCCAATAGATTGGTATACATCCACTCTCAATGGATTCAAATATTTTTTCCGTAACATAACCTTCCAGATTTGAATTTTCAGGACAAATATTAAACTTGTAATTTTTTAGATATTCAGGTTTATTATCTCCATATTTTTTTACTAAATTATCATCATTGTGCATAAATTTACCGGCACAATCCACTTTTCCAAGAGTCATCAATGATTCACAAATTTCTTTTCGTATGCCCGTCGTATCTGCACGCGATACATGAGATGAGAACTCTGTTCGCTTTTCTATTGCAATATGAGGATATGATAATTCTTTACAACGTTTTATAATGTCTTCTTCAGTAGCTTCCGGAGCAAACATATACAATATCCATAAGGGGAACCTCAAGTATCTGTCATCTGAAATGTGTTCAAAACCTAATGACAAGTCTATTTTTTTATTTGACAGCAAATGATCAGAATAAGGTTGATTTATTATATCTCTGATATTTTCACCTGTGAAAAATATATTTATATCTCCTTTCGTCCAATAGATTGCACTTTGCTTGCCAAAAGTCGAGTGGAAATTAATAATCAGTTTCGGATACTTTAACAATAAATTTCGCGATTGAATAAAACGATAAAACCACATGTCGCTAATCGCTTGTGGCCAGAAATTGAAAAACTTTATGTTATAAGCACTTGAATTCTTTTTTTCTTTTCGATATTTTTGAAAAGAATTGTAATAATTAAAAATGTTTCTTGCGTCTTTTATTGACATCTTTTGTACTTTAAATTCATTTGGAATTTTATTGTATTATCCTAGTTACATATTTCAGTCAGCATTAAAACTATACCGTATCCATAAAACTTCGTTGTACTTTATTAAATACAACAATTCCGATGCCTAAAACCACACACATGAAAGCAAAGCTATATCCTAATTGTGCCCAACTGAATACCCCTTTTCCCAGAGTTGCGTATTTGAATGTTTCCACAATAGATGTTACCGGATTTAATGCTGCAATCCATTGTTTTTTTGGAGACATCATACTTAACGGGTATATAATAGGTGTGGCATACATCCACAATTGCACTACGAATGTAAATAAAATGCTTAAGTCTTTATATTTGGTCGTCATGGAAGATATGATTATTCCAAAACCTAAGGCTAATCCCGCTAATATAAATATTAATACTGGTAAGAGTAAAATGTAGATGTTCGGAGAAATATGAATTCCTGTAAAAATGTAATACAGATATACAATTACAAATAAGCCTAATTGGATACCAAAAGTGAGTAGGGCAGAGGTTACCGTGCTCAATGGCATTATCAAACGCGGAAAATATACTTTGCCAAAAATACCTTGGTTGTCATTGAATGTCGAAGATGTTTTTGTAAGACATGTCGAGAAATAGTTCCATAAACATATTCCGGAAAGATAAAATAAAGGTTGAGGTAAACCATCTGTGGAAATCCCTGCAATTCCACCAAATACAATCATGTACATGATAGTTGTCAGGGCAGGATTAACAAAAAACCATAAAGGGCCTAAAATCGTTTGTTTGTATTGCGTTACTATGTTCCGCTTAACAAACATTTGATATAAATCATTATATTTGATTAATTCTTTAAAATCAATATCAAACAAACCTGTTTTTGGCTTGATGATGGTAGTCCATTGTTCTTCCTGTTTCATTTTGACGATTTTGAATTATAACTTTTCATTCTATCGTAATAACTTTATGTTGATTTTCTTAATGTTTTATATAATTTCCAATTTTCTGTTTCATTGTACTTACATGACAGGAAAAAGCGTAAAGTTGATATCCATTTGTATATAATATTTTTTTTATCTTATTATCACTGTATAAATGTTCCTTCTTAATATTTCTATAATTTTCCTTGATTATTTTTACAATTTCTTTCCTTTCTATTTCTGAAAACTGTTGCTTATGTCTAAAATAAAAAACTTGCTGAGTCATAATTCTGGACATTCTTAATTGCTGCATCTCAATTGATTGAATGCTGTCTGCCCCAAAATGCATTTGAGCTAATTCATCAATCATTTTATCTGTGTATAATGTTGTAAATGAATTTAAGGTAATTTTTTTTGTAATAGCATTTTCATTGTCTTGTCCATAATAAAATATTCCTTTTGAAAAAGCTACCTTATTACTCAATAAAAAACATTTTCTGGAAACATACTCATCACTGTTATATATTTTTTCATCAAAAATTTCATTTTTTATTATATCTGCTTTATATAAAGGGAAACCATGAATATTTTTCCATGAGAAACTTAGAAAAAACGCCTCTTCTCCTGATATAATTTTATCTTTCAGTCCATATATCCCATCTTTGTTAATTTTTCCTTCATTATAAAAAATCATATCAGGAACAATAATGTCTGCTCCTGTTTCCAAATAACGGTTATAATTTTCTGATAAATTATCGGGAGACATTAAATCATCTTGTGACATGTATGTAATAAATTCTCCTCTTAATTTTGGCATCACAAAATTCCATGATTTAGGAACATTTCCTCCTTGTTTCTTTTGATATATAATAATGCGATCGTCTATCTTTGAATATTCATCTAAAATAGAAAAACTATTATCTGTAGATGTGTCATCAACACATACAAGCTCAAAATCCTTGAATGTTTGATTGAGTACAGATTCTATGCTTTTCCTCAAGTATTTTTCTCCATTATAAACTGGCATGAATATACTTATAATAGGATGAATATCTTTGTTTTTCATTTTTTACTTTCAAAAATTTACATCTCTGTTTGTGATTATTTTACATTTACCACAACTTCATAATAGATTTTTATAATAGTTTTTGCATGTTCATGTATTGAGATCACTCCTTCGGGAGCTTTTTCCGACATTTGTTTCAATTCTTCAGGATGGTCAATAACCCAAGTCATTGCGTGCAACAGTTCTTCCACATTATTAGGATTTATCAATAATCCGTTTTCTCCATCTTTTATTTGCATTTCTGCTCCACCACAACGAGTAGCAATAACTGGCTTACCTTCTGCCAATGCTTCAGCAATATTCAATCCGAAAACTTCCAGATAGATTGCAGGATGAACCAAAACATCATATTCCTGTATTCTTGAACTGACTTGCTCTGGCGGAATTTTTCCGTGGAAATAAATATTTTTGCTATGAATATATTTTTTGATTAAATCCTGTCCATATTTTCCTTTGTACTCTCCAATCAAATGTAATTCACATTCATCAGTTTTTAATTTGGAAAACGCATCTAACAGAATATGTATGCCTTTTATGTAACCAATTCGGCCAACATAAAAGAATTTGATTTTATGTTTGTGTATATCAGGTGCAAAAGTATTATTTTTTATTGGATTTATGGGTATTCCGTGAGGAACTATTTCTATTTTGTCTGCGTTTAACCCATTGAGCATCATGTTTTCGGCTATGGCGTTGGATGGCGCAATCATAAAACTTACATTTTTACAAATTTTATGCCATTCTTTTTGTTTTTCTTCAATGGATAATGAACTCAGTCCTATGGGCGAAACAAAGTACATAAATGGCATTTTGCGTAAAAATTTTCCTGTGGAAAGCTTTATGGATACAGGCAATTTTTTCAAAAAAGGATAAAATAAATATCCGGCTTTTATGCCTTTGAGAACACATGGCAAACATTCTTTCTGGGACGCAGCCACATGGCATATTTCATCTTTATAATTTAATAAAGTGCCAGCCGGACAAGTAATGCCTCCATGATGAGCTGTAATAATGCAAGGGATTGATAGTTCTTTACAAATTTCCGAAAACAATGCTTTATTGGCGTGCAAGTGCAGAATATCCGGTTTTACCTGGCGTATTTTTTCTTTTAATATTGATTTGTCAAATGAGAAAAACTCATAAACCGGAGCGCCTCTATATTCCTGTACTATAAAATCATGATGTTGTTTGATCTTATTACTTTTGGAAAATACAACCACATCCTGATTTTGATTAATCATCTCATCTACCAGATTTTTGACATATACTTGTCCTCCTCCAAAGGTAGAATAAAAATCATTATTTGCGACTTGGAGTATCCTCATTTTTTAATAGATATCAATTTCGTTTTGTGGTGTATGCGTAATTTTTCAATATCTTATCAACAAGTTATTAACAAGGTTCAAAGATACATCTTCTAAAAATAAAAACAAAAAAGAAGGGAATGAAATTGATTTTTCATTCCCTTCATTAGCTTAATTTTTTTAATTTCAGTCTGCAAACTTTGCCTTCAAAAACTCTCTGTTCAAGCGGGCAATATTACTGATTGAAATATTTTTAGGACACTCTTGCTCACAAGCTGCTGTATTTGTACAGTTCCCGAAGCCTAATTCATCCATTTTGGCAACCATGGCTTTTGCACGGAGGGGGGCTTCAATTCTACCTTGAGGCAATAATGCCAACTGGCTGACTTTTGCAGAAACGAATAACATGGCTGAACCATTCTTACAAGCGGCTACGCATGCTCCGCAACCAATGCATGAAGCTGAATCCATGGCTTCATCAGCATCAATTTTGGAAATAGGAATTGCGTTAGCATCAGGGATTCCACCTGTATTTACAGATACATATCCTCCGGCCTGGATGATTTTGTCGAAAGCTGAACGATCGACCATCAAATCGCGGATAACAGGGAAACCTGCCGAACGCCATGGTTCAACAGTAATTGTTTCTCCGTCTTTGAATTTACGCATATGTAACTGGCAGGTTGTAATATCTTCATCAGGTCCGTGCGGACGACCGTTTACATATAAAGAACACATACCACAAATACCTTCGCGGCAGTCGTGATCAAATACTATGGGTTCCTTGCCATCGTTGATTAATTTCTCATTCAGGATATCCAACATTTCCAGGAATGAAGTATCTCCCGAAATTCCATCCAACTTATATGTTTCGAATGCGCCCTTGGCCTTCGGCCCTATTTGACGCCAGACTTTTAAATTTATATTGATAACTTTTTCCATGACTTCTTATGCTTTGTAATTTCTTTGTTGACGTTGAATGAATTCGTAATCAAGCACTTCTTTGATAAGTTCCGGTTCCTTATCATCTCCTGTATACTTCCAGCAAGCTGCGTATGAATAGTTGTCATCATCACGGAGCGCTTCTCCATCAGGAGTTTGATATTCTTCACGGAAGTGACCTCCGCAAGATTCATTACGGTTCAATCCGTCTAAAGCCATCAGGTAGCCGATTTCTAAGAAGTCTGCCACACGCAAGGCTTTTTCCAATTCAACATTCAATGTATTGGCTTCTCCCGGAATACGAACGTTTGTCCAGAATTCTGTTTTCACTTCTTTCAGTCTCTTCAAAGCTGTTTCCAGAGATTCTTTTGTACGTCCCATTCCTACATAATCCCACATGATTAAGCCAAGTTCTTTATGGATAGAATCAACAGAACGTTTACCCTTGATGCTCATTAATTTGGCAACTTTTTCGTTGATTTCATCTTCTGCTTTTTGGAATTCTGGCAAATCAGTACTGAAACGTGGTACGCGGATTTGATCAGCCAAATAGTTTTGAATTGTATAAGGAAGAACGAAATATCCATCAGCCAATCCTTGCATCAATGCCGATGCTCCCAGACGGTTGGCGCCATGGTCGGAGAAGTTAGCTTCACCGATAGCAAACAGGCCGGGAATAGAAGTCATCAGTTCATAATCGACCCAGATACCTCCCATAGTGTAGTGAATCGCCGGATAAATCATCATTGGAGTTTCATACGGATTGTCGTCTACAATTTTTTCATACATCTGGAACAAGTTACCATAACGGGCTTCTACTGTTTTCATTCCCAGACGGTTGATAGCATCTGAGAAATCAAGATAGACAGCCAAACCTGTAGCGCCAACTCCGAAACCGGCGTCACAACGCTCTTTAGCTGCTCGTGAAGCTACATCACGGGGAACTAAGTTCCCAAAAGCAGGATATCTTCTTTCCAGATAGTAGTCGCGATCTTCTTCTTTAATCTGAGTTGGTTTTAATTTACCTGCACGGATGGCTTCTGCATCTTCTTTCTTTTTAGGAACCCAAATGCGGCCATCGTTACGCAGTGATTCCGACATCAATGTCAGCTTAGACTGGAATTCTCCGTGAACGGGAATACAAGTCGGGTGGATTTGTGCGAAACAAGGATTTGCAAAGTAAGCTCCTTTTTTATAACATTGTAAAGCAGCCGAACCATTAGAACCCATTGCGTTAGTGGAAAGGAAGAATGTATTTCCATATCCTCCTGATCCGATAACAACAGCATGAGCCGAAAATCTTTCAATTTTTCCAGTTACTAAGTTGCGGGCGATAATACCGCGGGCACGGCCTTCGATAATCACCAAATCCAACATTTCGTAACGGGTATATAATTTAACCGAACCTTTATTAACCTGACGGCTTAATGCTGAATAAGCGCCTAATAATAATTGTTGTCCGGTTTGACCTTTAGCATAGAAAGTGCGCGAAACCTGTGCTCCTCCAAAAGAACGGTTGTCGAGCAAACCGCCGTATTCGCGTGCGAAAGGAACTCCCTGAGCCACACATTGGTCGATGATGCTGTTTGCTACTTCTGCCAGACGATAAACGTTAGCTTCGCGTGCACGGTAGTCACCACCTTTAATGGTATCATAGAATAAACGATAAACCGAGTCTCCATCGTTTTGATAATTCTTGGCAGCATTGATACCTCCCTGGGCAGCAATAGAGTGTGCGCGGCGGGGAGAATCCTGAAGACAGAAATTTAACACATTGAATCCCATTTCACCAAGGGAAGCAGCGGCAGAAGCACCAGCCAGGCCTGTTCCAACGACAATGACATCGATGCGGCGTTTATTGGCAGGATTCACCAATTTCTGATGATTTTTATAATTGGTCCATTTTTCAGCTAATGGACCCTGAGGTATTTTTGAATCTATCTTTGTCATGATTGAGAAATTAAAAATTAAAAATTAAAAATTAAAAGTGAAATATTAAAGATGAAGCGGGAGTTACCCGTTTTTCATTTTTCATTTTTAATTAAATTCCGCAGGCTCCTCCGCAGCAAAAACTTTTGATGAAAAATACGATAACAACTAATGCAAATCCGAAGATTACAAGTGTTGTATATATATTGGCAATCCATTTCCAGCGGTTAAACCATATTTTACCATTCCATCCGATTGTTTGAAGGGCGCTCCAGAATCCGTGAGTGAGGTGGAACCATAAAGCTCCCAGACCAACTAAATAAAGCACAACAAAAATAGGATCTGAGAATGTTGATACAATGTGATAGGCTCCGTTTTGTGCATTGGAAACAACCGATTCATCCATGTGAACACCTGCTTTATGCAGTATTTCAACCAATTGCATTTTTGCCCAGAAGTTGTAGAAGTGCAATACTAAGAATGCAAATACAGTTATACCTAAAGCCAGCATGTTTTGTGATGCCCACTCTACATTTTTTGGTTTTGCCGTAACTGCATAAGCATCATTTCCACGTGCTTTCCGGTTTTGAAAATACAAAACGAATGCATACAGAACATGTATTACCACACCTCCTGCAAGTACCAGTGTACCGGCTAACGCATACCAGTTTGCTCCCAAGAATGCACAAATCATGTTATAAGCATCTGCCGAAAAAAGGGCGACCAGATTCATACACATGTGAAATGTTAGAAATAGAATAAGAAAAAGCCCGGAGATACTCATCACCAGCTTTCTCCCGATAGAAGAATTAAAAAGCCACATAATAGAATAACTTTGTTTTAGAATTATTTTGTTAGTTGATTAATATGCTAATTAAATAATATGCCAATGTGCCAATTAAAATTATGTGCATAAACTCTTTGGCATATTGGCACATTAGTATATTGGCATATTGGATTTGGTGCCGCAAAATTATATCAATAAAGTATAAGAAACAAGGAATTACGGAAAAATTTCTTTAATATAAAAGACTGCATACAGATTACACAGATTGCACAATTTTTTTATAGATAAACCACGAATTTCATGAATTTACACAATAATATGTTTCGTAATTTGTTTAGTGAAATTCGTGGCTTAATACTTATATTTTATCTGTAAAACCAGTGTAATCTGAGAAATTTGTGCGCTATGATTTTTTACTTAACAAATAATAATCCAGAATAGTCATTGCTGCCATAGCTTCCACAATCGGAACCGCCCTTGGTAAAACGCAAGGATCATGACGGCCTTTGGCTTTTAAAACAGTTTCTTCACCTGAACTATTTATGGTAGGTTGCTCTTTTAACAGGGTAGGAATAGGCTTGAAAGCTACACGGAAATAAATGTCTTCTCCGTTGGAAATACCTCCCTGGATGCCGCCCGAATAATTGGTTTTTGTCGATATCTTTCCTTTTTTGTTTTTGTAAAAAACATCATTCACTTCGGAACCTCTATGTTGAACTCCTTCGAATCCCATCCCGTATTCGAAACCTTTGGCAGCATTGATGCTTAACATGGAGCTGCCCAAAGCTGCATGAAGTTTTCCGAATACAGGTTCTCCCAATCCGGCAGGAATTCCCTGGCATACACAAGAAATAATACCTCCGATTGTATCGCCTTGTGATTTAACCTCTTTAATCAAAGCAATCATCTTTTCTGCGGTTTCTGATTCAGGACAACGAACCGGCGTAGTTTCAATCAGATTAAAATCCAGTTCGGAATATGGTTTTTCAAGATGGATTGTCCCGACTTGCGAAGTATATGCTGTGATTTGAATTCCGATTTTTTTTAGTACTAATTTTGCGACGGCTCCGGCCACACACCGGGAAATTGTTTCACGCGCAGATGAACGGCCGCCTCCTCTATGGTCACGAATTTCGTATTTTGTCTGGTAAGTATAATCGGCATGAGAAGGACGGAAAACATCCTTCATATTATCGTAATCGGAAGAATGCTGGTTACTGTTACGAACGATAAAACCAATAGAAGTACCGGTTGTTTTACCTTCGAAAATGCCGGAAAGAAACTCTACAGAATCGGATTCCTTGCGTGAAGTCGTAAGTTCGGATTGCCCCGGCTTGCGACGATTAAGTTCTGATTGGATAAAATCAATATCCAAAAAGATGCCGGCGGGGCAACCATCAATTACTCCGCCGACCGCTTCTCCGTGTGATTCACCAAAAGAGGTCAATCTGAAGATATTTCCAAAGGTATTCATGTTATTAATTGCAACCGCAGCCGCAACCACTGTCTTTTGAACTCTCGCAATTACAGTCGCTTTCACAGGAATCACAGCCGCAACCACAACCCTGACTACTCACAGCCGCAATTTCTTCAGCTGTTGGTTCATGGACATCAATAACTTCGCCTGAGAAATGAAGGGTTTCTCCTGCGAGCGGATGATTGAAATCCATTACTACGCAATTATCATTGATCTCAACTACTGTTCCGTGTAAGCGGTTTCCATTGGAATCCATCATTGGTACAGTTGCATCTACCACAATTCTTTCATCGTCAAATTTTCCGTCAACTTCGAATATATTTTTAGGAAGTTCCACTACATGTGATTCTTCAAACATTCCGTAAGCTTCTTCCGGAGTCAGGGAGAAAGAAAATTTATCGCCTTTTTGAAGGCCTTTTACATTCGCTTCGAAAGCTTCAAGCATCATACCCATGCCAAACATAAAGGTAAGGGGTCTTTCAACTGTCGCTTTTTCCATCAATTCTCTTTCATCGCCTTCACCCACGTTCAAATCATAAGTTAAGGATACTACTTTATCTTCTGAAATTCTCATTTTTTATTGTTTTTAGAGTAAATAATTTACAAAAGTACGTATAAAATTACGAATTAAAAATTACGAATTACGAATTAGTTCGAAATATATCCCAATTCGTAATTTTTAATTCGTAATTTTCATAAGACTCCCGCTTCAACCAGCCTCACAACCCGTTCGGCTTCGGCATCTTTACCATTGGGGTCCCAGTTGGATTTCAAACTTGCTCCGAACATCCCGGCGAAAAAGTTCCAGAATCCTGCGCGGAGTGGTCCTAAAAAGGCTTTTGCAATATCGTAAGATGTTTGATTGCATTCCCTGTCTACAAGCCTGATGAGTAACTTGCCTTGTGTCAGAGTCATTTTCTTTAATATAGGTTTATATTGTTCGAACAATTCTGTTTCCATGCGCTTGATGTGAGCTTCTTTCGTTTTACTGTCGGGCAGTGTTTCGATATATTCACATGTTTCCATTAGAGTGCCATAAATCATTTTGGCATAAGGCAAAGTTTTTTTTATATCTCTTACCCATTTATTATATTCCATAATTTGCTTTGCATCTCCAAATGAAACGGGAGCATACACCGGAATATCCGGCAGTACAATCATCATAAGAGAATCGCCATTTTCGGTATATGGAGAATATTTTTCCTTTGATGACTGTGCATATAAATCCGCACCTCCATAAAAAATGAAAAACAAGAAATATATAAATATGTAAAAAAAATTTTTGCTCATATCTTTTACAAAAGTAGAAAAAAATCTACCTTTGGCGCATTATTAATCAGGACAAAAATCAGACCAAGTATTATGAAGTTTAAAAGCATTAAGACAATATGCTTTATAGTATGTTGTTTTTTAACAATTCTTTGTTTATCCTCAGTTGCACAGAATTCAACATGGATGGAATATATTGAAGAACTATCCGATTCTGAATCGGGAAACGCTTATCTGGAAAATTTATTCGATGAACTTTCTTATTTGAGTGAAAATCCTTTCAATCTGAATACTGTCACAAAGTCAGATTTGGAACGTTTGCCTTTTCTTTCCGCAATCCAAATTGAAAATCTTTTGTATTATGTTTATAAATATGCTCCCGTGCGGAGTATTTATGAACTGAAAAATGTGGAAGGAATGGATATGCAGACCATAAATTATTTACTTCCTTTTCTTTATGTTGGGGAAATAAAATCCCGTGAACAAGTGAATCCGAAGAAAATATTACAATATGGCCGGCATGAAATTTATCTTCGTTCCGATTACTGTTTTCAGAAAAAAACGGGGTATTATGAACCTACGGAAGAAGAGCTGGCTAAAAATCAGAATAAACATTATTTGGGAGAAGATTATTATTTATCGGCCAAGTATGGTTTTTCTTATAAAAATAAAATTCAATTCGGTTTGGTAGGAGAGAAAGATGCTGGAGAAGCTTTCTGGAATGACCAGCATAAAGGGTTTGATTTTTATTCGGCTCATCTGGTAGTGAAGAATGTGGGAATTTTAAAACTTTTGTGTTTGGGCGATTACAAAGCTTCTTTTGGTCAGGGATTGGTACTGAATACCGATTTCATAATAGGAAAGACTTCGGATGTCATCAATGTTAATAAGAAAAATTCCGGAATCAAGCGCCACTTTTCGACCAATGAGGTAGATTTTCTTCGGGGAGTTGCTTTGACTTTAGGCATAAATAATTGTACGTTGGACATATTGTATTCTCATAAACAGGCTGATGCAACGGCTTCGGATACCGAAATTATTTCGTTCAAAACCGATGGATATCATCGCACTTATAAAGATTTGGAGAAGAAAAACGAGGCGGAGCTAAATTTGTATGGATGCAATTTCCGGTGGCAAAATGCAGATTTTAACCTCGGAACAACTATTGTATATTATGATTTCGGTGGCAAAATGTTGTCTCCAACTCCTCATCCCTACAATCTGTTTTATCTGAGGGATAAAGATAGTTATAATGCAGGGCTCAATTACGGATTTCAACGGAAAAAACTGTTTTTTCAAGGTGAAACAGCTATAGGCAAAAATAATTCTTTTGCTACAATTAATATACTTCAACTGATTCCTGCTTCATTCCTGACATTAGTTGCTTCTTACCGGGATTACCGGAAAGATTTCCAATCATATTACGGGAAGACTTTTGCCGAAGGTTCAACTGCACAAGATGAGTCGGGATTTTACTTTGGTTCTGATATTAAATTGAAAAAACGCTGGAAGATTTCCACTTATATTGATGCATTTAAATTTCCATGGTTAAAATATGGTGTCAATATGCCAAGCGAAGGCAATGATTTCCTTTTGCAAATCAATTATCATCCATTGTATAACTGGGATATGAATGTGAGGTATAAGAATAAAATCAAAGAAAAAAATTATACACCGGATAAAGCTGTGAAAACAATGATATTGCCTTATGAGCAGAAAAAAATGCGTTACCAGCTTAATTATCACAATGCTTCCGGATTCAAATCGCGGTTGCAATTGGATTATACGTTTTATACGGAAACAGACAATCAGGAAAGTAAAGGCTGGATGATAGCTCCCAGTGCAGGTTACCAGAATACAAAGTTTCCGGTACAAATTGATTGTGGTTTTTCTTATTTCAAAACAGATAATTGGAATACAAGGATATATGCTTATGAAAAAAATATCCTGTATGCCTTTGGTTTTCCTGCATTTTATGGTGAAGGTTACCGTACCTATTCTGCGTTGAAAATAAATGTTCTGAAAAATTTAACGGCTTATGCTAAAATTGGTTGGACACATTATTTCGACAGGAATGAAATCGGTTCGGATTTGGAGAAAATCGAAGGTAAAAACAAAACCGATGGTAATTTTTTATTGAAAATCAAATTTTGATTTATAAGTCAAATGTTTTTATCTTTCTGTGTATATCTATCTATGTTTGAACGTGCTAAGTTATACTTATTATAGCCATGTGGAAAGATTTTTTTAGCTTTACCAAACAGGAACGTCAGGGCATTTTTATTTTATTTGCATTGATTGCCGGTATTTGTATCGGGAAATTTTTGTTTTCCCCAAAAGGAACAGTTCCTGAAGAAAAAGATGTTGTTGTAAAACAAAGAGTAGAAAAACAAGACTATGATTTTCAGTCTTTACCAGTGAATCCTGATTATTGTATTGATAAACCAGCCTTTGAATTGAAGCCTTTTGACCCGAATACTGCCGATTCTGTGATGTTTGTTTCGCTGGGATTGAAACCTTATATTGCTAAAAATATCATCAAATACAGGAATAAAGGTGGAATATTCAGAAAACCGGATGATTTCGGGAAAATCTATGGCTTGAATAATGCAGATTTTGAAAAACTAAAACCTTATGTCCGAATCCAATCTCAAAACGAGTCGGATAAGTTTGTTACTCAAATCCAGAAAAATCAGCCAGTGGTAGAAACTACCAATCAGTTTTCAAAAAAAGAAAAAGTGATTTCTTCAGGCAAACAAGAGAAATTAGAACGTGGAGCAACGATAGATATTAATATTGCAGATACGATCGAATTGAAGAAAATTCCGGGTATTGGCGCCGGTTTTGCCAAACGGATTGTTAAATACCGCCAGATTTTAGGCGGCTTTTATTCATTGGAACAGATAAAGGAAGTTTATGGAGTGGATAATGATTTATTCCTGAAAATAATCCCTTATATGACTATTTCTGAAAATGCTGATTTTCAAAGAATTCCTGTTAATCAAAGTTCTTTGGATAAATTAAAATCACATCCATATATTAATTTCTATCAAGCTAAAGTTTTACTGGAATTGAGGAAAAAGAAAGGTAAAATCCGGGATATTTCTGAATTGGTTTTATTCGAGGAATTTTCAAAAAATGATTTGGAACGGCTAACTCATTATTTGACGTTTGAGTAACATTGCACACAGATTGCACAGAATAAAACTGCTTAATTTTTTTGATTTTGCTGAAAATCAAATGTTTTCAAATAAATTAAAAATGTAATTTTCCGTAATTCTGTGTATGCTGTGTGCAATTTTTATCGTTGATTTATTGCTGTTTTAATTCTTTCAGTTTGGCCAATAACTTTTCATTATTATCCTTCAGGCTTTTCAGTTCAAAAGCAAGCATAATTCTGAATATACCGATAGAAAGGAATGCAAAAGCAGCGATGTAGACAGAAGTAACTACTCCTGCTATTGGCCAGAATATAATAATGATACCACATATTACTGCTAAAATACCGAATACTAAAGTCCATCCCCAATTTTTTACTCCAAATTGGTTCAGGTCGAATGCATAACCTATGGCAGAAAAACCTCTGAACATAAACCAGAATGCAAGTAAATAAGGAAGCATAGCCATGCTTAAACCCGGTATTCCGATAAGTAAAAATCCAAGAAGTAAATCCAAACAACCACCAACTAAATACCAGCCCCATCCGGATAAGGTTTTTTTATTCGAAATAGAAAAGATTATTTCGAATATTCCACAGACAAACATACATACACTGAATACAATAGCCAAGGCTTCATATCCTTGTAATGGATTGAACAGTATCATTATAGATACTCCGACAAATAAGATACCCATGATTAGAGATAACCACCAGTTTTTAACGGAAGATTTTACTTCTTCGATAATGTTTGTTCTCATGTTTATATTTTTAAGTTGAACATATTTTATATAAACGTTTTATTTATGGAAAAAGTTCATATTCAAGTACTGAAAAAGTCTCATTGAGAAGCGACAAAAGTCTCATCAAGGAGCGATGAAAGTCTCATCGGGAAGCAATCAATGTCTCTCCCCGATGCAATCAAAGCTTCATTTAGAAGCGCCCAGGATTGTTTCAGACACCATACGGTTAAAGCTACCTTATGATAAAGGCATTGGCATACAGGTTTTG
>JAVBLO010000106.1:0-36787 GCA_031553415.1 Bacteroidales bacterium | reverse complement strand
ACACTCCTTGGGATTGCAAGGCATTACAATAGGAGGCAAAGTTGCTGCCTTTAGTAACCCGGCATGCCTGCCTTTAGTAACCCGGAACCTCCGCCTTTATAAAGGCAGACATGCTCCCTTTATAAAGGCGGCAACTTTGCCTCTTGGAGGGTGTATGCATCGTCTCCTTGAAATGAGAGGTAGCTCCTCCTGGTGGCTTCTATATAAATTGTCACTTCAAATAAAGTAACTCCCAGACTATGCAAAAACACTTCTTAAAAATATTTTCAATAAAATTTAAACCGGCTCTAAAATGATATCAAAAAGATATTAATTGATTTTTAATTTCAAAATAATTTTTGCTTCAAAATCACTATATTCTTAATTCTTAATTTTTCATTTTTCATTTATTTTTATACATTTGTACTTCTAAGTTTTAAAAAGATGATTATGGATAATAATGAATTATTGAAACAGGTAACAGCCAAAGCACAGACATGGTTGACAAGTGATTATGATGAAGCAACGCGCAAGGAAGTGCAACGTCTGTTAGATAGTGAAGATAAAACCGAACTGATTGAATCATTTTACAGGGATTTGGAATTCGGAACTGGTGGACTTCGCGGCATTATGGGCGTTGGAACAAACCGGATGAATATATATACAGTCGGTGCTGCTACGCAGGGACTTTCTAATTATTTAAAGAAAGAATTTGCTAATTTGCCTGAAATAAAGGTTGTTATTGGTCATGATTGCCGGAATAACAGCCGTAAGTTCGCTGAAATTTCTGCAGATATTTTTTCCGCAAACGGAATCAAGACATATCTTTTTGATGATTTGCGCCCTACTCCGGAAATAAGTTATACTATTCGTAAATTGGGATGCCAAAGTGGTATAATCCTGACGGCTTCTCATAATCCGAAAGAATATAATGGATACAAGGCTTATTGGGATGATGGAGCACAGGTAATTTCTCCGCATGACAAAAATATCATTGCCGAAGTCAATAAAATCCGTTCGGTTTCGGAAATTAATTTCAAAGGAAACAAAAAATTGATTGAGACTTTAGGTAAAGAAATGGATGACCGTTTTATCAATGATTTGCTTTCTATTTCACTTTCTCCTGAAGTTATCAAAAAACATCACGATATAAAAATAGTTTATACACCGATTCATGGAACTGGTGTGCGTTTGGTGCCTGTCAGTTTGAGTGCTATGGGATTCACTAATATTATCCACGTGCCTGAACAGGATGTGGTTAGCGGAAATTTCCCGACCGTGGTATCTCCTAATCCGGAAGAATCTGCAGCTCTTGATTTGGCTGTTAAAAAAGCACAGGAAACAGGAGCTGACTTAGTTATGGCGACTGATCCTGATGCTGACCGTGTGGGTATAGCTGTAAGAAATGATAAAGGCGGATTTGTTTTGGTAAATGGAAACCAAACATTATTGCTTTGCCTTTATTACCGTATGATTCGTTTCAAAGAATTGGGTAAGTTGAAAGGTAATGAATATATTGTTAAAACGATTGTTTCAACAGAATTAGCTAAAAATATTGCAGACAGCAATAAAATTGAAATGTATGACTGTTATACAGGCTTCAAGTGGATCGCCGCTGTAATGAAAGAAAACGAAGGCAAAAAACAATATATTGGTGGGGGAGAGGAAAGCTATGGATTTTTAGCTGAAGATTTTGTTCGCGATAAAGATGCTGTTTCTGCTTGTATGTTGATTGCTGAAATTGCTGTTTGGGCAAAAGAAAAATGCAAATCGATTTATGAATTGCTCCAGGATATTTATGTGGAATATGGCTTTTCAAAAGAAAAAGGGATTTCAGTGGTAAAACAAGGTAAATCAGGTGCGGAAGAAATTGAAGCCATGATGAAGAATTACCGTGAAAATCCGATTAAAGAAATTGCCGGTTCTAAAGTTATACTGATTAAAGATTTTGCCAAATTGGTTGCTACTGATTTGAACGAAAATGAAAAGTATTCCCTTGATATGCCGACTACTTCAAATGTGCTTCAATATTTTACAGAAGATAATACAAAGGTTTCAATCCGTCCTTCAGGAACAGAACCCAAAATTAAATTCTATGTAGAGGTTCAGAGCAAAGTTAAGTCGCGTGAGGAATTAGCTGCTGCTGAACTTGCGGCAGAAGAAAAAATAAATGCAGTAAGGACTTCTTTGGGAGTCTAGTGGAATTGAGAATTGAGAATAGACCTAAAGTATTGTCTTACACATAAACTCATTCTCAATTCTCAATTCTCCACACTCAATTAATGAATATGGAAGTTATAATAAGGAGGGCGAGGAGAGAGGATTGCTTCCGGTTATTAGAATTGGTGAAAGAATTGGCTCTTTACGAAAAAGCTTCGGATGAAGTAACAATTACACTTGAACATTTTGAAGAAACCGGATTTGGAGATAATCCGGTTTGGTGGGCTTTTGTGGCTGAATTGGATGATGTTATACATGGTTTTGCTTTATATTACATTCGTTTCAGTACATGGAAAGGACAGCGAATGTACCTTGAAGATATTTACATTACTCAGGAAATGAGGGAAAGAGGCATTGGGAAATTGTTATTTGAAATTTTGATTCAAGAGGCAAAAGAAAAACAATTCAAGGGAATAGTTTGGCAAGTGTTGGATTGGAATAAACCTGCGATTGAATTTTATAAGAAATATAATGCCGGATTTGATGCGGAATGGGTGAATTGCAGCCTGGATTTTTAGCCATTTATTCAGCTCCGAATTGTTTGTTTAATAACAGATCATTATTCTTTCGTTCTGCGAGGGATGATATGTAAGACGATATCAGGTTTATTTCTTTTTCATTTTTTTTTTCGTTATCTTTTTTGAATAGTGTTTCTGCCTTTTGTGCCCAATCCAAAGCTTCGTCCAAATTATCTTGTATTTCAGATACTACTGCGAGATTGTTTGCTAAACAGGCCTTTGCTTTGTGATTATTTTTTTGATTATAAAGTTCTAACCAGATATTTTCGGCTCCAATCCATTTTTCAGCTTTGGCATAAGTAAACGCTTCTTTCATCCTGGACTCATAGGATGTATAAAGATTACGATCTACTTTTTTCCAGGAAGGTACAAAATAAGGAATTGCCTTTTCTCCTATATATGTGGCTGCTTCTTCTACCATAGCTTTAGGGATTACCTCAAATAATTGAAGCGAATCACAGGTAACCTGAGAATTAAAAAATAAGCTATCTTGTAAAGTAAATGTTGTCAGGGGATTTTCCCGTTCTTTAAGATAGGCACTGCAAGTTAGACTGACCTCTGTTTTTGTGTCAACAAAAGTATAATAAGGCTCAAGGCTATATCCTGTAGCCAACTGGTTGATTTTTTGTTTGTATTTGAATAAGCATCTGTCGATAGATATAATAGCGTCAGCGTTACTTGTATTACAAATAGCTTGCCTGATTGTTTGTGGAATTGACCGGGTTTCCATCACAGAATTGTCGTTTCTAACAGGAACTCTGTAAATCAAAACTTTAGAAAAGAATTTTTCATTATCAATTCCTTTGGCTAATGCTGCCGATGAAGCCCAGATTATAGTATCAAATTTAATATTAAAAGGAGAATCTATTTCTTTTTTGTTAATGAAACACTCTGTGCCGAAATCTCCGTTTGCAGGGGATGCCGCATTGTTTACGATGACAATTCGGGAGACATCTGGTGGAAATGTGATTTTGGCTGGCTCTCTTATTTCTATGGCAAAATTATAAGTACTTGTGCATGAAGAAAAAACAGAAGCCCATATAGCTAAAGTTAGTTGTAAAATAACCTTATATGACCTTCTGTTTTTCATCTGTTTTTAAGAATTAACTTTTCTTCAAAGCATCGATGCTTTCCTGCAAAGTTTTGATTTTGCTTTCAGCATCTGCCTGCTTTTTCCGTTCGTTTTCTACAATTTCGGGTTTGGCGTTGGCAACAAACTTTTCATTACTTAACTTGGCCACCACCGACTTAAGGAATCCTTGCAAATATACTAATTCGGTATTTAATTTTTCTAATTCTTCTTCTGTATTAACATTATTTTCCAAAGGAACGGCATATTCTGTTGTTCCGGCTAAGAATGAAACTGCTCCCAGAGATTTTACACAGACATTGGAAATAGTTGAAAGATTGGCCATTTTAATAATTACAGCATCCAATGAGTTGTTGTAGGCATTCAGAACTTCCAGATTCAAGGTATCTTTATTGGGAATATTCTTTTGTAAACGAACCGTACGGATATTTCCAATTACTTCTTTTGCTTTTTCAAAAGCAGTTAGGAATGCTTGATCATAAACTTTGGGTTGAGGCATTAGAGTCACCATGATACTTTCCCCTTTTTCCCTGTCAGCAAGCACCTGCCACAATTCTTCCGTGATAAAAGGCATGAATGGGTGGAGGATGCGGAGCAATGAATCGAAGAAACCTAGTGTTGTTTCATAAGTTTTTTTATCAATCGGTTGCTGATAGGCCGGTTTAATCATTTCGAGATACCAGGAAGAAAATTCATCCCAGAATAATTTGTAAACAGCCATTAAAGCTTCCGACAAACGGTATTTCTCGAATAGATCATTAATTTCTTCAATTGTTTTGCTTAATAATTCATCAAACCATTGAATAGCTAACCAGGAAGATTCTGGTTGCGCAATATCAGCTACTTCCCAGCCTTTAACCAAACGGAAGGCATTCCAGATTTTGTTACTGAAATTACGTCCCTGTACACACAGTTCGTTGTCATAAGGCAAGTCATTTCCGGCAGGTGAGGTTAACAACATACCTAAACGTACACCATCCGCACCATACTCATTCATCAGATCGATCGGGTCGGGTGAGTTTCCGAGCGATTTCGACATTTTCCGTCCCAGTTTATCCCTTACGATTCCGGTAAGGTAGACATTTTCAAACGGCATTTCTTTCCTGTATTCATATCCGGAGATAATCATACGGGCAACCCAGAAAAATAGAATTTCGGGAGCTGTAACCAAGTCATTAGTTGGATAATAATACTGTATATCCTTATTTTCAGGGTCATTGATACCATCGAAAACAGAAATCGGCCACAACCAACTGGAAAACCATGTGTCGAGGCAATCTTCATCCTGCCGCAAATCTGCGATTGTGAGTTGTGAATTGTGAGTTGTGAGCTGTGCTAACTCCAAAGCCTTTTCCGGAGTTTCAGCTACAACAAAACCACCTTGGGGAAGGAAATATGCAGGAATCCTATGTCCCCACCACAATTGACGGGAAATACACCAGTCTTTCACATTTTCCATCCAATGGCGATATGTATTTTTGAATTTCGACGGATGTAATTTGATATCATCATTCATAACTGCTTCCAACGCCGGTTTTGCCAATTGCTCCATTTTCAGGAACCATTGCATGGAGAGTTTGGGCTCAATGGGCACATCAGTTCTTTCCGAAAAGCCAACTTTATTTGTATAGGCTTCTATTTTTTCCAATAATCCGGCAGTTTCCAAATCTTTTTCGATTTGCTTGCGGACAACAAACCTGTCCATTCCGGCATATTGCAGGCCGTATTGATTCAAAGTACCATCATCATTGAAAATATCCAATACTTCGAGATTGTATTTTTCTCCAAGCATATAATCGTTTACATCGTGTGCCGGAGTCACTTTCAAACAACCTGTACCGAATTCAATGTCTACATAATCGTCTTCGATAATTGGAACTTCGCGATTAGCTAACGGAACAATCACTTTTTTCCCTTTTAGGTGGGTGTTTTTCGGGTCGTTTGGATTGATACAGACAGCAGTATCTCCTAAAATTGTTTCTGGTCGGGTAGTCGCAATTACAGCATAGCCATTTTCTCCTACAATTTTATAACGCAGGTAATATAATTTTCCTTGTTGTTCTTTATAGTTAACTTCTTCGTCTGAAAGCGCTGTTTTGGCTTGAGGGTCCCAATTGACCATTCTGACTCCGCGATAAATAAGTCCTTTGTTATATAAATCAACGAAAACTTTAAGAACACTTTCCGAACGTTTTTCATCCATGGTGAAACAAGTCCTGTCCCAATCGCACGAAGCGCCCAGTTTTTTCAACTGTTCAAGGATGATTCCACCATGTTTATGAGTCCATTCCCAGGCGTGTTCGAGAAATTGATCGCGGGTCAAATCGGATTTTTTGATTCCTTCGGCGGCCAGTTTGGCAACAACTTTAGCTTCAGTAGCAATTGAAGCGTGGTCGGTTCCCGGTACCCAGCAGGCATTTTTGCCCCGCATACGGGCGCGCCGTACCAAAATATCCTGGATTGTATTGTTCAACATGTGTCCCATATGCAATACTCCGGTTACATTAGGTGGTGGGATGACAATTGTATAAGGTTCACGATTATCCGGTTCCGAATGGAAAAACTTATTTTCCAGCCAGTATTTATACCATTTTTCTTCTACTTCCGATGGGTTGTATTTACTTGCGATTTCCATTGATGTATATGTTGATTTTATTTTGACTGCAAAAGTAAGCAATTAAAGGTAAAAGACATAAAAAATCCCAACGAACTATTATCAAGTTTGTTGGGATTTTTTGATTTGGTTATTTATATCTTACTTCATAACTTTTACAGTTTGAGAACCATTACTTCCTGTGAATTTCAGAATATAAGCGCCTGAAGGTAATTGAGAGTTGTTCACAGTATGATTTTCTCCGGCAGGTAAAGTGATTTGCATTAATTTCTGACCTGAAACATTATAGATTTCAACAGTTTTGAATTGTAATCCATAATTTAGTTCAAAAGCACCATTGACATTGTTCACTTTCAGAGGAGAAATTTTTACATCATCTAATGCGGAAGGAGTACCTTGCACTAATGTGATTATTGCATCTTCTGTTCCTTTCTGAGAGATATACAATTGAGTTTTTCTACCTTGCTGTTCAGCAGGCAATGCTTCGTAAGAGATATTTAATGTTAATAAAAAACTACTTGGATTTACCGTAAACGATTGGTCGAAAGAATAATTGTCGATTTTAACCCATGAATTATCAATGGCAAAACGCATGTCGTTGGGAGTATAGGTGACTTCTAAAGTTACTTTATCAGTTCCAGCCGTTTTATTGCAATTAATTTGTGATTTATCAGGATGCAAAACTGGGAAAGCCATGTATGGAACTATCATTAAAGAATATAAATAATTATTATGAAGATTTGATGCATTAACAAAACTAGTTTGTCCATCTGCATATTTTAATAATACAAAAGCATTAGATTCATCAGGATCGGGATAACTGTTAGACATAATGCCAACGTTTACTCCCGGAACATTAAATCCTCTTATCATATACACTGTTTTATAATTAATATAAAGAGTATTATTCAATTTAAAACTAAGTGTTTTAATCGTAGATGATAATGTTTTAGCATTTGAGATTGTATTTGTGGCTGTAGCGACTACCGAAAGTTGAGTTCCATCTTCAGATACCCTCAAAACTTCTAAAATCAATGGGGTATTTGCTGGTCCTTCTATAGTTCCGAAAAACACATCCACAGAATCAACCACAGAAGGTTGGGCCGGTTTATCAAAGTGATTTCCTACGGCTTCGTAAGAATAGCTTTTATCCGGAGTACTTCCGTCATAATTGCAATTTCCAAAGTAGAAATTTACTCCATCAATATATTTCCAAGTTTTAATTCCTAAATTCAGGTCAACGTTCATAACCGAACTATAATGCCCGGCTTTCAGATTTGAAGAACCATTGAATTCATACTGAAATGAATTTGTTTTTGCATCCAATTTTGCTTCCAGCAATGGTAAATAGGCAGGAGTTGTTGATACCGAAAATACAGGAGAGTATCCATTTGCATTTAAGTATTCATATCCATTTTTATATAATCCTTCCCATTTGAAAGATTCTGAATCCAGGGAAACATTTTCAAATTGCAAATTTTGGTAGGCCGGAACAAAATAGCCCGGAAGTATGTTTCCGTCAGCCCGTAATCCCATATAATAGGTTCCTTGTGGTCTCAGATACCATGCCATAGGATATATATTTCCTACAAATACATTATCTATACCCATGTCGCCTCCTGCTTTTCCCACATAAACAAATGCTATTTTTACATTTTTAGAAGCATACTTATTTAATTTGACACGCATTAACCGATATCCCATTGTGGTAAATTCCGATTCGGTATAATAGGGATCTTTTGATGCATCAAAAATAGTTTCCCAACTTCCGTTGTCAACCATTACTTTTACCAGCATAGTTGCTGTTACAACGTTTCTATCATAAGTGTTATCGTTGTTCTTTTTATACATTTCACATGGCTTCGATACCAAATAGAAAATCAAATCATTGCTGTTTCCAAGTGTTAAGGATGGAGTTATCAAATATTCTTCAGATTCGTTATTAAAATCGGCATCAACCAAAGGGAGATATTTATTGCCTTCCCAATTGATAGGAGGTTTGAGCATATACCAGGTTTTTCCGATCCCTTTATTTTTTGTTTGCTTTGACCAACCGGCAGGTAGCCAATTGGAATTATCACCGGTATAGCTTTCAAAAGTTTGATATAACAATGTATCACCCGTAGCTTCAATACTTTTTGCACTCTTCAAAGGATAAATCGATTTCAAATCGATTTTCATTCCGGAACTTGAACCGCTTTTTAAGAGGACTGGCATAACGCGATCGGCCTCTTGAGCAACACTTATTGTTGAAAAAAGAACAACAATTATTGATATGAATAAAAATTTCATCATTTTCATAAAATAAATTAAATAAATTTATATATAAGTTACCATTTATAAAAAGTAAAGGAAAAATCTCTGTCACAAGCGCCCAATATAAAATTAGTATAATTAAAGTTAGGCATAACAATATAGTTTTTTCCTGTAGAATTTGTTCCTGCAATTAAAGCAGTGAGAGCCCGGCATTCATTAGCAATGACAGTTTTGTAATCGCCGTAGATTGTTGTATTTTGATTAAATAAATTTATTTTATCTGTCCTGTCGGTGTTCTTCCTGAATTGTAATATCATATAAGCGCCATATACAGTATTGGTACCGTCATTGGCCAGGATTGAAAGTCGGTAAGAACCTTGTACATATAATATGGCAAGCGCCGAATAATTAGCGTTGACTGTTTTTAATTTTTCTCTTATAGAGGTCACAATATCGTACAATTCCGGCGGCAGACTGGCAAACCTGTAACTCGTTTTATTGTCGAAGATAGAATCTTTTGCATGTTCAAATACAAATAGAGGAGCATCTATTTGATCTAATACACCTTCAATTCCGGGATCTGCAATATTAAATTTTTTTGTTACGGTATCGTAATCAATATGTTGTATCTTTTGATTTCCGATAACTAAAGGCTTGTAATATTCAACTCCTTTTTTTGTGAAAGTAAGCATGTCGTCTTCGTCCGGAAGTTCAACTGTTTTTGAATTTTCAGTAGTGATGGAATATGATGTACGATTGATGGAATTGTATCCGCCGATAACATATTTTTCACCGTTTGCAAATGTAATTTGTTTGAAAAAGCGGGAAGAGAAGGCGGTCATATTGGTATTAATGCTATTCATATATTCATCCCAATTCCCATTGAATTTTGTTAATTCGACAGAAAAATCTCTTTTTTTTCCTTTCAGATAAAGGGTATCTCTATTTTCACTTGTTTTTTTCCAAACAAATTCAAAATCCCCCAACATACCTTCTCCGGGGTAAAATAATTCAGGATTAGCCAACCGGTGCAACACTTCATTACTTGTGTTAAAGTTTATAACCGGGCCTTGAGTTCCTTCTACAGCATACAAACTTGAATATTTTCCGGAAGGAAAAAAAGCATCTCCTTGCATAATAACGGTTTCTTTCCCCGAGAATGACATCAGAATGTTATACCCTCCCAGATTTTCGGGATCCGGATAGTAATTCATGAACCATCCGTCGGGTGAAGAATGTAAGATTGAATCTATTTCTACACACTTTTGTTTCATTCTTTGGGTTGCTGTTCCTTCAAAAATATCCTCTTCGTCGTTATTGCATCCTGTAAAACCAAGAATGAAGAAAATTATTAGAAATATAAAATATATTTTGTTTGTTTTCATACTTTTTATTCTTTGTTGCTAAAAATATTATTTTCCAAATAAAGAAGAAGCTATTCTTCATTTCCGGTAAGGATAGGATGGCTTCCCGGATTTTCACTTGTTTCATTCTTTTTTGCCGGATAATTCGGATAATAATGACAAGCACATTTTGCGGGAGACGTTGACGAACGTAATCCGAATAAGGTTACGGATGAAGGTTTTAATCCTGCAATCCTGTCAGAAACTTCTTTTTGCAACACATAAAAATCAATTTTCCATTTTGTCTTGAAGTATGTCACGATATATTGTTCTTTGGATTTGATTAAATCTTTTCCTTTCATTTTGTTTATCATTTCATTCCAAGATTGATTGCTATTCAGCAACATAATACCTGTCATCTCTGCAAAATCTTCATCTATGCTAGCCATTGCGTAAGTAGTGATAAAACCTTTATTGTTTGCAGTCGAATCGGTAACGTTATACCATGTTGAGGTATAATCGTTGGGAGTTATCTTTTTGAATGTTTCATCATATTGTTTCTTTTGATGAAGAATGTGGGCAAACTCATGGTGAATGGTATGAAGTATATCTTCATAAGTTTCAGGTTTACTCCTGTCGAATTGATTGGTTTTATAAAGCAAAATTTTAACCCCTCCTTCAGCTGTTCCCAATACTTCTGTTCCGTTACTTGCATTAATTCCGGGACTTCCGATCAATAGAAATTGTTTAGGAATATTTACTTTCAAAAAGTCATTTCCTCCGATTTTGTTATAAGGTTGTACGTATGTTGTGTCTATCACATGCATCAAAGGTTGTACTTTACTTAAATAAGAAGGAACCAGATTGTAAGACATATCTGTTTCGCTTTCCTTCCATCTGTAGATGATTTCAACATTATAAGGACTTGTATATACGCTGTCAATATAGCGATCAACTTCATTTATTAATGCCGTATCTGAAGTGTCAAATACAGAAGGGCCTAACTTGTCTTCTTCACAACTAACAAGCATTACAACTGAAATAAAAAACAAATATTTTAATGTATATTTCATATTGATTCGATATTTATTGTTTTACATTTTCATTGTCAAAAACTGAAAATATCCTGACCATCAAATCTGATGCGGTAGGTTTCATATCCTGATCCGGATTCATGATGAAATCATCACTTGTACTGTCAGGATTACGAACCAAAATTTCTCTTGGATTTGGTTCCATTCCTGCATTTATAACCTGTGAAGGCAACTGCATAGTCTTACGAAAATCTCCTTTCTGCAATGTATCCGTCATTTTTCCATCGGATGACATATGAGTGACCACCATATCGAACCTGCGGATATCGAACCAGCGTAAACCTTCATTAAGGAATTCTTTTCTCCGTGTATCAACAATTACTTTCAATAAATTTTCAGACTGTTCCGGAATTTGATAATTAGGAGATAATTCTTTATTCCCTAATGTATTTTTAGCATAAGCATCTATTTTAACTTGTGTGATCAAATGAGAAGAGGCATTATAATCTTTAATTCTTTTCGAATAAAAAATATTCAAATCCCTGATAGCTGCATCTATGCTGACTTGATCTCCGAGCATGGCATATGCTTCTGCCCTATTTATCAATGCTTCTTCAATAGTGATAATCGGATGTATGATATAATAATATCCATTAGGTGATTGAGATGAAAGTCTCTTGAAATAATATTTGAATTTAGCCATTCTTAAAGATTGTTCCGTACCTCCGATGAAAGTGTAGGCAATCTCTCCTCCGGTCACATTCCTATTGTTATACATTTCATTCAATATTGGAGTGTTGAATTTATACCTCACGGCACGTTGCGCTATTTCCCAATAAGACATGTCACTATTAACTACAAGGTTGCAATCTTCTTGTGACGAATTGTATGTGTTTAGAAGAACATCGACTTGTAAATTTTGATATTTTCCATTCCAGTCACGCAACAATGAACGGGGGGCATCGTCAACACCTAATGCGATATTGGCATATTCAATTGCTTTATCCCATTTTTGACGATACAGGAAAAAGCGGGAAGCAAATGTCGCCGCACTGGATATGCCAAAGTGATATTTAGGAGATTTGAATTCAGCTTCACCGATATATTCAATTCCTTTTACTAAATCGGCTTCAATCAAGTCATACATCTTCTGCACGGTTACCCTTTCATAGCTTTTGAAAGGATCTGTTTCTACTTCCGTAACATAAGGTAAAGCCAAATCAGAAGAGGCGGTTTGCGGATTATATGTAGGGGAAAAAATATTCACCAGCATAAAATGGGCATAAGCCCGGCAAAGCAAAGCTTCTCCAATCTGAGCCCTGCATGTAGTAGTGTCGAATTTTTCATAACAAGTTTGTAATGCATCGTTGGCTGTAGATATAGCATTATAACAGGTATAAAAATAAGCAGAAGGAGTATCTTGCGATTGGGATGTAAAATCTTTCCACCAATAAGCCTGATCTATAAAATCCAAATAGAACCCCCAGGTACCTACATCTCCTACATTATCAGTCATTGTTTCCGTAAAAGCAAAATAAGATGCTGTAGGGTAAGCCGATGTAAGAAAATCACTCACATCCTGAGGTGTGTTTAACTTTGCTCTCACTTCAGGGTCAACAGATAAAAAATCATTACAGGAAGAAATAAATAATCCTAAAAATATAATGTATGTTGTTATTTTTTTCATTTAATATCCATATTAATAAAAGTTAAAAACCAATTTTCAAAGTCATTGTAATTTGTCGTGGATTAGGCATCGCTACTCCACCAGCTTTCAAAAATTCAGGATCTTGTCCATTCAATTTTTTGTCAGCATACAACAATGCAATGTTAGAAGCTGATAATTTCATTTGAAGATTAGATAAACTTAAAGATTTTAACGTTTTAGGAGAAAAATCGTAACTGACGAAAATTTCTTTCAAACGGATATAATCTCCTTTGGCAATACGTACATCCGAATAATTGTAGGCATTATAAGCTTGTACATAATTCGTATTCCTTGTATATTGATCGTATGACAAAATAACGGGAATATTAGTATATTTTTCATCACCGGGAAGTAACCAACGGTTTTTCATTTCTTTTGGAGTAACATCGACATCAGAATAAGTTGCCTTGAAAGAAGGATCTAATCTTACCACATTTCCAAATTGATAAGTGAAATATACATTTAAACGCCAGTTTTTGTAAGTAAAGTCGTTACCCCAACCTCCCTGATAAGGAGCATCTGTTGGACCTTCATAAACTAAATATGCCGGATTAGCCGATTCCTGAAAATTAATATCTGAGGATGTAACTTGTCCGCTTTGGTCTACAATTTGAGGAGTTCCGTCTTCAGTTAATCCGGCAAAATGTAGTGAGAAAATACTTTTAGTTGGATAACCTTGTAAGTCGCCTCCATAAGAAGAAACGGCAGTAAGAAGAGATGGGTTAGATTTCAAATCCGTAATTTCATTTTTAACATACGCAAATGTTAAATTTGAACCCCATTTAAATGATTGTAAATCAATTATTCCTCCTCCTAATGAAAATTCAATTCCTTTGTTAGACATTGTAGCATAGTTTGCAACACGCCGAGGTTTTCCTCCTAAACCTGCAACCGGCACCAATGCAATCAGATCAAAACTATTTCTATTGAAAATATCTAAATTCAAATTCAAACGATTTTTCCATAATCCGAGTTCAAATCCGAAATCAAGTTCATATTGTTTTTCCCAGGTTAAACCATAGTTTGGAAGTGTTTCCCAGTACTTTTCCAGTTCATTGTCATCGGTAGAAGCTCTATAAGTATTTCTACTTCTTATTACTCCCATAGCACTGCCTCCGGGACCAGGTACGGCATTCAATCCATACGTTAACCGGAAACGCAGTTGGGAAATTAAATCGTTTGATAACAAAAAACCTTCTTCACTTGCATTCCATGCACCGCTGACATTCCATGTGGGCAACCAATCTGCATCGGCATTTTCACCTAAACGGTTACT
Organism: Bacteroidales bacterium; assembly: GCA_031553415.1. Taxonomy (GTDB): domain Bacteria; phylum Bacteroidota; class Bacteroidia; order Bacteroidales; family Azobacteroidaceae; genus JAIRVZ01. Next base: position 22,749 of record JAVBLO010000106.1, on the reverse strand, counting down.
TCCATCAAGACGCCCTGTCAAATTCATTATATATTTTCCTAAATATGAATAACTTGCTGTCGCAAAGAACGCGGCTCCACGATCAACAGTAGGTTGTAACCCAAAATAATTGAAACTGTTTTCGAGCATCATTTTCATGATTTTATAGTCGGTCGAAGCAATGGCTTCGTCATAAGAATAACCATAACCATTGAATCCTGAATTTTGACGATCTGTACTCTTCAAATCTGTTCCAATCATAAAATTAGTCAGGTGTTTTTCTCTGAAATTTTTAGTATAGTTGACGGTAGCTCTTAAAAATAAATTTTTCATTTCAAAGTCTTCAACCGCATATATACCTCCTGTACGCAATACACATACCGGATTGGCAGTAGGATCTGATGGATCTGAATATAAGAATTGATTTTTCTTGGCAACGGTAGAATTTTCTACACCTTCAGCGCTATACACAGTTCCCGCCCGGTATGCCTGAATCACATTAGAGTTTTCTTTAACTATTTCTTCATTTTTAGTTTTCACATAACGGTAAGAAGCCATAAAGTTAACATCAAGTCCTTTAGTGGGTTTCCACGCTAAATCGGCCTGGAATTTTACGTCCATCTGTGTAATTTTTATATAATTGTTCAATAACTCATTTTTGATATTGAACGGAGCTAAATTCATTTTGTAATATTCATTCGGATCTAACGCCCGGCTGGTATTTAATGCATAACTATAAGGGTTGATGTCGAAATCGCGGCTATATTCTCCGGATATAGGGTCTGAATTTTGTTGTTGAGTGCCGGGAGCTTTTTGATCTCTGATGGAACCCATTGTTAACAATGTTAATGTAACTGTTTTTGAAAGATCTGTTGCTGAATTGAAATTTCCCGTATAGCGTTGTACTTTATCAGCCTCAGTCCAACCCGGATCGTTGTAAACGCTTAATGATGCATAATTACGATTTTTTTCCGAACCGCTACTCATGCTTACTGCATAGTTTTGAGTAATGGTTTCTTTAAATAATTCATTGAACCAGTCTGTATTCCGGTATTCTGCCTGTTGCAAATACTTTCTTTTATCTTTGTCGTTCAAATAAAAAGAAGTTGTACCATCTGGGTTTTTTACCAACTGGCTTAAAGAAGACCACATTTTTCCATATATACCTGAATTTTGCGCTCCGTTTACATTGGCGTAATTCATCCAGCCTTTCATGTCTAACTCATTGTAAACATCCATTTGTTGCTGGGAATTCATAATATTGTAATTGCTATAAACCGGCTTAAGTCTGATCCCGAATTCTCCGGTGAAATTAACTGTAGCCGAACCTGCTTTTCCTCTCTTTGTTGTGATAACTACAACTCCATTCATGGCTCTTGCTCCATAAAGAGCTGAAGCAGAAGCGTCTTTTAATATTTGAAAACTTTCAATATCATCAGCATTTAATCCTGATACAGCCGAACTGATAAGGGTTACCGCATCTCCTGAAGATAATGCATCTGCTGATATATCTGCCACATCTTCCAAAATAACGCCATCTACTACCCACAGAGGCGTTTGATTTCCATAAATGGAAGAAGAACCACGGACTTTCATTTTGGGAGCGGCTCCGAATGTTCCGGAAACGGATTGAACCTGAACCCCGGCCGTCCGTCCTTGAAGCATGTGACTAACATCGGTTGCGCCATCAATTTTAGTGTCTTTTCCTTGCAATTTATCTGCAGCACCAGTAAATAATTTTCTGTCTATTTTTTGATAACCGGTCGATACAATTTCTACTTCTGTTAACATTTTGGAATCCGGTTCAAGTTTTGCATTCATTATTGACTGCACCGGAAGTTCGATAGTTTTCATACCAACATAAGTAAATGTCAGTTTTTTTGTTTCCTCTGGGACCGTTAAACTGAAATGTCCGTTAAAATCGGTTACAGTTCCGGTCGTGGTACCTTTAATCACAACAGAAGCGCCAATTACAGGCTCTCCGTCTTCCGTAGAGATTACTATTCCTGTTATTTTTTTCTGAGCAAAAATTATGCCTGAACTTAAAAATACAAACAGGAATAACAACGTTAATTTTTGTTTCATATTTGAACAGTTACAAGATGTGAAATTTTAAACTATAAGTTACAAAAGTAATAAAAAAAGTATCTTATGCAAGAAGTTGAATAAACGCAATGCCGCATGAATAAAATGTAATATGAATGTTCTTTTTGTTTTTTTCTTTCAAATTAATCTTAATTGAATTGATATAAGAACAAATAATTACAAAAAGTGTGCAAAAGAAAACAATTGATAGTAAGAGAAATTTTAATTTTTTTTATAAATTTTAATTAATGCTAATGGCTTATAATGTAGATGATTAAAAAAGAAGGAAAAATCAAGCAATTTGTTCGATTTCCCCTTCTTTACATTTAGTTATCAAAAGGATTGAAAACCCATTTGAAAGAATTTATTCAACAATAAATTTGACACGTTCTACTAGCCCTTCATTGTTTACAATTTCTACAAAGTAGATACCTTTATTGTATGAAGAAACCGGTATTATATAATTATTAGAAGCTACATTTGTTATAACATATACTTCTTTTCCGGTTACATCGTAAATGCGGATATCTTTGATCAATTCAGGAAGTACTACATTCAATACATCGGATGTAGGATTAGGATAAACAACTGTTCCTGCAGATGCATATTTTAATCCTGAAGTAGTATTGTCTATAGTTACTTTTGCAGTATCGTTTGACAAATCAGCATCAGCTGCCAATCTACTGTAAGCCTTGATATTAAAAACTTCTTTTGCACTCAAATCAACTTTTTTGGTGAATGTGAATTGAGTTTTAGCTCCCGGAAGTAATGGACTTTGAGCAGTAAATGCAATATTTCCAGCTATAGCATTTGAGGTTCCGAATACATAAGAAACAGGAACCTGGGTTGTTATTGCAACTTCTCCAGCATTTGTCAATTCAATAACAATTGATGTAGCATCACCTGTTATGTCAGCTTTAGTTAAAGGAGAAACAATGGCTACTGATACATCCAACGTTTGCGAACGAACGGTTTTACGGATTGTGTCATTTGCTGCGTTTATATCATTATTCATGGCTGTATAGGCTGTTAACTCGTGATCACCGTAAGCGCCTAAATTTAATGTTTTGTTAAAGGTGTAATCAACAGTTGCACCGGCAGGGATGCTATGTACAAATTCAGAGTATTTCTCATTATTGCACTCGATTACTACAGGAACCTCAGTTAATTCCAAATCCATCAGGTTTTTAACAGAAACAACCACTTGTTGAGGGGTATTCAATAATCCAGTTTCCGGTTTTTTGATTTCAACCATTTCAACATCAAATGGCTGGTTGCTGATTGTCAATTTACGAGTGATTGAATTATTTGTTAAATCTATATCATTTGCAAGTAAAACTTCTGTAATAAAATCGTAATTGGCAGTGGATGTTACCATTGCTTTCTGAGCGAAAGTATATTCTATTTCAGCTCCTTCAGCAATAGTTTGAGTTATTATTTCATCTATTCTGTAACTGTTGATAGAATAATATACAGGTACATTAGAAACATCTCCTTTACCCATATTTTTAACTTTAATAGTTACATTTTTGATACCAGGTTCTCCTGATGCAGGTGAAACGACTTCAGTTATGGCCATATTTACGAATGGTAAACTATTGATGGTTGCTCTTACAGTATCATTTGCAGCATTTTTATTGTCTGAAATATAGGCAAATATGTCGTATTTACCCAATTTATCAATTCCGGTATTGTTAAATGTTACGATAACTTCTTTTCCGGCTGATATTGGTAAACTTAGGTCGAATACGGTTGTATTTTCTATTTGTTTATTGTTCAGGAAGAAACTGAAAGGTACGCCATTAACGTCAACGGAGCCACGATTTTTAATTTTGAATTTAACTGCATCCGAAGTTGTAAATACTCCATCTGTTGTAGGACTTACAAGCGATAACTCGATATCCGGAATCTCATTGATTTCCCTAACCTTTACTAAAGCAACAGTTATTGGATTCACTTTTCCTTTAACATGATAGGCAATTGCATGATTGCCGGTAACTTTTGCAGTATAGAAAGTCAAAGTTGCAGAAGTACCTTCTCCTCCGATAGTAGTGAGGGATTTATATTCCATTACTGTGTCGAAGTTTTCAGGTTGATTGGAAGTGCCGGCCAGGATTGTTATACTTGTAGGGATGCTTTCATCTGCAATTAATTTGCTCTCAATCTGATAAGTATGTCCTTCTACCATGTAAATCTGAGGAGTCATGACGTAATCATCTGCATCAGAATCAGTTGGTGAATAACGGTAGCCATTAATCCGATTTACTCCTATTATATTATATTTTTCCCAGCGGTTGCCATCTTTATTGGCATCAATTAATTGCCAGTCATCTCCATTTTGATTATTCCATGAACTAATTGAATAAGGTATTGGTGCGACTGGTATATTTTTTATGGATGCGGTTGTCGAATCGTTTAACAAATCTTCATCTCCGGTTAGTTCAGACCAAACTTTGATTGTTTCGTCTTTACCTCCTTCAAACGAAGGCAATTGGTCGAAATAATATAACAATTGTTTTCCAGAACCTAAAGTTGATATTGTTTCACGAACGGGAGTTCCTTCTCCAACCTGATAACAAATCTTGAATGAACTTACATTATTGACTCCGCGGTTGGAAATTGTAGCGCCTACTTGTAATTGATAGTTTGTTCCTGCCATTTGAGTAGCTTGCAATTTCAAGTCAGGTTCTACAGAGATGTCATTATTGAAACTTGTAAGAATTTTTGCGCTTGATAAACGTGCAATTGCATTATTTGCCCCATTTTTAGCATTGATGTTAAATCCGATATAATAATCACCGTTAGTGTCGACTTCGAATTTAGCCATGCATTCAGGTAAATAGTTTCCGGTTACGGAAACTTCAGTGCCTGTATACAAGTCTTTGACCTTGGTGTAAGAACTACCATTCTTGGAATAAAGGGCGGCATTAGCAGTTAATGTCTTGTTCGAACTTGCATTACCCGGAATAAAATATAGTTTATAACTTTCTCCTGCTTGCAGACGGATTGGGCGCGAGTAAATAGGAACGCCCACAGATGCGGCTGTTTTCAGGAAAAATGGTACAGCTCCAATTGTAGTCAAAGACCAGGCAGTATTTGTATCCCAGAAAGAAGTTTCGATAGATGGTGCCGTTGGTGTTCCTAAATTCAATACATAGGGAACTCCGGTAACCTTAGGATTCAATGTTGTTGTTAAAACATCATTATTTGTATAAGAATCTTCCGGATAACTTAACCATGTTTTCAATGTTTTACTTCCTGTGCCGGATAAGTCCGCTTTTTGGTTGAAAGCATATTCTTTTGCTTCAAAAACAGCCAGTTCTTCTGCGAAATTTTCAGATACAACAGTGCCATTATCCACTTGATAATTCAAAGTAATAGCTCCGGAAGCAATGCCGGATGAACCTAAGTTACTTACTTTTACTTTTACAATTTCTTCAGAGGTATACTCATAGGCAGTTGAAGCAGGAGAAAGCAATGTTGTAAATTCAGCATCATTTCCAAAAACTTCTTTTACTAGAACATCATACAAGTAAAAATATCTTTTTCCAGGCTCCGGTTGGCGGTATATTCTGAAAACAAAATAACAAGTTGTATCCTGAGTAGCCGTAAAGCGATGTTTTTTTCCAATACAGTTTGTCTTATCAACAAATGTATCCTCTAAAAACATGTTCGTAATTGGAGCTAAAGTATCTTTTTTATTGGTAGTGTATACTTTCATGGAAACAGGCAAATCAGGGTCTGCGGTATAATCACTATTGGCAGAATATTGAAGTTCATAACTATGTCCGGCTTTCACATGAACCGGTCTTGAAAACAAATACGCCACAGCCGGATTAATTTTTGCATCTTTTGCTGCATCCACATTGCTTGGACCTGCGCTGTATCCTTTTCCTGATTTAGCTTGAGTATAAGCATCTACAGACAAATAAGAAGAATAGGTAGTATTTACTGCCGGTGAGTATGAGTATATGTCGCTCCAGTCATCTGGAGTACCGTTCCCAGAAGGATCTTTCCATGTAACAGTATAAGGCGTTGAAACCAATGTATTGATAATCGTATATGAATTTTCATTATTACCGGTTAATTCATCTCCGCTTAATTTGGTTGTAACGATTAACTTTTGATTAGATAAATAATCAAATGTAATAGGAGTTGCAAATGTGTATTCATATTTTTCTCCCATTTTTAAAGCCGGTGAGAAATTAATGGTTTCAACCACCTCGGGATTGCTTCCGTATGTGTATCCAATATTCATGGTAGTAATGTCGTTCGTTCCAAGATTTTTCACCATGGCTTTCACTGCCGGCGAGTTTGAAGGAATTACACTCAAAAAGTTGTAAATATTTACACCTGAATTGATTGCTCTATAATTATTTACACCAATAAGTGCGGCGTCATTTGATTTTCTTTCGCAGAAAGACAAACCATCAATCATACAGCGTGCGGCTGCGGAGGTTCTTTTGCTATAATTTGGAGAATTGATTTCAAATTGTATATAAACCGGCTGTCCATTGTATTTGGAAGGTAAAAATACATGAGCAACATTCCATTGGAAGTTCATCAATTCTTTAAGCGTTTGAGAATCATATAAATCATCTCCTCCGGAAAGTTTGTCACTTCTCCAACCTGTTTCCCATTCAGTGCCATTTGTTGAGAAATTGACAGCCAAATAACCAAGTGAACCATCTCCAAGAAGGTCTGTCCAACCAGTTGCCAGATTGAAAGAAAAGCTCACTACCACATTATTTTTGTTATTAGCTAATGCGGAAGATGTGAGTTTGGAAACGATACCTGTATTAGCAGCAATAGGGAACTGAAGAGAATGAGTACTTGTCATATCAGCATTGCGACCGGCACTGCCATTCACAGCTGTCTGGTAATTCAGATTGGCCGGGGAATAGGTATTTGTAGTTCTCCAAATACTGTTTGCTACAGATGAACCTGAAGAGTTATACATTGTACCTTCCTGTGTCCATCCGGAAGGGAGGCTTGCTGCATCAAAGCCTTCCGTAAAATAAGGAGTGGAGTTGTAGTAGGGGTACTGTGCGTACATCCCGACTGAGAACAACACTGAAAAAATAATTGTTAATAGATTTTTTTTCATGATAATTTTACATTATAATATTATTTTAGTTGTTTGAATTTCTGAATTTAAAACCAAAGTAAGCAGATAAATGCCTTTGTTCAAACCCGTAGTATTCCAGTAAAATTGATTTATCCCTTGTCTTGCTGAACCATTGGCAATAGTTCCAATTTTCTTGCCAAGCATATCGGAAACTTCTATTTTTACATTGTTTACTTCATTTTTTACATTCAAATCAATTTGAATATTATTATTGTCTAAATGAGTGATTGTGCAATTTTCTAACAAGGAAGTCCGTTTTAAGCCTGATGCCAAAACTCCTAAACTGCCATCTTTATGAATATTTTGCCCGTATAAGTTATTTGACGATTTCCATAAAACGACTGCTTGTCCATTGAAGAATGGAGTGGCTATACCAGTCGTTTTTTCAATAGTCGCTACTTGTTTCTTCCAAATCAATTCTCCGCTTTTAGAAATGTATATGGCTTTTAATCCTTTGATAGGTTCATTTTCTCTTACACTGCTGTAAAAACAGATGACACCATCACCGGTACTTGACATCCCACTTCCCAAATAATCAAATTTGTCATTTTCATTTGCAGGATCTTCCGAAATTTTCAAACCTTTACTTGAGAAAAGGTATTCTCCGTCAAAATCAATTGCCTGAACATGAAAAGAGCGATAATCATTCAATAATGTATTTGTCCATTGCAAATAAACTATTTGATTTTGTGTGTCTACCGACATTTGGGGGCTGGATTGTTTGGTTACATTTTCATTAGTTCCTGGAACTCCGTCAATTCCCATAGTTGGGGAACCTGAAGATGAAATACGTTGAGTAATGATGTAGTTACTATTACCTACTGATTGGTATACAACAACTACTCCGTCGCGTCCGTCGGATGCGATAATCGGCTCGGCCCCATCTCCAATAGGATTTTTCCCGATTTGTCTTTCCCAAATTAAATCACCGGAATCGCTGTACTTACGAGAAGAAATAAGAGAATTAGATTGTTTGTATACAACAATAAAGTCGCTTTTCCCTGAAGGTACGATATTCGGCATATAACAATTGCTGATAGTAATCGGATTTTCCCATATGAATTCTCCATCTGTCAGATTCATCATTGTGATTTTAGAATAGCAATTATCTTCATCGAGATAACTCCAGCAAACTAAAACATATCCATCATTTGTCATTGTAACCCTGGGGGTCATCCCTTTTTTTGTCGGGCTTATTTCTCTGGAATCCTGAAGCGTGATACCATTACGATCCCACTTGAATGTACCATCTGTACCTATCCTGTAAGCAAATGGTTGAAAAACTTGAGTTTCTACGCTTTGGGGATTTGCGTTACGACTGTCACTGTATACCAAAATGGCGCTATTATCTGGGGCGACTGTTAAACCGAAATCTCCATACCAGGATGCTTCATAAGTATTAGCGGGCAAAACGGATAATCCACCTATGGGATTCCATCCGTCGGCAGCGGTTCCGTCTGCGTTCAACAGCATCAATCCTAAGTTAGGATTTCCCCATGTGACATAAATACGCCCGTCGTTGGTTAATGCAGTATGCTTAACACCAGCATCAATCATCAATTTTTCTATTTTTGCCGGATTATCCGACCATTGCGCATTTGCGACTCCAAGCCACAAAAAAGCGAATAAGAGAGTAATTAAATTTTTCATAAAATAATGATAATGTTTATCCTTAAAATTATAAAGTTACTTTAACTGTTTGCACTTCTGAGTTGATACTGATTGAAAGCAAATAAACTCCTTTGGATAAATTAGATGTACCCCAGTTGAATTCATTGTTTCCGGCAGTTACATTCTGATTAGCTATTGTGGCCATTTTTTGCCCACAAAGGTTATATGCATCAATTTTGACTTGAGCTGCATCTTGCATATCTAACTGAATTTGAATGCTGCCATCCAGTTGATTAAGTTTGCAGAAATCAGAAATCGAAGTTTTGTTGATAGCGGAGGGAGAAGCTCCTATAGTACCATCTTTGTGGACATTTTGCCCATATAAAGATCCATTTTTTGCCCACAATACAACAGCTTGTCCATTAAAGAAAGGAGTTGCTACCCCTGTTGTTTTTTCAACGGTAGATATTTGTTTGTTCCATTGCACTGAGCCTTCTTTTGTAATATAAGCTGCTTTTAAACCAGTGTCATTTTGTCGTACACTTCCATAGAAGCAAATGACACCGTCGCCTGTATTTGAAATTCCACTACATTCATAATCCGACATATCGCTGAGATCTACACGATCTGCAGTAAGTTTTATCCCTTTGCTGGAGAAAAGATATTCACCATTAAAATCTATGGCCTGAACATGGAAAGAACAATATTCACTTAATAATGTATTAACCCATTGTAAATATACTATTTGGTTTTTTGAGTCTACCGACATTTGAACTCCTGAATGCTTGGTGCTGGTTTCATCTGTGGCAGTGAGCCCGTCGATTCCCATCGTAAGCAGGCCAGAAGAAGTTATCCGTTGGCATACAGCGTAATTAGAATTTGTACCTGTTGATTGCCAGGAAACAATTGCACCTCCTTGTCCGTCTGATGCGATGAGGACTTCAGCCCCATTTGCAATAGGTAAGTTTCCTAATTGTTTATTTTCCCAAATCGGGCTTCCATCAAAGCCACTGTATTTACTCGCATAAATTAAATCGTTTTTTCCTTTTTTGTAAGCAACTATGAAATTGTTTTTATCGGAAGAAATTATGGTCGGAAAATATGTGCTGTCAATAGTGATTGGATTTTCCCATTGTATATCTCCATTATTAGGATCTAATAATACAATTTTACTGTAAGGGTCATCTACATACACATCTACAAGAGTGTCTTTTTCTATAAGAGTGTCTTTGTCCTTTAATTTAATCCATTTTTGAGTAAGTCTGGATTTAAAGTAACTCCAACTGGACAAAATATTTCCATCATTTGTTATATATGTTTTGGGATATAAAGATTTATTGTAAAAAGGATCGATTTCCCTGGTATCTTGAAGCATAATTCCATTCTCCCAAAGAGATATTCCTCTATCACTCACTTTATAAGCAAAAGGTTGGAAAATCTGATTGTCTGGGCTATGAGGTTTAATCCCATTTCTGCTATCGCAATATGCTAAAAACGCACTGTTATCAGAGAAGATTGACATGCCGAAATCACTAAACGAACTAGCTTCGTCTACATTAGGTAAGACACGCAATCCATTTGCAGGCCAGCCTTCGGCAACAGTCCCGTCTGCATTAAGCAGAATTAAACTTAACTTAGGATTTCCCCAAGTGACATAAATACGTCCATCACTTGTTAAGGCGGTATGCTTTGCACCTCCGTCAACCACAACTTTGTATGGATATCCAGGATTACTTGACCATTGTGCGTTTGCAATATTAAACCACAAAATGGAAAATAAGAAAATGAATAAATTTCTCATTGATTTTTTTATGAAAAGGTTAATAAAATTATAATATCACTTTTAATGTTTGAATTTCGAGTTTATTTTGATTGTAAAAACATGCTGGAAATTATGCTCTTGCAATATCTACCCACAAAAGGATAAATTCATTTTGTTTTATTTTGTAATAATCAGTTTTTTACACTCTATGAAATTATCAGTTTGAATTCTTAGAAAATAGATTCCTGAAGTTAGTTCCGATAAATCTATAGTTTCGACTTCATTACCACTTAATTGTTGTTCTGAAATTTTGATAGAAGCTGAATTATATACGGAAAATAAAACTTTACCGGATGATTCCCAGCCTGTTAAATTAAAAATACCGGTTGTAGACGGATTAGGATAAACTGAAATATTATCATCTTTTACTGTTTTTATTCCTGTAACTAAAATCTGGTTTACGGAAAAATTGTATTTCATGATAGAACCAACATATGTAATTGCGGGAAATACAGAAGTAATTTTGCCGGCAGCATCTATTGCGTCTAATTGTACGTATCCTGAACCAATGCCATTGCCAGTTAGATCATAAAATGTGAATGTGTAGCAGCTGGTTTCGTTTAACAAAATGGGTATAGTATTTAATTGTGTTTTTTCATTATACGGCCCTTCTTGTGTAATGATAGTTCCCATATCATTTTTTAAATCCCATGAAATTGCTTGTGGTCTTCCGCCTGTATAAACTGTTAATAATAAAGAGTTTGATGTATTGTTTACAGTTTTAATAGTGGTATAGTTATCTGATGTTTCAGCGGTAGTTTCATTTATATTAGTAACTTTGATTTTTATTGTATTGGTTTGTTTAGCTGCTTTTAATGTAAAATTTGTATAAACCGGAAGATTTACAGTTATATATCCCCGGTAAGGCACATCTCCACTCCAGTTATAAACAGGTTGCTCTTCATCATTTATCCAAACGTGTATTTTTGCCGATTTCAAATTATTAGCTCCAGGATTCATTATTGATAATTGGCCGGTATATTTGGGGGTACATAGTTCTGAAGTCGCATTTTTGATTTCAATAATGTTTGCTCCATCATTTACTTTAGGCAAAGCAGGAGTATAATTTGCCTGATGTACTTCGTAGGTCGCAATATCTTGTATGTATGAAACTACAGCTAATTCTGAAATGTCATAAAAATTAGCAATCTCCCATTCCTCATCAAATTCTGTTGTCTCCCCAGCTGCCATTTGCGCTGGCAATGCCAAACCGCCAGAATTTGGCAGTATTTTTCGGAGCACGTGGAAAAATTCTTTTTCACCATTTACACCTAATGCTTGTGAATCTGTTATGTGTTCCTCAATTACATTCAAGAATAAACGCATCTTACCGGATATATTGCTGATAGCTGTTACTTTAGAGTGAACAAAAACTTTTGATTTGTCACTAGATAAAGAATAATTCGTTTCTATTTTAAAGGGTGAAGGTTTATATGACTGTCTATTGATGACACTTATTACATTGGCATAAAAACTGTTGACTGTTTCTCCGGTACTCACTCTGACTCCGTCTGCAAAATAGGTAGGAAAAGCCATTTCACCGGGAAAGCCGTCAGGGCGCACGCCTTTGGGAAAATAAAAAACAGCTTTGTCTACGATTTCTTGAGCATCTGCAAGATACATTGGATCGTCTTTTGAAGGATACCAACCATGATAAGTGATAAAAGTTGCTTTATCACCATTTTCTGCTACAGCAGATTCAAGTCCGGGATTGTATTTGGCACATGGAGGACATCCGTTATTTGTGAAGTCTTCGAACAAAATAATGCGATTTTGACTATTGATGGTTGCAAAATGAAAACAAAATATGCACATTAGTACATAAAGAGTAATTAATTTGTTCATAAAATTGGTAAATGTCTATAAATTAAATTACAAAATGATATAAATTTTCAAAAGTGAATTTACAAAGATATTTGTTTTTTTTATCAAAAATATTTTTTGTGTCGTTTTTTTTATTAGTGTTGCAAAAATTATTCCAATTTCAATTTATTAACGAACAGAACAAATTAAATTTTAAATAAAAGGAGTAGTTTTGTTAATTAAATTAAGAGTTTACATATAATAAAATATTTAATGTTATTTTAAAATTATGAAAAATAGATTACTTTCTGTTTTATTGTTTTTGAGTATTTGTTTTTTTGTTAGATCAGGAGAAAGGGTTACTTTAATAGAACACTTTACCAGTGCCAGTTGTGCTTATTGTGAACCAACCAACAGGTATATGAATCCCGTTTATGATAATTTGGCTAAGCAAAGTAAATTGGTTGTTATTAAATATCAAGGTAATTATGGATATGATCCTATGTATGAGAAAAATCCTGTAGAAATAAGTACTAGGGTTAATTATTATACTGGAAGCATGGGTTATCCTACTATATATTGTGATGGTAAGCGGTTGTTTGGAGCTGTTCAAAGTCAAAATACGATCAACGAGCTTCAGGATTCGATTGAGAATGCAATTACAATTCCCTCCAACTGGGAGTTGGATGTAAATTATGATTTTGACACTTATTACAAGAAACTTAATATTTCAGTAAAGGTTAAATCTTTAGTTGAGCAAACAGGCAATTTTAAATTATATGTTGCTTTATTGGAAAAAGATGTCACTTATGAAGTGGCTCCCGGAACAAATGGGGAATCAGTCTTTAATCATGTGATGAGGAAAATGTTGCCGGATGCTTCAGGAACAATTTTGAAAACGAGTTGGACTGCAGGTGAAGAGATTGTTATTTCTCAGGAAAATATTAGCATCCCGGCTTATTACCAGGATTTCAAAAATTTGGAAATTGTGGCGTTTATACAGTCGAATGACAAGAGTGTTAAACAGGCTGCTTATGCTGCTCCTAAAACTGATATCCCGGGTCCGAATTGCGATGTCGCTCTTTCAAAAATGGAATTTTCCAGATCAGGTTCTGTAACCTATCCGGTTGTAAGTTTGGATAATAATAGCAATGAAACCATTACTTCTTTAATGTTCACTCTTACTTATCCGGATAAAACAGAAAAGACAATAACTTATACACAGCCTATATCGCCAGGCAAGTCTTCTATTGCCTTATCTGACCTTCACATTGATCTTATTCGTGATATACATACATACACTTTGACTTCTTTTTTTCCAAATCAAAAACCGGATACAAAGCTAAGCAATAATACTGTATCAATGGAATTTCTGAAATTATATCCAGCTATTGCCGCTCCTGTTTTTGAAGACTTTGAAATAAATTCGCAGGCTGCTTTTTTTGCTAATTCAATTTTTTATGATCCGGCATTTATATCAGATCCGGCTAAACGTTCTGGTATTTATGCAGGAGGAGCTGAAGGTTCTGCTTATGCATTGGTATTTAAAAATTATTGGAATTCAAAATCGGGAGATGTCGATGAATATTATTTCCCTAATTTTAATTTGACTAATCTGCCCGATCCTGCATTTTATTTCCGGTATGCATATTGCCCGGGATCAAAAAATGATACTTTATCAGTTCAGATATCAAAAGATGATGGTATTATGTGGACTGATTTATTCAAGAAAGGTGGAAAAGAGCTAAATACAACTACATCAACATCCAAGAGTAGTGAATATTTGAATCCATCCGGCAGTGATTGGAAAAAGGTATATTTTTCTTTGTCTGAATATGCAGGAGAACAAAATGTGGGAATTCGTTTCAAAATGAGAAATAGCTATGGAAATAACTTGTATTTAGACCAAATCAGTGTGCAGACAAATGATGGTAGTGGTGTTAAGAAAATTGCATCAGATGTAATTCCCGGATTTAAAGTATATCCTGCTATTACTTCCGGAAAAACTACCGTGTCTTTTGATTCAGAGTTGCAAGCAGAAGTATATATTATTATATGTGGTGTAGACGGAAATAAAGTATATTCCAAGTCATTTGGAAACTTGGGCGTTGGTTCTCATTCTGAAACCATAGATATTTCTTCTCTTGGAAAAGGGCTATATATGCTGACATTAGGGACAGGAGGAAAAATTGCTACTCAAAAAATTATTGTGCAATAATATAAAAAATACATAAAAAAACAAGCCGGAAAGTCTAATTTTCCGGCCTGTTTTTTTATAATAGAATACCTTATTTTATAATGAATTTAGCAGAAACAGGTTTTCCTTGTCCTGAAACAAAAGAACAAATGTAAATGCCTTTAGGAAGGTAAGCTACATCTATCGTTTCATTTCCTTGTAAATCTTTCAATTGTTTAGAACCCATTTTGGTTCCGAAAACATTATATATGTTTACGATAGGATTTTCGCTGGCAAAGGCAGATAAATCATAGTCCAAATGTAATTTACCATTTTCACAATAAATATTGGTATTATCCAACAGAGCATTTTTTATACCCATGCGATATTCGTAAGAATATACAATGTAAACACTTACTGCATCTGAGGGATTATTCAGTACAGAAAAGGTATATTGCACTGTTGATGTCGATCTTTGATTATCGCACCCATATATACCATGAAATCCTACCCTGAGTCCATTTTCGATTCCACCGTATGTAACTCCATATAAAATTGTTGGAGTGTCAGAGTCGGGATTCTCATTTACAGATTCATTGTAACATTGCATAACACAAAAAGACTCAGAAGCTCCTGGAACCATTTCAATTTGGTTTCTTTTTACTTTTAGCTTGACAGGATCTTCGTTTGGATTGACATTTTTAATATATATTGGAGCTTCTATATTATCGTTTTTTGGTTCAGGATCTCCAAATATAACAGTTGCTCCATTTTCGATCTTTTTGAGGGTTCTACCGTCATACATTTCTAAACTTTGGGCATATCCGGATGTTATGTATAACAAAGCAACGCAGGCAAAAGACATAATTTTTTTCATTTTCTTGATTTTTATTTATTTGTTAATCATAATTTATTTTATAACTGTAATTTTTTCAGAAACTTTCGTGCCGTTTACATTCAATACTAAAATGTAAGAACCGGCATTCAGGTGTGATAAATTTAATTTTTCTATATGCTGCTCTTGGGCAACAGCACCTGTTTTATGTGTAAGAACTTCTTGCCCAATCAGACTATAGATTTTGATAGTAGCTTCACTATTGTTATTTGTAGGGAAAGATACATTGATAAAATCTTTTGTTACAGTAGGATAAATAGAGAAATTTTTATTTTGAGAAATGCTAGGCAATGCGGAGCTACTATTATTTTCCACTAATATTTGATCAAGGAATAAATCGTTGTTGTATCCACAAATATTCCTGATTCTGATAGTCACAGCAGCTTGTCCCTTATAATCTTTCAAATCTATGACAGTTTTTTTCCAGTCTGCTTGTGTTGGAACAAATTGGGAACCGGTTTTTATTGTTGATGTTGAGTTTAAATCAGTTCCCCATTTTTTATATAAATCTGTCCATGAAGTGCCGTCTGTGGAAACTTGTACCAATAGAGTATCTACATTTGATTTAGAAGCCATGTTATAAGGGCAGTAAGCATGATAAAATGAAAGTTTTGGATATTCAATGCCTTGCAAGTTTACTGTAGGTAGATAATATTCGTCAAAATCACCTATTGTTTTATTTGAAAAATTGTTGAAACGCATTGCGAATATCGAGTTATTAGCGCCAAGATTCCTTGTTAAACTGTAGTATCTAATAGAAACATATCCATTCCAGTTAAAGTCATTAATAATGGCATGTTCCAGATAGTCGCCGATTTTTCCGTTGGTATTTGTTTCCCCACTTTCTGTGGTACGTTCAAAATCTTCAAAGACAGGGAGAGTGAATACATCAGGATAAAGCTGGGCATAACCATATCTGCTATTGGTGTAATTGTCCAGGTTAGCTATGTCAACACCTCCATTGGGATTTAATACAGACAAGGAGTAAGGATTAAGCCCTGTTTCTGCAGAAAATTCAGGTAAATATATTTCATCGGAAGTAACACCAGCAGGTAAGCTTCCTGTCCATTGGATATCTTTTGACGTGTTAGTAGTAAAGAAGTTTATCCGGAAAGTAACTGATGTAATTTCAGTGTTTGAATTATTTTTAATGGTAACTTTTGGCCCAGAAACTGTTTTAGTTGGTTCGGGAGTAAATTTCACTAATGAAACATCTAGGTTGGGCGTTTTTGTTATTGGCTTGGGTGCTGCATAAGAAGCTTGAGTAACATTTTTTGTATTGTTGTCTTGTATAAAGGCAACAACAGCCAGCTGCGACAAATCCCTGAAATAAAAAGGCACATCGGTGATGTAAGTTAATTCTCCTGCTTCATTGGCGTTCCAACTCTCTTTTAATGTTGTCCCATTGTTATTGGGCATCATTTGTCTGGCAACATAAATAAAGTGCTTTTCATGATTGTTTCCTGGAGGAGTAGGATAATTGATGTCTTTTTCCAGAATGATGATTTGTGCTACAAATTTTCCGGTTTGAACTTCCAGAGACTTGAAATCCATTTTGATAGTCACTTTGTTAAAACTCTCATTGAAAGCATAATCAACATTAATATCCCACTTTGAATTAATAGCCAATGCATTGTTTAATGCACTGGTTAATGTGGATTTTGTAACACTACTGGTAAATGTCGCTTGGTTTCCATCAATTTTAATTGTAGGAACACTTGATGCACTATAATAAGTTGCTCTGGTACCTGTAAGCTCCGGATTGTCTTTACACATAGGATCATTAGAAACTCCATTTATGTATGATTGGTACTTTACAAGGGCAATTTCACCTCTTTCTAAGTATTCTTCATAAACAGGATCCGTTACAGGGTTTGTGGTTGCACAAGGGCCGCAATCTGCTCCTGTGATGTGTTCGACTAAAGTAACCCTGTTACCAGCAAATGCATTCAGGCAACAAATAGAAACGACAAAGAGTAAAATCCTTTTCATCACATTATTAATTTAATATTGATAAATTTTTAATTTGCACAAAAATAGTATAAATTTCATAACAAAAATGCAGCCAAACTTTAAATTGATATTTGTTATTATGAAATTTAACAATTTCCGGGTGATTATTGTTTATAATAATAATATTTTGGTACCTTTTTTGTGACAATTTGTATAACATTCATAAATTCTTTTTATTTTTGTGCCCATATAAAATTCACTAAATTTTTATCAATATGAAAAAGCAAATTATCATTCTAACTATGTTAGCAGGTTTGGTTTATACTGTAAATGCGCAAAAAGCGGATATGACAGAAAAGAAAAACAATCTGCCGGCGATAGAACTTAAAGATATAAAAGGTAATACGATAAATACCGCTGACTTTTATAATGATGGTAAACCATTTATTATTAGTTTCTGGGCTACCTGGTGCAAACCCTGTATCCGTGAACTAAGTACAATTCATGATGTTTATGAGGATTGGCAGGAAGATACAGGTGTTAAATTGATTGCTATTTCTATTGACGACAGCCGCAGTTCTGCTGGTGTTGCACCTTTAGTAAATGGAAAAAGTTGGGACTATGAAGTTTATCTGGATACTAATGGTGATTTCAAAAGAGCTATGAATGTTAATAACATCCCTCATACTTTTATTATTGACGGGGAAGGTAACATTGCATGGCAACATACCACATTTTCACAGGGAAGTGAAAATGAAATTATCAGTGTTGTGGAAAAACTCATCAGTAAAGAACCCATTTCTGAATAAGAATATATGAAAAAACTTATATTGCTGGGTTTTTTCGCTACATTGTGTGTGGCTGGAAATGCTCAGGAAAGTAAAAGTGTTTTTGATGGCGGAAGCCTTACAGGAAATGTACAAATCAGTGCACAGTATTATGCTAAAGATTCGGCTATTGGAGCGCCTGATGTGCCTGAGAAAATTCTTTCAAATGGGTCTGCAGAACTGCAATATCGTTTGAATAGCTTTTCAGCAGGTTTGCGCTATGAATTTTATTTGGATCCGATGCTTGGTTTTGATACTCAATATAAAGGACAGGGCATTGCCAATTATTATGCATCTTATTCAGGCAAACAGTTTGAATTTACAGCTGGAAGTTTCTATGAGCAATTTGGTAATGGATTGATATTCCGTTCTTATCGTGACACGGATTTAGGCTTGGATAATTCAATGAATGGTGCATTGCTTAAATTCATGCCATTTAATGGGGTCACTCTAAAAGGTTTGATTGGTAAACAACGTTATTATTGGGATTACGGAGATGGGCTTGTGAGAGGTCTGGACGGAGAAGTTTCCCTTAATGATGTTCTTACATCATTGAATCAAAGCAAAGCCCGTGTAACTTTTGGTGGCGGTATAGTAAGTAAATATCAGGAAGAAACTCTTTATATAGTAGGAACTGAAGCTATTAATTTTCCTAAAAATGTGGCAGCTGTTGCCGGACGTGCAAACTTCAATTATGAAGGTTTTAATTTACAGGGAGAATATGCCTTCAAATACAACGACCCTTCGCTTGTTAATGATTATATTTTCCGTCCGGGACAAGCTTTGTTGGTGTCAACAAGTTACAGTCAAAAAGGATTAGGTATAATGTTGACCGGAAAACGTTCGGATAATATGTCGTTTAAAAGTGATAGGAATGTTGCCGGAAATATGTTGAATATCAACTACATACCAGCTACTACGCGTCAACATACTTATGCACTTCCGGCTATTTATCCTTATGAAACTCAGCCTGAAGGAGAAATGGCTTTGGAAGCAGATGTGACTTATACAATTCCTAAAGGATCAGTATTAGGAGGAAAATATGGTACTGAATTGAGGGCGAATTTTTCGATAGTTCAATCTATCGAAAAGAATTGGACTTGCCCTGACCCGCTTAATCCAATGGGTACTTATGGTTATGATTCCCCGTTTTTTAAGCCGGGTGATGAAAAATATTACCAGGATTTTAATTTTGAAATCACAAAGAAATTCGATCGTACATGGAAAGCTATTTTTATGTATATGAACCTGTTTTATAACAAAAGTGCTATCCTGTCAGAACCAGGAGAAGACAATGTGAAAGCCAACATTATTGTGGGAGATGTCACTTATAATATTGATAAGAAAAGAAGTTTGCGCATGGAAGCTCAGCATTTATGGACCAAACAGGATGATGGTAACTGGGCTTATGTCGGACTGGAATATTCCATAGCACCCAAATGGTTCTTCTCTGTATCTGACATGTATAACTATGATGTAACCAACCAACATTATTATTTGGTTTCGGCAGCATATACGGTTGGCGCTAATCGTTTGCAAATCGGATATGGTCGGACCCGCGAAGGAGTTAATTGTTCCGGAGGAGTTTGCCGGTATATGCCTGCTACCAGCGGATTAAATATGACCTTTTCTTCCACTTTCTAATTAATTCTAAATTTTACGTCAGATGAAAAAAATAAAATCAATATACTTGTTTTCTGTCCTGTTAATTGCATTTTGTAGTTTTATTTCTTGTGATGAAATTGCAGAATCTGATTACTTAAAGCCAATAGAAAATTCTGATTGGTTGGGACAACGTGTCTTAATTGAAGACTTTACAGGGATGAATTGCACCAATTGTCCTGATGCTTCCAGAATCGCCCATGGTTTACAGGAACTGTATTCTGGAAAAGTTATTATTATCGCCGAACATATAAATAGAAGTGTGAGCAGAACACTTGGAAGTCCAGACTCTATGACATGTAGGGCAGGATATGACTATGCAGATAAGTATGCAGATAAAGGTAAAGCTTCATTGCCTACAGGAATGATAAACAGAAAAAATTCATCTTCTACAAGTAAATTATATGATAGGGGAGTGTGGGCAGAAGAAACTTATAAACAATTATTCGTAGAGCCAACATTTAATTTGGATATAAAAAATACTTTTAATGTTTCCAGTAGAGAACTCAAGATAAATGTAAGTGCAACTCCCTTGAAGAATATGGATGTCAATTACAATTTAGTGGTGCTGATTACTGAAAGTGATATTATAGCATATCAGGCAGGAAGTATAGAAGGCGACAATTATAAGCATCAGCATGTATTGAGAACATCGGTATCTTCATCTGCAGGTGATTCTTTTATCAGTGGTTTGGTGAGTAAAGGGTTTTCTGTAACTAAACAATATAATATCATAATTCCTCAAAGATGGGTGGGAGGAGGATTGGAGCCCAAGGCAGGCGGTTTAGCTGTCCCAGAAAATTGCTCTGTAGTCGCCTTTATATCAGACCCTTCTGATGATACTATTATTCAGGTAGCAGAAGCTAAGGTGGTTAATTAAAAAAGTTTTCTTATTTTTGCATCATGCAAAATATATATTCTCACATAGCATACCTCTTAACAAAGTACGAATGCGTGATTATTCCCGGATTCGGTGCTTTGGTGCATTCACCTGCACCAGCCAAAAGTGCTATGGATGAAGATATATTTTCACCTCCTTCCGTTTCTTTGGGTTTTAATCCGGAATTAAAGCATAATGATGGAATTTTGGCTGATTCTATTAAGCGGGAACGAAAAATTCCTTATAATGAAGCCAATAAAATTGTTTCGGATTTTTCTGTCGAATTGGTTAGTTTGTTGAAAAATAAAGGTGAATTCACCATTCCTCAGGTTGGTCATTTTGTATTGTCGCAAGATAAAAAAATCAATTTTTCTCCTTCAACAGATTTATCTGCAAATGCCGGTCAATTCGGGTTCAAAAATTTCTACATGCCTTTGTTGAGTGAAATTGTTATGCCGGTTGAAAAAGAAGAACCTGAAAAAATCAAAGGTAAGCATGTTGTTATGATTCCGTTGAGCAAAAAAATGCTTACAGCGGCTTCCATAGCAGCTATTGCTTTAATTTTTTTACTGTTATCCACACCAATTGACAATAAGGAAATTCCCACTCAGTATGCAGGAATGTTTTCTTCATACATGCCAATCCAAGAAAAGGTTTCTGTAGAATTGCCGGTTAATAAAGATAAGGGTGAAGTACTTGTAAAAGACACAGCAGTCTCTTTTGATTCAAAAGAAGATACGGTTAGTAGTATAACGACCATTCCGGAAAAAGAAAATAATCCTGAAATAAAACTTATTGTAAAAGATGAAAAAGTACCTCCTGTTATATCTAACTCAACAAATGGTTACCTTATTATAATCGCAAGTTTTCCAAATAAGAGTGATGCCGAAAAAATGCTTCCTTATTTTAAAAAGCAATTCAATTCCGCATCCATTATTGAAAAGAGCGACCGTTCGCGTATTTACATCCGTTCTTTCCAGGATAAAGATGAAGCTGAATATTTTCTGAATAAATTCAGACTTGAAAATCCTAAACATAAAGATGCTTGGCTGTTAAGTAATAAGGTGAGAGGGTGATATAAACTAAGAACAATAAAGGAAATATTTTGTTTTTGTAAAAAAAACTTAGTTCTTAGTTCATAGTTCTATGTTTATTTATTACCTTTGCGCCCGCTAATGCAAATTTAATTAATAAATCAATTTTAAAATGGCAACTAAAATCAGATTGCAAAGACATGGTCGCAAAGGGTACGCGTTTTACCACATCGTGATCGCAGATAGCAGAGCTCCACGTGATGGAAAGTTTATTGAAAGAATTGGGTCTTATAACCCGAATACAAATCCTGCTACAATAGATTTGAACTTCGATAGAGCTTTGTATTGGCTGCAAGTAGGAGCGCAACCTACAGATACTACACGTAATATCCTTTCTGTACAAGGAGTTCTTCTTAAAAAACACTTATTGGGTGGAATTAAAAAGGGTGCTTTCAATGAAGCAGATGCTGAGAAAAAATTTCAAGCTTGGGTAGATTCAAAACAAGCTACATTACAAGCTGTTAAATCTAAAAACAGTGAAGCCGAACGTGCTGCTGCCAAAGCAAGATTGGATGCAGAAAAAGCTTCGAATAAAGCAAAAGCTACTGCTGTTGCAGAAAAGAAAGCTGCAGCTAATGCCGCCGCTGCTGAGCCTGTTGTTGAAGCAGAAACGACAGAAACTTCTGCAGAAGCTTAATACAGGGATTAATTTCTAGAATTATAAAAAGCAAGGCCGACTTAGTTGTCCTTGCTTTTTTTATTGTTCGCCCAGCATGGGTATATTCTAATGGGTGCAAGTCCCTCGCACGCCCAGATAGTGGGAAGTGTTTAGCCAACGCCAAGGGTGTCCACCGTGAGGTGGAATCCGAAGGAAGGTAGCGGCAAACATCTGGC
>JAVBLO010000041.1:0-24059 GCA_031553415.1 Bacteroidales bacterium | reverse complement strand
ATGTGTTAAGCCTATCGCTAGCGTTCATCCTGAGCCAGGATCAAACTCTTCTTCGTTAGTTTGTTTTTTTAATTTTATATCCTTTACCCTTTATTGATGATTCTTTTTTATAAACACCTAAATTTATTGACAAGTGACTTTCTTTTTTTACCTCTAATCGTATCATATATCCAAAATATAAAAAATAAATCCTATACCCTGAAAAAAAACAATACAACCTTTCTCTTGTACTACTGTCAGTATGAAATAATGTCAATGAACGCTTTACTTTTTTGCTCCCGTAAACCCCGGCGCACTCGCCGTATTTCCCAAAAGCGTGTGCAAAGGTAATCCCTTTTTTTAAAACACCAAACCTTTTCGAAAGTTTTTTGTGAGAAAAAAGTGTTTTTATTTTTGGGATGTAGATATGTGCTTGAATATCAATTCTATTTCGGAAGGAGAAAACCAAACAATTTTTTCATCTTTTTTAAACCAAGTCATTTGCTTGCGTGAATAGATGCGGGAATCCTGCTTAATCTTTTCTACTGCATAGCTCAAATCCCATTCGCCATCTAAATACCGGAACAGTTCTTTATATCCAACTGTATTTAGAGAATTAAGATTTTTTAAGGGATATACTCTCCTGACTTCTTCCAATAATCCGTTTTCCATCATTCCATCTACCCGGTGGTTAATCCTTTCATATAATTCTTCCCTATCACGTTTCAATCCGATTTTAATAATATTAAAAGGCCGTTCCTTGTCAATGCCGGTACGAAAGGAAGAATAAGGCTTTCCTGTCATCAAACAAACTTCAAGGGCATGAATCACTCTTTTATAGTTTTTCAAATCTACCTGATTATAAAAAACAGGGTCTAGTAATTTTAATTGATTGCGGATAGGGTCTAATCCTTCTCTTTCATACAATTCAAATAAATCTTTCCTGAGATTTTCATCAATAGTTGGAATCTCATCGATACCTTTACAAACAGCATCGATATACATCATGGAGCCGCCTGTCATTAAAAGTGTATTATGAGTTTGATGTAGTTGGGATATCAAGGCCAAAGCATCTTCTTCAAACTGGCTGGCGCTGTAATAATCGGTTAAATCTAATGTACCTATAAAGTAATGCTTAACCCGTTGCAGTTGCTCCCGGGTAGGAGCTGCAGTTCCAATGGGAATGCCTTTGTAGAGTTGGCGGGAATCGCACGAAATAACCGGCGAATTAAGCCTTTCCGCCAAGTTAAGGCTTAATTCTGTTTTTCCTACGCCTGTTGGTCCGATTAAAACAACAAGCGATTTCATTCAGAAAGAGTCGTCATAAGGATTACCACTGTCAAAGCTTCCTCCGCCCAACCCATCGAATCCTTCTTCATCCAATTCATCCATATCAAAGTCTTTGTCTCCATAGAAATCTTCATCCAGACCTAAATCCGATGATAAATTCAGATTTTGACTGATGTCATCTATTGAAGATACCTGAGCAGGAGGATTTCCTACCGATTTAATACATTCAACTTTGTCCTGATGTTTTCCGGGGTGAATTTCATATAATTCGAGGAAAAACGCTCTTTCAGTAAGGTATTCGAAGATATACATAAATTTTTGGCCTTCTTCTTCCAATCCTTCGCTTAAATGGGTTGTATCCATAAGATAATTATCTTCTTCGGATGATGTATCCATTTCTACCAATGTGATTTCGGTAAGTTTGGTCCAATCATCATCACAAAGGAAGAAAGAGGTTGGTTGGTCTTTGGCATATCCAACTGAGTCTAAAATAGCATTGTGCAAATCCAGGAAAGTTGCATCTGCGTCGATGGTGAAGACTCTTTTGAAGTCGTCCACTTCGTCTGATAATAATACAATTTTGTAAACCATAATTTATGAAGTTAGAAGTTAGAATTGAGAAG
This sequence comes from Bacteroidales bacterium, assembly GCA_031553415.1. GTDB lineage: Bacteria > Bacteroidota > Bacteroidia > Bacteroidales > Azobacteroidaceae > JAIRVZ01. The sequence continues at coordinate 22,167 of JAVBLO010000041.1, read as the reverse complement.
TTGAAAGAAAATCATTAAGTATTTCTTCTAACTTCTCAATTCTAACTTCTCAATTTATTCTAAGTATCCTCTGATTATTCCTCTTTTTGAACTGGTGACAAAATTCAGGATATTTGTTTTTTCGGTTGAATCAGGTATTTGTGATTCAATGTATTTTACAGCTTCAGTATTATTCAATCCCGATTGGTATAACGCCCTGTATATTTCCTGAATGGAAGTTATCTGTTCATTTGAGTATCCACGTCTGCGGAGGCCGACAACATTGATTCCGGAATATGAAATGGGATCACGGCCGGCAATAATATAAGGAGGGATGTCTTTCCCTAAACGGGAGCCTCCCTGAATCATTACATGTTGTCCGATTCTGGAAAACTGATGTACTAAAGTGCCTCCACTCAAAATTGCATAATCATCTATTTCCACTTCACCGGCAAGTTGAGATGCATTGCCCACGATAACATAATCTTTCAGGATACAATCATGGGCTACATGTGAATAAGCCATTAACAAGCAATTGTTCCCGACTACTGTTTGCCCTTTTGAAACTGTTCCCCTGTTTACGGTTGCACATTCATGAATAGTTGTATTGTCACCGATTATACAAAGGGTGTCTTCTCCGGCAAATTTAAGGTCCTGAGGTATACCGGAAATTACGGCACCGGGAAAAATACGGCAGTTTTTGCCTATCCGGGCGCCTTCCATTATTACCACATTCGGATAGATATACGTTCCATCTCCGATTTCCACATTTTTTTCTATTGTAACAAACGGACTGATTGTTACATCTTTACCAATAATGGCATCAGGATGAACGACTGAGAGCTGTGTAATCATTTATATTGAATATTTTAGTTCGTTGATGAATTATTTATTCTTAACGATTTGCGCCATGAATTCGGCTTCGCACACTACTTTTTCCCCGACAAAAACATGGCCTTTCATATTGGCAATTCCACGGCGGAGTTCTGTCATCAATTCTAATTTGAGAATTAATGTATCTCCGGGAACTACTTTCTGACGGAATTTCACATTATCTATTTTCATGAAATAGGTAGAATAGCGATGGGGTTCATCAACGCCGTTAAGTACCAGCAAACCGCTGGTCTGCGCCATTGCTTCAACTAATAAAACACCAGGCATGACAGGCTCTTCCGGGAAATGCCCCTGGAAAAACGGTTCATTGACCGAAACATTCTTAAGCCCTACAATATAATTGTCTCCTATTTCTATGATTTTTTCTACCAATAAGAAAGGATAACGGTGAGGCAAAAGTTCTTTGATTTTGTTAATATCCAACAAAGGAGGGACGCTCGGATCGTAAACCGGAGCTTGTACCTCATTCAGTTTAATGTCTTTACGGATAAGACGAGCCAACTTATTATTGATTTTATGTCCCGGGCAGTTTGCAATAATCCTCCCTTTAATCGGTTTGCCGATTAAAGCCATGTCACCGATAACATCCAACAATTTGTGCCGTGCAGGTTCATTAGGAAATACAAGAGGATTATTCATGATATAACCTAATTGTGTGGCATCTTTGCGGGGAACTCCCATTTTGTCGGCCAGTTGGTCAAAACGTTCCTGACTAATCTGGCGTTCATAAATGACAATTGCATTATCCAAATCTCCCCCTTTGATAAGGTTGTTTTGTAACAGGGGTTCGATATCCCTTACAAATACAAATGTACGGGATGCAGCTACCTCTTTTTTGAAATCTTTCAAATCTTCCAATACTGCATATTGACTGTCAAGGAAAACCGAATCAAAAGAAATAAGGGCATTTACACAAAATTTGTCATCCGGAAGTATGATAAGAGATGAACCGGTTTCTTCATCCTTAACTTCTATCTTTTTCTTAACAATATAAAAATCCCTGTCGATTTGTTGTTTTTCAAGTCCAACACGCTCGATTTCGTTGGCATAAATGGCAGCGCTACCATCTAAAATAGGGAATTCAGGAGCATCAACTTCTATCAGGCAGTTATCTACACCATAAGCATAAAGTGCGGCCAAAGCATGTTCTACAGTACTGACCTGTACTCCATTTTTGGCAAGGACTGTTCCTCTTTGTGTTCCGGCGACATTTTCGGCAAGCGCTTCAATAATGGGTTGATCCTCAATATCAATCCGTTTGATTTTATACCCATGGTTTTCAGGTGCAGGATTAAATGTGATTTTAATATCCAAACCTGTATGTAAACCTTTCCCTTCTAATGAAAAACTACCTTTTAACGTATGCTGTTTGCTCATTTCACTTTTTATAAGAATTATTTATCCAGTTCTTTTTTTAGATTTTCAACTTCTTTTTGAAGCTGGTTCAGTGTTTTGTATATTTCGGGTAATTTTGGAAAAATGATACTTGACCGGAAGAAATTTTTAATCTCGATACCCGGACTTCCGATTAATGATTTTCCATCTTCAATATTACTGATAATTCCAGCCTGGGCACCAAGGTTCACCCTGTCTCCTATCTTAATATGTCCTCCCAAACCAACTTGCCCACCGATCATACAGTTGCGTCCTATTTTAGTAGAACCGGAAACGCCTACTTGTGCAGCTATTCCCGTATTCTCTCCGATTTCTACATTATGAGCGATTTGAATCAGGTTATCCAATTTAACTCCGGAACGTATAATAGTGGAATCCATTACTGCACGATCGATAGTTGTATTGGCTCCGATTTCGACATCATCTTCAATAATTACATTTCCCAATTGTGGAATCTTTTTATATTTATCGCCATCAGGAGCAAATCCGAAGCCATCTGCCCCAATTACCGCACCCGAATGAATAATGCAATTTTTCCCTATTATACAATCATAATAAATTTTAGCGCCTGAATATAATATGGTGTTATCTCCAATTTCAACATTATCTCCTATATAGGCTTGCGGATAAATGAAAACATTTTTTCCTAATTTTACATTTTCTCCGATGTAAGCAAAAGCTCCGATATATATATCTTCAGGATTTATCTGGGTAGATGGACTGATAAATACGGGTTGCTCTATCCCGTATTTAGAAGTCTTCATTTTGCTCACCATATCCATTAATGTTGCCAATGCCATGTATGCATTCGGAACACGAATCAGAGTAAGAGTTGCCGGAAGCGGTTTTTCCGGTATAAAATCGTTATTTACCAAAGCAATGCTTGCATTGGTATTGTAGATAAATGCGGAATATTTCAGATTAGCAAGAAATGTAAGGGTACCAGGCTTTCCGTCTTCTATTTTGGAGAAACTACCGGCTTTCGCATCTACATCACCATCTACTGTTCCTCCCAAAATTCCGGCAATTTGTTCTGCTGTGAATACCATTTATTATATGTATTAAATTATTGATATAAAGTCACAAAATTGTAAGCTTTCTTCTGCAGCGGGCGCAAAGTTCGTAAAATATTTTGAGAATTGAAAATTGAAAATTGAGAATTGAGAATGAAATTAATAATCAAAGCATTCATTTTCAATTCTCAATTCTCAATTTTCAATTAATTATCGGGCTTTTACCCCATCCATGATAACTGTTTTCAAATTACCCTGACCAAGGATATTCTTAGCCAGCGCTTTGATGTTATCAGGAGTAATTCCATTTAATGTTTTTACATAATCAGTGTATCCGTTATATCCGGTACGGTAATATTGCAGGATAACGCTTTTCCAATAACCATTTTCCTGCTCATTTTCTTTTTGTTTTTTCAACATGAATTCTTTTACTTTTGCAAAATCTTCAGGTCTTGGGCCTTGCTCTGACAAATTTTTGAATTCTTTGAAAATAATGTCATTCAGTGCAAGCATTTTTTCAGAATTGGTATCAAATGCTATTTGCAATACCAATTGTCCTTTCGGATACTCGACAACCCGTCCGTAAACATTAACCCCATAAGTTCCACCTTCATCTTCCCTTACTTTTTCCGTATATACAATATCAAGAATCTGACAAAGCATACTCAGTTCAACATTGTTTTTCAGGTTATAATCGAGTGTTCCGGAATAAACATCTATTACTGTAGCTTTCGGATTTTGCACTGTTTTTTTGAAGACGATTTCATTATTTCCCTTTTTAACAGATAAATCAACAGGGACAAAGGTTTCTTTCCGTTTGATTGAGGGTAGCGCTCCCAAATATTGTTCAATCATCGGCTTGACTGTTTGTGCATCAATATTTCCGACAAAAACAAATGTAAAATCACTTGCATCTTTGTATCTGTCTTTATACCAGTCCATAATTGTCTGGTAATTTATTTTATCCAAATCAGAAGATTTCAAACGGCTTTTTAACGGATTGTTTCCATACAATATATATTGTATTGTATCAACCAACGCAATTGAAGGTTCCGCCTCCTGGCTTTTCAGTTGAGATCCCATTCTTTCCTTATAAGAATTATAAGCATCTTCATCCTGGCGAGGAGCGGTGAAATATAAATAAATCATTTGAAGAATGGTTTCCAGGTCTTTTACAGAACTGTTTCCTCGGAATCCTTCAGTTGTTACGTCTATTACCGGAGTAATTGATATGGTTTTGCCTGCCAGCATTTTACGTAAATCCACATTACTGAAATCAGACAATCCGCCCAAATCAACAATTCCCGGATAAGCTTTGATATTAGCAGCCTCTTTTATAGGAAAATGAGAAGAACCTCCCGGACTTGTGGCTTCCATTTGAATATCATCATCCTTGAAATTCGTTGTTTTGATTACAACTTTTACTCCATTTGATAAAGTATAATTGACTGTATTGAATTTGTGATCTTCTACAGTTGAAACGATTTTACCCGGCTCAGGCAGTTGGGCTATCAACGGTTCGGTTATTGTATTATCTTCATAAGCAGCTAATTTGGCTGTTTGAGCTTCTTTGAACCATGCTAACAATTCATCTTTAGAAGGATAAACCAAATCTTCTTTCTCAGGGCCCATAAGCGCTATTACAATATTACTATCTCCAACCAATCTTTGAATTTGCCCGTTAATGGCTTGAAGAGGAATATTGGGAGCAATTTGGTTTATCAGATTGTATTCCATCTCAATTCCCGGAATATATCCACCCATAGTGAAATGTTCTACATATTCATGGGCATAATTGATATTTTTTTGCTTATCTCTCTCGTTATAAGCATCCTCATAATCTTTCAATACATTTATTTTGGCTCTTTCGTATTCAGAAAGAGTAAACCCGAATTGTTTTACTCTTTCTGTCTCTTCCACAACAGAAGTAAGCGTTCTCTTCACATCGCCTTCCTGCGCTACACCAAAGGCCGTCCAAGCGTCTTTAGTTTCTGATACAAGGAATTTGCCATCTTGCTCTGCTGCATATAAAAAAGGAGGATTCGGTTTTTCCAGGATTTCATTGAAACGGTCATTTATCATTCCCGAACCTACTTGAGTAATATAATCATATAAAAGCCCTTGTATTGTTGCCTTTTTCTCCCTTGGCATTACGTCATGTTTGAAAAAAGTAAAAATTTGTGTACTTGTCGCCTCTTTGTCAGTCGTTATACCAACAAGCGGCCGGGCATTATCAGGTACTGAATAATAAATCCGTTCGGCTGGATTAACCGGCTTGGGAATATCTGCAAATAAAGTTTTGATTTTGGCTTCAACCTGATCTACATCAATATCTCCGACAATAATAATTCCCTGTAAATCTGGACGATACCATTTATGATAATAATCAACCAGCTCCTGTCTTTTGAAGTTCATTACCACTTGCTCTGTTCCAATCGGCATACGTTTGGCATATTGGCTTCCGGGCATGATTTGAGGCAATAGTTTTTCGATGTTGCGAAAATCCGCATCACTCCTTGTCCGCATTTCTTCCCTGATAACTCCTCTTTCCTTATCTATATCCTTTTGTTCAAGGTTGATAAATCCCGACCAATCATGTAAAACAAGAAGGCAGGTATCAACAATTCCTTCACGGGTAACCGGAACATTTGAAATGTTGTAGACTGTGCGGTCAAAAGCCGTATAGGCATTCAAATTTTCCCCGAATTTAACCCCGATAGTTTCCAGGTAGTTTATCATTTGTTTCCCCGGAAGATTTTTTGTCCCGTTGAAGGCCATGTGCTCCAAAAAGTGAGCCAGACCGGATTGGTTGTCTTCTTCCAGAACAGATCCTACTTTTTGTGCAATAAAAAATTCCGCCCTTTCTTTAGGTAATTCGTTATGACGAATGTAGTAAGTGAGTCCATTATCCAACTTTCCGTACCTCACTTTCGGGTCGATTGGTAATGGCATTTCATAAGGATTAGCAGCTTGTTTTTGAGCTGTAACAGGGATTATACCGCCTAAAATAATCAGGCTTATCAATAACATCAATTTCTGCGTTCTCATACAATTAAGAATTATTATCTTTTTTAAGCAACCAACTAAATGTTGCAAATGTATGAATTTTTCATTATGTTTATTTATCTTTGCGGCACTTTATCCGATTTTAATTGAATAAAAATGAAAAATTACAGATTGATCAATAACCTGCTTGGTTGGTTTACATTTGCCATTGCTGCTGTTGCTTACCTGATGACAATGGAACCTACCGCAAGTTTTTGGGATTGTGGAGAGTTTATTTCTTCGGCGTATAAACTTGAAGTCGGTCACCCTCCCGGAAACCCGATTTTCATGCTGACTGCTAATTTATTCACTCAACTTGCATCCGAACCAAGCCAGGTCGCTGTTATGGTTAATACCATGTCTGCATTGTTCAGCGCATTAACAATTCTTTTCCTGTTCTGGACAATTACCCATCTGACAAGAAAAATCGTTTCTCCCAAAGGAAATTATAAAGGCGCCGGAATTAACCTGGGTCAAATGATTATCATTATGGGCTCCGGATTAATTGGCGCTTTAGCTTATACTTTTTCCGATACATTCTGGTTCTCAGCCGTTGAAGGCGAAGTTTATGCTTATTCATCTTTAATGACAGCATTGGTTTTCTGGTTGATTCTCAAATGGGAAAATGTGGCGGATCAACCGCATTCCGACAAATGGTTAATTGTTATCGCTTACCTGATGGGATTATCTATTGCCGTTCACTTGTTGAACCTGCTTTGTATTCCTGCTATTGTTTTAGTTTATTACTATAAAAAATATCCGAATCCCGATTTGAAAGGTTCTTTGCTTGCCTTGTTACTTTCGTTCGGTCTTATTGTGGCCATTCTTTACGGTTTGGTACAAGGTTTGGTTGAAGTTTGCGGATGGTTTGAGTTGTTGTTTGTCAATGTGCTCGGAATGCCTTATGACAGCGGCGTTTTCTTCTATGTCATCCTCATTTTTGGAGTTCTGGCCTGGAGTATCTGGGAAACAATGCGACATGAACCCAATCAATTACGTGTAAGAATATCTTTTATCTTAACTACAATTTTATTGGGTATACCTTTTATAGGTTCTGGTTACAAATTGGGTATATTTATCAGTATTGCACTTATTGTGTTTATGTTCTGGAAAAAACCAAATCCTGCGATATTGAATACCATTCTCCTTAGCTTATTTGTCATTACTATCGGATATTCTTCTTATGCTTTGATTATGATTCGTTCAGCGGCTAATACCCCAATGGATCAAAACTCTCCCGAAGATATCTTCACATTAGCTACCTACCTGGGTCGTGAACAATATGGTGAAACACCTTTATTATATGGTGAAACTTTTGTTTCTGAAGTGGAACGTAAAGCAGAAAACGGCATGTGTGTGCCTGTTACTGATGATGAAGGTCCGGTTTGGACACGGGTTGTAAAGGAAAGAGATACGGACAAAGACAACTATTTCGTTTCTTCAAGGAAAACCAAATATGTCAATGTTGATGAATTGAATACGCTTTTCCCCCGCATGTACAGCAAAGATCCACGCCATATCCAGGCATACAAGGAATGGTCTAATTTTAAGGGAGAGCGGGTAAGATATTCTAACTGTGGTGAAAGCCAGACGGTTATGAAACCTACATTTGCAGAAAACCTCAGGTTTTTCTTCTCATATCAGGTGAATTTCATGTACTGGAGATATTTCATGTGGAATTTTTCCGGCCGTCAGAATGATATACAGGGACAAGGTGAAGTTTCAAACGGAAACTGGATTTCCGGTATAAAGTTTATTGATGAGAAATTAGTTGGCCCACAAGATAACTTACCTGACGATATTGCCAAAAACAAAGGACACAATACTTATTTTATGCTTCCGCTGTTGTTGGGGCTTATCGGATTACTGTATCAGGCATTATTTTCCGGCAATAAAGGAATTCAAGGTTTTTGGGTGGTATTCTTCCTCTTCTTTATGACAGGATTGGCTATTGTTCTTTACCTGAATCAATCGCCATTACAGGTGCGGGAGCGGGATTATGCTTATGCAGGTTCATTCTACGCATTCTGTATCTGGATAGGATTAGGCGTCGCGGGTATTTCCAGGATATTAACCCATTATGCAAAATTAAGTCCGGTAATAGCCGGCTCCATCGCCACTGTATTATGTATTTTTATACCTGTCAGGATGGCTGCTGAAAACTGGGACGATCATGACCGTTCCCGCCGGTATGTGTGCCGCGATTTCGGATATAATTATTTAGTCACTTGCGCAGAAGATGCTGTTATCTTCACTAATGGAGATAATGATACTTTTCCTCTTTGGTATTCACAAGAGGTTGAGGGAGTCAGGACTGATGTGCGTGTTTGTAACTTAAGCTACTTACAAACTGACTGGTATATCGACCAGATGAAACGCCAGTCTTACGAGTCTTCTCCATTACCCATAGATTGGACCCGTGCAGAATATCTGCAAGGACGGCATGATGCCGCATGGGTCGTTGAAATGACAGATAAACCGATCGATTTGGCGCAAACACTTGACTTGATTAAATCGGGTGATGACAGGTTGAGTAAAATGGCCGGGCTTAAGGAGCAAATGGATATTATCCCGTCCAAAAAACTTGTAATGCCGGTTGATTCTGCTGCTGTTATAAAATCCGGATTAGTGAAAGCAGAAAATGCAAACTGGATTGACAACGAATACCTGATTGATTTGGGAGGCAAAAAACTGATTGCCAAACATGAAATAATGATTCTTGACATGTTGAAAAACAATAAGGATTGGAAACGGCCTATTTATTATGCTGTGACCGTAGGCTCCGACCAATACCTGAACATGAAAGATCATTTCCGCCAGGATGGTATTGCCTACCGCATTGTTCCTTATAATACGAAAAAAGCAGATAATGCTGTCGATACTGAGGTGATGTTCGACAATATGATGAATAAATACCGTTGGGGAAATGTCAACGATCCGGAAATATACTTAGACGAGAACGCCCTGAGGATGTGCAAAACTTTCAGGACAATGTTTGGCACGCTTTCTGATGCTTTAATTAAAGAAGGCAGGAACGATAAGGCAGAACAAGTATTAGACCGTAGTGCAGAAGTACTTCCGCCAACAACAGTCAAATATGATTATTCGGCTTTAAGTCTGGCATCCGGATATATGGGAATAAATAAAAACGAGAAAGCGCTTGCTATCTACGACCAAATAGCAGATTATTCAATGGGTAATCTGAACTGGTATTTCCGGTTAAGTCCCGGTGATTTCAGGAGTATTTTTGCTTCTATCGAGCAAGATTTATATGTTATGCGGGAAGTAATGTCTGCATACAATCAAATAGATCCCAAACGGGCGGAGAAATATATGAACGAATTTAATGCGTATTATTCACAATACATGCAAATTGTTGAATATCAAACTAAAAAGCAGCCTTCTCCGGATAATCAATAGCCAATATGTTTATAGAACAACCACCTATAATCTACCGGATGTTGTTTCCGGGTGCAATTTGGAGACTCAATCAATCGGAAAAATGTGTATACCTCACATTTGATGATGGACCCATTCCGGAAATTACACCTTGGGTATTGGATTTGTTAGATAAATATAATATTAAGGCTACATTTTTCTGTGTCGGGGATAATGTCAGGAAATATCCTGAAGTCTACCAACAAGTACTTGACAGAGGTCATCATGTGGGGAATCATACATTCCACCACAAACAAGGTATTAGTTGCAGGACAAAAAATTATGTTCTGAACACAGATTTGGCTACCCGTTACATCAATAGTAAGTTGTTCCGCCCGCCTCATGGGCACATGCGCCTCAGGCAGGTACTTAAACTAAGGAAAGTTTACAAAATTGTAATGTGGGATGTTGTAACACGCGATTACAGCTGGCGCCTGAATGCAGAACAGGTATTCAACAATGTGAAGAAATATACCCGCAATGGTTCTATAATTGTTTTTCATGATTCGGTTAAAGCAGAACCCCGCATGAAAGAAGCACTTCCGAAATCTATCGAATGGTTGCTTGAACAAGGATACACTTTTAAATTAATTAAGAGTTAAGAATTAAGAGTATAGGCGTTAGCTAACTCTTAATTCTTAACTCTTAATTCTTAACTCTATATGTCCTCTTCTCTCATAAAACAAAAAGCATTACAATTGGGATTTGAGGCTTGCGGTATTTGCCGAGCTGAATTTGCCGGAAAACATGCCCAATATTTGCAGCAATGGCTTGATAAGGGATTTTATGGAGAAATGTCTTACCTGAACAGGAATGTTGACAAACGTTGCGATTCTTCTTTGTTAGTTGAAAATGCCAAATCCGTTGTTGTCACTGCGCTTAATTATTATCCTGAAAAAAAGCAAAAGCCTGGGGCCCCTCAATTTTCATATTATGCCTATGGGAATGATTACCATGTAGTTGTAAAAGAAAAATTACAACAACTCTATCATTATATCCATCAGGAGTTATTCCCCATTAACGGCAGGATTTTTTGTGACACGGCTCCTCTCTTAGAAAAATATCATGCACAAAAAGCCGGATTGGGTTGGATTGGAAAAAATACCCAATTGATTATTCCAGGCAAAGGTTCTTTTTTCTTTCTGGGAGAAATTATTTTAGATCGCGAGTTGGAGTATGACATTCCTCAGGAAAACAAATGTGGAAATTGTCGCAAATGTATGGATGCCTGCCCTGCACAGGCGCTTGTTGCTCCGGGTTTATTAAAGGCAACCCGTTGTATTTCTTATCTTTCAATCGAATACAAGGGAATATTGGATAATTCATTACCGGATAATCAGGCGTATGGTTGTGACATCTGCAATAAAGCATGTCCTCACAATCAACTTGCAAAAAGTAGCTTCGTTGAAGAATTTAAGCCTTCTGATGCTTTTTTGAATTTAGACAAAGAATCTATTATGAAAATGGATGAAGAACTTTTTAATACGATATTCAAGTATTCGGCAATAAAAAGAATAGGATTGAAGAAGTTACAAAACAATGTCAACTACCTAAACAAGTGAGATTATTCATTTGAAATAGATAAATTTCAAATATTACATCAAAAAAAGCTGCAAAAATTTGATAATTTAAGAAATTTATTGTAAATTGGAAGCGTCAAAGAAAATAAACGTAATAGTATATTTTCATCCTGCTTTATTGATATTTGAAAAGCTGGAATTCTTCTCACGGATGGTTAAAGGCCTGATTTTCTTTCAAAATTAATAATCTAAAAATGTTACCCATGATTAAGAGAGATATTGGTAGCTATGCCGGTATAATCTGGCAAGCGCTCAGAGACAGAGGCACCTTAACCTTAAGGCAAATTGGTGAACTTACAGGTTTTAGGGAAGGTATTATACATTTAGCATTAGGCTGGTTAGCAAGGGAAAATAAAATTAGGATTTTTGATAAAGGCAACAATTCAATCAGTGTTGAACTGAATTATTCTATTCCGGAAATTTATTATTAAATCTTGATTAAATAATTAAAGGGTTAGCAGGCAGAAGCTAGATTCCCCGGCACAAGCATATTACAAGTAGGAGAAAAAACTTCAAAAGGCGCCTTTTGCATTATTGTACAATCTGATTGGAGATTCATTACAATCCGGTTGGAGTAAACACACAATCCGATTGTAGTAAACATACAAAAGGATTGCATGGTTTGTACAATCCTTTTGTAATAATCAGAAACCAATAGCTGAAGTATCAGAACCGAAGGTTTAAGTCAATCCCCCATTGCATTGGTTTTCCTTTTTGCGCCAAACTTCTACCCATTGATTCAAAATAAAAAGCGGCATATTCTTCATTCAGGATATTTTTCATCCAGAATGCCAAACCAAAATAACTTTTTGTAATAGATGCTTTTGCATTCAAGACTCCATAAAAATCCTGATAAACATCATTGGCTTCCGTCCAGTAAATACGGCCGGCTGCATTATATTGAGTTTGTATATTAAAGTTGTCAATCCACTTTTTGTTGAAGTTTTTATTGTAAACGGCACTTAATGAAAGCGTATTTTGCGGAGCAAACGGCACATAATTTCCCGAATATCCAAGCGTGTCATTTTTAAAAGTGGCATGGGTATAACCGTAATTGGCTGTTAAACTGAAATCTTCGAACAAATTGGCTGTTAGAGAAATTTCCCCTCCATAACTTTCCGCACGGGCAGCATTGTTGATAATGCGGCCTTGTCCGCTTTGCACAAACTGTGTCAATTGAATATCCCTCACATCAATATAATACCCCGCTAATTCGGCATAAAGGAAATCTTTGATTAATTCACCTTTGAAGCCCAATTCATAATTCCAACTATATTCAGGTTTATAAGAAGCGGCATCCTGTACAGAAAGAAGTTTACTTTTATCGAAAGAATTGTCATATTTAGCCCTGAAAGCATTCTGAGTTAAATCGGCAAACATATTTACATTGTATCCTCCCGATTTATAACCTTTCGCAGCTGATGCATATATATACCGACTATTGTCAAACTCATATTTTATTGCTAACTTAGGCAGTAATTGCGAAAAATCGACTGATTCTTTCCCTTGCAAATTTACAGACATCGCTGTATCTTGCTGCATGGTAAAACGAGGTGTTACTATTGTTACTTGAGCATTTTCAGTCAATGAAGATTCATAATTCAATTCTGCTTTTTCATAATCCAAACGAATACCTGCCGTAATCGAGAGCCCCCTTACAAAAAGATTATTATAAGTAGATTGATGATAAATCGCCGCCCCATAAGAAGGAGTCCCGAAATCTCCGGGAACGACAATCGTATTATCTTTAATGGTGATTGGAGGCATTTTCGGAAACTGCTCTCTTAATCTATCAAACTGCTTTTGCAATACATCCTTAACTCCATCTTCTCCAAAAGTAGTCGGCGCGTTTGTATGCAGATCATTATAAAAACCCATGGTTCCAAATGACCACTGGTAATTTTTCCGGTTGTTCGATTTTATATTGATTTCCTCAGAAAAAGAATGTTGCAACTGTTTTTGATTGATAGAGAAAATGCTTTGCGGAGAATAATCGGTATCCATATTCATGTTATCATCAAAATACTGGTACCCCGTAGAAGAAGTCAATAAGATATGTTTGTTTTCATACGAAATATTCAAGCCGTTGCTAACCACTTCCCTGCGGTAGTTTCCCTCATAATTATAATTCGGATCGGCAATATTTCCATCTGTGTAAACACCATAAGGGAAAGCGCCCTGATCGGAATAATCATAACCGAGAACATATTGGAATTTCAGGCGTTTTGAAGCCTGCCAATCCAAACGGAAGCGGCCTCCGGCTGTATTTAAGGCATCTGCTTTTTTTCCGGTATATTGATTGGTGAAATAACCATCATTGCTATCATAGTATCCTGAAACAGAAAGTCCTGTTTTATCATCAATCCGGTGTGAAACGGTTGCTTTGGCCTGCATTAATCCATAATTTCCACCTGTAAGCATCACTTTCGTCCGGTTATAATCCAAGGGAGAATGAGTGTAGATATTCACGATTCCACCCATCGCATTTCTTCCGTAAAGTGTTCCCTGCGGACCGCGAAGGATTTCTATCCGCTGAATATCAGTAAAATCAAAGTCGAAAGTACTTTTGTCCATATAAGGCATATTATCAACATACAACCCTATGGATTGGCCTGTAGCGCGCTCACCTATACCCCTGATATATACCGGAGTAGAGAGCCTGGAACCGTAATCAGGAATAAAAAAATTGGGCACAGTCATACTCAAATCTTTAATCGTATTTACTTTCAAACCATCAATTTGAGAAGGAGTAAATACCGAAACTGAAGACGGCAAAGATTGTAACGCATTGGTTTCTTTTGTTGAGGAAGATATAACTATTTCTTTCAGAGCGTAAGATTTCAATGTGTCGGAAGCATTTTCAGACTCATTTTTTATGTTTGCTGCAAATAAAAACTGTTGTCCTAATACGAGTGATAAGGAGATAAGGGATAAATTTTTTTTCATTGTCCTTCTTCATCAAAATGAGGTGCAAAGGAACAAGAAAGCAAGGAAAATGTCAATCACTAAATGTAGTGATTTTTACAGTGCTTTTATGGATTTACAAAAATAATCATGTATTTTTGTGTGATTTATTTGATTGAAAAACGAATGAAAGATTTTATTTTAACTGAAATACAAACCGAAAGAGCTGTATTAGTGGGTTTGATTACTCCCGAACAAAATGAGGTTAAGGTAAAGGAATACCTTGACGAATTAGCATTTCTGGCCGATACCGCCGGAATCCTGCCTGTGAAAAATTTCACACAAAAACTCGAACATCCGCATCCGGTTACTTTTGTCGGTTCCGGAAAATTGAAAGAAATCAAAGATTATGTCGAAGATGAGGATAATGAAATAGGCCTGGTAATTTTTGATGACGAACTTTCTCCCAAACAATTGCGCAATCTGGAGCATGAATTGAAAGTGAGGATAATGGATCGTACAAGCCTTATCCTCGATATTTTTGCAAGCCGCGCTCAAACTGCCCATGCCAAATCGCAGGTAGAACTGGCACAATATAATTATATGTTACCTCGCTTAACCGGTTTGTGGACTCACCTCGAACGGCAAAGTGGCGGCGGTAGCAGTGGTTTCCGCATGCGCGGACCAGGAGAAACCCAGCTCGAAACAGATAAACGGATTATCTTAGATAAAATTTCCCGTTTGAAAAATGAATTGAAAGATATAGAACGGCAAAAATCAACCCAACGCAAAAACAGGGGAAAAATGGTGCGTGTCGCCCTTGTCGGATATACAAATGTCGGCAAATCTACATTGATGAACCTGCTTTGCAAATCGGATGTTTTTGCTGAAAATAAACTTTTTGCGACATTAGATACAACTGTTCGTAAAGTAACAATCCAAAACCTGGCATTCTTATTATCCGATACTGTCGGGTTTATCCGGAAGTTACCTACTGAATTGATAGAATCTTTCAAATCCACACTTGACGAAGTGCGCGAAGCCGACTTATTATTACATGTAGTCGATATATCCCACCCCGGATTTGAAGAACAAATCAAAGTGGTAACTGATACCCTGAATGATATAAACAAAGAAGAAAAGCCAACCATTGTGGTTTTTAATAAAATAGATGCTTATTCGCATATCGAAAAAGATGCTGATGACCTGACTCCTGTTAAAAAAGAAAATCTTTCTTTAGATGAGTTGAAGCAAACCTGGATGAACAAATTACATGAAAACTGCGTATTCATTTCAGCCCGCGACAAAGATAACATAGAGGAACTCAAGTCGGTTTTATACGAAAAAGCGAAGGAAATCCATATACAAAGGTATCCGTATAATGATTTCCTTTATCAGGATTATGAGGAAGAAGAACTCAACAGTTAAGAGTTAAGAATTAAGAGTGAAGAGTTGGTTTATATGCATTATAAAAAAACCCTTAATTCTTAATTCTTAACTCTTAATTCTTAATTATACTTCAATGAAAAGAAAATTAACTGCCAATGAAATTGAAGCGTTAAAATCCCGCCATTGTACTGCTGAAAATTGGGATAACGTATTAGTCGCCAAAGAATTTAAGCCTGAACATCTGAGTTATGTCAATTTCTCAGGAAAAATTGAGATGGGAGTCTTTGAAAAAGAATTTGAATTGCCTGGTGGTCTGAAAAAACATTCAGGATTATGTTGTGTAACTTTGTACAATTGTGAATTGGGTGATAATGTGTTGATTGAAAATGTGCAAAACTATATTGCCAATTATAAAATCGGAGACAATGCTTTCATCCAGAATCTGGATGTTATGTACGTAGAAGGTAAATCCACTTTCGGTAATGGAGTGGAAGCAGCCGTATTAAACGAAATGGGCGGGCGGGAAGTGATGATTAATGATAAACTTTCCGCCCACTTCGCGTATATACTTTCCTTGTATCGCCACCGTCCGGTTTTGACAAAAAAAATGCAGGATATTGTCAGGTTTTATGCAGACAAATATGCATCAGAAACCGGGGAAGTAGGGAATGACGTGAAAATCATTAATGTAGGTTCCATCAAAAACGTCCGTATCGGTAATTGTGCTATTTTGGAAGGTGCATGCCGCCTCGAAAACGGAAGCATCAACAGTAATGAATATGACCCTGTTCATATCGGATATGGCGTTATCTGTGAAGATTTTATTATCAGCTCCGGCTCTCATGTGGAAGACGGAACGATGCTCAGCCGTTGTTTTGTCGGGCAAGCCTGTCACCTCGGACATACATATTCCGCCACTGATTCCTTGTTTTTCAGTAATTGCCAGGGAGAAAACGGTGAAGCTTGCGCTATATTTGCAGGCCCATACACTGTAACCCACCACAAATCTACGTTGCTGATTGCAGGTATGTTTTCATTCATGAATGCCGGTTCGGGTTCTAACCAAAGTAATCACATGTACAAATTAGGACCTATCCACCAGGGAATTATCGAAAGAGGAGGGAAAACAACCAGTGATTCATACATCCTTTGGCCTGCTAAAATCGGCGCTTTCTCTTTAATTATGGGACGGCACTACAAGAACTCCGATACTTCCAATATGCCATTCTCTTATCTGATTGAAAGTGGCGATGATTCTATTTTGGTTCCGGGAGCTAATTTACGAAGTGTAGGTACTATCCGTGATGCACAGAAATTTCCCAAACGTGATAAACGTAAAGACCCCAATAAATTAGATCAAATCAATTTCAACCTGTTAAGTCCCTACACCATACAAAAGATGTTCCGTGGAGTAGAAGTGTTGAAAGATTTGCAACAGACCTGCGGTGAAACTTCCGATTCATACACATATCACAGCTGTAAGATTAAAAATTCTTCCCTGAAAAACGGATTGAAATTGTATGACATGGCCATTAATAAGTTCCTGGGGAACTCCATTATTTCCCGCCTGAAAAATTGTTCCTGCAAAACAGATGAAGAAGTCAGGAAATGTCTGAAACCGGATTCCGAAACCGGGAAAGGACAATGGCGGGATATTGCAGGTTTGTTAGTTCCAAAAACTGAAATCGACAAATTAATGGATGATGTCGAATCGGGCAAAATCACCAAATTGAAAGAAATCAATGCCGTCTTGGCTGATTTGCATAACAATTACTACTCATTAGAATGGACCTGGGCATGGGATCGCATTCAGGAATATTATGGTTTATCGCTGGAAACAATTACCAGGAAAGATGTAATCCATATTGTTGAAAAATGGAAATATGCCGTAGTAGAAATGGACAGAATGCTGTATGAAGATGCCAAAAAAGAATTTTCTTTGTCATCCCGTACAGGTTTCGGAGCCGACGGCAACCGTGACGACCAAAAACTCGATTTCGAACAAGTGCGCGGCGCCTTTGAGAAAAACGCTTTTGTCGAAGCTGTTTTGATGCACATTGATGAAAAATCGAAGCTGGGAGAAGAAATGACAAAGAAGTTAGAATTGAGAAGTTAAAAGTTGGGATAAGAATGTTAGTATTTCTTCTAACTTCTTAATTCTAACTTCTAACTTCCTAAAAATAAAAATATGGCAACACCTCCATTCAAGTATCAAGATCCTTTTCCGTTGGGAAAAGACGAAACCGGGTATTATTTGCTGACAGAAGATGGCGTATCGGTTTCACAATTTGAGGGCAACGAAATACTGAAAGTTGAACCCGAAGTATTAACCCGTTTGGCAAATGCATGTTTCCGCGATTGTTCATTTCTATTGCGTCCGGAGCACCAGAAAATGGTGGCTAAAATATTGGCTGACCCCGAAGCAAGCGAAAATGATAAATATGTGGCTTTAACCATGCTTCGCAATGCTGAAATTGCAGCCAAAGGTATTTTGCCTTTCTGTCAGGACACCGGAACAGCTACTATCATCGCTAAAAAAGGACAACAAGTATGGACTGGCGGCTGTGACGAAGAAGCTCTTTCTTTAGGTGTTTACAAAACATATACTGAGGAAAACCTGCGTTATTCGCAAACCATTGCTTTGGATATGTATAACGAAAAAAATTCATGCACCAATCTTCCGGCGCAAATCGACATACAAGCTGTGGATGGTATTGAATACAAATTCCTTTGCATTGCCAAAGGCGGCGGTTCAGCTAATAAAACTTACTTATTCCAGGAAACAAAAGCTTTATTAAACCCGGATACATTAGAAAAATTCCTGACTGAAAAAATGGCTTCATTGGGAACAGCTGCTTGCCCTCCCTATCACATTGCATTTTGCATTGGTGGTACTTCGGCTGATGCTTGTCTGAAAACTGTAAAACTGGCTTCAACCAAATATTATGATTCCCTTCCGACACAAGGGAACGACGGCGGACAGGCTTTCCGCGATATCGAACTGGAGGAAAAAATGCTGAAAGCAGCTCAGAAAATCGGTTTGGGC
The DNA here is from genome assembly GCA_031553415.1 of Bacteroidales bacterium. Classification (GTDB taxonomy): domain Bacteria; phylum Bacteroidota; class Bacteroidia; order Bacteroidales; family Azobacteroidaceae; genus JAIRVZ01. The sequence continues at coordinate 3,484 of JAVBLO010000041.1, read as the reverse complement.
GCTCAATTCGGCGGAAAATACTTAGCACATGATATACGCATCGTCCGTATGCCGCGGCATGGGGCTTCCTGCCCGGTAGGTATGGCAGTTTCCTGTTCGGCCGACCGCAATATCAAAGCGAAAATCAACAAAAAAGGTGTCTGGATTGAGAAATTGGAAGATAATCCGGGCAAATATATTCCGGAAGAATACCGCAAAACGGGTGAAGGCGATGCAGTGAAAATCAACCTGAACCGGCCGATGAAAGAAATTTTGGCTGAATTGACTAAATATCCTGTAGCTACCCGTTTATCTTTGAACGGAACTATCATTGTTGGCCGTGATATTGCCCACGCGAAACTGAAAGAATTGTTGGATAGAGGAGAAAACCTTCCACAATATATCAAAGACCATCCTATTTATTATGCGGGACCAGCTAAAACTCCTCAGGGAATGGCTTGTGGTTCGATGGGACCAACAACAGCAGGACGTATGGACTCGTATGTCGATTTATTCCAGAGTCATGGCGGAAGTATGATTATGTTGGCGAAAGGAAACCGTAGCCAGCAAGTTACGGATGCCTGCCAAAAGCATGGCGGATTTTATTTGGGTTCAATCGGTGGCCCGGCGGCTATTCTGGCTCAAAACAATATCAAGAGCATCGAATGTGTGGCTTATCCTGAATTAGGCATGGAAGCTATCTGGGAAATTGAAGTGGTTGATTTTCCGGCATTTATCCTTGTTGATGATAAAGGTAACGACTTTTTCAAAAAGATTAAGAGTTAAATGATGTTATATTCGAGTAAAAATATGTTGGAAAATTATGTTTTATAACATAAAACATCTTATCTTTGTACTGTGTTTTTCATGGTATTAGATTTAAGGTTAAATTAAGATTGTGGTTGTTGGGAAACAACCTTTTCTTTTTTAAATACTTCTCGTTTTAGTGAACTGAAAGTGAGTTTAAATATTCAGCCACGAATTTCGCGAATGACCACTAAAAAATTAGTGATATTTCTTGAAATTCGTGGCTTTTTTATACACTATTTTTCCGGGTTCAAAATTTCTTTATTGATAAGCATTTAAATCGTTAATTATCAGTGAATTTCAAAAATTCAAAGTTCAAATTTATTTTTGTCGGGTTCAATTCTTTGTTGTAACTTTCAACTTCAAAAATTAATTTATTTATCAATTATGAATTATAGAATAAAATTTTCTGTTTTTTTATTATTACTGTCTTTCTCCTTTTCAATTTTAACATATTCTCAGGAAGCAAAAACATACACCATTTCCGGAACATGCAATGGAAATCCAGTGGAAGGAGATAATATCTTAGCCTTTGGTTCCGATTGCATCTTTACAATTAATAATCCTGAAGATTTTGTTTCTCATGAATGGAGAGTAGAAATTCCAAGTTATATTAATGATGTAGATTACTACTTAATGACCACAACAAATGGAGAAAAACTCCAATTCGTTGTAGACGATTTAACAGGAACACGTAGTGAACATAATTGGAAGAATAAATATTTCAGGTCGTCTTATAAAAACGGAGGTGAACGCAGTTATGTCATTGCTAATATCCATTTTTCCGGAACAAATCTTGAGCAACAAGTTATTAAATCTAATGCTACAACACTGTTGGATTTAATGCCAGGTGATGTAACTGTCAACATAATTGATGTTAACTAGATACCTGCTTAGTAGAAGAAATTACACTTGAATATAACGCTATCCGGGCCACCCATTTTTATTTAAGTTATTGGCTCCCCATGCAATTTAATAGTCGTATAGGATTTAGAATCCCAATATCAGCAGAAGAAAAATCACTGTCAGAATTCTGTGGTGGAGATCAAATACTATATGTTGATGCTTGTAACAAATATGGTTGTACAAGTTCCGAACCTCCTATATATATTGATAGTCTTAATGCACAAAAAGCAAGAACAATAACCAATATTGAAAAAATTAAGATTGCCAATGTATCCATATATCCCAATCCTGCTTCAGATTTTCTTTATGTTAAGCAAAATTCCACGCATCATAAAAAATATCAAGTTGCTATATTCAATACTTCGGGACAAATGGTGTTAAGAACTTCAATAAGCAGAGAAGAGTCCCAAATTCCTATCTCCCATTTGCCCAAAGGCACATACATTCTTAATTTAGAGCAACCGGAAGATAGGATTTTGAAAGCTTTTAAATTTATTAAAATTGAATAATGCGATACTTTATCATATTATTAACAAAAAATATATATAAATGAAAACAAAAATTTTAATTCTTTTCTTGGTAAGTTATTTTTCGAATAGTTTTTCACAACAAATAGGAAGTGGTAATGCCACAAAAGTTAATAATTTTAATACAATACTACCTTCTGGCATGTATTATACAGATAAAGCTCAAGTTGGTTATCCTTACGAAATTCAGGCATGGCCGAATAAACATATTATTGCTAGTGGTACAGATGGTACCTATCAATTACAACTATCATCTCCTTTTACCCATGATGACCGTATGCTTTTCAGGAAAGTAGTAAAAGATTCTAACAATCCGAATTGTAATAATCAATGGTATGAGCTTGCAACAAGAGGATATAATAAGTTCACAGACCATCAGCATATTCCTATGGAAAAATCTCTTATATTGGGAAAAGATGATGTATGTAATCAATTACGATTAACTTATTTCGGTGATGATAATCGGGGAGATGGATATATTGATTATTCTCATGAATTGTATTTTAGAAATGGAAATACAAATGGTAATTGGCTTCCTCTTATTCATTTTACAAGTCAGGGAAATGTTGGAATAGGTAAATTGGGGCCTACTCATAAGCTTGAAGTTGATGGAACTATTTGTGCCAAAGAGGTAAAAGTACAAGTTAATGTTGGTGCCGATTTTGTCTTCTCCCCAGATTATAACTTGAAACCCTTATCAGAAATAGAAGCTTTTATTCAAACCAATAATCATTTGCCAGAAATACCTTCGGAGAAAGAAATGCAAGAAAACGGTTTGAGCATAAATGAATTTCAGATAAAATTGTTGCAGAAAATTGAAGAATTAACATTATATGCCATTCAGCAACAGGAAATGATTGGTAAGTTGAATGCAAAGATTGAGAAATTGGAAAATACAGAAAGATAAAAACATGAAACATCCATGACCTAAAATGTCGTCAAAGGTTATGAAAATTGTAGAAATCGCTACATTTGTGGGTCACCATAAAATTCATAGCGATGGACACAGTATCATTTCCACAAGTGGTCACCCGTGAATGCGGGATTGACGTACACAAGAAATTAGTTGTCGCCACTATTGGCGGAGAAGGTCTACGGGCTCAGACACGTGAGTTCGGAACATTTACGAGTTCTTTGACAGAATTGAAAGAATGGTTATTAAGCAACGGGATAACCCATGTAGCGATGGAGAGTACCGGCGTTTACTGGAAACCTGTTTATCATGTTCTTGAACCGGCGGGCTTAAAGGTATGGATAGTCAATGC
>JAVBLO010000127.1:0-22800 GCA_031553415.1 Bacteroidales bacterium | reverse complement strand
AGGTAGGGAGTGGTTGTGCTCCCTGTTTTGCGGTGGCGGGTAACACACAATACCAATACCCCACTGCCGGGCATGCGCAACGAGGCGCGGAATTTGAACTTTACAGTTGTTTTCATAAATAATAATACTATTTGGAATGTTATTCTTCTTTGTGAAAACAAATATAAAAGGAAAAAGTTAAAATTTGGAAAAGTAAAAAAAAATTTCACAGTACATGTTCAACCTAATAAGTATCTGTATTTAAAATTATCATGTATATTTGCAGAATGAGAGACATAGATAACCTGCAATTGATTTTGCTGAACGCCGGTGGCTCTGTTCACAATGGCGATTGGAACTGGAAAGGAATCAGCAGCCCTTTTACGCGCCTATTTTATGTAAAGGAAGGAAAAGCAAAAATAAGTCTTCACAATGGAATCCATGAGCTAAAACCATATTGCCTGTACCTCATACCATCATTTACCTTACACAGTTATGAATGCGACGGATATTTTTCTCATTATTATGTTCATATCTACGAGAAACAATCTTCGAACATAAGTATATTGGAAGAAATGAACTTCCCGATTGAAATAGAGTCAAATCAATCAGACTTACTACTTATAGAAAGATTGATGGAAATTAATCGCGGACGCGAACTCAGTCAATTCGATCCGAAAACTTATGACAATCCTCCTACCCTTTTGCACAATATCGCTGTAGAAGCAAGCCAACCAGAATATGCTGTTTTGGAAACCAAAGGAATTTTACTGCAATTGCTATCTCGGTTCATCCGGTATGCCACTCCGAAGTCGGATGTATCGGACGAACGAATAGTAAAGGTATTGAATTACATAAGGAAAAATATAGATAAACCGATAAATATAGCCACCTTGTCGAACATATCGAATTTATCAGACGATCATTTTATCCGCCTGTTTAAAAAGGAAATGAACCGAACCCCTATTGATTATATTAATCAAAAAAAGATTGAAAGAGCACAATTTATGTTGATAGTAGAAAACATACCCATTAAAGATATAGCTTATGAACTATCTTTTGAAAACATATCTTACTTCAATCGCCTGTTCAAAAAAATAACAGGATGCACGCCCGGACAATACCAAATATCTGCTGTGAATCCTGCGAATCCCATCTGAATCATTTATTAGGGAAAATAGCTATTGTAGTGAGAAACCAGACTATCATGTTTGGGAAAAAAGACTCTATGTTTGATTTACAACGACCTGTACCTTTGTATCGAGGCTTTGTAACATACAATAATCAAACAATAAAACAATCTAAACATGAAAGTTATTTACAAACACATGGCGTTCTTATGCTTGTTTTTAATTGCAGGTATATTTTCTGTAAAAGCAGATAAAGAAGTTATCAGCGAAACATTTTCCGAAAAAACAGCCCCTTCTGGTTGGACAACAACTGGTTCTGTCAGCTTCGGATACAACAGCAATTCTAAATTATGTGCTTCCCTGCCATCAGGAGCAAGTTTAACAAGTCCGGCAATTGATCAACCTGTTAGTCTATCTTTCATTTTCAGGACAAGTGGTGGTACCAAAGAGCTAAAAGTAGAAAAATCCATCAATGGTGGAGAATGGCAAACTGTAGGAACTGCTAATGCCACTACTTCATGGGCACCGGGTTCCATGAATATCAATGCCAAAGGAATAGATAATGTTAAAATCCGTTTTACAGCAGGATATGCCATTTATCTTACAGACGTTAAAATCATAGCATCCGAAATTGGCTCTGCCCCAACCCAACAGGCTTCAATTTCTTTCGGAACAGTGACCGGTTCAACCGTAACGGCAAATTTAACGGCCGGAAATGGTGTCGGCCGTTTGTTAGTATACAAAAAAGGCTCCGCAGTCGATTTTATTCCCGAAGCAGGAATCAGTTATGAGGCCGGAACTGCTTTAACCAACGGAAATATCGTTGCAGATGCAGGTAATCTTTCTAATGTAACTATTCAAGGATTAGAACCCGGAGAAATTTATTATTTTTCGGCATTTGAATACAACGGTTTTGAAGAAACTGCCAATTATTTTATTCCTGCAGCAACCGTAAACACCAGAACATTGGAAGTACCGTCCATTATCCTATCATCTTATAATATTAAATTCGGAAGATTAAAAACAGGAACCGAAGATAAACGTGAATTTTATGTTTCGGGAAAATACCTGAATCCAGCTACCGGAAACATAACCGTTACAGGAAATAATGATTTCCAGGTTTCATTGGATAATGCCGGTTATTCCACATCTGTAAACATTCCCTATACTTTATCTGCCCTTACATCTGTAAAAGTATATATAAAATTTGCACCAACTCAACTAACTGATTATACAGCTAACATCACAATATCCGGAGGAAATTCCGATAGTCAACAATTAGCAGTATCCGGAACAGGCTCAGACACAGACAATAAAATATATTACCTTTCTCCAAACGGAAAAGACAGCAACACCGGAAGCTATGACTCTCCATGGTTTGGCTTGCAAAAAGCTATCGACAATATGAAACCGGGAGATATTGTATATGTAAGAGGTGGAGAATATAAATACCCGGGAACAACTTTCAGGATTAAAACATCCGGGACAGCCGACAAAAGGATGAATATTATCGCTTATGAAAACGAACAACCCGTTTTCAATTTTGATCAGGCACAAGGAACTGCAGAAGGCGACAGCAAACTCAGGGGAATCGTCCACCAGGGAGATTACTGGTATGTATATGGTATCCATCTTACCAAAGCACGTGATAATGGTGTGAAATTGGAAGGAAGCAACAATGTTTACGAACGCTGTACCTTCAGTTATAACGGGGATACCGGACTTCAATTAGGATTCGGCCACAGTTTCCAGGATTCACATCCCGGTGTTTCCAAAAATGACGGAACTTATTGTGCAAACAACTACATCATCGACTGCGACTCATATATGAATTATGACTGGCAGGCAAGCGGTGGAAATGCCGACGGTTTTGCATGTAAGATGCACAATGGAAAAGACAACTGGTTTATACGTTGCCGCGCCTGGTATAACTCCGATGACGGTTGGGATTTATATGAAACAGATTTCCCGGTTTATATTATTGAATGCTGGGCATGGCATTCAGCCCCTACAAGTCTTCCGAAACAAGGAAATGGAAACGGAATCAAATTAGGAGGAAATGGAACAGGAGGTTCTTCTGTTGGCAAACATGAAGCCTGGAATTGTGTCGCATTTAATTGTAATAAAACATCATCTGTAAAAGGATTTGACCAGAACAGCCACAAAGGCGGGGTAAAAGTTGTAAACTGTCTGGCTTACGATAACGGATATGATTTCATGTTCGAGAAATCATCCAGCGAAACAATGGAATTCTATAACAATGTATGTATAGGTAAACAGGAAATGGCCAGTCCGTTTGTTGAATCAAACAATGCCTTGGGAGCAGCAGCATCCAAAGGTTGGCAAACTGCAACGACCGGAATAGGGAAAGCCGACTACGTAGATTTGTCCGAAACAGCAGCAATGGCCCCACGTGGCACTGACGGAAGCTTACCTACCGGATTCGCCCGCTTAAAAGAAGGAAGCAAATTAACCGGCAAAGCAAAAAGCGGATTAGTTCCTCCTACTCCCAATATCGGCATCAAATTGAAAGGTACAACTCTGGCTCCACGATATGCAAACACAGACTTAGGTCCTTACGATTTGAAAACCTCTACTGGTATTTCACAGCTTATTATTAATCCGGAAGCCAGATTAAATATCAGTGTATATCCTAATCCTGTGAAATCGGATGCTACTTTGAAATTTGCAGCAAATCAAAATGCAGAAGTGAATATTCTGGTATACGATTTGCAAGGAAGAAAAGTAATGGATTTAGGAAAACAACAAATAATAGAAGGCGCTGATTATTATATCACCGAAAACTTCGAACAATTATCTGCAGGAATTTATATGGTTAAACTAATTGCAGGAAACGAAAAAGCACAAACAAAACTCGTAATCACAAAATAAATATGCGTACGCTATCCCCCTTTGGAGGGGTAGTGTATGCACATTTTCAATTCTCAATTAAAATGAAACATTTATTTTCAATTATACTATTTTTCATAGCAATCCAAATCAATGCACAAGAATATTGCATGAGTTCCCCAACCGGATTCGGAAGAAATGCGACAGGGGGAACAGGAGGGAAAATAGTAAAAGTAACAACTCTTTCAGAACTTTCTGCAGCTTTGAAAGCCTCTGGTTCTGCAACGATTATTATAATGAACAACATTACATTCGGACAGAATGAAATGATCAACGAGGTAATCAGCAATAAAACCATTTTAGCGCTTCACGGAGTAAAATTGGTTTCTACATACAGGGACAAAAACGGAGGCATCCTTGGTTTCAAAGCAGGTTCCAACAATATAATTGTTAGGAATATAACCTTTGAAGGTCCCGGAGCTTATGACGTAGATGGAAATGATTTACTACAGAATACAGGATGTAGCAATCTTTGGGTAGACCATTGCGAATTTTACGATGGGGTCGACGGCAATTTTGACAATACCAAGTCTTCTGACAATATCACCATTTCCTGGTGTAAATTCGGATATAAGATACTACCTAAAGCAGGAGGTTCAGGAGGAAGCGACCAGCATTGCTTCACCGATTTAGTAGGAGGAAGTGCAACAGATGCTCCTTCTGACGGACATTACAGCATCACCTTTCAATATTGCTACTGGTCTGACGGTTGTATTCAAAGAATGCCCCGCGCCAGAAATGCAGAATTGCATATCCTGAATTGTTATTACAATGTTACTTCCAAAAGTTCCAGTGGAAGCACGACATCTACTTTAGCTATCGGTTTGGGAGCTGGTTCAAACGGAACAACTTGTTATGTGGAAAATACTGACTTCAAAAAAATAAGTAAAGTTCTTGATGCAAGTTATGATAAAGTTACAGGACAGAGCGTAGCTATTAATTTTGTAAACTGCTTAAAAGGAGGATCTAATTCAGGAACCGTTAGTAAACCTTCTTATACTTATACTGCTTTGGATGTAAATAATGTGGAAGCAGCCGTTTTAAGCGCTTATGGTTCCGGTGCTACTCTGAACGTTTCAGAATCAGGAGAAATTTCTGCCGGGGAAAAAGCGCCTTCTGTGGTTAAAAATGCAACTGCTGAAGAGTGGAATATACTCCAACAAGGAGATGACTTTGTAGTTACCAGCTTGAATGTAGAATCAATCAGCGTTAGTAATATCCACGGAATTTGTTGTGCATCTTCAAACGGAAACAATAAAGTAAATGTAATCAACTTGAAAAAAGGCATTTACATAATTACTATAAAAACACCGGAAGGCACTTCATTCAACAAAAAAATAATGAAACGATGAAATCAATTTACATAATAATCGGGTGTATTTGTTTTTCTATTTCCCTTTCGGCTAAAGAATACTATCTTTCACCTTTAGGAAATGACAGCAATACAGGAAGTGTTGAAAGTCCTTTTTATTCACTTTCAAAAATAGTTTCACAGCTAAGTGCAGGAGATGTTGTACATGTCAAGGGAGGAACTTATAATTATTCCCAAACAATCAGTGTTATCGCCAACGATCCTGCAAAAAAGAATGCCAATTCCGGAACAGAAGGAAACCGCATTTCAGTTATTGCTTACGACGGCCGCGCCGTTTTTGACTTCACACAGCAAGGCGGAGGATTAATGGCTCCTTCCCGCAGCGATAGTGACCGCGGCATTTTACACGATGCCGATTATTGGTATTATTTTGGTATCGATATTGTCAATGCCAAAGACAATGGAATGAAGTTGGAAGGCAATCATAACATCATTGAGTTCTGCACTTTCAGTTACAATTGGGACAGCGGGCTGCAAATCGGTTCTCCTTCACGCAAAGGAGATTCCAATGACGGAACTGTGGCCGGATACAATTTTATTATCAATTGCGATGCCTTTTTCAATATAGATACACACAATCAGGGAAAAAATGCTGACGGATTCGCTCCAAAGGCTTTTGTAGGCCCTAATAATTATTTTTACGGATGTCGTTCCTGGTGCAATTCCGATGATGGCTGGGATATGTACCAAAACGAATATCCGACCATGCTTGAATCATGCTGGTGCTTCCACAACGGAGACATTGACAAGTACAAAAACACTCCTTATGGCGACCGGACACCACCCAAAGGTTGGGGTGGAAACGGAAATGGCATTAAATTAGGAGGAAACAGTACTTATGGTTCCCGCAATATAGCTTACCGTTGTGTTGTAGCCGATCATCATTATGTAAAAGGTACAGGAAAAGGCTTCGACCAAAATGATAACAAGTATCATCAAATGGTATTGAATTGCTTGTCTTTCGACAATTGGAAAAACTATGCCTTGAATAACAGTATTTCCGAACAACATGTTATTAAAAATAATGTATCACTGTTAGTCTCAAGTTTTTCCAATTTAGATAAACAAATCGCTTTCAATGGAAACGAAATTATCGAAAACAACAACTGGAATTTAGGTTTGCTTTACGACTCCAAAAACGTAAAACAAGTTGTGAATGCATCGAATGATTACGAAAGTTTAGATATCTGGAATGATGCTTTGGCTTCGCGTGAAGCTGATGGAAGCCTTCCTGATAATGGTTTCGCCAAACTAAAACCGGCTTCTGTCTTTCTCGACAGAGGACAAATACTCTCTATTCCTTTTTCCGGGAAAGATTATGTGAGCCAATATACCGGAACTGCTCCCGATTTAGGACCTTATGAATACGATCCGGAACAGAAATTAGATTATTCTATCATCAACAAAGCAGACGGAACTACTTATAATTTAAAGGCTCCAACAGGAATTATATCACCCAATTGGGAAACAAATACGGAAAAGTTAAGTTATCAGATATCAAGTGATTTTATTACTTTTTTCTTCAATCTTTCCCAAACAGGCAGGATTGATTTATCCCTTTATAACATATCGGGAGAAAAAGTAAGAACTTTTGTCAGGCAATCTTATCCCAAAGGAAAAAACTTCTGTACCGATGAGATTATTTCACTTCCTAAAGGCGCATACATTTGTGTTTTATCACATGCCACAGGGAAAGAAAGCATTAAAATAGTTAAGAGTTAAGAGTTAAGAGTTAAAAATCGTGTGCAAGCCAACTCTTAATTCTTAACTCTTAACTAAAAAAGAAAATTCCATGAAAAATATAATCTTCATTCTTTGCTTATCAATGATAAGCATAAACATTTCAGCAAAAAAATACTTTGTGGCAACAAACGGTAACGATATTGCCGATGGCTCAATAACTGCTCCATTTGCCTCTTTCGAAAAAGCATACGGTTTGGTAAATCCGGGTGACACCATTTATGTGCGTGCCGGGAAATATAATACCAGCGCCATCTGGAAAATGGACAAAGCCGGAACTGTCGAAAATTATTATAAGTTATGGGCATATCCTGCCGATATCGCTCAAAAAGACAGTGTAATTATTGATGCTAAAAGCGCAACAAATGGTATGAGAATAACTTCTGCCGGAAAATATTGGTATGTAAAAGGCTTTGTTATTCAAAATTCAAGTGACAACGGAATGCGGATAGAAGGGAGCCACAATATAGTTGAAAACTGCATATTCAGGTATAATTCTGATTCCGGATTAGCCATACAGCAATCCAACGGAACAATGCCGAATGATGGATCAATAGCCGGATACAACCTCATTCTCAATTGTGATTCCTATTTGAATCAGGAAAATGTTGATAATGCCGACGGATTTGCATGCAAACTATCTCCCGGAGCAGGAAATATTTTCCGTGGTTGCCGTTCCTGGACAAACGGAGATGACGGTTTTGATTTTTATTATACTCGTTTCCAGATTATCGTTGAAGACTGCTGGACTTTCCACAATGGAATCGGATTAAAAGGAAGTACCGGTAACGGCAATGGATTCAAATCAAATGGAAGCGCAAGCAGCTCCTCTACAGCCCGCACACAAGCGCCACATGTATATATCCGTTGCATTTCTTTTGATCACAAATATAAAGCAGGTTCAAATAATAAAGGTTTTGATCAAAATCATAATGAAGGTAATGTTTCGATGATAAACTGTTTAGCTTTTGATAACGAAAAAAATTTCGCCTATCAGGAAGATTGTAATCCGAAAGCTGAAAACGGCACTATCACCGGAACAAAGCATATTTTCCGCAATTGCGTGGGATTTGAACCTTACAGCGAAAGTTTAGGAAGAACACTGCAACCCGGCGAAGTTATCAACACCGGAACTAAAAATGAAATCAGCTACAAAGCAAGTAATACCTGGTTCGGAACAAGCATTGATGACCAGAATAACTCATGGAATTTGTTTCCCGAAACTGTAGAAGAAAGTCCTGCCCGTAACGATTACATAAGTCTGAGCTACAATGATGCCATTGCTCCACGCGAAGCCGGCGGTTCATTACCCAACAATGGCTTTGGCAGGTTAAAAGCTGATAGCAGGTTAATTGATAAGGGCATTCCTTATACTTTCGTTTTGGACAAAAACAACTATCCCAATAATGTAAATTGTCCTCCGTACATTATTTCCACAACTATTACCTCTATTGATGGAATGCCGGATTTAGGCCCATTTGAAGTCGAAAAAGAAATTGATCCAAATAACATTGCTCCGGTAGTATCATTAACATCACCGTCAGAAGGAGATACATTTAATGCAGGCTCTAACATCAGTTTGAACGCCATGGCAACCGATGAAGACGGAACTATCGTAAGAGTCGATTTCTATACCGGAAGTTATCTTCTAAAATCCATGACTTCGGCACCATACACTTACACCTGGGAAAATGTACCTGCCGGTTCTTATTCTTTAATAGCCAAAGCCTACGATAATGCAGGAGGTTCTGGAATATCCATTCCGGTAAATATCACAGTAAATGATGAAAATGGAAATGGCGGTGGCACAATTGGCGATATCGCTTCATTATTAAAACTATCCTGTAAATCAGGATACCAGGATGAAATCGTAAAAAAGACGTGGGCAACTGCCAACTCAGTAGGAAATTCGAGCAAGGGATTAAAACTAAGTTATAGCAGCAGTAAAGGAGGAACTTTAATTTCCCCTGCTATAGATTTGAACAAATATTATGTAAAAGAACTCAATCTTAATTTTTGTAGTTCAGGAGGAGGTAACCGTAATCTGAATATTTATGTCTCAACCGATGGTGGAACTACATACAGCTCTGCTTACGTACAAAGCGGAACTGCAAACGGCACTACCGTTCCAGTAACTTTCCCGGTTGCAGATAAAATTTCATCTAATGGTTCATCATTAGTCATCAAATTGGAAGCTGCCAATACCATTGAAATCTGGGATATTGAAGTATTGGGTGCAGAAAGAAGCAATACAGGAATAAAAAATTCATTCTCCGGCCAGGTAAACCTGAATTGCATTCCGGCTGTAACAAGCGACTTTACATCTGTCGTTTTCGAATTGGGAGAAGCAATGCCTGTAGAAATTGCCATTTATGATTTAAATGGAAGAAAAGTAAAACAAATTTCTGGTAACAATTGGTACCCTGCAGGATATAATTCTGTATTGTGTGATGTTAGTTCTTTATTTCAAGGAACATACATCTGTGTATTATATGCCGGAGAAAAAACAATTTATACAAAAATTATACGGAAATAAATTATGAAATATCCATTCATCATATTAATATTGTTATTATTTTTTTCTGCAAATATAATGGCGCAAACAATCAAACCGTCAACAAACCAGTCTCCATATCTGAAAATCGGAACAGGTTCATCATGCTATGTCAGTGGAGTAATTGGCGACCCAACCGACCCTGCTTCCACCGAAGGCATATTGTTTGACGTTACCGGAACTGTTTCATTATCTGCAACAAGTGATAAAACTAAAATAGTGGATAATGAAGGTTTAGCCTTTGAAACAATAACCGCCAACCACCAATATAGGCTCAAAATAACTGCAAAAGCCACCGGATACGCAAAGATTACAGTAAAAAACGGAAGCAAATCTTTCACAATCAATTATGCTGCCTCGACCGAAGGAGTTAAAGGTTCTTATTGGCCAACCGGTATGTCGGATGCCTCTGCTGCCGTTATTATTGGTGATTATTTAGTTGTAGCCGATGATGAAACCAACTCTTTAAGAATTATCAGGAAAGGACAATCAGGTATGCCGGTTGCTGAAAAAGATTTCGCCTCCAGCCTCAAAGTTTCGGGAGAAATGGACACGGAAGCTGCTACACAAGGACAAAAATATCCCGATCATTATTATTTTGTAGCATCCATGGGACAAAATAAAAGCGGGAATGATAAACCAGATCACAATCGCATTTGGGCAGTACAAAACAAAGCAACTTCCGGAGTTCCCAATTTATCTTTTGTTGCTTATACTGATAAAATGAGAGCGCCGCTTGTCAGTTGGATAAAAAGCAATTATGGTAATTCTGCCGTGGATGAAACAATTGCACCGAAAAATGAAAACGGATTCAATATTGAAGGCTTCGCAATCGGAACAGATTTCAAAGGTTATATTGGCTTCCGGGCGCCTCTAATTTTCGACAATGGAAAGAAAAAAGCCCTGATAGCTTCTATTCCCGAATTTGAAGACGCTTTGTTGGGAAAAAACAGCAAATCAATGACCAACATAGCATCTTATCTCGAAAAACCCATATTATTGGATTTGGATGGCAGAGGTATCCGTAGCATGGAACAACTTGACAATGGAGTTTTTATCATTATTGCAGGAGGCTGTGGAGACGAAGATTCTGATATTTCATCCCGCTTGTATGCGTGGAATGGAGATAAAGACGAAACTCCGGTTCTATTGGAAGATTATCCATTATATAAACACAAATCAACGGCAGAATTAAATCCCGAAGGAATGGTTATCAGGAACTTTGATTCCCAAACCGGAGAATTTACCATCGATTTGATTCATGACAAGGGAACTGCCGATTTTTACAATGAAAGTAAAGAAGCCAAAGATTTGAAATACGATGAACACAAAAAATACCGGATTGATGTATTAACTTATAAATTACCGGAAAAACTTTCTTCTGGCTTCAATTCGACCTCAAATGCAAACGAAATATCTGTCTATCCTAATCCGGCTAAAGATGTACTTTTTATCTCCGGAAATATTGAAAATAAAAAATTATCTATACTTAACTCACAAGGAATTAAGTTAATAGAGAAATCAGAAACAGTTCAGATAGATGTTTCCAAGTTGAATAAAGGACTTTATATATTTTCGGTTGAAGGACAAAAAAATATCAAATTCACCAAAGAATAAATTTTTCAGGGCAAACGGTACATTCCTCCGGGCATGCACCTGACAATTCCATTCATTTCCATATCAAATAAAACAACAGAAAGTTTGCTGACCGGCATATTCAATTCAATGGCAAGAATATTCAGGTGCAAACTTTCTGCTTTTGACAATATATCCACAACCGACTGTTCTTCAGGAGATAACTCATAAAACATACTCCGTTGGACAGCCTGAGGCTTTCCCCCCTGGGATTTATCCCAACACATTTCTCTCAAAATATCTTCTGCACTTTCAACCAATGCAGCTTTCTTCTCTTTTATCAACCTGTTACAGCCCTGGGAATATAAATCAGTGCTTTTTCCGGGTATTGCAAAAACATCTTTATTGTCTGCACTGGCTATATTAGCTGTGATTAATGCACCTCCTTTGATAGCCGATTCTACAACAACGGTACAATCAGACATTCCCGCTACAATACGGTTACGTTTCACAAAATTTTGCCTGTCAGGATTAGTCTCGCTGATAAAATCAGTTAATAAACCGCCATTTTCAATCATTTCAATGGCAGTTGATCTATGCTGATATGGATAAATCCTGTCCAAACCATGGGCAAGCACACCAACCGTAGGAAGTTTTACCTGTAAGGCTGCTTTATGGGCAGCAATATCAATACCATAAGCCAAACCACTTACAATCAGAACATCAGGATAAATTGCAGCAATATTTTTTAATAAAGTTTGCGTGATTTCTTTCCCGTACGCGGTGGCATGGCGCGTTCCAACGATACTGATTATTTTAGAGGCGTTCAAATCGTGATTTCCTTTATAATAAAGTATCACCGGAGAATCAACATACTCTTTCAGCCGTTGAGGATAACTTGGTTCAGTAATAAACAGAGGTGAAATTTTACTTTTTTCAATAAAGAGAACTTCCTTTTCCGCCCGTTTCAAAACCTCCGGATTTTTAATTTCCTGTACCACCCGGGAAGATATTCCGGGAATACGTTCCAATACCCGTGATTTTTCTTTAAAAAGCAACTCAGGCTCTCCTAAATTTTCAATAATCTGTTTGGCTATGATATTACCAATTCCTTTAACAAGTGTTATTCCGATTTGGTAAATCAGATTTTGGTTTTGCATAAATTTTGTTTTTAGTTAGTGTGCTATTATGCTGTCGTCTTATGAAGTAATTCATCAAAATAATCGCCTCTTGTCAGTTTTCCATTCTCCATGACAGCAATCTCGACTTTGGCTTTAGCACAAAGTTTATCATCTTTTTTCCTGTATATTTCCTGGAAAAATATAATTTTGATACCTTCCCTTGCCCATTTTAATCTGGAAATAAAAATTTCACTTCCTTTCAGGGATGTATTATATTTAATATCAATCCGTATAACAACCGGGTCAATATGCTGTTTTTGTAAATCAATAAAAGATACACCTAAACTTTCTAAAAATTCATGACGGGTATTTTCCATATAGTGTAAATAATTAGCATTATTCACAATCCCCTGTGTATCACATTCATAATCACGAACCTTCATTTCCAGTTCGAATACTGCTTTATCCATATTTTCACAACTCCCTATTCATTATTTTAAATAATTTATCTGACGGACGGATTTTTTCATCAACCTTAATTGAAAACCTCTCCCCTCTTACAGTCTCTTCTACAGGTTTTAAATCAACACGGATTTCTTCCACATCCATAAAAATTGCACCTGTCGTTGGACCGGTAATCAATATTTTTTCCCCGATTTTGAGATTTTGAGTTTCCATTAAGAACTCGGCAACTCCAAGATTTGAAAAATATTTAATGGCTTTACCTATATACATTTTCCGTTCAGTTGCTTCATTTCCGTATTTGTCGCTCCACTCTCCAAGGCGTTGTCCGAGATAATAACCATTCCAGAAACCACGGTTGAAAACCCGTTTCAAACGTTCATCCCAACCGGCAATTTTTTCTTCCGAAAATGTATTATTGCAATAAGCTTGTATCGCTTCTTTATAGCATTCCGTAACAATTTTCACATATTCCGGACCTCTGGCTCGACCTTCTATTTTGAAAACCTGTACTCCTGCATCAAGCAGTACATTCATAAAATGAATTGTTTTCAAATCTTTAGGCGACATGATATATTGGTTATCTATCTCCAATTCAATATCAGTTTCTTTGTCTTTAACAATATATCCCCTCCTGCAAAGCTGGTTACAAGCCCCCCGGTTGGCAGAAGAAGCCATTTCATGCAAACTCAGGTAACATTTTCCAGAAACCGCCATGCACAAAGCACCATGACAAAACATCTCTATACGGATTAATTCGCCCTTAGGTCCTTTGATTTGCTGTTCCTGAATTTGAGTATGAATTTCCTTTACCTGTTCGATATTCAATTCACGGGCCAATACGACCACATCGGCAAATTGGGCATAAAACTTTAATGCCTCTACATTAGATATATTTAATTGGGTAGATAAATGGACTTCGACACCAATGCTGCGGGCATATGACATAGCCGCCACATCGGCAGCAATAATTGCAGATAAATTCGCTTCTTTTGCAGCATCAATGATTTTTTTCATCTGGTCAATATCATTATCATAAATAATAGTATTGACCGTAAGGTAACTTTTCACCCTATTCTTTTTACAAATTCCGGCTATTTCATGTAAATCATTGATAGTAAAATTATTGGAAGATTTGGAACGCATATTCAACCCTTCTATTCCGAAGTAAATTGAATTGGCTCCACCCTGAATGGCAGCTGCAAGAGATTCATATGAACCCACAGGCGCCATAATTTCATAGTTATTAATTTCTTTCACCTAAATTTAAGTTTGTTAGAGGCTGCAAATTTAAGAAATTAATATTTAATTTTGCCACCTGAAAGTTTCTAAATGAAAATAGGCAACATAACATTCGAAAAATATCCTGTATTCCTGGCTCCGATGGAGGATGTAACCGATATTTCTTTCCGGCTGATGTGCAAACAATTCGAGGCAGACATGGTATATACCGAATTTGTTTCGAGTGATGCGTTGATTCGCCATGTCAACAAAACCAAAGCGAAACTGGAAGTTACAGACGAAGAACGTCCTGTTGCCATCCAAATTTATGGTCGGGATGTCGATTCCATGGTTGAAGCTGCTAAAATCTGCGAAGAAGCCAAACCTGACATCCTGGATATTAATTTCGGCTGCCCTGTAAAAAAAGTAGCCGGAAAAGGCGCAGGCGCAGGCATGTTGCGGAATCCTGAATTGATGTTGGAAATTACCATGGCAGTTGTAAACGCAGTAAATATCCCGGTTACTGTAAAAACCAGATTAGGCTGGGACAACGATTCAAAAATTATTGTTGATTTAGCCGAAAAATTACAGGACTGTGGCATTGCAGGCTTAACTGTTCATGGGAGAACCCGTGCGCAAATGTATACGGGAGAAGCAGATTGGACATTGATCGGCGAAGTCAAAAACAACCCACGGATGCACATACCCATTATTGGAAATGGAGATATCACTTCAGCAGAAAAATGCAAACAGGCTTTTGATAAATATGGTGTTGATGCCGTTATGATTGGGCGGGGAAGCATAGGTTGTCCCTGGATATTCGAAGAAGTAAAGCATTATTTGAATACGGGAGAATTATTACCGAAAAAATCTCCTGATTGGTATTTGGACATATTGAAGAAACAAGTACTGCAAAGTATCGAACGTTTGGATGAACGCAGGGGCATTTTACATATCCGTCGCCATCTTGCCGCCACTCCATTATTTAAAGGAATTCCTGATTTCAAATCTACACGTGTAGCTATGTTGAGGGCTGAAAATATCGTTCAATTATTTAAGATAATAGATAAAACTTATAAAATGTTAGTTTGAATTTATAGTTTTTTTACGTAAACAATAACCGGTACTTATTGTTTATTTTCAAGAATGAAAAAAGTTATCAGAATTTTAAATATATAGAAATGTCATCTTCTTCAAATATAGAACAAAATAAACCGAAAAAAAAGATTTTTCCGGTTCTCAATATGCACTGTGCTGCGTGCGCCATAAATGCACAGGCAATACTCAAAGCTCAAAATGGGGTATTGGATGCCAATGTCAGTTATACCAATGCAACTGCCATTATTGAATATACTCCTGATATAATAGATGAGTTTCAATTAAGAAAAGTTTTGCAATCTGTCGGATATGATTTATTTTTAGAAGAAACTGACGATAATGATGTAAATACAAAAGAAACTGCAATCCGGCATTTGTATAACCTGCAACAATCAGAACTGCAAAGTCTTAAAACCAAAGCCTTTTTTGCAGCCTTATGTTCCATACCACTATTATTAGTTTCCTATTTTTTACCAACTATGCCCTTTGAGCCCTATATCATGTGTATATTTGCAACCCCTGTCGTTTTTTACTGCGGAGGACCATTTTTTGTAAGGGCTTTCAAACAAGCCTTACACAAAAGTTGCAATATGTCGACATTGGTTGCCTTAAGTTCCGGAACAGCATATCTATACAGTGTATTTAATACATTATTTCCCGAAATTTTAATCAGCCGGCACATGGCAGCCTCTACTTACTTTGATGTATCTGCCATTGTCATAACAATAGTACTTTTCGGAAAATTCCTGGAAGAAACAATAAAATCCCAAATGACCGGTTCTGTTGAAAAGTTGATAAATTTGCTCCCGAAATCAGTTGTAACAATTGTTGATGAATACGGAAATACAAAAAAAAATCAGGTTAAAGACATCCAAAAGGGAGATATTATACAAGTCAATCCGTACGAGAAAATTCCTGTAGATGGATTCATTATCTCAGGTACTCCCCTCATAGATGAAAGTATGCTTGGTGGAGAATCCATTCTTATAGAAAAGAAAATGGGCAATACCGTTTTTGCAGGAACAGTTAACCAAAAAGATACTTTTTTATTCAGGGCAGAAAATCTAAGTGACAATACCTTGCTTACACAAATCATCAGACAGGTGGAAAACGCGCAAGTAAGCAAAATTCCCATTCAAAAACAAACAGATGCAATCGTTAAAATTTTTGTACCCGTTATTATTTGTTGCGCCATTCTTGCTCTTGTACTCTGGATATTGTTAGGAGGAGAACATCAGATTACCCACGGATTAATGGCATTTATATCTGTCTTGATAATTGCATGCCCTTGCGCCTTAGGACTGGCAATTCCCTCTGTTATCATGACAAGTATAGGTAAAGGTTCAGAACTTGGAATTTTAATCAAAGATGCTGAATGTTTGGAAATCACAAAAAACATCAATACAGTCGTTTTTGATAAAAGCGGAATCATTACAGATGGTAAACCCAAAATAATGAATACTTTTGGTGAAACAACCAATTTGTTAAAATTAGCAAGTATAACCAGCATTTCAGAAGAATTTATAAGTTCAGAACTTATAGAACATTTTGGTGAAACCAATTTTTATCCTGTAAAGTTTGTGCAAAAAATCCCGGGATTCGGTGCCAGTGGAACAATAGAAGATAAACTTTATTATGTAGGACGCATTGGCTTCATGAGAAAACAAGGCATTAAAATTGGAGATTCCTTTATGGAAAAATTTGGGGAGTGGAGCGAAGAAGGTAAATCTGTAGCATGGGTGTCTGATGAAAAAGAAGCTTTAGCTTGTGTTGCTTTTGCAGATCAGGTTAAAGAATCTTCCATTAAAGCAATAAAAAAATTGCATGTACTCCGCATCAACACATATATGCTCGGTCCTGAAAATCCTTATGTAGTAAAAGCAATTGCACATCAGGCCGGAATTAAAAACTTCAAAGCAGAAATACTATCCTTTGGAAAAAAAGATTTTATCAAAGAATTGCAGGAAAAAGGAAAAAAAGTTGCTTTTGTTGCTGAAAGTGCTGATAATAGTGAAGCTTTAGCCCAAGCAGATATTAGCATTGCCATAGGAAAAGAAAAAGATACTATTATTGATGCGGCGAAAATGACAATTATATCCAATGACATAAATAAAGTGCCTCAAGCCATCATGTTGTCTGAACTAACCAGCCGCATAATAACTCAAAACTTATTTTTAGTTTTGATATACACCATTATAAGTATTCCCATTGCAGGAGGGGTATTATATCCATTTTGGGGCTTTATATTACCTCCTACTATCGCTTGTCTGGCCATGGTATTAAGCAGTGCAAGCGTTGTCCTGAATAGTTTGAGGATCAAGTGGAAAAAATTAGATTAAAAAATCAGGACAAGAAAAAAACAGCATTTTTTTGCGGGTTAAAAAAAAAATTCTACCTTTGCCACACAATTGCGAAAGTAGCTCAGTTGGTAGAGCATAACCTTGCCAAGGTTAGGGTCGCGGGTTCGAATCCCGTCTTTCGCTCAAAACCTCAAAAGCGGCTCCGGTCGCTTTTTTCTTCAACAGATCCTATTTTGCGCGGGTGGTGGAATTGGTAGACACGCCACTTTGAGGGGGTGGTGCCGGTAACGGTGTGTGGGTTCAAATCCCGTCCCGCGTACTCTTATTTTTTTAGAATCCCTTGTGAGTCAATTGATTTACAAGGGATTATTTTTTTGATTTGCAGTGAATTTTGCAGGGATTTCAGAAATTATTTTACTCTTGAATAATATTGTAATTCCATTTATTTTTTCAATTCTTCTGTTTTATTTTTATTGCCATTCCAGAAACATAAACCCTATCGGAATATATCAATGCATTTTTACTGTCGTAAACAGGTGGAATGTATTTTGTTTGTAAATTGATAATTCCATTGGCGCCGGTTTGAATAGATTTAGAATAAATCATGTCAATAGCGTTATTTATATCAGCATTTCTCCATCCGTTATAATCTTCTCTGAATGTCTTTTTCTTAACCGAATAATACGATTTCTCCAAATCATTATAAAAGGTGTCTATTTTTTCTCCTATGACTTCATATCCTGATGAGATTTCTGCATACACGCTACCTACCGGAACATATTCAAATGAAACCGAATTGGATTCAGTTATAAAAAATCCTTTCTGAGTATATTTCGAATAGTCTATCATGCCGGACAACGATGTATAGACTATTCTATTTGTGGAACATGAAGAAAATAAAACACAAACAAAAATGACGAATATCAATTTTCTCATAAACCTTTTTTTTAAGTATGAATTCATTTTTCACATCCAGAAATCAACGCTTTTTCTAATGACTTCAATAACTCTTCTGAATGATTAAAAATATCATCTAAATTTTCAATATCAAACCTAACTTCTTTTTTAGTTTCGTCAATTATAGTAATAAACTTTTGCTTCCCATTAAAATATAAGCGGCAAATTGTTTTTCTTTGATTATCTATCATAATCGCAAAATAAGAACGAGTATCTTTGTGTATTATCCTTGAATGCTCTACCTTTTGCCTTAAAATTGATTTTACAATCAAATAACCCTCCATTTCTTCAACGGTAGTTACAATTCCATCATTTTCAGGTTCTTCTTTTGGTTGTTGTTCAGTTATAGCTTCCTCATGCGACTCTCCGGAGGAAGCTAATGCAGTTTTTAATCTATCGGTTATTTGGTCATTAATATAACTATGAATGGATTTTTTGAATAAAGCTGTGAATTGTTCAAGTATTTTAGCAGTGAATTGACCATCGTAAACATGTTTTGAGAATAATTTCACAAATTCAGGACCTGGATTGTTAAATTCTTCTCCTATGATATTTTTCAATTCTCTGGTATACTTTAATTCACTTGCCGAGCTTAGTATATTATCAACATCAAAATATGATTTATGGAATTTCTTTATTTCGTCAATGTGTCCATCTTTTAAGTCTGTCATATTTACCTGTAGAAATGGTTTTTCATCCATTTTGTTAGGCGTTTCCAAATCTGTATAAAAACGATATTGAATCCCGTTGGTTAATATTCCAAATTTAGCAGTTGATACGTGAAAATATCTCAACAACTGATTGTCGTGCAAATTCAATTCTTGTCCCCAATGCTTGCATTCAATTAGTATGGTGGGATCTCCATCTTTCATTATTGCATAATCTATTTTCTCTCCTTTTTTAGTCCCTATATCGCAGGTAAACTCAGGAACCACTTCAAGTGGATTAAATACATCATATCCTAATGATTGAATAAATGGCATTACAAATGCATTCTTAGTAGCTTCTTCAGTAGAGATATTCTCTTTAAGCTTATCTACCCTTTCTGATAATTGTTTTAATTGGTCTTTAAAATCCATGATATTAAATTTTTAATAATTTATATTCGTGTATTTCTGTCTACTATTTTAATAACATTATAAAGTTCAGCCACATCATTCAGATTGATTTCAAAGTCCTCAAAAATAGGATTAAGCGAATGGCAATGTATTACACAATTCTCGACATTATGATTTGTTATCTCCTTTACTGTAATACCATCATTTTTGCAGACAATTACAAAATACCAATCCTTTATATGTAATTTACTTTTCCATAAGTCCATCTTTACCTCACGGCATAGTATCTTATCCCCATCATATAAAGCATTCCTACTTCCATCATCCATACTATCCCCCTCAACTTCAAATACGCGATATTTCCCTTTGTAATTACGATCTACAATTACCGGTATAGTCGGAAGTTCATCAATATATTCCTGATCTCCGTATCCTCTGGTATATCCGGCTTGAGCATGAATAGGAACAAAAGGTATTCTCATAAAATCAGTTATTTCAAATTCTTTTGCATTAGAAGTAAAATTGTTTGACTTTAACATTTCGCCTTCACCAGTAAGAAGATACAAAATATTTATTTGCTGATATTTATTACAAATTTTATCTGCCATATTTTTACTTATACCAACCTTTTTGTCTGGATTTAATATATCGTACAAGCCCTGAGTTCTACTCATTCCTAAACTTTTAGCTAATTCATTTGTGTTTAGCTTCAATTCCGACAGAAGCTCATTCATAATTTTTATAGTCAATTCTTTTTTCATGTAAATTCAGAATTATTCTGTATATTTGCACTATTATTAATTTATTTTTGTCATGGAAAAATATCTTTTACTGATCATCTGTTTATTAATTCCTATTTCTGTATTTATAATTATCCGGCATATATCGCTTTATTTTTCATCCATCAAGGAAGAAATAAAAGAATTACATAAAAAATGTACCGATATTGAAGAAATTATTCTTTCCGAAGATATGGGTCGTCTTAAAGTTTATGAAAGACAAATAAAAAAATCAAATGAAGTTTTAAGAAATATTCCTCTTTCAAGAGAGATTTTACGACTTAAAGCTTTAATACATGACCTTGATAGCATAATCAACGAAAAAATGTTTGAACAAAAAGAGAGAGTCGGTTTTATGCGAAATGCGTTTGAAAATGTTGATAGCCTATAAAAGCTCAACATCATTCATTGCTTTGGCAAAGAAATCATCCATATCAAGCGCTGATTTCTTTGCCAAAGCATAAATCCTATAGATGAAAAAACCATCTTCTCCAGAAATTATAATTTCTCCTTCCACGGGAAATTTTTCAGTAGCAGAATCTTGCACATTTCCCATTGAATCTGTAACGTGAAAATACAATTCATCCAGGAGTAAATCTCCTCCGTTCTTTAATCCGACTATAAATCCCGTATCTCCGACATAAGCCATATATTCAGATTCGCTTCCTGTGACTTCCCAGGAAAGTAGGGAGCATTCTGTTTTTTCAATTAGCTTCTCGATTAACATTCTAAATCTTTTTGGTATCATTTGTTTCTGTTTTTAAATCAGTTATAATCTTTAATATGTCTGTTCTTGTTTTTTCTAAATTTTCCTTTACATCAATCTTATCGAACATATTATTTTTTCCGACCATATGAGCATCTAATCGGTTTATAATAGTTGTTGTTTTGAATATGTGATTTTTAAGCTGATTCTCATACAATTTAGAATTAAAGATAAGTAATTCCTTTAAATCCTTAAGTCTCTTTAATGCACAACAATCAGTATTATTGGACAAGCAATCTTGTATCTCTTTAATTATTCCATCAGCTTTTGAGAGTTCAGCAGCTAATGTAATTCGGCCTATTTCATTAATCGCTTTATTCACATCCGCTTTTGTTCCACTTATTTGATAAATAGCTATAATTAGACCTATAATCGTGGCGATTGTTCCACCTAATGATACAGCTTCAAGTCTCCTTATGTCTAAATAATACCACATTAATAAAGGTATTCCTATTGTAAAAACGAAACCAATAATAAAATACCATTTGTTTTTAAATTTCATATCCCCATAATTATCAGCAATAAATCAATAATTAACATTATTTAATAATAAATTACAGAATATTTCTGTCAAATATCTTTTTAATGCAGAATTATTCTGTATTTTTGCAGAGTAATTTACAAATACAAACACAAATATAGATAAAAAATCAAAGTAAAATGAAAACAATCGACAAAAGTGCAGTAATGAAAATGGCATGGAAGATATTCCGCTCAAATCTTGTTGTATGCAAATTTTTTTCGATTGCGCTTAAAAGGGCTTGGAAATCTATCAAGTTAGATATGGAGATACAGAAAATTTTAGATTCAAGGAAAGAAAATCATAGCGAGGTAACTTATTAATATTCTGTTTTACACAAAAACACAAGTGCAATTAACCCTTAACTTGGAATTAACCTCTCCCTTTCTCCACAAATCTCATATTGAGTTTACAAATACCTTATAATAAAGATATTTGCTTATCTATTTTATCTTTTTGATTTATCTGTATGAAAAAATGTCAAAGAACTTCTGTTTAGGAAGTTATAGACTTCCACTTATTTTTATATTATTACACCTTAAGGGCTGTCCTAATTTCAGAGTACATTGTACAACCGATTGGGAAAATGCGGCGCAACAAAACAACAGTAATAAGGTAACATACCCTTTTGTAAGGATAGGTTTATGGTAAACGCTCATATTTAATTTTTCCTGTTTTGTAGATACGCCGATATAAAACTAAGAAAAATTATTTCAATATTAACAAAAATATTGCATAAATTTTAAGTATAAAGCAATATATAATTAATGGTGAGTCACTTGTATGAAACCGCTTCTGTAAAGTTTCTGTAAAAATAATATAATGCGTTGTTCGAACTGTTCTTCTTCATTGGCAACATCCGACAATGCATTCAATATATCGCTTACTGTATTATCTCCGTTTATCAAAGTCCAGACAGAAGTTCCGTGCTTATCTAATTGGAGCCTGATTTCATTTTTTTTATTTTTAGGTAAAAATAATTTTGCCATCCATGCTTTCTTGAAACGTGGAAAAACAATTGCAGCCAACCCTTCTTCATTTATATCCGTTGAAATTCCGGGCTTAATCACCGGCTTCATATCCAAC
Organism: Bacteroidales bacterium; assembly: GCA_031553415.1. Taxonomy (GTDB): domain Bacteria; phylum Bacteroidota; class Bacteroidia; order Bacteroidales; family Azobacteroidaceae; genus JAIRVZ01. Next base: position 172 of record JAVBLO010000127.1, on the reverse strand, counting down.
CAATTCTGCTCTTTTGTCATTAGTTATATATTTTTAATGATTATCCGTTATTTATCCCAAATTGATTTTTATACGATACAGAGGCTATCATGAGCCTGTCGAATAAATTTTCGCCAAAATATCTACGGTTAAATTTATAGCAAAATTCATTGAGATAATTTTGTAGATATTC
>JAVBLO010000073.1:0-39176 GCA_031553415.1 Bacteroidales bacterium | reverse complement strand
AAACGTTAAAAGTTATGGTAAAGCAGATAGTGAAATTTGCTGAGAATGTGCAGGAATACCTGCACATTTTCAAGGCCGTTGTAAAGGGTTACGAGGCATTTATGAGTGAATTAAAAGGAACTCCTTATGAAAGCAAAGAATAAAAAATGGCTTCCTTATGTTATAACTGCGGGTATAGCTGCGTTGGCTGGTTATTTGTATAAAATACAACAGAATGTCAATTATGAAAAGACATTGACCGTTGCTAATGCTGGTACAAAAGTCAATGATATTTATACTGCGGGTTATGACTTATTAAAAATTTTGGGAGTTATAAAAAAGTAGAGTAATTAACAATTAAAGTAAAAAAATGAATACAATTATCAATTTTATTAAAGAAAAATGGTACTTAGTTGCTGCGGCTGTTGCCCTTTATTTCCTTGTGATAAAAAAAAAGTAAGTGATTCGATTCTCTTTGAAGATTTAATTACTGAAAATCGTTCTTTGTTTATTTCGAAGTTGAAAAAGATATGTGCTAATTTGGGTATTGAACCTTCCTGGTTGATGCTAACTATATACATTGAAACGGCAAAAACAATGAGTCCCAAAATACAGAATAAAACAAGTAATGCAACTGGTTTAATCCAGTTTATGCCGGCTACTGCAAAAAGTCTGGGGACTACTGTTGATGCGTTAAAAGCAATGTCAAATGTTGAACAACTTGACTGGGTTGAAAAATATCTTAAGCCTTATAAGGGTAAAATGAAGCAATTTGTAGATGTGTATTTTGCTGTATTTTCATCGTTTTGGGATTCCTAATCGCCGGATAAAAGTCTAAATAAAGAGAATATCTTTCGCCTGAAATCGCCGCTTTTCTAAGTGTTACTTTTGTTGACATAATATCTTTCTTATTTTAAACAATGGTGTAATTGAAATATTTATCTATATGATTTTTGGATACCCGTATCTTTTTCCCTTCTTGTTCGGATGGAATTGAATACCGCTTGACAAATGCATATACAGAATCACGGGTAAGATTATATTTTTCCATAATATCTTCAACCATATACCATTCTTGAGGTGGATACATTTTTTCATATTCTTGGTCGAATTCTTTTTTCAAATAGTAACCCACATTACCACGCTTTGTCTTTGTGATTCCTTTTTTATGGACAAAATTTGCAACCCAGCCTTTTGAGACGTTGTATTTGACAACAATTTCCGGAACTGTGTACCATTTTTCCGGATTAATTTCAGAGATATCCCTTTTGCTCAACAAGCTGTCTATGTGTTTTTTTGAATAAAGAGTTTTACCTCTATCATTCTTTTTAGGAACAACATTTTCTGAAGCTAAGCTATATACAGCAATCTTTGTCATAGCATATTTATTCATGATTTCCTCAACAGAATACCATTCGGTAATTTCCGGGTCTGCTTCTTTTATTGAATAAAGTCTATCGATATGTGTTTTGCTGTAGTGATAAACGCCACCAATGCATACCATCGGTATTTGTTTTGATTTTATATATTTCTGGACAGATGTTTTGTTGAAACCATATTTCTCCGCAATTTCATTGGCAGTATAAAATTCTGTTATAGGATTGCGGGGGTGTTGTTTGGTAACTTCATAATTTCCGGCTTCATCAAACATTAAATGTATATCCTGTTTGCGAATAAATATTCGTCTATTTATTTTCAAACACTTTAGCTTGTCATTGATGCAGTATCTGTAAACTGTTGTCTTTCCTATACCCATATATTCAGCAGCTTCCTCTAAACTTAATATGTCTTTGTCTTTAATAATAGGAGCTGACCTGCAATTAGGTTTATCATTTGCTGCCTCTTCTTCAACATTTTTGATACGTTGTGCTCTTTTCATTGCTTTATGCGCAGCAGCAGCGCACTTATGCGAACAATACATAGTAGTTGTTCTCTTTGCAATAAACTCTTTTCCACAGAACTGACATTTCTTTGGAATTCTAATGTAACTACTCATAATCTAAACATTCAAGTTAATTATTAATGTAGTTACACTTTCCGCCTCGTTCCGGTACATTCCATTCCGTTCCACCTCGTTCCAATCGACGACATTCTGGGAGACGAAGAAATCTTTATCTGTTCAAGCAATAGTCGACGGAGAAATAACGCAGAAAAAAAGTACAAATCACGGAAAAAATCTACGGACAAGAGAAAATGAGAAAAAAAGAAAGGCGCTCATTTAGAGCGCCTTGTTAGTTTTTGTCAGTGGATGATAACCGTTAATAACCAACAACTATTTGCCGATACAAAATTTTGAAAATATATTCCCCAACACCTCACCAGTAGATATATCCCCTGTAATCTCTCCCAAATAATGCATACACTCTCTAATATCCTGAGATATAAAATCGCCTGAAATCCCTTGTAGAAGACCGGAATCAACACGTTCAATAGCATTAAGAGCATTTGAAAGGGCTTCGTAATGACGCATGTTGGTAACAATCACATCATTTTCATTTACATCAGGTAAATTAGCTGCTTCCAACAATGCTTTCTCTAATTCATCTGTATTCTTTTTATATTTAGCCGAAAGATAAATTCGTTGGGCAGGAACGTGAGGCAGGAATTCCTCTTCTAAAACAGTTTGTTCCTCAACAGATATCTTATCTATTTTATTGAAAACAATGATCAATTGTTTATTCTTAGTCTTGGGAATAATTTTATCTGCAACTTCTTCTATCTTTTCACTGAATTGCGTTGCATCAATCATCCAAACAACAATGGATGCCTGATCTATTTTTTGGAAAGTACGCTCAATGCCTAAAGTTTCAATTTCATCCCCCGTATTACGGATTCCAGCAGTATCAATAAAACGGAAAGATATTCCGTTGATATTCACTACATCTTCAATCACATCACGGGTGGTTCCATGTATTTCCGAAACAATTGCCTTATCTTCATTCAATAAATGATTCAGCAAAGTAGATTTACCAGCATTTGTTTCTCCAACAATTACCACAGGTATACCATTTTTTATAGCATTTCCTAAAGTAAAAGACTTAGCTAATTTATTAATTATAGTTTTTATACTATTTGATAAGGTCAATAATTGAGTCCGGTCTGCAAATTCAACATCCTCTTCTCCGAAATCGAGTTCAAGTTCAATTAACGAAACAAAATCAAGCAACTGATTGCGAAGTAATTGCAACTCCTTGCTAAAACCGCCCCTCATCTGATTCATTGCCAGCCGGTGTGATGCGGATGAAGATGAAGTTATTAAATCAGCCACAGCCTCTGCTTGCGATAAATCCATTTTCCCATTTAAAAATGCACGTAGGGTAAATTCGCCCGGAGTGGCCAAACTACAATCATGCTCAATCAACAGTTTCAGTATTTCCTGCTGGATGTATAGCGAACCATGACAAGCAATTTCAACAGTATCTTCTCCTGTAAATGAATGTGGATTATGAAATACTGAAATGAGGACTTCATCTAATACCTCATTGTTCTTATATATTTTTCCAAATTGAATGGTATATGGCTTTTGACCTGCAATTTTCTCTCCTTTGGAAGAAGTAAATATTTGGTCGCAGATTTGAAATGCTTCGCGCCCGGAAACACGGACAACAGCAATTCCTCCTTGTCCTGCTGGAGTTGAAATCGCACAAATTGTATTCTTATCCATCATCAGATTTCAGCTTGTAAACTCTATTGGGTTTTTATTTTGACTACAACTTTTTTCACTTGTGATTTGTCACTTCCAACAGTCACATTCGGACGATGAGGATCTCCCGGAAAAAACACAAAAAAACGGGTAGGATTCGAAGCTATGATTGTTTCTTTTGCCGGCTTAATCAACATTACATCTTTTTCAAAATCATAAGCTTTTACAATTTCAGCTCCTACTTGAGCACTAACTCCAAAGCCTTCTGTTCCCCTGACGGCAAATTGAATATCAATTACTTTCAAATGAAACTCACAATTAGTTTCTTCATAATTTCTTGTCAAGGCATCAGAAACATTTGCAAAAACCTTGTCGCCATCTATTTCATATCGTTTTAATTCCAGGTTTTGCAAATCATTGTTCCTAAAGAAAGACAATGCCTCATCCCATTCTTTCTGATACTTGAAATAATTTACGGCAAATTTACGTATACTAATACAACTATCTAATTCATAAGGACAACCATTGGCCCATTCTTTTTTCTCATACCACGATTTTACTTCTTCATCCGCCCATTTAGCAGGATTTGGTTTTTGCCCAAACAAGTTGCATGAAATAAAAACAACAGTTATAATCAATATTATTTTTTTCATAAATCAAATGCGGTCCAATACTTTAGTAATTAAGTTATCAAAAGAACCTTTATATTCTGTATTCATGTTATTGGAATAGCGGTTGGCAATAATCAGGCAAACTGTCATGGCCTTATGTCCCATCATTGCTGACAATCCTGCTAAAGCAGCACTTTCCATCTCATAATTTGTAATTTTCAATCCGTTATATTCAAACGATTCCATTAACCGGTTTTGTTCCGGATTAGTTAACGCCAAACGGATATAACGTCCTTGCGGACCATAAAATCCACTGGCAGAGCATGTAATCCCTTTAACCATATCGAAGCCAATATTTTGAACCAACTCGTTATCAGAACATACAAAATATGGATTTGCCAAATGTTTATTCCATTTTACATGTTCCATAAACTTTTCCACCATATCAGAATTGGAAACAATTTCTCCTTTATTATAAAAATAAACCAATCCATCAATTCCCATAGAAATTTCTGAAACAATATATGATCCAATAGGGCAAAAGGGTTGTAATCCTCCTGACGTACCAATCCGTACCATTGTCAACTGCCTGAAATTTTCATTGACAGTTCTTGTTGTTAAATTTATATTAGCTAAAGCATCTAACTCATTTACAACAATATCAATGTTGTCGCAACCGATACCATGAGATAAAGCTGTGATTCTTTTACCGTTATATTTTCCGGTTATGGAACGGAATTCCCGGCTTTGCTGGTCAAATTCAATATCATCAAAATATCCTGCAACAACCGGCACCCTTTCCGGATCACCCATCATTACAATTTTATCAGCCAACTGTCCGGGTTTTAAATGCAAATGGAATACCGAACCATCCTGGTTGATCGGTAATTCGTCGGGGGGAATGACTCTCATAAGAGTTAAGAATTAAAAGTTAAGAGTTAAGATTTAGATTAAAAAAGTTCATTATACCAAATAAACTCTTAACTCTTAATTCTTAACTCTTAACTTATTATAATTAGTCTTTCAGCGGTTTGGAAGCAGGAGCCGCCGGTTTGGCAATATTTTCCCTCATATCAGTATCCGCTTGTATATTTTTCATTTTATAATAATCCATGATACCTAAGTTACCACTACGGAAAGCCTCTGCCATGGCTTTTGGAATTTCGGCTTCTGCTTCAATTACCCTTGCGCGGGCTTCCTGAGCTTTAGCTTTCATTTCCTGTTCAAGGGCAACAGCCATTGCACGGCGTTCTTCAGCACGAGCCTGAGCAATATTTTTATCAGCCTGAGCTTGATCCATTTGAAGAACTGCGCCAATATTCTTACCTATATCAATATCAGCAATATCAATAGACAAGATTTCAAATGCAGTACCAGCATCCAATCCTTTTCTCAATACCAGTTTCGAAATAGAATCCGGATTTTCCAATACTGTTTTATGACTCTCAGCTGAACCAATAGAAGACACAATGCCTTCACCAACACGAGCCAAAACAGTCTCCTCTCCTGCCCCACCAACCAATTGCTTGATATTAGCACGAACCGTTACACGCGCTTTTGCAATCAACTGGATACCATCTTTAGAAACTGCTGCAACCGGCGGAGTGTCGATTACTTTAGGATTTACAGACATTTGTACTGCCTGGAATACATCACGTCCGGCAAGGTCAATTGCTGTCGCCATTTGGAATGGTAAATCAATGTTAGCCTTTTCTGCAGAAACTAAAGCATGCACAACACGTTCCACATGACCTCCGGCCAGATAGTGAGCTTCCAGCTGATCACGTGTAATAGTCTTCAACCCTGCTTTGTGTGCTTCAATCATCGCATTTACAATTACGGGAGGCGGAACTTTACGCAATCTCATTAAAAACAACTGCAACAAGGAGATACTCACTCCTGATGCTTTGGCCGCTATCCATAGGACAAAAGGCACATAGTAGAAAAAGATGCTAAGCAATATAATCGCCGCAACTACCAAAACAACTAAAAAAATAGGATCCATATCAATTAATTAAGAATTAATAACTTCTTTCTCTTTAACAACTATCTGTGTCGGATATACTTTCAAAACAATAACCTCCACATCTTCATCAACAAAATCGCCAAGTGTTTTTGCTTCAATCGTAATTTGACCGACTTTCACTTTGCCAATGGGATTCAAGCGGGAAACCGTGATTCCTTCATCTCCTTCTTTAATTAAATTCATCACTTTTTTATCGGCAACAGTCGAATCTATATCTGTATGCAATCCGATTTTATTGATTGCCTTCGATTTTATAAGCCAAAAGAAAGTAACTACAAATACTATAACAGAAGCCGCCAAAGCTATATTCCCACCTTCAGCTCCTAAATGAGTATAAGCATAAAAAAGTCCTCCACCTACAAAAATAGCACCGCCTGCAATTGCAATTGTTATTCCGGGTAAAAGGAAAATCTCGGCCAAAACCAATATAATTCCTAAAATGAGAAGTACAGATGTTATTAAAATATCCATATATATTAGCGGTTATTTCTTAAGTATTTAATTTCAGTATTACGGGTTTGTACTGCCAATTCATTACATTGCACAGCCAAATCTTCCGATTTCTTTTCATCAGCAAGAATTGATTTCGACAAGCTGGCTTTTTTAGCAGGAATTCCTTCCGGATATGCTTTTCTTTTATCTTCCAATTGATTATTCAATATAGTCAATTGCTTCTTTATGTCCTGATATTGTACAAATAGCTGTTTAGCTGCATGACTTTCAAAGTCATCTATTTTATAATATACAATGTTATCATTAATCACAAATTCAAATTCACGAGCTACTTTTTCCTGATGTTTTTGTTGATCTTTTTTAATTTGTTGCAACAAAAAAGCATAATTTACATCCTTCTTTTGAGATTGTTTGATTGATGTTATTTGAGCCCTGTTTATCAAATAATTTTCATTATCTGATTCAATCGTAACCTTTTCTTTATTAGGAATAAATGTATATATAACCACTTTACCTTCAGGCTGAAAACGATCGGTTGCAAAATAGCCTACGCCATTATATTCGTCTATTGCCAGCATATAATCATTATATGGAGAGTTAAAAGGCATTCCTAATTGTTCGGGTTTAAAGTAAGTGTTTGAACTTGAATTATAACGGGTTACGAACAAATCATATCCACCAATGGAACCTTGACCTGTAGATGCATAATAAATAGTCACTCCATCCGATAACACAAACGGATAATTATCATTTGCAACAGAATCAACCAATAATTTCAACAGTGTTTCTTCCGACCATTTATTCATTAACTTGGTTTGACTATACAAACGGTACTTTTTCTTATTATCCATTTTGGTATAATATCGTTTATCCTGCAATTGATTTTCATATACAGGGAAACCATTTGATTCAAAAACAGTTCCAGCCTCTTTACTTAATAATCCGTATGCTTTAAGAAAATCTTTCTTATTAACAATCATGCTATCAATGATCTGAATATCTTCGCAATGAGACAGCATACGGGCTGCTTCTTTCGATTGAGATTTCAACGTTTCATAAGTTTCAATTTCTTTCACTTGTTTTTCTTTCCTTAAAAAAACGAGGTATTTCTCATACGATTCTTCCGATTCTTTAAATTTATATTGTATAAAATATAATTTTCCAAGTGAACGGAAAGACTCCCTTACGTTTTTAGATGCTGCAAATTTCAAATATTTTTCCGATTCATCAGTTTTCCCTGTTTCCAGCAGGCAATTTCCATACCACTGATTGTAAGACGAATTATTGGGAGTTGTTTTTACAACGTTTTCAAAAGCAGGTAACGCTTTGGCATATTCCCCTTTAAGATACAAAGCTTTTGCTTCTTCCAGTGTTGGCACCTGGGAATAGCCATTTACACAAAAAAGAACTATTACGAATAATATTGTTAAACGTTTCATCATAAAAATTTGTATGTACCGTTAATTTTGCAATCCCAAAGATAAGGACATTTTGTAAATCTGAAATATTTAACTCTTAAAAATATGTTATCTTTGCCCGATTTTCAACTTTTAATTAAAGTAAATTCGATATGGAAGAATTAAAACAATTTCATTTGGGAAGTATATCGCTGCATGATGCTCTAAAAACACTGATTGATATGAGTCTCAAATTCGGTTTCAAACTACTGATTTGTATCATTATTTATGTTATCGGAAAAAAGATAATCAAATATTTAAATTCACTCTTCCTTAAAATATTGAAAAGACGGGAAGCTGAGCCTTCTATCGAATCGTTCCTGAAAAGTTTAGTCAATATCACATTAAACATTATATTATTACTTATAATCATCAATATTTTAGGAATAAACAGCACCTCTTTTGTTGCTATCCTTGCTTCTGCCGGAGTTGCTATCGGTATGGCCCTAAGCGGAACTTTACAGAATTTTGCCGGAGGAGTAATGATTTTACTTTTTAAACCTTATAAAGTAGGAGACTATATTGAAGCTCAAAACCAGGGAGGAATTGTAAAAGAAATCCAAATTTTCAATACTGTGCTTACAACACCGGATAACCGTACGATTTTTGTTCCTAACGGCGGACTTTCAACAGGAATTATCATGAACTATTCAAATCAGGTTAATCGCCGGATTGAATGGGTAATCGGCATTGGCTATGGAGAAGATGTCGAAAAAGCAAGATTTATCGTACAAGAATTATTAAAAAAAGATAGTCGCATTCACCAAGAACCTGCTCCCCTTATTGCTGTAACCAAATTGAACAACAGTTCGGTAGATTTAGTTATCAGGTGCTGGTCTATCAAAGAAGATTACTGGGATGTTTATTTCAGCATGAATGAGCAAATTTACAATGCCTTTAATGCTGCAAACATCAATATCCCATTTCCTCAATTAACCGTGCACATGGCAAATAAATAATGCGCATATCAAAAAGTAAACAGAAAACTATTATTTTTGCAAAATAAATTTATAAACGCATAGATGTTAACAGTAGAAAAAATTGGGGGGACTTCGATGTCCCAGTTCGAAGATTGCCTGAATAATATTATCAAAGGCAACCGCACTCAGAAGGAAATGTACAACCGCATATTTGTGGTATCCGCATATAATAATGTCACCAACTGGTTGTTGGAACATAAGAAAACGGGAGAACCAGGAGTTTATGCTAAATTTTTAAATGCAGATGACTATAATACCGCACTTGACCTTTTATATGAAAAATTATTGTTAATTAATGAAGGTTTTGAATCCATCGGACTTAACCTGGCAGATGCCGAACAATTCCTTTTATTCCGTATCAAACAGGCTAAAACATATCTGCATTCAATGTATCAGGTTATTGCATCAGGTTATGTTGAAAAAAGCAATATATATCTGGCGGCCCGGGAAATCCTGGCGTCCTTAGGGGAAGCCCATTCCGCATGGAATTCTTATAACATACTCAACAACAACGGGATACATTCAACATTCATTGACCTTTGCGGTTTTAATGACAATGAGCCATTAACAATCGATGAACGTATCCACAAAGCTTTTAAAGGTATTGATTTCAGCAAAACGATATGTATTGCTACCGGATATACAAAAGGAACAGAAGGTATTATGCGGGCTTTCGACCGGGGATATTCAGAAGTCACATTCTGTAAAATCGCTGTTGAACTAAATGCAGATGAAGCAATTATCCATAAGGAATTCCACCTTTCAAGTGCAGATCCGAAATTAGTTGGACCAGATAAATCCATTCCTGTCGGAAAAACCAATTTCATTATTGCAGACCAATTGGCTGATGTTGGCATGGAAGCCATTCATCCCAAAGCCTCTAAACCACTTGAACTTGCCGGCATTAATATCCGGATTAAGAACACTTTCGAACCGAATCACCCGGGAACTTTAATTTCCAAAGATTATATTTCACCTGAACCCAAGGTTGAAATTGTATCGGGAACAGATAATGTAATTGCATTTGAAGTGCATGACCCAATGATGGTTGGCGAAGTGGGATACGATTTACGGGTTATGGAAATACTGCAAAAACACAATGTCAGCTATATCCTGAAATCAACCAATGCCAATAGCATTACAATGGTTGCATGGGATAAACCATACGTCCATAAAATGATAGAAGAATTACGGGAGGCCGTATATCAGGTTGTAGTTAAACCGGTTTCTATCGTTTGTTGCATGGGAACCAATATTGCCCATCCCGGATTTCTATATAAAGCAGCCAAAGCTCTAAGTGATAACAATATTAATATTGAATGTTTCGGACAATCATTAAAACAAGTCAATATGCAATTTGTAATTGAAAGAGGTGCTTATTCAAAAGCTGTTATTGCGTTAAATGATTCACTTTGTGCTACTAATAATTAAAAAATTATGAAGAATATCTTTAAAACAAGTTTATTTATCAATTTATTCGCTTTATTGGCAGTATCTTGTTCTGACGAATATTATGTTACTGAACAACATTTTGATGGCAATTGGGTTTTTTCTGAAGAATATGATATTGGAGGATCAAGCAGATATTCTTGGCATTACGATTCTCCAGGCATCTACTATTGTGATGTACAAATTAAAGAATTAACACAACAGATATATGATGAAGGCATGATAGCAACATATTTCGTTCATTATGTCAATGATATAAAGGTAGACTCTCCTCTCCCATTTGATTATTTTGACATGGACAATACCGGCTATCAATGGACATACCAATATACATGTGAAATTTCTCCGGGATGGATTACCTTTGTTTTCAAAGACAGTAGTTTTTTTGAAGAGAATCCGCCGGCTTGCACTTTTGTTGTAAAAATGATGCGATAACATATGGATTTCAATTTCCAATTCAAAGAATTTTTAAGTGCATTCATAGTTTTGTTTGCAATCATTGACCTTACAGGTTGTCTGCCTATCTTTATTGGTATAAAAGAGAAAAAATTAGCATACAGCGCGTGTAAGGCTGCAATATATGCAACAATCATCCTTGTTGGATTTTTCTTTGTGGGAGACTGGATTTTAAGCCTTTTCAATGTAGATGTAACTTCATTTGCGGTAGCTGGAGCCTTGGTTATTTTTGTCATTGCAATTGAAATGACATTTGGAGTGGAAATTTTCAAAAATGACGGTCCAAATGGAAATGCGACTATTGTTCCTATAGTTTTCCCTTTGATTGCCGGTCCTGGCGCTTTCACAACTTTATTATCGTTAAAAGCGGAATATCACCAGATAAATATCCTATTGGGTCTGTTGGTAAATATGGTACTGGTCTACTTTGTATTAAGATATGTTGGATTTTTTGAAAAGATATTAGGCAAAGGCGGCATTTTCGTGCTGCGTAAGTTTTTTGGAATTATTCTTTTAGCAATTTCTGTGAAATTGTTTATGAATAATATTGCACATTTGCTTCCACAATAAACTTTAGAGTAAAAATGAAAGTTCATTTGAATTTCCCACTTCTCTTGGACTTTCACCTTTCTTAAAAACCCGAATTGTTTTATTACCAATTAATTCCAGTTGATTATTTTCTATTTTTAACCCTGTTGATTCCCTTAGACCAATCACATACACATCCGGATTAATTTCGATAAACTCATTGATTCTCATTTCGCGCGTTTCTCCACCGAAACCTTCAGGATGAACATCCAAATAGTGAGGATTAATCTGGAAAGGGATTAAACTCAACGTTTCAAAGCTAATAGGATTTATTACAGGCATATCATTGGTTGTTTGCAATGTAGGACAAGCAATATTGCTTCCCGCACTCCAGCCAATGTATGGAATACCGGATAATACTTTTTCACGTATAGGCTCCATCAATTGATTGAGGTGCAGTTGTTGCACCAATCTCCAGGTATTTCCACCGCCTACTACAATTGCTTCCGCATTTTTAATAGCATTTACCAGATCCGGAAAATGGTGTATGCCTATAACATGATGACCTAATTCGGCAAAACACTTTTCAACTTTAGACTCATATTCATCATAGCTGAAAGTAACTGCTGCATAAGGAATAAAAACAGCATTTACAGCTTTTTCTCCCAGGAAACTTTTTATTGAACTTTTTGTCCATTCTAAATAAGTTTCTCCTGGGTTAGTCGAATTACTCAACAACAATAATCTCATAACCAAATGTTTTAGAGACAGGATTAACTGGATTTTCAGGATTTATTTTAATAATTATATTTTATAAATCCTGAAAATCCAGTTAATCCTGTCTGAAATTATTACAAACCAAATTCGCGTTTAATATTATCTACGAAATCAAGCTTTTCCCAAGTGAATAGTTCCACTTCCAACTGAATTGGTGTAGTATACCTGGAATTGAATTTTTTCGTTACAATTTCAGGTTTACGTCCCATGTGACCATAAGCTGCTGTTTCCGAATAAATCGGATTGCGTAATTTCAAACGGTTTTCAATAGCTTTAGGACGCATATCGAATATTCTTCCTATTCTTTCAGCAATTTCACTGTCAGTCATACTTACTTTACTTCTACCATAAGTATTGACAAAAATATTCATGGGTTCGGCCACACCAATAGCATAAGCAACCTGTACCAATACTTCATCGCTAACTCCGGCGGCAACAAGATTTTTAGCTATATGACGGGCGGCATAAGCCGCAGAACGGTCAACTTTTGATGGATCTTTTCCTGAAAACGCACCACCTCCATGAGCGCCTTTTCCTCCATAAGTATCTACGATAATTTTCCTTCCAGTTAAGCCGGTATCCCCATGAGGACCTCCGATAACGAATTTACCTGTTGGATTAACATGGTACTTTATTTTGTCTGTAAATAAAACTTTTACACGATCCGGATAATCAGCTTTCACTCTCGGAATAAGAATATTCTTAACATCTTCCGTAATTTTTTTCTGCATCGCTTCATCGGCTTTCAATTGTGCCGCTAAGCTATTATCCCCCGGCAAAATAAATTCATCATGTTGAGTGGAAACTACAATTGTATCAATATACTCAGGAGTTCCATTTTCATTGTACTTAATAGTAACCTGCGATTTAGCATCAGGTCTTAAGTATGGCATCAGATGCAATTCATTTTTACGGATACTAGCTAATTCCAACAGTAAACTATGGGATAGATCCAATGCCAACGGCATATAGTTTTCTGTTTCGTTGGTTGCATAACCAAACATCATACCTTGGTCGCCAGCTCCTTGGTTCAATGGGTCCTGACGTTCAACACCACGGTTAATATCGCCCGATTGTTCATGTATAGCGCTCAACACACCACACGACTTGGCTTCGAACTGATACTCACTTTTAGTATACCCGATTTTTTCAATTACCCTACGGGCAACTTCAGGAACATCAACATACGCTGTTGATTTTACTTCGCCGGCCAATACTACCTGACCGGTTGTCACTAATGTTTCGCATGCTACTTTTGAGTTAGGATCATAAGCCAGAAACTCATCAAGTAAGGCATCAGAAATTTGGTCCGCGACTTTGTCGGGATGACCTTCTGATACTGATTCGGAAGTGAATAAATAACTCATAACTTTTTAAATGATAAAACTTTTAAAAACTTATGAACAAAATTTGTGAAAGGAAAAACAACTAAAGAAATACTTTTACAAGCAGTAAATGAAGGATAAAACCTTTTAGCATTTTTTTAGGTGGTTGCAAGCATTACAAATCTGTCCACATTAACTTGAGCGCAAAGGTAATAAAAAACTAAGACTTAAGAACTAAGAACTAAGATTTTTTTTTGCAAAATTGGAACAAATATCCTGAAGAAAAATAAAACATACAACGTAAAACTTAAAACACATAGCTCTAATTGAGCCCTGATCAAGCCTTCAAAAATTGAAATTCAAATTTGCCGCAATGGTAAACGGGATAATATAAGAGCCAGCTACCACAGTATTGTAGAATGGCGTGGGATCGGTAACCAATTGGGAACCTTGAATAGTGCCGGAAGCTCCCCGTTGATTCAAGATATTGGTAACGCTTATTCCGGCATCCAGGTTTTTGTTGATTTTATAATTAATTCCTCCAAAGGTTTCCCAGTGAGGTGCAAAATACAACACATTAGTCAGGTTGGCATACTGTTTACTGAAATACCGGGCACTTAACCAAACATTCATTTTATCATTCCAAAAAGTGTAGCTGGGATCTATTTCCAGTAAAACTTTCGAAATACCCGGATTCTTATTGTTGTAATCATAATCTTGTCCGTAAGCCGTTACTGCATAGTTTTTGTATACAGGGTTTTGCCATGTAATCAAGAAGTGCAATTTAAATCCTTTGAAAGGAGTCGTTACGATATCTGTTGTCCAACCTGATGTACTGATATCATAATAAACCGTTTCGAATGTACTTTCGTCAGGGTTACCGGGATTAACCAACGATAAACGAGATTGGTAATTCGTACTGCGGATGTAAGTATAAGCCGAAACTAAACTGATCCACGGATGGTTATAATAAATTCCCACTTGTCCCATCGGGGTACGCCGCACTTTCAAACTAGGAGCTACTGCTCCTGAGTAATCTTCCAATGCTCCTCTTCGTTCGTTATAAGTAGCATCCGTCCATAAACCAAAAGATTTTGTAAGTTTGAAAACCCCTCCCAAGGTAGCCCTTGTCAAGAACCAGTTATTATCAAATTTTACTGTTGGAGTACCTATGGGAACCGGCCGGTTGTATGGCAGGTAATCTCCTTTCAGTTTATGATATTCCAACCGTATTCCGGCATTAAGGGAAACACGCTCCGACACATCAAAATCATCAGTAGCATAGATTGCAAGTTTGTTTTCGAAACCGTTGTGATATTCGCTGGAAACATTATAACTATGAAATCCATACGGATCGGTTGCCGATTTCCAAACTCCATCCGTAAAAGTTTCATGCATCAGTTTGCGTGGTTGAGGCGCTACTTCCTGTTCAAATTGGGTTGTATTCGAAAGATATTTATTTTCCCTGTAAAACCACTCATTCAGCCCTAAACGCCAGTTATGCTTTTCAGTTTTTCCCATTAATTCGAAACGAGAAGTAAATGAACTGATATTAAAAGGAGTCACATAGCTATTCTCCACCATTTGTACCTGGCCAGTGTAAGACTCTCCTGTATCAGCATAGGTATATCTGTCAGTTGTAGGATCGGGTGTAAATATACTCAATGGATTGATGTAAATTCCACTGTTTTGAGTAGTGTGATAACGCATGATATAACTGAATTTCATACCGTTATCAAACTTATAATCACCTAAAAGGTCTATGGTATGAGATTTGTCTCCCCCGTTTTTCGCCATATCCACCCAGGTTGTGTCACCACTCAGCAGATTCACAGAACGGAATTTGCCGTCAATCAATATGTATGAGTCACGACCTATCCGGAAATTGTTTACTTCTTCTGAAGTCCCATCTGATTTATAAATGAATGGAGCATAATTACCGATAGCCCACGAATTGGCATATTTGTAACTTAATGTAGCAGAACCTTTATCAAACTTTTTGGTAAGTCCGGCACGGTATATTTGTGTCTGGTCTGAAAAATTAGTGAACCCCAGGTTATAAGTAGCCGGATCAAAGTTTTCCGAAATTCCCAGCGTATAATACCACCCTTTTTTGATAGGTCCCGATATATGTGCCGAACCCCTGATCAGTCCAAAATGATTGGTTCCTATGGAACCAATTACATGAAAAGTATCTGTAGGCAACCGTGTGTAACTATCTACCGCATAACCTACTACTCCTGTGATAATAGCGACTTCTCCAATTTTCAAAACAGGAGCTTTATCGATAGTGGCATCCTGTCTCCAGACTTTGGTCGGCGCTTCCGGCCAGGAATAATAAATTACAGGAAGACCATTCTCCATGATGCTGATACCTCCGACATTCGAAGGTATACCAGTATTAATGTCGCGGGGACCAGAATTACTTGAAGCATTTAATTCAACATTCCTGTTTGTTTCTTCTTTTCCTAATGGACTTATTGTCCGGACTATTTTAGCGGAATCAGTCTGCCCCGAAACTGATAACATATAAAAAAATATAAGTATCAGGCTGGTTGTCATTCTATTCATGGTACAGTTTTGTTATATAGTTTTGTCTCAATCTAAACGTTTAACAGCAACAATATAGAAAATGTTCAATTTAACAATGGTTAAAAATTTTAGCCTGAAGAAAATATAAAAAATTACCTGCAACAAAAAATATCTTTTATTTGTTACTATAATATTATAAAAAAATGGCCCTGACTTAAATCTCACTATCTTCTGAATACCCTTTCTTTTTTGATATGTTCGTTATTAACCATTTTATTATATACACCAAATAAGCCATGAAAAAAAAATTATTATTCATTTTGCTTTTAACATCAGCATTCTTTTCTTTTGCAAAAGATAATGTATCTACTTTTCCTGAAACCGGGGAAACTTTATTATTAAACAAAGACTGGATTGCCCGCCAGGCTGAGTATGTGATGATTGACGGCTCTGTACTGTCTTCCGGCAAACATGACTTCTTGAAATGGATGCCGGCTACTGTGCCCGGAACTGTACTTACCACCCTTTTGAACAATGGTTTGATTCCTTCTCCCTACTATGGTATGAATAACAATCTGATTCCTGATATTTTCCATACTGGGAATGATTTTTATACTTACTGGTTTGTCAATCAATTCACATTACCGGGAATGCCTGATGGCAGGAGACTTTGGTTGAATTTCAGGGGAATTAATTACAAGGCTGAGATTTTCCTGAATGGGAAACGAATTTCAACAACGACCCATGAAGGAATGTTTATCAGGCGTAGTTATGATATTACTAATGCCATAAAAAGCGGGAAGAATACTTTGGCTATACTTGTATCACCTCCAGATATTTCTGGTGAAGACAACAATGGACAGGCCGGAGATGGACAGATAGCCAGAAATAACACCATGCAATGTACTGCCGGCTGGGATTGGGTAGCTGCCGTACGCGACCGCAACACTGGTATTTGGGACCAAGTGAGCCTGACTACTACCGGTAATATCAGGCTGATGTATCCACAGGTGATTACTAAAGTTCCGGGGATCCGTACTCCTGATGGCAAACAGGCTGATGCCACAGTCAATGTAAATGTCGAAGTGGAAAATCTTACGGATAAAACACAAAATGTCACTGTAAGTTATGAAGAGGAAAAGCTACGGCAAACTACGAAAGTACAATTGGCCCCACACGAAAAAAGGATAGTAAACCTGCCTGCTTCAATCATTAAAAATCCCCGTTTGTGGTGGCCTGTCAATATGGGTAAACCTGAGTTGTATAACATAACATTAACTGTAACTGACGGAGGATCAGATATATCCGACAAACAAAATGTCCGTTTTGGTATCCGTGAGATAACTTCTGAAAAAGATCCAGCTACCGGAGGCCGCAAGTTTTATATAAACGGGCAAAAAATATTCATCCGTGGCGGTAACTATATTGTTTCGGACTGGATGCTGCAACTTTCGCCCGAACGTTATCGCACGGAAATTCGTTTCCTGGCAGATATGAATTTGAATATGTTGCGTTTATGGGGTGGCGCTATTCCGGGACGCCCCGAGTTCTATGATGTTTGTGATGATCTCGGCATGCTGGTATTCCAGGATTTACCTATTTCGGGTGATGGTAACGGTGCCTGGGTAGATCCCAAGAAAAAAGATTCGCAGGAACGGCGTCAGCAATATCCGGATAATCATAAACTGTTTATAGAATCGATAATCGATGAAATAAAAATGTTGCGAAATCATCCGAGCCTGGCTATTTGGTGCGGTGGTAATGAATGGGCAGCCCCAGATGATATTGCTCAAAAATTACATAATGAGATTTTTCCGAAACTGGATACCCGTTACCTGGCACCATATTCTACAGATACTCTCTTTACCAGAAACACAATAGGTGGAAACGGCGACGGTCCTTATAACATACAGGAACCGGAATATTTCTTTTCGACTCTTTCAAGTCCTTTCAATCCGGAACTCGGTTCGGTAGGCATGCCAGAAGCAGCTACCCTGCGCAGGTTTATGGATGAAGCCGATTTTAATGATTTTCCGAAAGCTGCAGATACAAAATATAATCCAGTGTGGGAATACCATAAATATTTGCCTTATGGAGAATTCGTAGAGCGGTATGCCACGCCAAAAACAACCGAAGAATTCTGTAACATCGCACAATTACTCAATTATGAACAATACAGGGCTTTAATGGAGAGCTGGGGTTCGAAAATGTGGAGTTGGTACACCGGAATGTTTATCTGGAAAATCCAAAATCCATGGACTGCTTTGCGCGGACAGATGTATGACTGGTATTTGGATGTAAATGCCTGCTATTATGGAGTCCGTTCGGGTGGAGAACCTCTGCATGTACAATACAATTACCATACAATGCAGGTAGAAGTGGTGAATACAACTACTGCCGACCTTAATAAATGTACTGTCCGAGCACGTATTTATCAATTAGACGGAAAGATGATTCAAGATCAGGAACAAAAAAATGTGGATTTAAAAGCCAATACAACAAAGGCCCTCTTTGCCATGGAACAACCTGCCCAGTTACAAGGTACTTATTTTCTACGCTTGCAATTGCTTGACGGAACAAAGGTTATTTCCGAAAATACTTATTGGCTTACAACAAAGACAAAAAATTATACAGATATGCAACGCATGCCTATGTCCGGGGCAGAAGTCTTAGCTAATATCGAAAAGAAGAATAACGGATTTAGTGCAACCATTAATGTAAAGGCCAAAGATAAAATCAGCTTTTTCAATCGTGTCTCGGTAATTAACCAGAAAACAGGTGAATCTATTTTACCTGTCTTTTATTCTGATAATTATTTTACTGTTTTTCCTGGTGAAGAAAAAAAGGTTACATTGGATTTTGCAAGTAACTTACCAAAAGAAAATATCAAGATTGTTGTAAAAAGCTGGAATGACAAGGAAGATTGTTGCAAAATGATTTGGTGACATTGGTTGTTTTTATCCGTATCAAACGAAAAATATCTGAAAAAGAAGACACTGGTTTTAAATGAAGAAAATCGCTAAAAAGGATTAGCCACAAATTTCACGAAATAGCACTAAAATAAAAGTGAAATTTGTGAAATTCGTGGCTAATATTATCTATACGTCTGCTATAATATTATAGTGGAATTATAATCTTTTGTCCAGGATGAATTAAATCCGGATTTTTGATTGTCTCCTTATTGGCTTCGAATATTTTTTGCCAGGTCATTCCCGGATAGTTTTTAGCGATTTTACTCAAACTATCACCAGATTTAACTTCATAAATTTCTTCTCCACCAGCAACTACCTCTAATTTCAAAACCAAGTCCGAAGATTTCATGTCCGGGTCGATTTCATCATAAAGATTCCAGATAATATCTTTTTTTGAAGCAGTTGTAGAACCACTAATGTATAAAACATTATCTTGTTCAACAATTTTCAAATCCTGTACCGATGCTTTTGCTAAATCTATCAGTCTTGAATATTTATCTTGTAATGCCATTATTTCACTGTTAAATTATTGATAACTTTTTTAGGCTGAGCCTCGTTTGCAATTTGCATGATTTGTTTCAAATCTGCTTTTTTAGCATTTCCGGTAAGAGTTACTTCTCCATCTTTAATGTCTACAGTAATGTCTTTGAAACCTGCAGCAGTAAACGCAGCAGTGATTGTAGTTTTCAAAGTGTCGTCAGGATTGATAACAACAGGAGGTTCCGGAACTTTCACTTCAATGTTGTTAACCACAGATTTAATGTCCTTTACATTTTTCACTAATGTTTCAGCAGCAGTTTTTGCTTCTTCCGATTCAACCACACCATTCAACGTCACAACTGCACTTTTCACAGAAGCTGAGATACCTGGTTGAACTGTTAAGACAGTATCAACTTGTTTTTGCAATTTCTCATCACTTGGTTTACAAGAAAAAAGGATAAAACCCAAAGATAAAACCAATACACTTGTCAAAAGATTCTTTTTCATGTGAGTTCAAATTAAAAAATTAATCTTAAAAATTAAGTATTAAAACTAATGCAAACATAGGAAAAATTTCCGGTTTTGAGCTTGCGATTCTAAAAAATCTATAAACTCTAAGGTTAAAAAATCACAATTCAATTATTTGCTCTTCAAAGAGAGTCAACTTCTCTAATCCGGAAGACGTCACTAAAAATGTATTTTCAATTCCTACCGCTCCTATTTCCGGTAATACAAATTTAGGTTCCAATGCAAATACAATTCCTGGCTCCAGCAATTCTTTTGAACGTTCTGTTAAAACAGGTAATTCATTGATTTCCAAACCTACGCCATGCCCTACAAATTTAGCTTGTTGCTTTGTTCCCATGAAATACTTTCCCATACCGGCTTCCTCCACCATTTGCAAAGAAAGCAAATATAATTCTGAGCAACACATACCAGGTTTTGAATTTTCAACAATTGCACTTTGTATATCAATTGATAATTGATGGGCATGGTAAGCAATATCCGGAAGTTTATCAATAGAATAAGTGCGGGTCATATCTGTAAGATAAGCTGTATAGTTCCCGGCCATATCCACCATCACAGATGTTCCCGGTTTAAGAATCGTTCCATTAGAACCGATAGGCAACGAAGGGTCGGTTCCTCCCCCACCCAATGCAAAATCAAATGGTGAAGGCGCTTCTGCATTATCTCCGGCCAAAACACTACCCATATAAATATCCATATTATTTCCGAATGACCGGAAAATACCAATGGAGCCGGAAGTACGCATCACATATTCTATTTTTGCCTGGAATTCTACATCCGTCATTCCGGGAGAATAACATTCCTTGATATGGGAATAAACTTCAGCATGTTTTTTTGCCGAAATCCTGAACTGGCCGATTTCCCAGTCAGTTTTCACACTCCTCATTTGCCTCAATAAAGTAGTTGCATTGCTTATCTTTTCGGGATTAAATACAACTTGTAACCTTAGGTAATCATTATAGGTCAATTGATCGGCTTCCAATAAAATATGCTTGGGAATCTTTATTCCTCTTGATTTCAAAAGGGAAGGAATATCTTCCGGCTTACGCATATATATAACTTTATTATCTGTCAATCCAAGAGGTTTCCTGACGAATAAAACAGGTTCTCCCTCTACCGGCAAGTAAAAATACCCGGTAAAAACGGTTCCTGATAAATAATAAAGGTTTACATTGGAAGCAACAATACAAGCGTCAGCATTGATTTCCGACATTTTTTCCTGCATTTGCTTCCATCTGAATTGCAATTCTTTACCAGATAATAATGTAGCAGTCATAAGTTTCAAAGAGTAAAATGTACAAAATTACACGAATAAACTTAAAAACATATCAACCTATCCATTTGTTTACCCAGTAACTTATTTTCTTATCATACCAACTTTTCTTAACCTTTTCCTTTTATTTTTGTTTTCATAAGGAATACTTTAAAAGCCTGATACCGGTTATTCGTACTTTCTTTAAGGAAGAATTAGGACTGGAGCTTCATCCCTTATGTTAGTTTATTTTTTTATTTCCAAGTGGGATTGATAAACCAAACTGAAAGTTAAATGCCTTCATAGTCGTTGGTATATAATCAGAGTTCCAATGAGGAATAATATAGTCGCCAGCGAGGAATAAATTAAGACCTTTGCTTGGAACAAAATTCAATGCTAACCCGAAAGTATTAAAATTACCATGAACAAATGAATAACTCAATCCTGTTTCAAACCAGCTTACAGGTTTATAAGTACCTGCCAAAGTGAATTCTGTTACATTATGTGATGGATTGAAATGAGTGGTGGAAAGAATTCCTGCAGAAAGCTTATTCTTGATGATTTCATATTCAAGACCTAAATTCATGTTCATCCTTAATGATGTGCTCCTGCCACCGGTTTTTCCTGCATCTATTAAATTCAATGCATTTTTAAGAGTGTCGCCAATAGCACTGAGTTGATCTTCCAAGCTATTATTATCACTATCAAAACTAATATCATAATCTCCGGCAACAATCGTTTTGCTTGGGTTAGTAGCCAGATACATAGAGCTTTTACTTGTCCAGCTGATAAAACCGATATCTGTCAGTGCTGCAGAAAATGTAAGCCTGTCTAAAATGTCATTATCAACAATACCGGATAGCTTATATGTTGCTCCCAAATCGAAACCTAAGCCATAACCGCCAAGCCCAAAACTGCCATCATCATCAAAGCCATCAAACAAATGTTCTTCACTGTCATCGTATTTCGGTTTAAGACCTTGGACAGAGCCTTCCAATGTAGCTTCAGATTCAATTGTCCATTCTTCCTGGCCAGTATTCATGGTTAATTTTTTTACATTGAAATCCATGTTTCCCAAACCAAATAAGACTTTAGTTTTCAATCCGACAACCAATTTGTCATCGAGGAAAGGCCGGGAATAACCAACTCCTAACTCTCCATAAGCATCTGCGACACCACGTATATTTTTCAGGTTATAACCTAAAACAGGAGTTCCATTGTTTGTTGTAAGACCTTGCTTTGCAAAACTAAAAACATCATATGGAACATTCATATCCACATGAGTTCTTACTCCCAAATCAATAGTCCAGAAACTGGTTCCTTTATAAAAGCCAACAGACGCAATTGTATATGAAAAATCAACATTGGCATAGTTGTTATCTGCAATCTCGCTCAAAAATTGCCCGACAGTAATATCTTCGTGCAAAAATGTTTTAGCTTTAGGACTTTCCGGATAAATAAAATGTTCCAGATTAAAAGTATTTGTTTTTACTTCTGTATATAAATTTGAAAGAAAAGGAACGCCCATATAGCCTTGTTCCGGACGCAATGCAGGGTTAAATGAAGTCCTGCTATGCTGACTTTTCATAAAATATCCTGTGTTGGTTGTTTGTGCCGTGGCAGGCAAAACGAAGCATAAAGTTCCAACTGACAAGAGTATGAAACAGATGTTTTTATATATTGTTTTCATTGTAATCTTTTTATTAAAGTTTAGTATTAGAATTCAAAGTGATATCCACCAGACATTTTGAATTTCAATTTTTTAATCTGGATATAATCATCCTTTGTTAACTTCAATGGCGTTGCTGTTGTTCCACCTTTAGCCATAAAACTCAAAGACAAATGTTTGGCATCTTTCAGATTTTTCAATCCTGTAATTTTGATTCTCAAATTCTTGTCACTTCCATTTTTTACTGTAGTCGGAGAAACTGTTATACCCACATTGTTTAAAATATTCCCGTTTTCATCCAATATTTTAGGTTCAAGACTTAATTCAACAGAATTTTCGGCAGCTTGCTTGAAACTAATATCAATGGCATCAGCAATGATAACGAGAGAATCATTAGCACTTGATTTTTCGAAAAAGTTTTCATACATATCCTCACTGAAAACATCTCTGATGGTATCGGAAATTGTTAAATACAAATTAGTGAAACTAAACGGGAGTTTCATTGTATACTTTCCTGTTGCTTCCATTCCTCTGAAGAAAAGGATGGAATTATTGTCTGTCGATTTCAACAATAGATTATAGTCAATACTGTATGGTCTGTAATTGATTAACTTGCTAATATCCATCGACTTCCATGATGTATTGGCAGGGACATTTTCGTTATGTGACGATAACCAATACTTAGTATCCTCGAAATTAGTTACGTTTATAGGAGACGGTTTTTTTATTGGCAGAGAAGGTCCTGTTACAACTTCTTTTCCTCCAGTCTTGTTTGTTGCTGTCAGGTTGGTAACATCCAAATTGAAATTAACCCCTATGTTTGTATTTAGTTCAACACCCATAGCCGGATTATAAAAATTGAATATGTCATCATCAAAAGAATCAAAGAAAGTATTGAAATCATTGATTCCTCCCGAAATCATCTGGTTTACATCCGCTTTTGCTTTAAAAACAGCAGGTACAATATTTTTAGTTTCTAATGTCATATTAAAAGCGAAATCTCCACTGCTAGTTCTAACGGTCATACCGTCTTTACCTGTGGACATGGTGACATTATATTGGAATTTAGTATCCTTATTATAATTATATCCTACAACCTTGATTGCAGGCAAAGTATATTTATTACCAGTAAAATCTTTGATATTAACTGTTTTTTGAATAGGATTGGCTGTCCCGGCAGGAAGTATAATGTCAGGTGGAAGTGTTAATGACAGGTTTAATACGCCGGAGCCCGAATTTTCAAAAAGAATTCCTGAAAAACTTACTGTTATAACAATATCACATGTTGCAAACCCGATAGAGTCGATTGTAATAAACCAACCTTCGCCCGAATAATTCGGTGCACCCATTTGGTAAGCTGTGTTGCCATCGGTTATATCCACATTTTGATTAGCTGGAAGGGGTATGCTACCACCCATGGGTAAAGTGACATTTGCATCAACAAGAATAGGAGCAATTTCTGGCGCATCAATTTTAGGTATCTCAATATTAAAGTCGCCACTATATTGAACATACATTGTTCCATCGGGATCATAAAAAAATTCATTATTGGTCCCAGTAAACTGATTCTTAAGTTCATTATATACTACAATTGAGTCTACCCTGCCCAAAGGGACATTAATTCCAAATGGACTCCACACTCCGTTTTTATCCAAATTGTCGTCATCCAAATCATAATCTTTGTCTACACATGCCGGTAAGAAAAACAGGGCAGTGATAGCAGTAGTATACAGCATTAGCTGCATTTGTTTAAGTTTTTTCATTTTGAAAAGTTTGAAATTAATAATATTATAATTGCTTAATTTTTCGGTTTTGACAAAGATATTATAATTTATTAAACCAAAAAAGGAAATTTTACATCAATTATAGTTAAATACTATAATTTTGTGATTAATATCAGGTATTTAGTGTTTATCCGGATAAAAAAAATCAGAAAGGATACCCTACTGCAAAGTGCCAGGCAAAGTTTTCGCCGAAGTTTGGGTGCAATACTACCCAACGGTCTTTCCCTTCTTTTTCCGGATTATAAGCTTTGAATCCTGTATCAAAACGGATCAAAAAGTAGTCGAAGTCGAGACGGAACCCAAGTCCGTAGCTCATGGCGATTTCTTTATAAAATGTATTAAACCGGAACTTTCCACCCGGCTGCCAATCGTAATCCCTTATTGTCCAGATATTTCCCGCATCAATATACGTCGCTAATTCTAATTTCCAGAAGAATTTGGTTCTATACTCGATATTCAGGTCTAATTTGATGTCACCTGCCTGATCATAAAAAGTAGAATTGGCATCAGGCGCATATTTTCCCGGTCCTAAAGTTCTCACAGCCCACCCTCTTACACTGTTGGCACCTCCTGAATAGTAACGTTTTTCAAATGGAATCTGGGTGTCATTGCCATATGGATAAGCAACTCCTGTACCTATGCGCCATGCGATAGAATTATGTCGATCCAGGAATATTGTTTTGGAGAAATCAATATCTCCTTTTACGTATTGTGCATAAGGTACCCCAAAAAGTTCATACAAACCATCTTTATTTTTCTGCGCATTGAATAATTTGCTGATTCCCAATAAAGCATTTCCTGCAGATTCAGCAGATGCTCTTAATGAATAAGCATTTCTTTGTTTTTGAAATGGATTGAAAGTAGAATGTGAGTAAACATATCCCATTCCTACAATAAATTGATTTGTATATCCGAAGAAAACAGCATCAGGGGGCAATTTATCAACAAAGGATTGGGAAATGCGTGGTACGGATATGTAGTTTACATCAATCAAGTTAACCTGATGCCTGGCTTCTCCGATGCTTCTGCTTTGCCACAAATATTTTAATCCACCTGATAATAATCTTCTGTCGTATTCAGGACGGGTTTGATAGTTGTATCCTAAAGAAAGTTCTGTGGAAGCCCTCATCCTTCTTTTAAAAGAATTCGGTATGAAAGGAAATAAAACCTTTGGAAAACGAAGTGAAGTTTCTACACCAAAATCAAGGTAATTTTGTGAAAAGTCATCAGATATGGACTCATAAGCTCCGCGAAGTTTGATGTTGAATAACTCAGAACCCTTGAAAAGGTTACGGTGACTATATCCAATGGAAGAAGCTACTCCGAAATCTCCAGCAGAATTGGTGCCCTCAACTGAAAATGAAACTGATTGTTTTCTTGTTGGCATTGTCAGGATATGACAGTTAAGAAATGAAGTATCATTCCGGAATGTTTCTTCAATACGAAGTTGAATATTACTTAATGCCGGAAGACCAGAATAAGCAGAATAAGTGGTTTCTTCCCTAACTTGAGAATAAAGTCTTTCCGGACTTAAATAGTTATGCGCCATCAATACACCAGGACGGATGGATGGTGATTCACCGGGAAAATAAATAGTATAATTTCCTCTTACTACGCTATCTCTAACCAGATAGTTTTCACCTTCATTGGCAGCACGGAGAGGATCGTAATCTGTATAAATGTAGACTCTATCAATATAATATTTTTGATGAGGAATTTCTGCAAAATCACCACTTGGAAGAAATTCAGGATAAAGGTGCAAGCGCATTGTTAAATCCACTGCATTTGCATTCAGGGAGCTGTCGGCATCGTATGTAATGTAATCTTTCGAGAATGCATAATACCCGCGATTTCTTAATATGCGGGTAATCCGGTCTCTTTCACTATCCAATATATTCCGGTCGAAAAGCATTCCTGAACTAACAAGAGGAGTTTTCAATGAAGATTGTTCTCCCGTAACACGTTTAGGATGGCCATTGTCTCCATAAAGTTCCCTGTATATGGCTGTATCTGCAATATCGGTTTCATAATCACGGATGCGATAAGGTTCATTGGTTTTGATATTATAGGTTACTTCTATTTTTTTCTTTTTTCTGGAGAAGGTATCTGATTCGACATCAACATTGATATATCCTTTATTAACAAAGAATTTTTTCAATTCAATGTCTGTCTTATAAACCAATGTAGAATCAAAAATAACAGGCGGTTCACCCATTTTTTTAAATTGCCGGTTTATCCACCGGGAAGTATCTTGTCCTGATAAACTGTAAATTTGAAGTTGAGTCTTATTGAGCCAGAACATTTTAGAGTTAGGTACCTGCCTTACATAAGATGTCAATTCAGCTGATCCATATTCTTTTATATCAGTCTTGATATGCACTTTATCCAGCAGATATTCACCATCAGGCACATATTTAGTTGTATTACAGGATGCAAAAACTATAATAACAAACAATATATATACCGATATATGAATAGATTTTCTACCTTTCCTTTCCCTGATCATCTACAAATTATCTGATAAATAACAATTCCCTGTATTTAGGAAGCGGCCACATTTCGTTATCTACAATTAATTCCAGTTTATCAATATGATAACGGATTTCGTCGAGGTAGGGAGCTATTTTTTCGCAATAAGCAATGGCTTTTTCCCGCTCGTTTTCGATTCTATTGGCAATTTTCCTGGCTTCTACCATTTCATCCGTTTTTGTTTTGATGAAGTTGATATGTTCCGCCATGTCTTCAATTATCTCAAGGTCTTGTCCGGCTATTTTCAATGCTTTTTCTTTATCATAAAGAGCATGGATTTTATAAACATTATCAAGCAATAATCCTTGGTAACGATTGGCCACAGGAATAATATGGTTCATTGCCAAGTCTCCCAATACACGGGCTTCTATCTGTATTTTCTTGGTATATTGTTCCCATTTTACTTCATTTCTTGCATGAAGTTCTTTTTCAGAAAGGACATCAACAGAAGAAAATAAGTTGATTGTTTGTTCCGATAAATAAGCATCATACATGTATGGCACGCGCGTTTCGCAATCCAAACCTCTTTTAGCTGCTTCAATTTTCCATTCGTCACAATAACCATTGCCATCAAACCGGATATTCTTAGATTCCCTGATGTTTTTACAGACAATTTCGAATACAGCTTCTTCTGCTTTCTTTCCTTGTTTAATTAATGCATCCACTTCTGTTTTGAAGATTTTTAATTGGGATGTTACAGCAGAATTAAGAGCCAGCATTGCAGCAGCGCAGTTTGCAGTAGAACCTACAGCCCGGAATTCAAACCGGTTTCCGGTGAAAGCAAAAGGCGAAGTACGGTTACGGTCCGTATTATCGACTAAAATTTCGGGAATGTGATTCAATGACAAGCGGGTACCTGTTTTTTCCTTGAACTCAATGTCTTTGATTTCATCACTTGCAGCCAATTCATCCAATAATTTGGAAATATGAGTTCCCATAAATACGGAAATAATAGCCGGAGGTGCTTCATTTGCTCCCAAACGGTGGGCATTATTGGCTGAGGCAATACTTGCTTTTAATAAGGCATTATTCTTATAAACGGCCATCAACACATTAGAAACAAAGGTGATGAATTGTAAATTTTCTTTGGTATTTTTTCCCGGGGCCAACAAATTGATTCCTGTATCTGTTCCTAACGACCAGTTATTGTGTTTTCCAGAACCATTAACTCCTTTGAATGGCTTTTCATGTAGCAGCACCCTGAAGTAATGCCGGCGGGCAACAGTTTTCATGGTCGACATTAACAATAAGTTGTGGTCGACTGCCAGGTTGCATTCTTCGTATATAGGAGCGATTTCAAACTGGTTGGGCGCCACTTCGTTATGACGTGTTTTAATAGGAATGCTTAACTTATAGCACTCATATTCCAAGTCGCGCATAAAAGCCAGTACACGGGTTGGGATAGAACCAAAATAATGGTCTTCCAACTGTTGGTTTTTGGCACTGTCGTGTCCCATTAACGTGCGCTCAGTTAATTTCAAATCAGGACGGGCAGCATATAATGCTTCATCCACAAGAAAATATTCCTGTTCCCAACCTAAATAAGAAACAACTTTTTTTACGTTTTTATCAAAATAATGACAAACTTCTGTAGCAGCTTTATTGATTGCATTGATGGATTTCAATAAAGGTGTTTTATAGTCTAAAGATTCTCCAGTGTATGAAATGAAAATAGTAGGGATACACAAAGTGTCTTTGATAATAAATGCAGGAGAAGATGGATCCCATGCTGTATAGCCACGGGCTTCAAAAGTGTTGCGGATTCCTCCGCTGGGAAAGCTAGAAGCATCGGGTTCCTGTTGGGCTAATAATTTTCCTGAGAATTCTTCAATCATTCCGCCGTTTCCATCAAAATCAACGAAAGCATCATGCTTTTCGGCTGTTCCGTCAGTCAATGGATGAAACCAGTGAGTATAATGGGTAACTCCCATTTCCATAGCCCACATGCGCATTCCGGCGGCAACATGGTCGGCAATTTCGCGATTTAAAGGTTCCCCTTTATCAATAGCATTCAAAACCTGTTTATAAGTATCTTTCGACAGGTGTTTACGCATGTTATTTCTGTTGAAAACATATTTCCCGAAATAATCGGATGTTTTTTCTGTAGGGGCAGGGACTTCTATTGCTTTTCTTTTGGAAGCTTCTTCAACCGCTTTGAATCTCAGACTTGTCATTTTCTTTTGTTTTATAAGCCGCAAAGATACTATATTGCAATTAAATTAGCCACGAATTTCACTAATAACACTAAAATAAAAGTGTAAATTTATGAAATTCGTGGCTAAGAAAATCTTGTAAATTCTGCTAATCCTGTTATGAAAGTTCCTCTTTCAGAAACTTAGCAGTATAACCAACATCACTTTTCGCCATCTCTTCCGGAGTCCCGGTGAACAAAACCTGTCCGCCACCTTTTCCACCTTCAGGACCCATGTCGATAATATAATCGGCACATTTGATAACATCTAAATTGTGCTCAATAACAATCATTGTATTGCCCTTATCAACCAAACGATTGATTACACTAAGTAGTACTTTGATATCATCGAAATGTAATCCTGTTGTGGGCTCATCCAGGATGTACATGGTTTTTCCGGTATCTCGTTTGGCTAATTCCGTAGATAATTTAACGCGCTGGCTTTCCCCACCTGAAAGAGTAGTTGATGATTGTCCTAATTTGATATAACCTAATCCTACATCCTGTAAAACCTTGATTTTGGAAAGTATATGAGGAACATTCTCGAAGAATTCAACTGCCATATTAATAGTCATATCAAGAACATCAGCGATAGATTTTCCTTTATATTTTACTTCCAAAGTTTCTCTGTTATAGCGTTTTCCATGACAATCTTCACAAGGCACCATCACATCCGGAAGAAAGTTCATTTCAATTGATTTATAACCATTTCCACCGCAGGTTTCACATCTTCCGCCTTTTACATTGAAAGAAAATCTTCCGGGCTTATATCCACGTATTTTTGCTTCCGGCACTTCCACGAACAGATTGCGTATATCTGAAAAAACTCCTGTGTAAGTCGCCGGGTTTGAACGTGGGGTTCTGCCAATTGGCGATTGGTCGACCGTTACGACTTTATCTATATTTTCAATGCCTTCAATAGACTTATATGCAAGTGGCTCCTGAAGTGAATGGTACAGCTTTGTGCTTAAAATGGGTTGCAAAGTCTCGTTTATCAATGTGGATTTACCACTTCCCGAAACACCTGTAATGCAAATAAATTTACCAAGAGAAAACTTGATATCAACACCTTTCAGGTTATTTCCTGACGCACCTTTGATAATAATCTCTTTCCCGTTTCCTTTTCTTCTTTTCTTTGGTATTTCAATTTCTTCTTTACCGTTCAGGTAAGCTGCCGTAAGCGTTTCAGATACCAACATTTCTTTGGGAGTTCCGGCAAAAACAACTTTACCGCCTAAACGTCCGGCTCGGGGACCTAAATCAACAACATAATCGGCATTTAGCATCATGTCTTTGTCGTGTTCAACCACAATGATAGAATTTCCTGTATCGCGTAATTGTTTCAGGGAATCTATTAAACGTTGGTTATCCCTTTGATGAAGGCCAATACTGGGTTCGTCCAGAATATACAATACATTAACCAATTGTGAACCAACTTGTGTGGCCAAGCGGATACGTTGGCTTTCTCCACCGGAAAGTGAGGTTGAAGAACGGCTTAATGATAAATATCCTAATCCGACATCCAATAAAAATGAGGTACGTGTCCAGATTTCTTTCAGGATTTCTGTAGCAATTAATTTTTGTTTATCAGATAGATGGTTTTCCAAATCATTTATCCAATCGTAGAATTCCAAAATATCCATTTCGGCCAAATCCATGATATTTTTTCCGTTGATAAAATAATGCAAGGATTCTTTGTTCAGACGTTTACCATTACATTCAGGGCAGGTGAAAGTGGTTATGAATTGCCCTGCCCATTTCTGAGCTGTTGCTGAAGAATCAGCTTCCTGTTGCATGGTGATATATTTGGCAACTCCTTCAAAGGAAAGGAAATAATTAGAGTTTGCGCCCAATGCTTCAGTCTTGATTTGCAACCGCTCATCCGTACCATTCATAATTTCATCTAAAGCTTCCTGTGGAATATCTTTGATTGGCGTTTTAACATCCACGCCATATTTTTCACAAATAGCTTCTACCTGCCAGAAAATCATTACACTACGGTATTTTCCTAATGGTAAGATTCCGCCCTGGAAAATACTCTGGTTTTTATCCGGTACGATTTTATCTATGTCCACCCGGTTGATATATCCTAACCCTTTGCATTTCGGGCAGGAACCATAAGGCGAATTGAAAGAAAAGTTATGAGGGGCAGGTTCGCTGTAGGATAATCCTGTAGAAGGGCACATCAACCTACGGCTGAAATGCCGTATTTTCTGATTTTCCAAATCCAGGATGACAATGAGTCCGTTACCTTGTTTCATCCCTGTCGCTACACTGTTTTTCAACCGCCGCTCATCTTTTCCTGAAACTTGTAATTTATCTACAACCACTTCTATATCATGGTTTTTATAACGATCGACTTTCATTCCGGGAATAATTTCCCTTAATTCTCCATCTACCCTTACATTCAGGAATCCTTTTTTCCGGAGTTGTTCGAAAAGTTCTTTATAATGTCCTTTACGGCTTTTTACGACAGGAGCAAGTAAGTAAACTTTCCTGTCTTTATATTCTTTTAAAATGAGTTCTAAGATTTGTTCTTCAGTATATTTTACCATTTTTTCTCCGGTATTGTAAGAATATGCTTCCCCTGCACGGGCATATAACAAACGGAGAAAATCGTAAATTTCGGTCGTTGTTCCGACTGTGGAGCGCGGACTGCGGTTGGTAGTTTTCTGTTCAATGGAAATCACAGGACTTAAACCTGTAATTTTATCTACATCAGGACGTTCCATATTGCCCAAAAAAGAACGGGCGTATGCAGAAAAAGTTTCGATATAACGGCGTTGGCCTTCGGCAAAAATAGTGTCGAAAGCCAATGAAGATTTTCCACTGCCACTTAAACCGGTTATGACAGTAAATTTATTGCGTGGAATATCTATGTCAATGTTTTTAAGATTGTGTACACGTGCACCTTGTACGCTAATATTCTCTACTTGCGCTTCAACTTCTTCTTTTTTCATAAAATCTTAATTGAAAGGGTGCAAAGGTACAATTTTTTCTGCAAATTATATAAACCTGACTTCCTTAAAAAGATAATGTTTGATTTCCCCGTTTCCGGTTTCAAGGATTAAAGTTCCGTCATCTTTTATTTCTTTGATACAGGCTTGAAAACATCCGTTTTTATCTTCATAATTGTAGTACCCTGATTCCCTGTATAAAGCCTGGTGGTATTCTGTACTAATATTTTCAAGATCGCCTGATAAAAACTGTCGATATTTATTTTGAGCAATTTCAAGTATGGAGTCAAGAAGTTTATCCAAAGGATAATTTTCTCCGGTTATTTGCTTCATGGATATGGGATTAGGTGCATTACTTACAAAACACTCCTGATTTACATTAAGTCCTATCCCAATAATGGAAGAAGATACATAAGCACCTAAAATCTCATTTTCAATTAATATCCCGCATATTTTTTTCTCCCGGAAATAAATATCGTTAGGCCATTTAATAGTGATATGTTCAATGTATTTATCCAATGTTTTTTTTATTGCGAGAGCAAAAAACCGGGAAATGAAAAAACTTTGTTTTACAGATAGGTTTTCCGGAAATAAGATAGTACTGAAAGTAAGGTTTTTATAGGGTTCTGATTCCCATGAAGTGCCGGTTTGCCCCCGGCCTGCAGTCTGCTTGGCAGCAACTAAAGTTGAAAAAGACAGCAATTGTTGTTCTGAACATATTCTTTTTAGTTCAGAATTGGTAGAGGCTACAGAATCTATTTTGAGTTTGTTAAACATGAAATTAAGAATTAAGAATTAAGAGTTAAGAATTAGAAATTTCAACTCTTAATTCTTAACTCTTAATTTCCTATGAGTAGTATTCGTCCCTTATTTTTTTAGGTAGCTTTTTGACGACCTCATCGACAGAATGTCGAATCCATTTCCTGACTTCTTCATCCTCCATGTCATTGTTGAGATATATTGTATTCCAATATTTTTTGTTGAAATGATAAGCCGGCTCAACGGCATTATAGTGTTCCCGCAACTCAATAGCTTTTTCAGGATCACATTTTACCGAAACACACAACCTATCTCTGTCTAAAGGTAAAAGAGCAAACATTTTATCTAACACTTTAAATACCACATTATATTCGTCGAAAGGCAAACATTCGGAAGCGCCTTTGATGCTAAGGCAAAAATCCCTTAATTCTTCAATGTTCATTTATCTATAAATTTTTACTGGCGGATAAAAAGCATCTTCCAAATGGTCGATAATATAATTCGGAGGGTAACCTGTTATTGAAATAATATCAAAACGGGCGGGTAAATCAATGTCAAACATTTTTACATATAAGTCAGCAGCCCAAACGATGTGATTTATTTTCTGGTTATCTACAGCCAATTCGGGCATTTCCAATGGAATTCCTGAGCGGGTTTTCACTTCCACAACTACCAATTCGTCATCGGTTTTTGCTATTATATCCAATTCGTAACGCCCTTTACGCCAATTCGTGTGTAAAATTTGGTATCCTTTGTTTTTTAAGTACTCAATGGCGGCGATTTCTCCCTCTTTCCCAACCTGGTTATGTTCGGCCATAATAATCAATATTTTTGACAAAAATAGTTAATTTTTTTTTATATTATAAAGGAAGAAACTACTTTTGCAAAAACATTAACATAACCTGAATGTCGGAATTTGTCAGAAATCAAAAAGTTACTTTTATGTTGAATGAAGAAGAACATAAATTGATTTCAAATTATCTGTCTAAATATCATATTTCAAATCGTTCCCGCTGGTATCGTGAGGTTGTTATTTCTCATGTGTTGAAAATGTTGGAACAGGATTATCCGACGCTTTTTAGTGAAAATGAAATGAGGAGATGATGAATGGAAAGAATGTTGAGTTTTTGAGTGATGAATATTTTATGAAGCAAGCGCTTGTTGAAGCGCGTTGTGCTAAAGAAAAAGGTGAAGTTCCTATTGGAGCGGTGATTGTTTGTAAAGGAAGGATTATTGCGAGGGCGCATAATCTTACTGAAATGTTAAATGATGTAACCGCCCATGCTGAAATGCAAGCCATTACAGCGGCAGCTTCCGTTTTAGGTGGAAAATATTTAAAAGATTGTATATTATATGTGACCGTTGAGCCTTGCCCTATGTGCGCTGGTGCATTGGGTTGGTCACAAATTTCAAAGGTAGTATATGGTGCCAAAGATGAGAAAAGGGGATATTCTCGATTTGCTCCCAATGTTTTGCATCCAAAAACAGAGGTTATCCAGGATGTATTAAAAGATGATTCGATTGATTTAATGAAAGATTTTTTTGTGAGTAAAAGACGATGAAGAAAATATTGATCACTGGAGCAAGTGGTTTCATCGGCAGTTTTTTGGTAGAAAAGGCATTAGAAATGGGCTGGGAAACTTGGGCCGGTATCCGCAAAAAAAGTAATCGGGAGTATTTAACAAACACACACATTCAATTTATCGATTTAAATTATTCTAACAAAGGAATACTTAAACGACAAATACAAGCCCATGTTGCCGAACATGGGAAATGGGATTATATAGTACATAATGCAGGGGTCACCAAATGTATTAATACTTCTGAATTTTATACTGTTAATTACCGGTATACTGCTAATTTTGTGGATGCTTTGCAGGACACTGAAAATGCTCCGGAAAAATTTATTTTGATGAGCAGTCTCAGTGTATTATTTCCTGAAACAGCATACGGGTTAAGCAAACTGAAAGCAGAGCAATACTTGCAGTTTTGCTCAAATATTCCTTATATAGTCATGCGTCCTACAGGTGTCTATGGACCGCGCGAAAAGGATTATTACATGATAATAAAATCAATCAAGGCTGGATTAGATGTAACAGCCGGATTCAAACCCCAACAGCTTACTTTTGTATATATAACAGATTTGGTTCAAGCCGTTTTTCTTGCATTGGAAAGCAATTTGTCGAAGAAAATGTATGTTGTTTCTGACGGCGAAATATATACCGATTCAGAATACACAAAGTTGGTAAAAAAGGTTCTTGGAAAAAAAATTGTTTTACGTATTAAGATTCCATTCTTCTTACTATATACAGTTTCTGCCATTTCCGAATTTTTATTTAGAATGCGAAAAAAAGCATCAACCCTTAACCGGGACAAATATAAAATTATGAAAAAACGTGATTGGAGTTGTTCCAACCAACCTTTAATCGAAGATTTGGGCTTCCACCCTGAATATGATTTGGAAAAAGGGTTGCAAGCCAGTGTTGAATGGTATAAGCAGAATGGGTGGCTGTAAATAATGAAAAATGAAAAATTAGAACAAAAAATAATTTTTCATTTTTCATTTTTAATTACATTAATAGCTACCCAGTTGTTTTTTTCTAAATAAGAAATAAATTGGAGGTTGTTTTTTACGCACTCTTCCTTGATGATTTCCATATCTTCCTTGTAAAAGCCACTCATGTATAGTTCTGCGCCGGATTTCATGCAAGATGCATAAATGCGCATATCATTCAACAAAATATTTCTGTTGATATTTGCATAAATAACGTCAAATTTTTCTTTTCCCAGTAGTTCGGCGCCTCCTAATCTGATATCAATATCTTCTGTATTGTTTAATCGGATATTTTCTATCGAATTATTATACGCCCATTCATCTATATCAATAGCAATAACAGGTTGAGCACCTTTCATTTTTGCCAAAATAGCTAAAACGGCAGTTCCGCAACCCATATCCAAAAATGATTTATTCCTGACATCTGTATCCAACAGGAAAGAAATCATCAGGCTGGTAGTTTCATGGTGCCCTGTGCCGAACGCCATTTTCGGATCAATAACAATATCGTAAGGTAATATAGGAATATTTTCGTGAAAAGAACTATGTATTACACATTGGTCTTTAATTATAATGGGTTGGAAAAAGTTTTTTTCCCACTCTTCATTCCAGTCTTTCGTCTCAATAAAGGAAGCTGTATAACTTAGTTTTGTATTTTCTAAAGGAAAATCAATTATACAAACTTTAATTTTCTCTTCATCATATAACTTTTCAGAAACATAGGCATCTATTCCACCAGAGTTTTCCGTAAAACTTTCAAAGCCAATTTCGGCTAAAACCGCTGCCAATACATCACGATTTGCTTCTGTGTTGGGCTCAATGTTGAATTTTATTTCGTAGTAGTTCATAGTTTAACTTCTGTTTTTCTTTGCAAAAGTAACTTGTTTTAGTTTAATAATAAAAAATATTGCCGTACATTTGTATCGAAATTTAAAAGGGATTCATATTAAATTTACATATTTATCAGATGAAACGTGATGATTTAATTTTCGACATTATTGGTAAGGAATACCAACGTCAGCTAAAAGGAATCGAATTAATCGCTTCCGAAAATTTTGTTAGTGAACAAGTAATGCAAGCCACGGGGTCTTGCTTAACCAATAAATATGCCGAAGGTTATCCGGGAAAAAGATATTATGGTGGATGTGAGGTTGTTGACCAAAGCGAACAAGTTGCAATCGACAGGTTAAAACAACTTTTTGGTGCTGCGTGGGCTAATGTACAACCACATTCGGGCGCCCAAGCCAATATGGCTGTTTTTCTTGCCTGTTTGCAAGCCGGAGACAAATTCCTGGGATTGAATCTTTCTCATGGAGGACACCTTTCTCATGGTTCTCCTGTTAATTTCTCCGGTTTGATGTATCATGCTTTGGAATATAATGTAAAAGAAGAAACCGGAAGAGTTGATTATGATCAGATGGAGTCGGTTGCTTTGACTGAAAAACCGAAATTAATCATAGCAGGAGCATCTGCTTATTCCCGTGAATGGGATTATGCCCGTATCCGGAAGATTGCAGATAAAATCGGTGCTATCTTTATGGTGGATATGGCGCACCCGGCCGGATTAATTGCTGCCGGTTTACTGGACAATCCGCTTCCACATGCACATATTGTTACTTCTACAACACATAAAACACTTCGTGGACCTCGTGGTGGGATTATTTTAATGGGACAGGATTTTGAAAATCCCTGGGGAAAGAAAACTCCCAAGGGAGAAATCAGAATGATGTCTTCATTATTGGATTCCGCAGTATTTCCTGGAGTTCAAGGAGGTCCGTTAGAGCATGTTATTGCTTCAAAGGCTGTATCTTTCGGAGAAGCATTAGATCCTTCATACAAAGAATACCAAAAACAAGTGCAAATGAATGCCAAAGCAATGGCTAAGGCATTTACAGACAAAGGATACAAAATTGTTTCCGGTGGTACGGATAACCATTTGATGCTAATTGATTTACGTTCCAAATTTCCTGAACTGACAGGAAAAGAGGCTGAAAAAGCATTGGTTTCGGCAGATATCACCACCAATAAAAATATGGTCCCATTCGATAGCCGCAGTCCGTTCTTAACTTCAGGTTTACGCTTCGGTACTCCTGCAATCACTACTCGTGGAGCAAAAGAACCATTGATGGCTGAAATTGTAGAACTGATTGATTCTGTATTGGCTCATGTTGCCGATGAAACAAAAATCAAGGCAGTTCGTGAAAAAGTTAATCAAATGATGAGAGAATATCCTCTGTTTGCATGGTAATTTTTTAAGAAGTAAGAAGTGGGAAGTTTGAATTAGATTAACTTCTCACTTCTCACTTCTTTTTATGACCTTTCTCGGAATAATTCCCGCCCGTTATGCTTCTACCCGTTTTCCCGGCAAACCATTGGTTGATATGCTCGGAAAAACGATGATTCAACGTGTTTATGAACAAGTTGCCGGTGTTTTGGATGATCTTTGTGTTGCCACTGATGACCAGCGTATTTTTGATGCTGTAAAAACTTTTGGTGGAAAAGTGGTAATGACTTCAGGAAATCACCAAAGCGGCACAGACCGTTGTTTTGAAGCATTTACAAAAACAGGAAAGGAATATGATGTGATAATTAATATACAAGGTGACGAGCCTTTTATAAAACCTTCCCAAATTGAATTGCTAAAATCTTGTTTTGAAGATTCCCAAACGCAAATAGCTACTCTTGTTAAGCCTTATGATTCCAATACTGGTTATGATGTATTAGCTAATCCGAATACTCCTAAAGTGGTGTTGAATAAGGATATGCAGGCATTGTATTTCAGCCGTTCTATTATTCCTTTTGTAAGAAGTAATGATTTTACAAAATGGACAACTGCCCATACTTATTACAAACATATTGGTTTGTATGCATACAAAGCTGAGGTTCTGAAAGAAATTACATCACTTCCTCAATCCAGTTTGGAAAAGGCGGAATCATTAGAGCAATTGCGTTGGTTGGAGAATGGCTATGTCATCAAAGTTGGTATTACTGATGAAGAAACTGTTGGTATTGATACTCCCGAGGATTTGAAGAAGGTATTAACAATGTTGAAAAAGAAGGAATTGTAGGTTTGTAGTCGGACTATAATATATCTGCAGGGAGCTGTCTTCTATGTTGTAAAACAATCCTTGGAGTATTATTTAATTTC
Organism: Bacteroidales bacterium; assembly: GCA_031553415.1. Lineage (GTDB taxonomy): Bacteria > Bacteroidota > Bacteroidia > Bacteroidales > Azobacteroidaceae > JAIRVZ01. Next base: position 137 of record JAVBLO010000073.1, on the reverse strand, counting down.
ACTACTGTCCGACAAAAAATAAATGAATAAAAAAGGGCTACTTCCACATTGTGGTTTCGCCCGAATGTCGTACATTTATTTTACCACAAAAAAAATGCGACATGGACAAAAGTAGTGAAATAAAATTAGTCGGACAG
>JAVBLO010000119.1:0-46043 GCA_031553415.1 Bacteroidales bacterium | reverse complement strand
TATTATGGGATTATGTAAAAATCTATGTTGACATACACTCAAATGGGGTCATTTTTATTTTGGTCAGAAGGGTCAACCTTATTTTGGAGCAAGGGGTCAAATTCGTTTGGTTTAAGGGGTCAATCTGAACTGGATTTTCCATCTACAATATATTTGGCTTTATTATTGAATGGCATTTCTGCCTCTTTAGGGAATTTCGTGCGTTCATAAACTATCATATCATCAACAATACTGTTCCATGTTAGATAACAAACATCTACACTGGCCATACCCCCTGTATAAAAACTGAACAAAAACATATCTATCCAGAAGTTTTCTTTACTACTGAATTGACTTTTGTCCATGTTTTCAATTTGTTTAATAATATCATAAGAAATTGTTTGTGGAGGATTCTCTTTCCTTTTGAAATAAGGCTGAACACATTCGAATATCTTTTTGTCTGTATATGGCTGCCCCATTAGATTTGCGTTATAGAATACTCCGACGAATTTTTTTAGCCTTTCCGGAAGAGCGGCATTTGTTCCTTCCCTAATACCCCTTTCCTGTAAATACTGAACAAAATCTTTCAAAAATTTCTCATCAATATCTTTGAAGTAATATGTTGAAAAACTTTTATTATATATCTCTTGCGTAAATTTTTGCAATTGTAATCGGAGATAATAATATTGACGGGCATTATTGGCACAAGATATGAACTTGCCATTTTTCAATCTTTTTTGGTTTCTCATATCCTCAATGATAATATCAATACACTGGGATATTGGTATTACTTTTATCTTTTTTCTTGCCGAGACTTCATTATTTTCTGTATCAAAATAATGAGACCATTGAACAGGTGACCATTCAACCCCCTCAGCCTCCCAGTCTTCAGCCACCTTCTGGTATTTGAGACGTAAATCAAATAAAATTTTATTCTTTCCGGTTGCATCTTTGGATTTAACCTTAAAGCTTTGCTTCGTTTGATCCCAATCCTCATATCTTCCGGATATGCTCAATGCTTTAGATACTCTAGGATAACCTGTTTGAAACAGGACCATATCCAGTTTTACCAGCTTGTCGTCTTTTGGGAGTGGTCTCCCCTTGAAATTGATTGTAAACATATTAAGTGGTTTTAATTGCCATTATGTAGTATTGATTCCTACATAATCTTCTACATAAGAATAGGGCTATACCACAAGAAGGGTTTACTCTGGGATATATTTTAGCATATACCCCGTACGAGTAACCCTTCTTAAATATCTTACAATCTTTTACTTACAGACTAGCTCTCTGTCTACAGTTTAAAAAGAGGCTGTCCAAATCCTGGAAAGTCCTCTGTCCAAGTTATCCGAACTTTACTCCAATGAGATAAAGGACTTGGCAGTAGTTTGGTGCTACTATTCTGGTAAGATAGAAGGTAATACTTATACCTACGTTGAAACCGAAGCATTGCTAAAAGACGGTATTACTTCCGAGAAGAAGTATGAGGATGCCAAGATGCTTAAAAACCTCTATAATACATTCATCTCCGAGTTGGAATATATCAATAAAGATGGAAATCAAGAAACCATAGATGAGCGTACTTTGTTCAGAATACATCAATCTATTTCCACGGGATTGGTATCAAATGAAGAATCTGGCTCGTTGCGGACACGTGCCGTTCGTATTAGTGGAACAGAATACATTCCACCCAAGAATCTTCATGAGATAAAAAGCAAACTGAACGAGATTCTTTTTCAACAAGAAGAATATACCAACCCTTTAGAAAAGGCAGTTTACTTGCATTGCAATCTTGCTCGTCTGCAACCTTTCATAGATGGGAACAAACGTACTGCACGAATGATAGAAAGCGTTGTCTTAATGAACGCTGGCATAATTCCAGTCTATTCAGCCAAGGATTCCGCCATACTGAATTACAGAAAAGGCTTGGTAGCTTTTTATGAAACTGAAGATTATAGCCAATATGCAGACTATTTTCTGAATAGACAAATAGAACGAATCAAAGAAATTGAATAGCTATTGCCTTCTTGTTTCAGCCTTTCCAAAGATTCCTCCCTTGCGACAACGCTCTCCCGGCTTATCAGTTTTCATCGCTTAAGTTGTAAAGGATGTTTTTATCCAAATTGAGCAGCCTCATAATATTTAAAGAAATAATAAAATGCTGTTTTATGCCATTTGGTCAAGTCTTTTTCTCCATTCAATATAGAAGAAATCGTACACTTATCTATACCGGTATAAGTGGTAAGCTGTTTGCTTTTTATTCCAAGGTTATTCATTCTTCGGCGTATCCACTCGTCATTCATAGCGTCAATGTCTTTGCGGTCGAAATCGACAGCTGAAACAGTAAGTTTCCAATCTTCAGGAATTGTACCTTTAAACATTTCGCGCACACGCTCAACAATTTCTTTTTTATTAAGCTGTTTGCCGCTCATGCTGTCTTTTTGCTCTGCACGTACAATTACTCTATTTTCGTTGAACGAAATAATCTCTATAACTAAATGTGCATATCGTCTGTACATTTGTGCGCTAACAGAAAGTTTTTTTCTGTTTTCGTCTGAGATAGGTAATAAATCTAAATTTTTCATATTGCAAAAAATTAAATTGTTTCTTAAAAAAGGAGGGGATTGCTCCCCACCCCCACATCACAGCCAGATAACTCTTACATTGCTGAGGTCGAAAATGGCAAGTTGCTTGTTTTGGCGAGCGAAGCGCTTGGCTTCTTCCAAATCGGTAAAAATACGAACTGAATCGTAGTAATACTGATTGTTCTCGCTGTTAAACCAGCCTCCTGCTTTTTTCTCATTATCCAAAGCATGTTTAAGAACTCTTTTCAGCCCTTCATCGTCGAAACTGCCTTGAGTTTCGAAATAGGCGACCGAAATTCCACCTGTGACCTTTTTTAAGGTTGTGAGGTCAACCGTGAACCCCAAGGGATTCTCCTCTGCCATTCTTTTAATGGCTTCGAATAAATGTTCCATAAAATATAAGAACTTATGCAGACGCCACCTGCGTTTGTTATGGCATTACAAAGATATAATAAAGTTTGTGAATGACAAACTTTTTGTCGGATTATTTTCAATAAGTGAAAAAAAAAATATTTAGGGATTAAATATCTTTGTTTTAAATTATTACCTATTTTTAAATAAGTAAAAAATTAAAATTTTCACAGACTTTATCAGCCATCCACTTACGCATAAAATTGCAAGAGGCACCACAAGGACTTTTATCTCGGTTTATTTCCAGATTCCATTGACTTATTTGTGGGCAAGAATCAGTTCATCAAAGGAAACGGCTTATATTCATTTTACCTCTCAGGGCTTGTCTCCGGAAGTAGATAAGTATTTCAAAGTTCCCAAGTATATGACAGTGATATTGGATAAGAATAAACTAAATTATGAATTGAAAATACAGGTCTTCAATCAAATTAACTATACATACATTTACATCCATTTAATTATGATGTAAATATACACTTTTATCAAGTAATAAATGTCATCTTAATACATTTTTATCAAGATGATTTATTTGCGTCCTCCATACTCAAACAGTATGAGGTATAGCCTCAACCAACTGGGGAGCAATGTTGCTACCTTTAGTAACCAAGCACCTCTGCCTTTAGTAACCAAAGAGTGCTGCCTTTAGTAACCCAGGGTATCTACCTTTATAAAGGCGGTAACTTTGCCACTTGGGAACGAATGCATCATCTCCTTGAAGTGAGGGTAGCGCCTCCTAATGGCTTCTTTTCATTAATTCTACCTTTTCTGTTAGATATTCAGGGATTTAACCAATCTCTACAACTATCAGTGTATCAACTTGTAAACTTGCAGGTACCTCTTGTACTCCTTATAACTTGTTGAAAATCAGCAGTGGCTATGAGGATTTTTGTTTTTAAGGGTTAAGAATTTTACCCAGGCAAATCGTTTTCGTTTGGAAAGATAATCCTCTGCAAAATCATATTGATATGCTTCCCGCTCGAAAGAAATGTTGCTGTAACTTTCTTTTCCATAGAAAAATAATTTGATGAACCACTCTGATATGTAGAATAAATAAAAGAAAACATATAACATTTCTTTCATTTGTGCAGTATGTATTTTCTCATGATTGATTGTGGTGTCGGAGATAGAGTTGTATTGTTTCCTGCAAAAAATAATTCCTAAAATATTGATGGCGATGAATTTCCGGGTAGGGATAATATTGTTGTATATGATTTTCATGATTTTTATTTTTTAGTTTTCTTTTATTTTCATACTCAAAAGTTATTGTAATGCAAATATAAGACAAAAGAATTTGAAAATAAAACAATGAAAATCAAGCAAATGCATTTTGCTGGTGATATTGTTTTTTCCTATAGCGTTTACATGGCTTGGGTTGCCAATAATAGTTATACATTGTCAGAAACATGGCCTTGTGGATTGATGGCTGTTTGATATTGGGTTGTGTACCCCTGGTTAAAAAGGTTGTCTCAAAAGTTTAATTAGCACACAGATTACTTTTGAGACAACCTTTTTATTATATTTGTTGATGCAACATTTCCGGGTTCAGAATTGTTAGTTAATATCGATAATTTTATTGTCATTTCGTTGTTGTTACTGTCTTGAAACGGCCATTGGCCAAAGTTCCTGTAGTAACAGTTATGAATTTGTTACATTGAAATTGTCGGTTTTTTTATAGTCAAACGAAAAAATATTTAATTATGCGAACATCAATCAAAATGAAGCTCCGGCGTTCTATAACGTCGGACAAGCCTGGTAGTATTTATTTCCAGATCATACATTTACGTAAAGTAATGGCTATTACTACACCTTATCGTGTTTATCACTATGAATGGAATGCAGACAAAGGAAGTTTGCTTATAGATACTTCCGATGTTAATCGTTCCAGGTATTTGGAAAAAGTCTATCAAAGATTGAATGAAGAAGTTGTTACTCTGAAATCCATGATCTCAGATTTGGAAAATAACTATCCCAACTATGAAGCCAGTGATGTAATTTCATTATACAAACAGAAAGATGTGACTTTGTCGCAGTATGTGAAAAAGCTGAATATGGAATTAAAATCACGTGAGCAATTCAGATTGAAAAGAGCTTATCAAAGTGTAGCTAATAAATTTATTGCGTTTAATAAAGGAAAAGATTTAAAGTTGAAAGAATTAACTCCTTTGTTGGTAAAAGATTTCGAAGATTACATGAAAACAAATGAAAACACTAAAAACACCATATCTTTTTATATGCGCAACCTGCGTTCCATTTATAATAAGGCCGTGAGGGAAAAATTAATATTTGGAGAAATGCGGAATTTATTTTCGGATGTTTTCACCGGGGTTGCAAAGACTGAAAAACGAGCGGTTAGGGAAGATATTATTGAAGCTTTGAGAACATATTCTTTCAAACAAAAAGACGAATGGCAATATGCTTTTGCCCGCGATATGTTTTATTTGTCATTTTGCTTGCGTGGAATTTCCTTTATTGATTTGGCTTTTCTGAAAAAGGATGCAGTGCAAAATAACATTTTGATTTATATCCGTCACAAAACAAGGCAAAAATTAGAAATTGGACTGACTCCCGAAATCATTGAAATTATTGACCGTTACGCTTCTTATTGTAAAGACAGTCCCTATTTGGTTCCAATCATCAGAAATGATAGTGGGATTCCGGATAGGTTGTTGTATGAGAATGCTTTACGTAATCAGAATAACCGGTTGAAAAAAATATCTGAAATGTTAAACCTGAGTAAGCCAATTACAACTTATGTGGCTCGCCATTCATGGGCGACTTTGGCCAGGAAAAGAGGAATCCCGCTTTCTCTTATCAGCCAGGGTCTGGGACATGAGTCGGAGAAAACAACCCGGATTTATCTGGATTCGTTCAATATGGAAATACTTGATTGGGTTAACAAAGAGGTGATAACTTATGCTCGAAAAATTTCTTAAAAAAACAGAAATTTAATTTAATTTATTATCTTTGTGCCATAATATTTAATCACCTCAAACGAAGTGCCCATCACTTCTTAAGTGACAGAATTATTTTTTAGAAACACACAATATCGTTATAATCAGATATTTATAAAGAAAATAAGAATTAGTTATATTATTTTTTAAACAAATAATTAAACATTTTATACAGTAGGACAGTAACGGGCGCTACTGGTAGTGCCGGGGGGATGAATATCACAAAGAAAATTCCGCATGACAGCATGTTTTTAATTAAACTCTTTTAAAAACACACTACATATAATGAATGATTCTATGTTAAATAAAACAGGGGAAAATAATATAAAAACAGGAGAAGAGAGTATTATTACCTTACATTTAATGCAGGCAGAAAGGACGAAAAGAGATGAATTTGGAAAAAGTGTCATTATTTTCGTTTTGAAAGGAAGTATTTCTCTTTCTGTAGGTAATACAGTGAACAAAGAGATTTTTTCAGGGGAAATGGTTTTAATTCCACCCTTAAAAAATTATGAATTCAAAGGGTTAGAAAATGACAATCATATAATGATGTATTTCAATATTAGTTTCCAACCCATCATAGGTGGCAAATACTCAATAAATGATCTACTTCCTTACATAAAAGATAAGGATAATGGACTACTTGCCATGAAAATCCGCCAAGAATTACATTTTTGCCTGAATATTACTGACATATGTATTGCAAACGGATTAAAGTACGGGTACCTGGAAGAATTGAAAAGGAGTGAGATCATATACTTGCTGTTTGAACTTTATCCGCCAAAAGAATTGGCTGTTTTCTTTTCTCCATTACTCAACGAAGACATACAATTCAGGGATGCCGTACTGAAAAATAGTTTACATGCAAAAAATGTCATTGAATTAGCCTCATTATCCAACTATTCCACATCCGGATTTATCAAACGATTCAAAAAATATTTCAACGAATCTCCTTATAAATGGATGCAAAAACAAAAGGCAGAGAATATACTCTTCGATCTGAAACAGGGAAATAAAACAGCTAAACAAGTGGCTTTTGAACACCATTTCCTGTCATATGAACATTTTATACGTTTTTGCAAAAGCCAATACGGATGCACCCCTACGGAAATCGTAAGGAAAAATCATTCTAATAAAAGCAATCACTAAATCTATTTAGTTAACAACACATCTGAACATATGAACATATGGCATCTTTATGATATTTTATTTTGACAAAAATTATATTATTAATAAAATGAACATTCGATATATATTACCAAGGTGCTACTATCGGGCAAAAGCCTTAAATTTTCAATGCAATTAGATAATTTATGATGCAAAATACTAAAAAAGGTAAATATAATCAGAATTATGGTCATTTTGTATAGTATTTATTTATGTTAATATCTGTAGCTTTGCAACATCATTTTTAACATTTTATAAAGAGTCAAAAAAGTGCTCTTCTGTCACTTAAGAAGTGACAGAATTAATAACTCGAAATGGGATACAAATACACACAAAAACAATCTGAGGTTATAAAAACACTACAGTGTTTACGGAATTATGTAACCATTAAAGAAATTAAATTCTTCCGGGATTTCCTTTATCTTAAGTTATGTTACGTTTCCCGTATTTGTGAAAATGTGGGAAAATGGCTTTTTGTGAAAAAAGTTCTTTGGCTTTGGACTTTGTCCCACCAGTGTATAAGAAGACGTGTTGTGTGTCAGGGTAAAGGGAATCCGGATAGAATTTTATCAAATATCGTAAATAATAAAGAAATCAGACAAAAACAGAAGGCAGGCTTAAATCGGTATGTAAGTGCTTTACAGACCCAATACTCATTTTCGAAGGTTACAGTGTGTGTTTCCCCCGTTGTTGGCCTGCCTTTCTAGTTTTACCACAGAATAACTTAAACAAAGTATAATAAGAGTAATAATATGGCAAGACAAACATCATTTGCACACCAGAAAGAAATCTTAAGAAAATTTTCTGGAGCATTGTCTCAACTGGAGCAGGAATTACGGCAGTTATCAGGTAGATATGAGGCAACTATTTATTCATTGTATGAAGAAGACGGTTTAATGGAAGAAATTTATGCCGATTACCAGGCGCTTCACATGAACAAGTTTATGACCTCTATAGAGGCTTTAGCGGGCAGGATTTCGTCGGAAGATATTCCTTTTATTGAAAAAGAACTTCGTTTCATATCTTCCCGTTCTCATGGTAACAATGAAATGGTGAATGACTGATTATGGTGAATGAACAATTGTTAAAGCGGTTAATGGATTCGGGAAACCTGCCTGAAACGGAAGCGCGCCTTTTGTTCGACAGTTCTATTGATTGGGTGTGTGGAGAGTTGACCTGTGGAAAGGATGTCAGAATTCGGGGATTTGGCAGTTTCGAATTAAAGATGTTTCCGGGTAATACAACTGTTTTTTTTATTACGGATAATGGTCTGAGTCTGGAGCAAGATAATGAAGCTGGAAATAAAGGGTTTCCATTTTTTTTCAGGACTTTCAAGGAATTGCTGATGCAAGGTGAAGTTGTGAATATTGAAAACCTTGGAACATTCCGTAAAGCAGGAGATTATGGCCGTATTTCGTTTATCCCGTCTGCCAGGCTCAGAGATTCTCTTTTAGGAGTTAAAGACTTTAAAGACCTTAAGGACATTAAAAACCTTGAGGAGTTTAAGGAAACAGCGCCGGTTAAAGTAGAGAAAATTGTTGCCAAAGAAGAAAAAATTGCTCCCATTGAAGATGAAAAAGAAGAAACCGCTGGAGTTGTCGAAGAACCCCGGAAGGAAATCCTGACTACTCCGGTTTTCCCAAATGTTTCCAGAACTTCAACCCAATCCGGAGAAAAGGAAAATGAAAAATTTTGTGCAACAACGGATGAAAAGCAGAATTTTTTAGGCGCTTCGGGAGAAAAGAAAAAGAACAGGTATCCTTTATTTATCGGTTTTGGCGTATGTGTCATAGCCGTGTTGTTTGTGATTATATTCCGGAACTTCGGTCATATCTCCCATTTAACCGGAAAACCTGAAGAAACACACATCCGTGAGGAAGTAACCGCAAGTGAACCGTCCCATACAGGCACTCCAAATACCTTGTTGGATTTGGCTGAATTACATTATGGAAATAGAGTATTCTGGATATACCTCTATGATGCTAATAAAGAGATATTAAAGTCTCCTCTTCAACAAGTAGGAGGACTTGATTTGAAGATTCCTGATTTGAAAACAGAATATGGGGTAAATCCTCAGGATACTGCCGAAATACGGCGGGCTGGATTATCCGGAAAAATGATAATGGAAATATTAAAAACGAATAATAATTAAATGATGTAAGTATGAAAAAAAGAATTACAACACTTGTTGCCGGATGTTTGCCTGCGCTGTTTTTGATGGCGCAAACAAATCCGGTGAATGTGGTGACAGACATGAAAGTCGCAAACGGCGGCTCCATGCGTTCAAACGGCGAGGTTGTTGTCAACGCCAATACTGCCGGTACTGGTTTGATTATCAATAATGGTGATTTGGAACTTCCAGGAGGAATAACTTTTGTATGCAAGGCTGATAAAGATGGCATGTTGGTCAACAACGGTTCGGTAGCATTGCCTTCAACTCCTTCACTGGTTAGGCTGAAAGTGACCGGGTTATCGCTGTATAATGCTGAGAACGAAAGCGCCAGTTGGCATACGATAGCCTTTCCTTTCAAAGTAAGTACTACGGCTGTAAATGCTGCCAATTCTAATGCGAAAGGAGTTTACTTCATGCAATACGACGGACAGAAACGGGCTGATTGCGATATTGTAACAGGTAACTGGGTGGATGTTGCAGATGGTGCTGATTTGCTGCCGCTAACAGGTTATTCGTATGCAATGGATACCCAAAGTACTGTCACAGAACTTATTTTCCCTGCTTCGGATTTGACCGACATGTATAAAACGTCAAAACCGAAGAGCATTAATTATTATAAAAGTGTGGCTGATACAACAGGGTGGGGCTGGAACTGTTTAGGTTCGCCTTATACCGCCAATTATATAGCTAAACCTTCCCACCTCGGACTTCAATCCGGTTTTGTTTATTATTTTAATTCTTCAACCAATTCATATACAGCTCAAATCATAGACTCCCGTTTGGCGGATAGCAATTACAAGGCGATTCCCCCATTCAAATTGTTTTTTGTAAAAATGGACGATGAAACTGCTTCCACACTCAATTATGTATCTTCAGGTGTGACTGACGGAGTCGCAGGTTACCTGCGCGCCGCCAATCAACCTGTTGATTTTTTAAGCCTGGAAATTTCCGGGAACGAATTTGAAATTCCTGCCGACAGGGTGGAAGTGTTTTTTGGGGAAAATGACAGGTACACAGAATACTACAATCAACGTACAGATGGTCCTAAAATGTTTTCTACAAATTCCAATACAGCGGAAATGTGGATACCTGCCAAAGGGCGTGATTTTTCTATCATAGGTTATCCCTATGCTGATTACCGTGAAATACCCCTCAATGTGAAAACCGGTGTTGCAGGAAAATATTATAACATTGGTACAGACAGAGATTATGAAGGTCAGGTTTACCAATCGGTTACACTTTTTGATAAGGCTCTGAATCAGTCGCATGATTTGCTGTCAGGTGAGCCTTACCGTTTTTATGCCGGCGATAACAGTTATGAAGGCCGTTTTGTTCTCCGTCTGGGTATGGAAACAACCGGGACTAATGACCCGGTATACGCTTCTTCCTGTATATATGTACTGGATAGGGTATTGTATGTTAAAAATATATCTACAGACGACAAAGTTAGTTTGTTTGATACATCAGGTCGTTTATTGGACAAACATGTAAGTTCCGGATCGGAAATTAGTTTCCCGGTTGAACAAGGAGTTTATATAGTCCGCTTAGAAGGCAAAGATCCTGTCGTGAAGAAAATTGTTGTGAAATAGTAGCAAAAAGAAAGCAGAAAATTGAAAGTTCTCAGAGTGCAAAAGAAAGTTAATGTAGTGTCGATCTTCCTTGCCTTAGCCTGTGGTGTGGGAGCAACTCTCCCTTACCGCAGGAGCGGGGAAATGGATTGGTGCCGGATAACATTGTTGTCGCCTTCGGGTGTTGATAAACAACTCAGCCTGTTTTCTCATAGCGCTTCATCAGCAGGTGTAGATAGTAAAGATGGTCCGGATATCAATGGAACTGCAATTTACAATTTCTGGTCTGTAGCCGAAGGAAGCAATAGAGCATTGCTTTTCGATTACCGTCCTTACACGACTTATTACATAGATTATCCGTTGGGTATGTCGCTTCAGGAACCAGGAAAATATACTTTTTCGTATGACTGGAATATTGGGCGTAACCCGGCGGCTACAGTACTTTACCTATATGACAATAAAAAATCAGGAACATCTCCTGTAGCCAATCTGATGGGTGGGGATATTTATGAATTCGATATAAAAGACTCAGAAATCCCTTCGTCCGGCGGGACATTGGTTATTACAGGTCGTTTTCGGGTGCGTATGTATGGCTCTCATTTATCGACTGAAAACTATGAAGGAGCCTGGAGAGATATTCATTCATGGCAGGGAGGCACTTTACCTGATAGCAATAGCCATGTGATTGTTAATCCTACATCATTGATACATATCGCAAATGGGGATCAACTTGAAATAGGGTATCTCAGCAATTATGGTTGCCTGGAGAACAATGGAACACTGACCATCAGGGAGGGTGCCGAAATTGTCCCATGATATTCCAATGCAATTCGCCTTCGGGGCAATTGGTGGCAATTAATTGCAATTAAATTGCGCGAAGCAAATTGCTTGTAGTTGCTTAAAATAAAATAAAGAAAACAAACTAAATAATGAAGACAAAAATCAAATCAGTTATTGTAGTACTCAGTCTGCTGTTTTCATGTAGCGGGCTTTTAAATGCGCAGGGTTTGTATAATAACCCTTCGACATCAAAAGAAGAAGTTAATACGGAAGGTATGGAAATCAACTCCCAGGGACTATATGGTGAGTCTCCTATGCTGAAAGCAAAACCTGGAGGAGGTACTGCAGAACCGGGTACAAGCCCGGTAAGCGATGGAGTGTGGGTCGTCCTTTTTGTAGCCGGGTGTTACGGAATTAAACTATATGCAAATTCCCGTAAGCGAGCCAAAGGATAAATAGTGATGAGATATTTCAAATTGATATGTTTACTTGTGTTGGTGGCAGCGCTTGGTTCTTGCACTTCATACAAGAAAGTCCCTTACCTGCAAAGTGACTTGTCGCGCAGTGGAAATGGATTGAATGTAGAGGTGGATTATAAACAACACGATGTAGTTTTTTCACCCGGAGATTTATTATCCATCACTGTAAATGTGAGCCGGGAACCTCAGGTCGCATCTGTATTCAATCTGCCTGATCGTTCTGTTGCAACAGGGTATAATTCCGGCTCTGACACTTCACAAGGAGCCGGCCGCCAGGGATACCGTGTTAATGCTTCGGGAGAAATTGATTTTCCAGTGTTGGGCATGATACGGGTAGCGGGGAAGAACAAGGAAGAGTTGGAAAACTGGTTGAAAGAGGCGCTCAAAGTATATATCAAGGAAGAACCGGTAGTAACAGTCGGATTATTGAATTTCCGTATTTCGGTATTAGGTGAAGTTGTCCGTCCCGGACAGTATGTTGTTTCACGCGATAGGATCAACGTGATTGAAGCCTTGAGCCTTGGTGGTGATATGACTATTTTCGGACGCCGTGACAATGTGATGGTGATGCGTGAACAGCCCGATGGTATTGTCAGTATTTATCATCTCGACATTTCATCGGCAGCGGCGCTTTCGTCTCCTTGCTTTTACCTGCAACAGAATGACGTACTGTATGTAGAACCGAATAAGGCGAAAGCAAAATCATCAGGCATAAGTAATGGAACAACCATCTGGTTCTCTGTGCTTTCAGCAACAATGTCACTGATAACAATGGTGGTTTCGTTTACAAGGTAGTTTCAAGTTACAAGCTGGCTTTGCCTGATAATTTGTAGAACTCGTGACTTTAACGACCCGTAACTTGTAACCCGTAACCCGTAACTTTAAAAAATGACTAAAAGAGATAATTATACCGATACATCCAAGCCTGCCAGGGAAGTTGATTTTCGCTGGATTCTTGAGCAGTTGCTTAATAATTGGAAGTGGTTTGTGCTTTCGATAGTGTTGTTTTTTGTGGCAGGATTTTTTTACCTCCGTTATACTACCTATGTGTATAGTGTGAGCGAAACCATAATATTGAAAGACAGCAAAAAAGGAGGACTTGCCAATAGCGAATTGGCTGTGTTTGAAGGCATGGGATTGATCAGTTCCGATAACAATGTTGACAACGAACTGGAGATGCTCCAGTCGCGTAACCTGTATGAAAATGTGGTTAAAGAATTGGGGATATATACCCGGTATACCGTGAAAGGCCGGTTCAAAGACACAGAGTTGTATGGAGAAAACAATACAAAGTACTACAGGGAATCTCCGGTGTTGGCATATATGGATAATCAATCGGTTAATAACTTGTTGTATGGGATATCATTATCAGTGACAAAACTACCTGGAAAAATAAGTATTGAAGGTTGGTGTGGTAGTGAAACTATCAGTATGGCATGTTCGTCTTTACCGGTAATTGTAACTACTTCTGCCGGTGATATATTATTGCAACCTTCGCCCGTCAGTTCGCTGAAGGAGGAATATCCGGTTACAATCGAAATTATTCCACTTATTAGCGTGGCCAAATTTTATCAGTCGAGCCTGACTGCCGAACTTACCAGTAAGACAACCAGCGTTATCAAGTTGACTCTCAGGGAGACTCACAAAAAACGTGGGGAGGATTTTTTGACTAAGCTCGTGGAAATGTACAACCGTGATGCCATGGAAGACAAAAACAAGGCTGCGCGTAATGCTTCGCATTTTATTGAAGAACGCCTGACATATATCAATGAAGACCTTAATACTGCTGAAAATGAAATTGAAACTTATAAGAGGGAAAACCGTCTGACAGATGTCGATATGGAATCTCAATTATTCCTTTCGGAAGATAATGCCTACGAGAAGCAACTTGTTCAGGTTGGAACACAACTCGAATTGATAAGCATGCTTGAAAATGAAGTGAAATCTGATGGACTGATTCCTGCAAACCTTGGAATTGCAGATCCAAATCTGGTAGAAATCATAAATAAATATAACGCGGCGGTGATTGAAAAACAACGCCTCGAACCATATACTTCGTCCGAAAATCCTTTGATACAACGCCAGGGCGAGCGTATTAAACTGTTTAAGGATGATATGGCCGCCCAGATTGCGGGAGTGCGTAGCACATTGAAAACAAAAGAGAAAGACCTGAAAAAAGAAAGCAAACGTTATGATGAATATTTAGGCGATATTCCCCGCAGGGAACGGGAATTCAGGGAAATGACACGCCAGCAGCAAATCAAGGCAAATCTTTATGTGATGTTGTTGCAGAAAAAAGAGGAGGCCGAATTGTCACTGGCTGTTACAGCTCCCAGTGCAAAAGTGATAGAGTCGGCATTGGCAGGTGGAAGGCCTGTTTATCCCAGCCGGACATTTACTTATGCAATATGCCTGTTGGCAGGCTTACTTTTCCCGTATATTTTACTTGGAATCCGCGAAGCAATGAATTACAAAATAGAGACGGAACAGGAAATACGCCGGCAGACCAATATACCGCTTATAGTGAGTTTACCCCAGGACCGGAGCAAAAGCACCTTTGTGGTGAGCGCACGTTCTACAACTCCTATTGCCGAAATGTTCCGCTTGTTGCGTACTAACCTGCAGTTCTCGATGGGTGATACAACTAAAAAGGTGATACTTGTCACATCTACCATCAGTGGGGAAGGAAAGACTTTTGTGTCGATCAACCTGGCCTTGACTTTTGCATTGAGGTATAAAACTTTACTTATAGGCCTGGATATCAGGAGACCAAAATTAGCAGGAGCTTTCGGATTATCGGGCCGCAACGTGGGAGTTGTATCTTACCTGACAGGAGAGAATCGTAATTTGGATGAATTGATCTACAGGAATATAAACAAAAGCGGCCTGGATGTGCTTTTGTCGGGCCCCATTCCGCCAAACCCCAATGAACTGTTGATGGAATCGACTCTTGAAGAACTTTTTGAACGTTTACGCAAGCGTTATGATTATATCATCATCGATACTTCACCTGTGGGAAGTGTTTCCGATACTTTTTTGCTTGATAACGTTTCCGATTCAACTTTATATGTTACCAGGGCGAATTATACTCCTAAAACTTGTTTTGATTTAGTCAATGAAATAGACACAGACAAGCGTTTGAAAGACATCAACATTGTTTTCAACGGCAAAACAAATGGCAAAGATAAACGCTACGGCTACGGTTATGGCTACGGCTATGGCTATGGGTATTCATCCGCAGAAAACAAGTAAAATAATTAGAACTTAATACCCTAAGAATAAAACTTAGATAACAAACCATTTTTAATTTATTATAGATATGATGAAAAAAACAGCTTTTTTAGTGCTTGCGCTATTTTTTACCGGCGCGGCAAGTATGAATGCACAGGTCAATATCGGTACCCAAACCGATCCGCACAAAGGTGCGGTGCTCGATTTGGATGTCACCGACAAAGGACTTCTTCTTCCTAAAGTGTCGTTAGATAATGTAACGATCTTTAAACTTACTGACGGTGGCGCGAAATCGAATGTAGGTATGGTGGTTTACAACACCAATGCCAGCATCATCGGCGGTAGCGGTGAAGGTCTTTACTCGTGGGATGGTAAAAAATGGCGCAGCCTCACTGCTTCTGGCTCTGCTATGACTACTAACCCAACAACTCTTCCTGCATTCCAGAAAGAAGGTGGAAGTGAAACCATTACAGTTACCAGCCCGGATGCAGAAGGTGTTTCAGGTAGTTACACCTATACTATTATTTCGGGTGGCAATTATGCAACTGTAGATCCGCAAAGTTCTGAAAACGGACAGTTTACTCTCGATGTTGACCCTAATGCTTCGGCTGCTGGTCGCAAGGTGGTTGTTATGGTGACAGACCCTGCCGGAAATCAAACTACCCTGGTGTTCAACCAGGATGGTGATACTTCAGGTTGTACTGCAAGCGGAAACCCAACTATTGCAACTACTGGTAATACCCTTTGTGCTGGTGGCGCTGTTTACCTGAGTGTAAGCAATCCTGAAAGCATCAATTATTATTGGACATTGGGAAGCAATGTGGTAAGCGAAAATAATTACCTGATGGCAACACAGGCTGGTACCTATACGGTTTATGCCGGAAGTGTTGGTTGTTCAAGTAAAGCTTCGGTAACTATCACCAACAGTTCTACAACAGCTGCTTCGGCTGTTTCGACTGTTATTTCCGAAAACGGTGGAATTGTTTGTGGTACATCAGGAAGCGTGAAACTGACTGCTATGGGTTCTCCTGCAAATGTGGTTTGGTTCAAAAATGGCGTTAAAACAACAAAAACCGGAGCGGTTATTTCTCTTGGAGCTTCGGATGCAGGCGAATGGGTAGCTGTAGTGGCTAATGGAACATGTTATTCCAAACCGTCGAATGTTGTAACTGTTGCTTATAACAGTTCAAGTTCCGGACAAGTCGCCCTCAATGCAAACGATGTATTGGTTAACGGGACTCCGATAGCTAATGTTACTTCTTTCTGCCCGGGTGGAAGTTTGGTGTTGACAGTCAGCAACCAACAATCAGGTATTACTTATAAATGGTATAATGGCGATCAGGAAATCAATTCTCCTTATACTATCCCATCTTCTCAAACCAGTATGTTGTTGCGTTTGGTGGCTTCCGATAATACAAATCAATTGTGTCCGGCTGAAGCTAACAGTGCGGAAAAAACAATTGCCGGTTCTACACCTTCTACTCCTGTTATCTCGGGAGCAACAGGTGTTTGTTCAGGAAGTACAACTCAGTTGGCTGCAACTGAAGTATCCGGCGCTACTTACGAATGGTATAAAGATGGTGTTCTTCAAAGTGGGGTGACTACTAATGCTATTAATGCAGCGCCTGGAAATTATACAGTTCGTTACACAAATGCATCCGGTTGTTCAAGTATTATGTCAACTGTGAAAACTGTTGCGACACAAGGCGCTCCTGCTATTGACTGGAATGAATTCCTGACAGAAGTACGCCAGGGTAATTCTTATACTTTCAGCGTTCGTTCTACCGGAACTACTGCTCCTACAGCTTATACATGGTCTGCAAGTCCGGTTGGAAGCGCTACTATCACAGGTACAGGTAATTCTGTAAGTGTTTCTTTCTCGGCTAATTCTACAATTTCAGTTCAACCGTCAAACAATTGTGGTCCCGGTTCTGTAATAACCAAGTCAGTTAGCGTTATCACAGATAACTTACCTGCTGTAACAATCACTCCGACTTCAGGAACTTATTGTAATTCAGTAAGCTTCAAAATCGCTCGTCCTGCTTCAGGCTGGTCAGATGCCGAATGGGCTTCACTTGGCAGCAGCAATGTAACTGCAACTTACAATGGTAGTGCATATGCGGGAACTTTATCATCTGATGGTACAAACTATTATTATAGCGTTGTTGCAACTTCAGCAGCATCCTTGCCGGCTACTATAACTGTAAGCGGAAGTATTGGAAGTAAGCCGATTACGGCTGCATCAGCAACAGCAAATATACAAACCAGCACTGAAAGTAGTTTTGCTGTAGTAGGTACAAACTGTTTTGATATTGCATACCAGGTAGATGGTGGTTCTTGTGGTCTTTTAACTCAACGTACATCTAATAAAGCAAACTTCAATCAAACTTATACTTACAAACTTTCAGGAACTTTAGGTTCAGGTACAATTCAAAGTGTGGTTTGGTCGTATACTAATCCTAAGGGAGCGGTAGTTCAATTCACTGCTGCCGGTACCAGCACTACATTGGCCAATAACCAGGTAACTGTTAAGTTCGACCCGGCTCTTTCAACTACTGCTTTGGGCGAAGCAGGTATTGAAGTGGTTATTACTGCTATTGTAACCATCAGTGGTGGCTCTTGCGGAAATGCTATTTATACTGTTGCTCAACCTGTTAAGATTAAAGACTGTATGTGTGGTTGTCCTGTTAAAATAAGTTCTACGGGTTATATCACTTTGAAATGTCATAACCTGGGTGCAGACGAAACTGCTGATTGGCGTACACCTTCTCAAGCTCTGAATGGTAACTATTACCAATGGGGTAGAACTGCGGCTGTTGCAACAGTGTCAACATCTGCATCTGCTATTAGTGGATGGAATTCTAATTATAGTAGTATAGGTGGTCCTAACTGGACTAATGTTCAGGCTGATCCATGTACCAGTACTTATGGTAGCGGATGGCGTTTACCGACAAATAATGAATGGCAACTTATTTACAATAATAATACATTCACTAATGTAGGATCTTGGTCTAATAGTGCGACTAATTTCTCTTCCGGTAAAACGCTTACGCCAAGCGGTAGCAGTACTGTAGCAGCGTACTTGCCGGCTGCAGGCTATAGGAACTCCTCTGATGGGTCGTTGACCAACCGTGGCAACAGCGGTTATTACTGGGCTGGTACCCAGAATAGTACTACCAACGGTTACAACCTGGCCTTCGGCAGTGGTGGAGTGGGCCCTCAGAACGGCGACGTTAAGTCGTACGGCTTCTCTGTTCGTTGTGTCTCAGAATAAAAAATTCGAGATTTGACGATTTGATAATTATCCTCCCGCATTTAAAGCGGGAGGATTTCAAGCCGACCGCGGAGCGGTCGAAAATTTTTGAGAAATTTTGAGAAAATCACAGTAACAATTATTAATTGGAAATGGAAAATTGAGAATGAATTGTTTTTGCAGGTAATCATTTTCAATTTTTAATTTTCAATTGTTAATTAATTATAGTCAAAAGAATTTATATTATATAAGGAGGAGTGTATGGCAACGTATGATAATTTGCCTGTTTACAAGGCGACTTATGATTTATTGTTGCTTTTATTCAAAGCTTGCCGCGATATGCAACGGGATTACCGGTATACTTTGGGTGAAGCGTTGAAAAAAGAATTAATTGATTTGATGACTAATATCTACAGGGCGAACTGTCGTGCAGAGAAAAAAGAACTGTTGGGCCATGCAACAGAAAATATCGAAGTGGTCCGTTTGCAGTTGAGGCTTTGCAACGAGTTGAAGCAAATTCCCCTGAAACATTTTATTGTCGCGAATCAGAATGTTGAAAGCATAAGCAAGCAACTCCACGCATGGATGAAGAGTTGTAAAAATTAAGGTTCACATCAGTTTAACGGCGGGAGTCCTGTAAGGAATTGGTTTTTACAGGAGAGAGACCGGTTAAATTCAGTAAACTACTTGTGTGGTAAAATCGCAGAATCCCAGGTGTGGGTAATGTGTGCATGAGTGATGCTTTTGATAAAGCGATTGTGTTGAAATTATACAAAGTTGCTTTATTAACAATGAAATGTTTACTTAAGAGGCTTGCCGGCTGCAGGCTTGAGGAACAACTCTGATGGATCGTTGAACAACCGTGGCAACAACGGTTATTACTGGGCTAGTACCCAGAATAGTACTACCAACGGTTACAACCTGAACTTCAACAGTGGTGGAGTGAACCCTCAGAACAACAACGTTAAGTCGAACGGCTTCTCTGTTCGTTGTGTCTCAGAACTTAACAATGTGAACATCCCGGAAATTTTTGGATAAGTTTCCGGGAACAGGTTAGAGAACAATTAGTAATTAATAATTTTTTGTGAAGGTTTGCATCAGTTTAACGGCGGGAGTCCTGTAAGGAATTGGTTTTTACAGGAGAGAGACCGGTTAAATTCAGTAAACTACTTGTGTGGTAAAATCGCAGAATCCCAGGTGTGGGTAATGTGTGCATGAGTGATGTTTTTTGATAAAGCGATTGTGTTGAAATTATACAAAGTTGTTCTATCATCAATGAAATGTTTACTTAAGAGGCTTGCCGGCTGCAGGCTGGAGGAACAACTCTAATGGAGCGTTGGACAACCGTGGCAACAACGGTTTTTACTGGGCTAGTACCCAGTATGATGCTAACAACGGTTACAACCTGAACTTCAACAGTAGTGGAGTGAACCCTCAGAACAACAACGCTAAGTCGAACGGCTTCTCTGTTCGTTGTGTCTCAGAATTTAGCAATGCAAACCACCACAAATTTTTTGTAATATTCACATCAGTTTAACGGCGGGAGTCCTGTAAGGAATTGGTTTTTACAGGAGAGAGACCGGTTAAATTCAGTAAACTACTTGTGTGGTAAAATCGCAGAATTCCAGGTGTGGGTAATGTGTGCATGAGTGATGCTTTTGATAAAGCGATTGTGTTGAAATTATACAAAGTTGCTTTATTAACAATGAAATGTTTACTTAAGAGGCTTGCCGGCTGCAGGCTATAGGAACAACTCTGATGGATCGTTGAACAACCGTGGCAACAACGGTTATTACTGGGCTGGTACCCAGAATAGTACTACCAACGGTTACAACCTGAACTTCAACAGTGGTGGAGTGAACCCTCAGAACAACACCTATAAGTCGAACGGCTTCTCTGTTCGTTGTGTCTCAGAATTTAACAATGTGAACATCCCGGAAGTTTTTGGATAAGTTTCCGGGAGCTAAATAGTAGATGATATGAAAGAAGAGAATGATAAATTATTGCACGATTTATTCCTGGCCTATTATGATGCAAGGAAGAACAAGCGCAATACGACTAACCAGATGAAGTTTGAAATCGATTACGAACACAATTTGTTTGAATTGTACGAAGACATACTTGCCCGCAGGTATAAAATCAGGCCGAGCATCTGTTTTGTTGTTGAAAAGCCTGTGAAACGGGAAATATTTGCAGCCGATTTCAGAGACCGGGTTGTGCATCATTTGGTGTGTGGTTACATCAACCCTATTTTTGAAAGGGTATTTATACATGATTCTTTCAGTTGCCGGAAAGGAAAGGGGACTTTATTCGGCATACAGCGGCTTGATCACCACATCCGTTCATGCTCGCAAAATTATAGCAAGGATTGTTATATTCTCAAGTTAGACCTGAGAGGGTATTTTATGAGTATTAACAGGAAATTATTGTTGAAAAAACTTATTGCATTGCTGGAAAAATACCGTTACAGGGTTTTTAATGTAGACGAAAATGGAAATGTGATCCGCTGGAATGATTGTTTCGATTTCGAACTCGTTTTTTATCTCCTGGATATAATTGTAAATAACGACCCTACAATTAATTGCAGGATAAAGGGGCAGGAAAAAGATTGGGATGGGGTGCCATTTTCAAAAAGCCTTTTCACTGTTCCTGAAGGAGTCGGGTTACCTATCGGAAATCTGACTTCCCAATTGTTCAGCAATATTTACCTGAATGATTTCGACCATTACCTGAAAGAAACTTTGAGATTGAAATATTACGGGCGTTATGTCGACGACTTTTATGTGATACATAGTGATTTGGCATTCCTTAATGAATTAAAAAAGACAATTTCAACCTACTTGCAACAGGAGCTGGAACTGTGTATACATCCCAATAAAATCTACCTGCAGCATTACCGGAAAGGAGTTACTTTTCTTGGCGCTTGTGTAAAGCCACATGTAACATTTGTGTGTCAACGTGTAAAGGCAAGTTTCCTCGGTGCTTTAGATACATGGGATAAAAATTTGTCGAGAAAGCCGGATATGGGAATGATTGAGCTGGAAAAAATGCGCTCAACCATTAATTCTTACCTGGGAATTATGCAGCATCACAAAACCTTCAAACTTAAACGGAAAATATTTTCACGGAAATCACGCCTTTGTTTCCGGTATGGATACATGGGAGAAGGAATGAATACTTTTTACCTTAAAAAGAAATACAAAAGAACAACGAATATACCAAAAACATAGTCGAACAAATATAGTCATAGTCAGATTAAATTATAGTCATAGTCAAAAGTAAACATTGTTAAATTTTAAAAAATTGGTCATGGAAATTTCACAGATTGCATTCATTGAGGATGGAAATTTTAATTGTATTCACATGTATAAGGAGGGTAGTTTTTGGAAAGCGTATGAGCATAGTGCTTACATGTTTGTGAAACACATCAAATCCTATCGTGTGAAATTGCATTATTACAAAAACATAAAAAGGGAACTCATTTCCATCGGATTTCCCGACATTGTTTTGGCGAGTATAATAGAAGGGAAGAAAACGCCCATAAGGAAAGACAAAGAGATTTCGATTGAATTAAATGAAGTACTTGAAGAACGCGATTTTCAAGATTGGAAAGATAATTGTGCGAAAAGTATTAAAAACGTTCAAATACCGGGTGACATGTATCAGGTGATTCAAATGTTTGAAGGAGATGCAAAAGATTCTTACAAACAATTGTTAGTTGCTATCAGGACATTTCCTTTAATGAACAGTACTCCAATGGAGTGTATGCAGTTTATTTCGGAATTGCAAAAAACTCTGGTTATTGGTTCCTGAAGAAGCATGCTCAATTAATCCTGTCATTCGTTGGTTCGGGTGGCAGGAACGACAGGATAATTTACATATTTTTTTAGAGTGTCAGAAATGAGGAAATTGAATTTTTTATTATTAGTATTTATATTCAATATTTTTTGCAGTCATGCCGTAGGGGAGGGGTCTGCCCGCCTGCACGGTGATTATGGCGATAATATCAGCAAAAAATTCTACGTTGGTATTTACCGCGGTAACGGTTTCCAGTTGGTCGATTCGGTAATGATTTCCGGTAGCGGCACATTGGATGTGTCGTTGAAAGATGATTGGCGGGGTATTGTTATTGTTGCTTGTGGTGATTATGAACCATCATGGCGTGAAGCTTTCAGAAATGCCAATCCGGAAACATCATTGCAATTTGTTTTTGACGGGCAGGATATCGAATATAAAACATCATGGCGGAACCAATCTTATCATTCATATCTTAAATACGGGAAAGGATGCGGGGCTACGGTTGCCCTGAAAGAGCTTAACATACGATTCAATGCATTGCAGGAACGGATGTATTATATCGAAAAACTGATGGAAAAGACATCTGAAAGTGCAAAGTTTTATACATCCCTGCAACGAGAGTTCTCGGATGCAGCAAAACGGTTCAATGTCTTTTGCGACAGTACTTCAAATAACTTCTCAGGCCGGCAATTCATGCAGCTTTATTGCAGGATGTTCAAACAGGTGACTCCGCCTCCCGGTTTGCAACCCGCTCAACGTCCGGCCTGGACAGCTGCGCATTTGTTCGATTATTGTGATCTGCAAAATCCGCAAACAGCCAATATCCCGTTACTTAAAGACAAAATACGTCATTACCTATATCTTAGCATGCCTATGGGAATTGCTTCGACTGATGCCATTGAACGCAGCCAAAAGGATGCTCAGGAGCGGTTACAGGCACGATGTAATTTCACATTGCCGGCGCTCCGGTCGGAAGAAGAATTGTTAAGGCAACAAATATT
The DNA here is from genome assembly GCA_031553415.1 of Bacteroidales bacterium. GTDB lineage: Bacteria > Bacteroidota > Bacteroidia > Bacteroidales > Azobacteroidaceae > JAIRVZ01. The sequence goes on along the minus strand of JAVBLO010000119.1, from coordinate 22,667 downwards.
CGAGGCTGACATGGAAGAACTTTATGGAACACCAGGATATCACGACACAGTGAACAGTTGGTTACCGCTTTATAATCCCGGATCGGGTAGATTCCAGGGTATGTTTGCTGAAGATATGCTTGGAGTTTTGGACAAAGTATCAAATCCGGAGATCTTCACCGGTTTTTCTAATGATCTGCTTACTATTTGTGCACAATTAGGCTGGGATGCCGATGGAGCCATTGTCGCAAAATATTTGTCGGAAAATGCAGCCCGTTTGAAGAATCCGGCAGGAATCATCCAACGTGCGATTTCATCCAACCGTTTGCAACCTGGCATGCCGGTCCCGCCACTCGTAGGGGTGGGGTTTGACCGTACGGATAGCAGGGAATTAATCATATTCTATGAATCGGGTTGCGACCATTGTAACCGGATTATGGAAGAATTAACACGGGATTATGAAAAATACAAGGCAAAAAACATCCGGGTGATAACGGTTGCAGCCGATTCAGACGTGAATGTATATAAATATTATGCAGATAAATTCCCCTGGCCGGATAAATTATGCGATTTCAGGGGATATGGCGGGGAAAATTTCAAAAACTACGGAATAATGGGAACCCCAAGCATTTATGTTGTTGACGAAAATGGAGTTTTGAAAGGAATGTATTCGGGTTTACAGGAAACAGGGTTAATGAATTGACAATTGTCAATTCAAACAGTTCTTGGTTTGGTTTTGTTAAAACAAACATTACTTAATATTAAAAATAAGATGAAAAAAAGAAGACTATTATTTACGGTGATGGCTTTATCAGCCACTTCATTGACAGCGTTTTCTCAGGGTGCTGTTCCGACTGAAAACCCGGAAACTTCAGGGTACATAACTCCGAAATCCCAGTATGGTAACAATTGGTTTATCTCTATCGGGGCAGGTCCAAGCTTATTGATTGGAGAACAGGATTTTGAACAGCCGGTGGGCGACCGTATCAAATTCAGTGGTGAATTATCGGTTGGAAAGTGGTTCAGTCCTAACTTTGGGATGCGCCTTCAATTAATGGGTGGAAGCCTGAAAGGTTTTAACTTTAATTCGTTCCATGAAGGTAATTATGTGTACAAAAACCGCAATTATTCTCGGCATCCTATCGGTTTTCCTAATGATTTGAAGTATACAGACGATGGAAAAGGCTTCTGGCAGGAGTTTAATTACGGTACTTTCAGCTTTGACCTTATGGGTAATCTTACGAACCTGTTCCGTGGCTATTACCGCGAAAAAGCGCCTGTTGAATTTATTCCTTATGTTGGTTTGGGAATGGCAATTACCAATTCTACTTCAACAACCCCGAGTTCTTATGACTGGCTCGCAAAATTGGGAATGCGTGTAAATTTCAACCTGGGACAAAGATGGGCTATCTATCTTGAACCGCAAGCCAATATCACAAACAAGGAATTTGACGGTTATATCGGTAACCGGGATTTTGATGGTATTGTCAATACAATGGTTGGCTTGCAACTGAATTTGAATAAGGGATTCAAAGAACAAAATTTATTGTCGATAGATGAAATCAACTTGTTAAATAATAAAATCAACGGACAACGGCAAATGATTGAAAATCATCAGGATATACTCGAACGTCAGCAACAGTTGCTTGATAAACTGAATGGTTGCTGTGAAGAGGGTAAACGTGGCCGCCAGGAACCGTCGATGTATGTTTCATATCAAAATGACAAAACTTACCTTCCTGAATATATCCGTTTCGGCTTGAACAGTTCCCGTATTGAAATGTCGGAACAACACAAAGTTGAAGATGCAGTTGCTTACCTGAATGCCAATCCGGAAAGTAAATTGCTGCTTATCGGTTATGCCGACAAAAAAACAGGTAATAGCAATTATAATTATAAGTTGAGTTGTAAACGGGTTGAAACTGTGGCTGCGGCTATGGCCAAGGCTGGTATTTCTTCAAACCGTTTGATTATTAAATGTATCGGCGATAAGGAACAACCATACGATCAGAACGATTGGAATCGCGTGGTAGTAATGGTTGAACGCAAATAGTAGGGGCGGATTATATATCTGCCAGGTAAGGACAAAAGAAATAAAGAAGAATTGAATTTGGAAAACGAAGTGAAAATATCAGTTGTGATGTCGGTCTATAATGCAGAACGGTTTCTAAAGGAAGCCATAGATTCGATTCTGGCGCAGACATTCGAAGATTTTGAATTTATCATAATTGATGATGGTTCGGCAGACTCTTCCAAAGCTATTATTCTTTCTTATAAAGATTCCCGGATTCGCTTGATTGTGAATCCGGAGAACAAAGGATTGGCTTATAGCCTTAATACAGGGCTTACGGCTGCCAGGGGGAAATATATTGTCAGGATGGATGCTGACGATATTGCTCTTCCATACAGGTTGGAACGGCAATCTGAATTTATGGAATCAAACCGGAGAGTAGGCGTTTGCGGCAGTTATGTGATGTGCATTGATGAAAATGGAAGCAAGAGACAAGTGGTGGCTTATCCGGCCACAGACACCGGGATACGGGCATTTGCTTTTTTCCAGTCTCCGTTTTGTCATCCTGCGGTTATCATCCGGCGGCAAACCCTTGAAAATTATCGCTTGAGTTATCCTGCAGAATATTATTGTGCTGAGGATTACGGGTTATGGGTAGACTTGTTGCGTCATAGCCAGGTGGCTAATATCCCGGAAGTCTTGCTTTACTACCGTAAACATGGGAAAAGTGAGACTTCTGTTTCGGAAAGCAGGGTAAAGGAAAAATTGCATACACTTAGCCGGATCAAATCCCGCTATTTGCGTCAAAACGGCATCATTATGGAAGGAAAGTGGATGCCTGTGTTTGCTGCATTTACAGACCGTTCCATTCCTTGTAAATGGACGAAATCCGACCGTGAAAAAACAGGGAAAACAATCAGCCTTTTTTTGGATGAATTGTCTTGTATTGAGGATAAAGGGCGACTGGCAAATGAAACAAGATTCCAGTTGTCGATAGTTTGTTTTTACAAATTTTTCAGTACACGCCGGGTGCCTTTTAACCATCATTTATTTGCCTTGTATCTCCGGGGTGGGTGGCATTATTTGAAAAGAGTAATAACAAAAAAAATAACCATTTAAGAAAATCTTCATGCTGTTTATCTTCAGGGTCGTTATATTGTTTTTAATCCTGTTTAGTTTCAGGATACCTGTATTGTACAATTCATGTGTGTTGTCGATACTTTTGTCCTTAGGTTATTATCTGGTGTTCAGAGGCAAGATTCCATTCGGAGGATTCACAGAAAAATATGTGGTAAGGATACTTGGGTTCTTAAGCCTGATTTGTATCATTACCACAGCTATTACGATACTCCACATGCAATTTGATTATGTGTTGGTGAAGAGTGTTGTTTTGCAGTTGTTCATGCTTACATGCCTTGTCTTTGTTTTTCCGTTGCTAACTGAAGGAGAAGAACATCATGGGTTTGAAAACGGCATCAATCTGATTTGCCATGCTTTCGCTTTGCAAGGATTGATTCAGTTAACGGCATTTTTTATCCCGGCTTTCGGAAGTTTTTTGATCTCCATCAAGCCGGAAAGAGCTCAAGACATGCTACTGAATGGCCCTTTCAATATCTATTTCAGGGGATATAACCTTTCCGGCAGTCCTTTTTTTGAGATGCCCGCCGGTTATGGAGCAACTTTCATCCTGCTTTTCAGAGCCCTGTTTATAAAAGAAAGAACGGTATTGAGAGGATTCCGTGTATACCTGTTTTTCTTTTTGTTCCTGGTAGGTTCTATCATGTCGGGCCGGACAGCATTCATTGGCCTGTTGATGGGCGTTTTTCTGAGTTTCCTATTGATGGATAATCCCTTTGGCGCTATAATTAAAACATTAAAAGTATTACTTGCAGGCGTCATTCTCCTGATACTTGTCAACACATTCCTGCTGAAACCATCACAACGTGTGGCTATTCAGGAACATGTGTTGCCGTTTGCTTTCGAGGCTTTTTATAATTATGAACGAACCGGGAAGTTTAGAACTTCTTCAACAGATGTGATGTTGCACGACCATTATTATATGTTACCGGAAGAAACATTTATTCGTGGCGAGGGGCGCTACCGGAGCCGCGACGGTTATTATGGTGATACTGATGCTGGTTATATGCGTTCCGTACTTTATGGAGGTCTGGGTTTTACCATCTTGCTGATGATTTACCAATCGTTTTATTTTGTTGCACCGCTTACCCTTGCACGCAGGGAGCGCACACCATCGGGACGGGCGGATTTCCTGTGTTTTTTGGCGCTTTTTATCCATCTTTTTATTTTGGAATACAAGGCAAATACCATCGGTCTACAGCAAATCATGCAGGTATTGTTATTATTTATAGGAATGTCATACCTGCTGGATTATAGCAGTCCGTATGGCAGGATTTACCACAAGAAGTATCTTTCCGGAATTTGAAAATAATGAATGAAAATCTAAAGATAATTTACTTGCTGCCTGGAGGATTATTCAACTCCGGAGGCATGGAACGAGTAGTAAGCCTCAAAGCCAGTTACCTGGCAGACAAGGCAGGATATGATGTGTCGATAGTCACAACTGAGCAAATGGGCCGTCCGGTTTTTTATCCATTGTCGGATAAAGTGAAATTATACCACCTGGACATCGGCATACACGAAAATTTCGGCAGGGAAACTTATATCGAAAAATGCAGGTCGAGATACCATAAAAAGAAAGAATACCGGATTGCATTGGAACGTTTGCTGATGGAAATTCGTCCGGATATTACGATAACTACTCTTGGAGGATTAGACATCGATTTTATCGGTAAATTCAAGGATGGCAGTGTGAAAATCGGTGAGTTACATTTCCCGGGAAATTACAGGGAATTGATGGCCCGCAAACTTTCCCGTCATTGGTTCCCACGTATGGTAGGCAAATACAGAAGCCGGGCATTCGATAAGAAGTGCCGCAGGCTTTCCCGGCTGGTAGTTTTGACTGATGAAGAGAAATCATTATGGGAAGGAGCCCGTAATGTGGAAGTAATACCTAATCCCTTACCTTTTTTTCCGGAAACGATTTCTCTCTGTGAGGAAAAAAGGGCTGTTGCCATAGGGCGCCTGGAACATGAAAAAGGATTCGATTCTTTAATCCGGATTTGGAAAATTGTTTCGGAAAAACAACATGGCTGGCGGTTGGATATTTATGGCAGCGGTTCTCAAAAGAAAGAACTGCTTTACCTGATAAGGGAAACCGGGCAGGAGAACATGATCCGCATATATGAACCTGTTGAAGATATTCAAACCGTATACCAGGAACATTCGATTTTCTTGTTTTCTTCCCGTTATCTTGAAGCGTTGCCGATGGTGCTTATAGAAGCCATGTCGTGTGGGCTTCCGGTTGTAGCATTTTCTGCTTCATGTGGACCGAGAGACATTATGGAGGGTTATAAAAACGGATTTCTTGTGGAACCGGAAAATAAAAAAGCTTTTTCCAAACGGGTACTGGAGCTTATTGAATCGGATGAACTCCGGAAAGAGATGGGAAGTGCTGCCAGGGAAAGTTCAAAACGGTATTGCCTGGATAGTATAATGGGACGTTGGATAAGCTTATTTGAAGCATTATTGGGGAAATGAAAAAGATAATAGTAGTATCGGGTGTAAATATATTCAGAGGAGGACCCTTGAAGGTAATGAGGGAATTCTTGTCGGCTTTATCTTCATTTGTTAATGCTGATTCCCGGATAATAGCCCTTGTCTGCGACAGAAGGTTATATCCTGAATATGATAATGTAGAATATCTGACTTTCCCCAAATCCCGTAAATCGTGGCTTTTCAGGCTTTATTACGAATATTTGGGCTTCAGGAAACTTTCAGTCAGGTTGAAACCTTATTGCTGGATTTCCCTTCATGATACTACACCTAATGTTGTGGCTGAGAAACGAATGGTATATTGCCATAGTGCATTCCCGTTTTACAAGGCAGGCTGGAAGGATTTCCGGCTCCAGAGGGAAATATTTATGTTCAGTAAGTTTACCAGATACATCTATCAAATCAATATAAAGAAAAATGATGTTGTGATTGTCCAGCAACAATGGCTCAAGGATGCCCTCCATAAAATGTTTTCACTCAATAATATCATTGTTTCGCTGCCTGGAAACGAAATATCCCTGCATCCTGATATAGACAGGAATCAGATTGCCGGAAAACAAGAGAAAAGTAAAACTGTATTTTTTTACCCCGCAGGCGCAATGATACATAAAAACTTTGAAGTTGTATGCGAAGCGGCAGCTTTGCTTGAAAAAGAAGGCGCCGGAAAATTTGAGGTAATCATCACAATTAAGGGGTCGGAAAATCGCTATGCGGAAGCATTACACCGTAAGTATGGGGCATTCCGCAGTATCTCTTTTTCAGGTTATACCAAAAGTGAAGAGATGCCCTTGTATTATCAATATTGTGATTGCCTGTTATTTGCATCCAAGGCTGAAACCTGGGGGCTTCCCATCAGTGAGGCCAAAGAATTTGACAAGCCCGTTTTCGCCGCAGATTTGCCTTATGCCCATGAAACCGCAGGAAAATACAATAAGGTGAAGTTTTTCGACCCTGATGATATTCTCCAACTGGCAAAAATGATGAAAGATTTTATTTCGGGGAATATCATATATGATGAAACACAAGAGATACGTTATGAGGAGCCTTTTGCCCGTAACTGGCAGGAGTTATTCGGGAAAATATTGCAGGCATGAGAATAACTAAAATATTACATATACCTAATTTTTATCCGCCTAATTTTGGCGGGATAGAAGATGTTTGCCACAGCATTGTGTTTAACCTGGCCGGTTATAAGCATAAAGTAGTTTGCTATAACCATGAGGAGGGAAGACGGAAAGAATATTACAAAGGTGTGAAAGTAATACGTTGCAACGTCTGGAAAAAGATTTTCAGCCAGCCTGTTTCATTTTCGCTTTTTAACGAAATGAAAAGGCAGTTCAGGACTTTTTCTCCTCAAGTAGTACATTTTCACACGCCCAATCCGTTAGGAAGCGTTTACCTGTTGGCAACGCTTCCCCGGAGAACGAAATTGATAGTACACCACCATTCCGATATAGTAGCCCAAAAATTACTTTCGGTGCTTTATTCGCCGCTGGAACAGATGCTTCTTTCGCGGGCCGACAAGATTATTGTCACAAGTCCTACATACCTTGCCGGTTCCCGTCCGCTTTCCTTTTGGAAAAGAAAAACAGAAGTAATACCTAATACGGTCAATACTTTGAAGTTGGAGAAGCAGGCGGGTGATGATGAAAAAATCACGGCAATAAGGAAACGGTATGGCAACCGTAAAATTGTTTTTGCTTTCGGAAGGAATGTGCCTTACAAAGGTTTTAAATATTTGTTGGAAGCTTCGGAATATATCAGGAAAGATGCAGCGGTGATTTTGGCGGGAGGTGGGAAATTCCCTTCCTGTAAGCGGGTTTATTATCCCGGCAGGTTGCCGGATGATGAATTGCGATGTTATCTTTATGCGGCGGATGTTTTCGCTTTCCCTTCTGTAACAAAAAATGAGGCTTTTGGAATTGCATTGGCTGAAGCTATGTTTGTGGGACTTCCTTCTGTAACATTTACTATAAAGAATTCCGGAGTAAACTGGGTGTGTCTTGATGGACAAACCGGATTAGAAGTGAAAAACGGGGATTCGAAGGCTTTTGCGGAAGCTATCAACCGGTTGCTTTCGGATGATAAACTGCGCCTCAGTTTGGGAGTGGCTGCGTCGGAGAGGGCAAGGGAATTGTTTATCCCGGAAGCAGTTGAAAATAAATTAAGGCAACTATATGGAAAATGAATCAAAGGCAGGGATAGGTATGGTGGAAGAAGATTTGTCACGATATAATCCGGAAGGTTCCGACCTGCGGAGGATACAAATGAAAATGCTTGAAATGCTTGTTGTTTTAGACGAAATATGTAACCGTTACAAAATTCCTTACTGGTTATCGGCTGGTACGCTGATAGGAGCTAATAAATACAGGGGGTTCATACCCTGGGATGACGATTTGGATGTTCAGGTGCTACGCAAGGATTTCAACCGGCTAATGGAAATTCTGGAAAAAGAACTTCCCGGAGACTTGAAAATACAGACCCGGAAAACTGACCGGCATTACCGGTATGGTTGGGCTAAAATCAGGGATACGAAGTCTTACATTGTTGAACCCGATACAGCCAAATATGATTACAAGTATAATGGTATATTTCTCGATATTTTCCCGGTAGAACCGTTCCTTAACATTTGGCTTAAGCAAAAGATGGATGCTTTGCGGATACGTTTCGAAGTCAGGAAGCATGTTGAATCAAAGTTGGAAAAATGTTTTAATTATTCATTGGGGATGTTTTACCCGTTACCGTTCTTATACACCTCTTTTGTGAGGTTTGTATATAAGTTCAAAAAAACAAGATACTATACATTTGGCCCCACAATCACTGCTTATGATATATATCCGGTTGAAAATATTTTTCCTTTGAGTAAAATAGATTTTGAAGGCGGGTTGTTCAATGCCCCCGGTCAGGTGCATAAATTCTTGTTTAACGCTTATGCCTGTGATTGCATGGGAGTACCACCTGAAGAAGGCAGGAAACAACACATTTCGGACGTGGTTTTTTATGGATATAATGATTCCGGAAATAAAGAATGAAAAGAATTTTGAAAAAAATAAGGCAGAATGACTTTATCCGGGTTTCAGGAACTAACGGAATGATAACCATATTGAAAGCATTTGTTTCGATTCTTGCTAATAAAGTGGTGGCATTTTACATCGGAACTTCAGGTGTAGCTATGACAGGACAGTTGCAAAACCTGATTACCATTGTTTCGATGGTTTCCGGAGGCGGTTTCGGACAAGGAATAACCAGGTACGCCGCCCAATATAAAGAGAACCGGAAGGAAATCCGGGAGTTTGTTTCTACCGCCTTTGTCTTTTCCATGTCGGTTTCCTTGTTGTGCGGATTAGTTGTATTTATTCTTTCAGGTATGATATCCGAAAAGATATTTTTGACCCGTAAATATTCTTCCATTATCATACTGTTGGGAACAACTCTTGTTTTATACAGTCTCAATAACATGTTTATCTGTATTATTAACGGGTTACAGCAATATCGCAAATACTTTAAGATAAATATTGCTACTACTGTTTCGGGTGCTATCCTGTCGATGGCGCTGGTTATTGCACTCCGGGAATATGGAGCTTTGTTGGCAATTGTCCTTTCCCAGTCGGTAGTTTGCCTTTTTACATGGTTGCTTATCCGTAATGATTCTTGGGTGAAGTATCTTTCCGTTCGTTTCTTTTCGAAAGAAAAACTGAAGCAACTCTTCAAGTATGCTGTGATTGTGTTGTTGGGAGCCATAATATGGCCTTTTGTCAAAATAATGATACGTTCGTATGTGATAACCCATATTTCTGCCGGGGAAGCCGGACTATGGGAAGCTGCTTCCAAGATTAACGATTACATCGCAATCCTGGCTACCGGTTCATTCTCTGTTTACCTGTTGCCGAAGTTGACTTCGATAAGCGATCCTTTATTGTTGAAGAAAGAAATTACAGGAATATTTAAAGTGATTGTTCCATTTTGCCTGTGCGGTTTTACATTCATATATCTGTTCCGGGAATATATTATCCTTTTCCTGTATTCTCCTGATTTTATGAAAGCAAGCGATTACCTGTTATTACAAATGGCAGGGTCTTTCTTCTGGATATGTAAGATTGTTCCGATGAACCTGCTTTTAGCTAAGGGGAAAATCAACTTATACCTGAAACTGGAAGTTATTTTTTGCCTGATGTACGTTACATTGGCTTATTTTTTTGTCCCACGCTATGGTGTGCAGGGTATACAGGCGTCTTTTGCAATCTATAATTTCCTGTATTTCATAACCAATATGGTGTGGATAAGTAGGATTAAAAGTAACAATTATTAATTATCAACATGAAACAACTCGGAATTATCATAATAGACTTGCTGATAATTTTCAGCTCTATCCTGTCTTGTTATTATTTCTTTGATATATATAATTTGTTGGAAAACTATGAAAAAAACTTGCATGCGTTTTACCGTGTCGCACCCATGATTGTTGTTTTTTACCTGATATTGATGTATTCATTCGGGCTTTACAGTTTTACCCGCCGCAAATTGGGTGATGTAGTTTATACTGTTTTCCTGGTTTCAGCATCGTTAGTGATAACAACTATGGCTGTTTGCTTTTTTTTCAGGGAAGCTGCCCTGGCTTTCCCCCGGAGCGTACTTTTTCTCAGCGGTGCATTTTATTGTTTGCTGCTCACTCTTTGGAGAGTTAATCTTTGGAGATTATCCAGGTACCGGCATGGAGTGAAACCTGTGACTGTCATCGGCCCCGGAGCCAGTGATTTGGCAACCGTTTTAAGAAAGAAGTATGAGGATATTTATTCGGTCAGGTACATTCATGAAGAAAACGACAATTCTTTGCAGGATTCCATACATGATAGTGAAATGGTTTTTCTTACTGCCGGGATTGAGGGAAAGGCCCGTAAAAAAATATTGAATTGGGCAGATAAGTATGAAAGTGAAGTATATTTTGTTCCCGAATACCATGAAGTATCGCTGATGACAGCCTCAATGGAGAAAACGGACGATATGCCTACTTTTCATATACCTGTTTTAGGTTTGACAATGGAAGAACGTTTTGTGAAACGTGCCGTTGATTTGTTTTTGGGAAGTCTGGCCTTGCTTTTAATGCTTCCAATAGGGTTGATAGTATCGTTTATCATCAAACTGGATGGTGGTACAGTGCTTTATGCCCAGGAACGGCTTACACGTGATGGGAAAATATTCCGGGTGTTGAAATTCCGGTCAATGGTTCCTGATGCGGAAAAACTTTCCGGGCCGGTATTTGCAGGGGAAAATGATCCCCGCATAACTAAAGTAGGCTATTGGTTGCGTGCGACACGCCTGGATGAACTTCCCCAGATACTCAATATTTTAAAAGGAGATATGAGTGTTGTAGGGCCACGTCCTGAACGTCCATTCTTTTCTTGTCAGTTCGAGGCTGAAATCCCACAATATGTACAACGTCTCAAAGTTAAGGCCGGTCTGACCGGATTAGCACAAGTAGAGGGAAAGTACAACACAGCATTTGAAGATAAATTACGTTATGATTTACTATATATACGAAATTATTCTTTGTTGCGTGATTTTTTGATTATACTGCAAACAATCAAGATATTATTCTTGAAAGAAAGTACGGAAGGGGTAGAAAGCGTTGAACCGGTATTAATTTCCCAGGCAGAACAATTGGAAGAATAAATGACATGTACCATCCGGAAGAAAAGAATAACTGTAAAGAGATAATATCGGTTGTAATACCTTGTTATAATGAGGAACTTACCATTCCTGTCATTTATGAGGAAATGTTGTTTGTAACCCTGAAAATGAATCCGGTAGGTTTCGAATATATATTTGTAGATGACGGTTCTTCTGATGGGACAATGAGAATCATACATGAATTGAGCCTTCAAGATGACCGGGTACGGTATGTATCTTTTTCCAGGAATTTCGGAAAAGAAGCAGCCATATATGCCGGACTGAAAAAAGCTATTGGCGATTATGTCGTCTTTATGGATGCTGACCTTCAGGATCCTCCTGTTTTGTTGATAGAGATGTATGATGCGATAAAAAACGAAGGATACGATTCTGTTGCTACCCGGAGGGTTTCGAGAGAGGGTGAATCCAGGATACGTTCGTTTTTTGCGCGGGTGTTCTATTGGCTGATGCAAAAAATTTCGAATACGGATATCGTCGATGGTACCCGGGATTTCCGGCTGATGACACGCCAGATGGTAGATGCAATATTGGAATTGTCTGAATATAACCGGTTTTCGAAAGGGATATTCGGCTGGGTAGGTTTCAATACGAAGTGGCTGGAATATAAAAATGTTCAACGGGTGGCAGGGGATACCAAATGGTCTTTCTGGGGTTTATTTTGTTACTCATTGGAAGGAATTGTAGCTTTTTCTACAAAACCCCTGCAAATTTCTTCTTTCTTTGGAATCCTGTTATGTATCCTGTCGTTTGTTATGATGTGTTTTATCATTGTGAGAACATTGGTTTGGGGCGATCCTGTCGCTGGTTTTCCCACGCTTATCTGTGTCATATTTTTTCTGGGAGGAATACAATTATTTTGCATCGGGGTATTAGGGCAATATTTATCTAAAACCTATTTGGAAACAAAGAGGCGTCCTGTTTATATAATTAAAAATGAGAAATGAAAAATTGGCAATGAGATTTACGCCTGATTTCGTTTTGCAAAAACATTCGAACCGGGCAGGTTACCTATTTGTAATAATAGCATTGTCCACTTTTTTCCTCCTTATATTTTCCAGGACGACTACTCCGTTGTATGATTTCCTCGGAATACACAGGGAATATGTTGCTTCGGATAGCGGACTTTTCAGGCTTGTGGGCAGGGCGTTAATATCCGGGAAAACTTTGTATAAAGATATTTTTGACCATAAAGGACCGGTCTTATTTATTATTGAAGCTTTGGGCGTTTGGATATCCCCGGAAGTAACCGGAATTCTTATAGTACAGATACTGAATTTAAGTCTGGTATTAATACTTATCCGTAAAATTGCTTTACTTTTTGTTACAGAGAAGCAATCATGGCTCGTAATAACCTTTTCTCTTCTTTTTTTAGCAACTACGCTTCGCGAAGGAAATACGAGTGAAGAATTCAGCCTGTTTTTTTTATTTCTTCCTTTATACCTGTTCCTGAAGAATTTTATAAAAAAAACAGGTTCTTATCCCCTGAAACACACTTTTATCTATGGTATTTGCTTTTCGCTTATTGTTTATAACCGGCTGACGAACGCAGCGCCGTTGGCTGCTCTTGTTTTGACCATCGTAGTAATATTGATAAAAGAAAAAAGATGGTTCGAACTGCTAAAACATGCAGGTTCTTTCTTGTTGGCTTTTCTGTTAATCGGCGGCATTTTTTCTGTATATTTTTATAAGCAGGGACTTCTTTATGATATGTATTATGCAACTCTGTTGTATAACTTCAAATATGGAGTTGGAGGAGTCTCTGACAAGAATTACAGCCGTGGATTCTTCAAACTGAGTCTTTACAGTCTGGTAATTCTTCTTTTCGCTGTCCTGACTACATTCATATATAATAAGAAAAAAAACAATAAAGAAGGAAAAGTGTTACTTCTGCTAAGTATATTTAACTTATTTTTTTGTTTCACAGAAACCAGCATAATAGGAAAATCTTATATCAACTATCACATAATCAACCTGTTTTCGGTTGCTTATTCCGTATCTGTTGCAATTCACAACTGGTATGACATCCATCTGTGTAAGATGCAGAAAAAATTATGTATGGTAACTGCAGTTTTACTGATATATCCTTTCTCTAGTCTTATGATGTATGCCCTGAGGCCTCATGTTGAAGGTGAAGTTGATGTTGCAAATTATCTTGATTTGGAAATTCCGCAGGATGAAAAGGATAGCGTTATTGCATACGGCCTTTTTGCATCCTGGTATATAAAAGAAGATATCATCCCGTGCTGCAAGTACTTTGTCAACCAGGAATGGTGGAGCAAGGCAGATTCCCGGATTTTGGAAGAATTTAATTACATAATGGAAAACCAGTCTCCATTATGGATTGTTACGAAAACTACTTATAAAAATCAAAAACTGTTTGAAATCCTCAACCGGAAATATACGGAAGTGATGAGTAACAAATATTACATCGCTTATACATTAAGGCCTGAATATCGTTCCGGCATATAAAAAAAGAATTAATAAAGGGTGATTATATGAAAGATGATCGTTTTACAACAGATGAATATGAGAAAGCGCCTCGTTGGTTGTCTCTATTGAGGAACAGTATGCATAAGGTGGCTCCTTTGGGGCTGGTACTTATTTTCCTTTTATTGACAATGGAAAAATGTTCAAAAGATTTTTCTGAAGAAGAAGAAAATCCTGGTGTTGTAAATCCTGAATTTTTTGTGACCCCGACAGGATTCTAACCTGTGACCTTCAGAACCGGAATCTGACGTTCTATACAGCTGAACTACGGGGCCATTTGCGGGTGCAAAGATATATTTTCTTAAGCAGTATGCAAAACATCTGTGATGATTTTTGTCAAAAATAAAGAGGAAATAAGATAAGGAGCCCATTTGACATCTTTACATCTTTCTGCTAATAGCTTGATAAGTACATAACCCAGCATGCCGGAATATTTTTTCTATCATATTTTCAACACGATTCTTTCTCCCAAATGCTTGGATATTATTTTTTTAGACTCCTGCCATAAAGTGGAAAGTTCACCCATCCATTTTTCTAATTGTTCAGAATCATTGTTATCCTGGGCTGATTTGATTTTTGCATTCAAAATATCCATTTGTCTTTTCAGGATGGCATCTTTGTAGTTGAGTACTTCATAAGGCACTAAATCTAATAATTTTTCAGATTCTTCTTCCACTTTTTGGAATTTAGAATGTACTTTGCTTAAAGGGTATTTATCACTTGCGAGTTTGACAGCCAAAGTGCTGATTTGAGGATCCGGATGATTTAAAAAATAACGTTCCGGAACAAATTCGGGCTCCTTGATTTTTCCTAATGCTTCATCCAATATTGTTTTATATAGCGGGTTTTCTAAAGACAATTCATCTTGCGCCAAATCCTGGCAAATATATTCTGTTACTGTTACCGGGATTTGTTCTTGTGTTTCCTCGTTTTCGGCAACATAAAGTATTTGTTCTCCATATCTTATGACATAACGTAGAAGACGTTGTTCATATTTGTCTAAGGGATAGGTTGTGGGAATGCTAGTGGAAATACCTTCAGCAATGTTTTCCGGTGTTGAAATTATCTGGTTCTCCTGCGGAGATGCCATTTCAGGATTTGATTCATTTTGTGCCGGATTGTTATTCGTTGTTACTTTTTTTTCTGCAACATCCTTCCTCTTTTTGGCAATTGCCCTTAACAAGACACGTTCGTCGACATCCAATAATTTGGAACATTCCTTTACATATATCAACCGGATAATTTCTTCCGGAATAATGGCGATAGTATCAACGATTTCATTGACCAAATGAGCTTTTTTGATGGGATCATTCCCGGCTTCTTCAATCAATAATTTCGTTTTGAAACGGACAAAATCGGTTTCGTTGGTTTTTATAAAATCGATAAACGAACTTGCATTTTGTTTGCGAGCGAAAGAGTCCGGGTCTTCTCCGTCGGGAAGTAGCACAACCTTAATGTTCATGCCTTCTTCCAGAAGCAAGTCGATTCCGCGAAGAGCTGCTTTGATTCCGGCTGCATCTCCGTCGTATAAAACGGTTATATTGTTTGTAAACCTGTGAATCAGGCGAATTTGCCCCAACGTAAGAGCAGTTCCGGATGATGCGACTACGTTTTCTATTCCGGCCTGATGCATGGAAATGACATCGGTATAACCTTCTACCAGAAAGCATTTGTCGTGTTTAACCATGGCTTGCCGGGCCAAATAGAGGCCATATAATTCATTGCCTTTGTGGTAAATTTCACTTTCGGGCGAATTGACGTATTTAGCTGTTTTTTCTTCTTTTTTGAGAATACGTCCTCCGAATGCAACTACTTTACCGGAAAGGGAATGTACCGGAAAAATAACACGGCCCCGGAACCGGTCGGCCATATAATTATTTTCCCCGGCAATTGTCAAACCTGTTTTTTCAAGATATGTTTTTTTATATCCGGCTTTGAGCGCTTCTTGTGTAAAAGCGTCTTTTTGCTCTAAAGCATAACCTAAATGAAATTTCTTGATGGTGTCTTCCCGGAAGCCTCTTTCCATAAAATAGGAAAGACCCACAGATTTTCCTTCTACATGATTGAACAGGTTCGATTCGAAGGCCTTTTGGGCAAATCCGTTCAGGATGAACATGCTTTCCCGGTCGCCCTGGGCCAGTTTTTGTTCTTCACTCAGTTCTTTCTCCTTGACTTCAATCCCATATTTTTTGGCTAAAAATTTCAATGCATCTGTAAAAGAAAGTTGCTCAAGTTTCATAATGAAATGCACGGGAG
This sequence comes from Bacteroidales bacterium, assembly GCA_031553415.1. Lineage (GTDB taxonomy): Bacteria > Bacteroidota > Bacteroidia > Bacteroidales > Azobacteroidaceae > JAIRVZ01. The sequence continues at coordinate 6,613 of JAVBLO010000119.1, read as the reverse complement.
TACCACCTTCGCCACAAGCGAAACATTTACAGATATTTTTTGCCGGCGAAACATAAAAAGAAGGTGTTTTGTCTTCGTGGAAGGGGCAAAGACCAACATAATTGATGCCTCGCTTACGCAGGGTGACAAAGTCGGAAACAACATCAGTAATCTGTGCTGCCGACTGTATACGTTCTATGGTTACCTGATCAATCATAAGGAACACAAAGATAATTAAGAATTAAGAATTAAGAATTAAGAATTAAGAAAAATCTTGTTTATCTTTGTGTCCGATTAAAAATGTCGGGATGAAATTTATTATTATACACAGCATACTATTCTTTTTTATTACTTCATTATTTGCACAACCAAAACAGGAAATACGTGCGGTTTGGCTTACAACTAATTACGGACTGGATTGGCCAAGTAAGCCGGTTCGCTCTTCCGCCGATATAGAGTTCCAAAAAACGGAATTATGCAGGATTCTTGATAAAATCCAGGAAGCTAAAATGAATGTTGTCTTTTTTCAGACACGTTTGAGGGGAGATGTTATTTATCCTTCTCAAATAGAGCCTTGGAGTCGTTATATTAAAAGAAATTATAGCAAAAATTCTGATTATGACCCTTTGCAGTTTGCTGTCGAAGCTTGCCATAAAAGAGGGTTGGAATGTCATGCATGGTTTGTGGTTTATCCGATGGGTAGGGTGAACTTGATTAACAATGGTGTGAATGGTAGCAATCGTCATCTGACACGACAAATTGATGGCGAGTTCTATTTAGATCCGGGAAATCCGGCCACTAATTCATATTTATTGCCTATCATTGACGAGATTGTAAAAAAATATGATATCGACGGAATTCATTTTGATTATATCCGTTATCCGGACAGGGCTGATGCTTTTCCCGATAACAGCACATATTTCGAATATGGAAAACATAAAAATTTAAGAGATTGGCGCCGCGAAAATGTCAATAAATTTGTTTATCAGGCTTATGACAATATTAAAGCAGCTAAGCCATGGGTACAAGTGAGCAGTTCGGTAGTTGGTATATATGAAAAAATTGCGATTAATAAACCTTACAGGACTGCTTTCTCCGGAGTTTATCAGGACCCGATTGACTGGGTTGCCAAAGGTAAACACGATTTTATTGTTCCGATGATGTATTATTCCAATGATTTGTTCAATGTGTCTATGGATAACTGGAAAAAAAATTGTAATGGACGTTGGATAGTGCCTGGTGTCGGTATTTATTTATTGGATGAAAAAGCCAGGAACTGGCGGGCGGAAGTTTTTGTAGATCAAGTCGATTTTTGCCGTAAAAATGATGCAGCAGGAACTGCTTATTTCCGAGCACAACAGTTGATTGAAGATAAAAAAGGAATTTTGTCTAAGATAGAAAATAGATTTTACCAGTATCCGGCAACTTTACCTCCTCTTACATGGTTAGATCAAACCATTCCTTCATCTCCGGAGTTTCCTGTTGCAAAATGGGAAAAAAATGCAATTCGTTTGTCTTGGGAAAAGCCGAAAGAAGAAAAGGAAGAAGTATACTATAATGTATATTATTCACAATCTGATTTGGTAGATATTTCAAATCCCAGGAATTTGTTAGCGACACGCTTACAAGATACGAATTTATCTATGAAGGCAAAAGATGGCCAGGCATATTATTATGTGATTACAGCATCAGACCGTTACCATAACGAAAGTAAGCCTTCTCCTGCTATTTATTTCAAAGCAGGAAATTATGCCGCAAAATAAAGTCTGTAGAAAATTCTTTCGATACTTATTGGATTAGCAACCAGGAATCCAAGAAAAACCTGGGAAGAGGCCAGGATATGACGGTCGAAGAAGCCAGGCATGTTTATAGGTTAAGTTCTTTGATTCGTATACAGCCCGTTTGTCAAGAATAACCTCGCTTACGAAAACAAAAACAGAAAATAATTTTGTATATTTGCCAACAGTGAGAATTCTTAAGTTAAGATGAAGCAGCCATTGGCAGAACGTATGCGCCCGCGTTCGCTGGACGATTACATCGGACAGGAACATTTAGTAGGGCAGGGGAGTGTGCTCCGGAAAATGTTGGATTCCGGTCACGTTCCTTCTTTTGTCCTTTGGGGCCCTCCCGGTGTAGGAAAAACAACTTTGGCGCAGATTGTTGCCAATAAACTGGATATGCCTTTTTATACGCTAAGCGCTATTAATTCGGGAGTAAAGGATGTTCGTGAAATCATAGACAAAGCCAAAAGCGGTAATTTTTTTCAAGCCAAACGACCTATTCTTTTTATAGATGAAATTCATCGTTTCAGTAAATCACAACAGGATTCTTTACTGGCGGCGGTAGAAACCGGAGTCATTACATTAATCGGCGCTACGACTGAAAATCCTTCGTTTGAAGTGATTCGTCCGCTATTGTCGCGTTGCCAGGTCTATGTTTTGAAAAGCCTGGAAGAAAAAGATTTACTGAAATTAATGGACAAAGCTTTGCATGAAGATGTTGAGCTGAAGAAAAAGAAAGTAAGTGTAAAAGAAACTGCTGCACTCGTTCGTTTCGCAGGCGGGGATGCCCGCAAGCTGATGAATATATTGGAACTGGTTGTTGAGGCCGATGAAAATCAGGAAGTTGAGATAACTGATGCCATTGTTGTAGAAAAACTTCAGGAGAATCCTGCTGCCTATGATAAAGGCGGGGAAATGCATTATGATATTATTTCCGCATTTATCAAGTCGATCAGGGGAAGCGACCCGGATGGAGCTATTTATTGGCTCGCCCGCATGGTTGAAGGAGGAGAAGACCCTGAATTCATAGCCCGCCGTTTGGTTATTTCTGCATCTGAAGATATAGGTTTGGCAAATCCCAATGCTTTATTGTTAGCCAATGCCTGTTTTGAAGCATTAAAAAAGATAGGTTGGCCCGAAGGCCGGATTATTCTTGCAGAAACAACAGTTTATTTAGCGACAAGTCCTAAGAGTAATTCTTCTTATCTGGCTATTGATGAGGCCATTGCTTTAGTCCGGGAAACCGGAAATCTTCCGGTGCCTTTACATCTGAGAAATGCACCTACACAATTGATGAAAGAATTGAATTATGGACAAGGCTATAAGTATGCTCATGATTATGAGAATAATTTTGTTGAGCAGGAATTTTTACCTAAAGAAATATTAAACAAACGATTCTGGAAACCCCAGAATAATCCTGCAGAAGTGCGGACTGCTGAGTTTATGCGGAAACTGTGGAAAGGACGATATTGAAAAATTTTATCTTAAAGCTAACCAAATGCTTATTGCACCTAATATAACACTTACAATTCCTACAAAAAAACTGGTTTTAGTAACGGAGTCTCCTTTTCGAATCAAATCTTGGATATTTTGTGTAATTTCAGTATTAGTTCCCAAAAGTTTAGCCTTTAATTCAGTCTCTGTTTGGATGTTTTTTAATGCTTGTAAAGTGTATTCACTGTTTTTGTAGTCGAATGAATATTTGTTTTTAGTTTTTATAAGTCGAATACTGTCGATAGCATTTTTTGTGTTTAGGGCAAGTCTGTGTAATTTTTTACATTCTTCATTTTTGATTGTGCATTGTTCGCAAACTTGGAGATTTAGATTGTTCTCATAGGTATGGTCATGTTTACATGAATCGTTATACCAAGAATATAATAAAGTTTCATAATATAATGATTCTCCAAGAGCATTATCACAAAACAAATCTAATAATTTATGCCTTTTAAGGTAATTATGATACCATTCTTCTGCATTTTGTTTGTCAGCTTTTTCAATAAAAAGAAGCTTGTCAAAGGCTAATCCCCTATATCCTTTGAATTTATCCTCATATTGTTCTAAATAATGTGTTAAGGCTTTATTATCTTTCTCCTTAATGTCAATCTTATATTTACTTACATAGGCAGTTAATGTTGAGTCTCCTTGAGGGTGGTGATATTCATGAATGTGAAAGAAACTCTTAATTAGATGGTATATCGCGTTAGGGACAGCATCAAAGATATATTTGGCTTCTTTATTTCGGTTGTCAGTTTCGTAATAATATTGTATAAGGCCATTACGGCTTGAATCAACATATTCTAAAATGACTTCTACTTCGTGGGCATTGGAAAGTGTTCCTGAAGTTGATCTTATTTTAATATTGCGATTTTCTTGATTCGAAACATCTATTTCAATACATACATGATGAATTGTGTCAGGCGAAATTTCATCAGAAATTTCATCTTGTATAGTATTAGAAACAGATTCTAAAATAGCCAGTTCCATGTGATACATCCTGGGGAGCCAAAAAACACAATAACTTTTAGCCATTAACGATGGAAAGAAGCAGGAGCAAAATAGTTAGCAATAGCCTTATCTTTATCACTTAAAACCTCAAAGAAGAAATCGTATTCATTTTTTAAAGTATCAGTCATCGACCATGTATTTACCGGAGTATCATTAACAGATGCAACTCCACACTTAATTAAACCCATGAGACAAAACTGATTAAAATACTCAGTACCTATTTGTCTGCGTAGATCTTCTGCATTACCTTTTTTCTGGTCAAAAATAATTTTTATGGCTTCTCTTCTTTCAATCATAATTAAATCTCCTATCTTCAACATGCTAGTAGTTTACTCCATCTCATCATGTAATATTCAAGATGTCAAGGAAAAACAGAAATGTTTATTTGTGTATTTTTACATTAAGTTATTGTAGATTACTTGCAAATGTAGTAAACCTTCTTGATACGAACAAAATTTTTATTTCAAAAATAAACATTCTTAAACAACCTGGGTTTATTCTAAAAACAAATTATTGTCAAAAAAGTTCATCTGAGTTAAGAATTTGTTATTATTATAGCAATCCCAATCCTTTTAAGAAATTTGGAATACTTTGTTCGAAATTAACTCCAAACCTGATATCTGTTTTTGCTTCATAAGTTCTCCAGATACTCTCAGTTGTAAATGCAACTGCGATTTCGGCTGAACGGTTCAAATCAAATCCGTTTAAAAGGCCGGATAGAAGTGCGCTTGCGAAAACATCGCCTGTCCCATGGAAATATCCCGGAATTTTTCCTGAAAAAGCATATCCTATTTTTCCCGTAATGCGATCGTAAGTGGCGGCTCCCAATTCGTCTTCTTTGAAATAAACACCTGTAAGGACTATTTTTTCAGGTCCTGTTTGGCTTAAACCTTTCAATAGATTTTCGATATATTCCGTCGTATATGGTCCCGGATGATATTTTTCTCCCAGAATTAAACAAGCCTCTGTGATATTTGGAACAACTATATCTGCTTTTTGACAAAGTTTAGCCATTCCCCGTGCAAATTCAGGAGTGAAGATTTTGTATAATTCTCCGTTATCCGCCATCACAGGATCTACTAAAATAAGGTTCTCTTTTGTTTTGAAATCATCGAAGAATTCCGAAACAATGTCGATTTGCTCGAATGAACCTAAGAAGCCTGTATATATTGCATCGAATTTAATATCTAAAGATTGCCAGTGATGTGTAATCGGACGTAAATCTTCAGTCAAGTCCCTGTAAGTGAAACCGGAAATTCCGCCCGTATGTGTTGAAAGTACTGCTGTTGGCATAACTGCGGTTTCTATTCCTGCTGCAGAAATAATAGGTAATGCTACAGTTAAGGAACATCTTCCGAATCCGGAGATGTCGTGAATGGCTGCTACTCGTTTTTGTTGCATAGTTATTTTAATAATGGAATTCTTATTTTTTTGCAAAAGTATATAAGAAAACTTATAATAGGTATGTTTTCCGGCAATTTCATTAAAAAAAATTCCCAAAATAATTTATATTTGTGAAGCTTTATGTGTTTTTTGATTCCATGAAAAATGAAAAAATTAATTATCCCTAAACTTTCACAAGAAGTTGACCGCAATAATCTTGAACTTTTAGCAGATTATTTACAACAACAGCCGGCTCAACAAATTAATGTTATTAATTGGCGAAATTTTCCTTATTGTCCTGAAATCTCTTTTCGTATCATGTATGATGATGAGGCTTTTTTTCTTCGCTATGATGTAAATGAGAAATATATTCGTGCTCGTGCGGATAAAAATAATGGTTCTGTGTGGCTGGATTCCTGTCTCGAATTTTTTCTTTCTCCTGAAGGTAACGATGTATACTACAATTTGGAAATGAATTGTATTGGCACGAAATTATTGGCATTGGGGAAACCTGATGCCGGTTTGGAACATGCGAATGATGAAATCCTTTCCCGGATTGTTTGCCGGTCAAGTTTGGGAAATGTCCCTTTTGAAGAAAAAAAAGGTGATTTTAATTGGAATCTGGTTGTGATTATTCCGTTCTCGTCTTATTGGGAACACAATATAAAACCGGTTTCCGGGTTAAAAATGAAAGGAAATTTCTACAAATGCGGTGATGAATTATCTGAGTCCCATTTTGTTTCCTGGAATGAAATTAAAACAGAAACTCCCAGTTTTCACCAGCCTCGATTTTTCGGAGAATTGGTTTTGGGATAATGTTTCGGTTAGGGCACGAATTGAATGTTTTTCGACAGGATTTACGGGATTGAAAGGATAACCACGTAGCGGTTTGATTTTTGTAACCGTGTGGCATCAGCCCACGGTCAATAAATGCCATCCATGCCGTGATGCAATGCGCGTTATAG
>JAVBLO010000060.1:0-54362 GCA_031553415.1 Bacteroidales bacterium | reverse complement strand
ATATCTACAAAATTATCTCAATGAATTTTGCTATAAATTTAACCGTAGATATTTTGGCGAAAATTTATTCGACAGGCTCATGATAGCCTCTGTATCGTATAAAAATCAATTTGGGATAAATAACGGATAATCATTTAAATTATTAATCATTAATTATTAATTACTTAGAAATGAAAGTAGCAATTGTTGGAGCAAGCGGCGCCGTAGGACAAGAATTCCTGCGTGTGCTTGAGGAAAGAAATTTTCCTATGGATGAACTGGTTCTTTTCGGATCGGCCAGAAGTGCCGGAAAAGTATACACCTACAAAGGTAAACAAATTACAGTCAAAGAATTGAAACACAATGATGATTTTAAGAGCATTGACATTGCATTTACCTCTGCCGGAGCAGGAACATCTAAAGAATTTGCCGAAACAATTACCAAGCATGGAGCCGTAATGATAGATAATTCCAGTGCTTTCAGAATGGAAAACGATATTCCGCTGGTAGTTCCGGAAGTCAATGCAGAAGATGCAAAAAAACGTCCAAGAGGAATTATCGCCAATCCAAACTGCACTACAATCCAAATGGTTGTAGCTTTGAAAGCGATAGAAAACCTTTCGCATATCAAGCGGGTACATGTAGCTACTTACCAGGCAGCTTCGGGAGCAGGTGCCGCCGCTATGGACGAGTTAGCCAACCAATATAAAGAAATTGTCAATGATGAAAAACCTACTGTTGAAAAATTTGCTTATCAATTGGCATACAACTTAATTCCTCAGGTAGATGTATTTACAGATAATGGCTATACCAAAGAGGAGATGAAAATGTATCACGAAACACGTAAAATCATGCACTCCGACATTGAAGTAAGCGCTATGTGTGTACGTGTGCCGGCACTTCGCGCTCACTCAGAAGCCATTTGGCTTGAAACAGAGAAACCGGTTTCGGTAGAAGACGCACGTACTGCATTCAAAAAAGCAGAAGGAATTGTAGTTCAAGATGATCCCGCAAACAAAGTATATCCAATGCCACTATTTGTAGCCACCAAAGAGCCGGTTTTTGTGGGGCGCATCCGAAAAGACATAACTAATCCTAACGGACTCTCTTTCTGGTGTGTAGGAGATCAGATAAAAAAAGGGGCAGCATTAAATGCTGTTCAAATCGCAGAATATTTAATCAAAGAAAAAGCATTATAAATAATTATTTAGATGATTTTTGGAGGCTGTCTCAAAAGTTTAATCTGTGCGCTATTAGCTTACTTTTGAGGTAGCCTCTTTTATTACACCAAATCCCAATTTTCCAAAAGAAACACTTTTATGAAAAATACACTACACCTATGTCTGCTATCAATTATATTAATTACAGTGTCTTCTTGCAGCAATAAACAGGATTATTCCTCAATCTTGACAAACGCAGAACAAGTAAGAAAATCAAACCCAGACAGTGTATTAATTTTATTAGAAGACATTGAGGACATCAAAGATTTAGACGAAAAACAATATGCCACCTACATGCTTTTAAAGACAGAAGCTAAGGACAAAACATACAACGATCTGTCGAATGATACATTATTACACATTGCCATTAATTACTTTGTTAAATCAAAATCATATCAGGAAGCAGCATATGCTTATTTCTATCAAAACAGGATTTACCAATCTCAAAATCAAACAGAATCAGCGATAAAGTATTGCTGTGTGGCTAAAATTTATGCTGAAAAAATGCAAGATTTCAATTTATTAGGCATGATTTACCATGACTTGGGGTATCTTTATAAAGAACAGTTCAATTTTGAAGAAACTATAAACAGTTACAGGAAAAGTTTAGATTATTTCCACAAAGCGAGAAACAACAAATATATTACCCGCATGTATAAACGAATCGGCGATATTTATCTTGTTTCCCATCATAAAGAATCAACAGACAGCGCTTTCACCAATTATCAAAAGGCATTGGAACTTGCTCAAAAAGAAAACGCCCAGGAAGAATTATATTATACTTATCAATCTATTTCACTAAATCTCTACGAAACAAATCAATTTGAAAAAGCTAAGTTTTTTATCAAGAATGCGATTCAGACTGTAGAAAATTCACATGAAAATTTCAACAACTATATTTACTTGTCTAGAATATATCTTAATTTGAATAAACCTGATTCTTCTCTGTTTTTTCTGAATAAAGCATCTTCTTTATACACAGAACTTGATTATAATGATAAATATCTATATAAAAAATTAGAATATCGAATAAATTATATAAAAAAAGATTATTTATCAGCAATACACAACTTGGAAGATTGTTTTATTTATAAAGATTCTATCTATAAAGATATTATTTCTCAAAAAATAATATATATTCAAAAAAAATACAACACTGAAATCATAGAAAACGAAAAAAACGAATTATTAATACAAAGATTATATTTTTCTATTTTTTGTACTGTCTTAATCTTCTCAATCCCAACAATAGTAGTCATTTTCAGAAATAAAAATCAAAAACAAAAAGAGAAACAACTAAAAGTACACCAAGAGTTACTATTCATGGAAGAAATGCTTCAGAGCAAAAAGAACAAAGAAAACAAATTAAGAGAATTACTATTGGAAAAATTAGACGTTGCCAGAAAAGTTGCATTGATGAAAACCTATACAAAAAAAAACAATAGTGATTTTATCAAGCAATACCATGAAATTTTTGGTAGTAATATGTACGACACTATAAATTGGAAAAACTTATATCCCATATTCAATGAATTATACAATAACATTATTATAAAACTAAAAGATATTTATCCTTCCTTGACAGAAAAAGAACTCCAACAATGCTGCCTCGTCAGAGCAGATTTCAACGCTGATGAAATTGCACTGTTTTTATCTTACGAATATAATTCTGTCAGAACCACTAAAATGAGACTCCGGAAAAAAATGGGATTTGAAAACAATGAAGAATTTATGCAATTCCTGATCGATATATAACCAATTTAACCTGGAAACAACAATTATTCATATCCAATATATTAAGTGTATACATTTTATTTTTTATTGTATACAAATTTCCAAAATTCAAAAATATAACAGATTAAAAATGAATAAATTAAGAAGTTACTTGTATACAAAAACATTTTGTTTGTTACCTGATTTCCATTGTTGTTATCTCTATTTTTGCAATGAAAATTTTAATTTATTGTAATTATGAAAACTAAAATGAAAACTTGGGCGCGTGTATTATTGGTATGTATGGTACTATCATTGTTTTGTGCAAAATCGTATTCTGCTGAAACAAAAAAATGTAGAACAGAAAGAGATCAAATAGAACTAAACATTTTAACAAAAGGTACCTTGTTAAGATAAATCCAAATTACACATCGCACATAATTCAGAAGGGCTATCTTCTAAATTATGTAATAAAAAACTACGGGTATCAAACTCGTAGTTTTTTTTATTTATCTGCGAGGTCATTCAAAAATTATCATGTACATTTGCACACCTGAATTAAAAAATCGTTTAAAAATGAAAAAGATTATTTTATTAACTCTTTTTTTAATATTCTATAGTATGACACAAGCATCTAATCCTTTTTTTGAAACATATAAAACTCCTCACGGAACGGCTCCTTTCGACAAAATCAAAACAGAACATTATGTGCCTGCTTTTGAAAAAGGAATGGAAGAACATAATAAAGAAATCAATAAGATAACACAAAATAAACAAACCGCTACTTTTCAAAATACCATTGAGGCTTTAGAGCATTCCGGAATGTTGTTGAACAATGTCAGCAATGTGTTTTTCAATATTCTAAGCACAGAAAGTAATGATGAAATAATGGCTATCGCTCAGCAAATCCAGCCTAGGCTGACAGAACATGAAAACAATATTACCCTCAATGCAGAACTTTTCAAAAGAATTAAAACTGTTTATAAAAAAAAAGAATCGTTAGATTTAAATACAGAGCAAATACGGTTATTAACAAACACTTATGATAATTTTGCCGATAATGGTGCCAATTTAAATAATGCAGGTAAAGAGAAATACAGGGAATTATCAGCTAAATTAGGAATGCTAACTTTGCAATTCGGACAAAATGTACTGAAAGCAACCAATGCTTATGAAAAAGTTTTGACTGGAAACCAATTGGAAGGTCTTCCGCAAAGTGCACGTGAAGCCGCAGCGATGAAGGCCAGACAGAAAGGAAAAGAAGGGTATGTTGTAGATTTGACAGCTCCAAGCTACATTCCTTTGATGAAATACTCAAGTAACCGGGATTTGAGAAAAGAATTGTATATCGCATATTCTTCCAAATGTACAAGTGGTGAATTCGACAATACAAATTTGACCAATGAAATTATCAATACCCGCCTGGCAATTGCCAATTTATTGAGCAATAAAAACTATGCAGATCAGGTATTGCGTAAAAGAATGGCAAAAGACAGTAACCATGTATACAAATTACTTGATGAATTATTAATTGCTTACAAGCCTACGGCATTGAAAGAATACCAAAGCATACAGGATTTTGCAACAGAGATGGAAAAGAAACCCATTGAAGTAATGCCTTATGATTGGAGCTATTACTCCGAAAAATTGAAAGATGCCAAATATAATGTCAATGACGAAGAAACACGTCCTTATTTTGAACTGGAAAATGTAAAAAAAGGCATTTTCGGATTAGCTACAGAACTATATGGCATCACATTTAAAAAAAATCCTGATATTCCTGTTTACAATCCCGAAGTTGAAGCTTTTGATGTGTTAGATAAAGATGGTTCATTTTTAGCTGTATTATATACCGATTTTCATCCGAGAGAAGGAAAACGTCCCGGTGCCTGGATGAGCGAATTCAAGCCTCAGTATATAGAGAACGGGAAAAACAACCGCCCTCATGTAATCATAGTCATGAACTTTACCCGTCCTACGGATTCTGTACCGGCATTATTGACTTATGATGAAGTAAAAACGTTCCTTCATGAATTCGGTCATTCCTTGCATGGCATGCTTGCCAACACGGAATACGCAAGTTTGTCGGGAACCAATGTTTATCGTGATTTTGTAGAGTTACCCTCTCAGTTTATGGAAAATTACATGAACCAGAAATTATATTTAGACCAATTTGCTGTACATTACAAAACAGGAAAAAAGATCCCGGCCGGATTGGTTCAGAAAATAATTGATGCATCTAACTTTAATACAGGTTACTTTTGCTTGCGCCAATTAAGTTTCGGATATTTAGATATGGCTTATCATACAATTGACAAAAATTATGATGGAAGCATCGCTTCTTTCGAATATAATGCAATGCAAAAAACAACCATCCTGCCAAACATTGAAGGATGTATCATGTCGCCGGCTTTCAGTCATATCTTTTCAGGTGGATATGCTGCAGGATATTATTCTTACAAATGGGCGGAAGTATTGGATGCCGATGCCTTTGCTTTTTTCCTCGAAAAAGGAATTTTCAACAAAGAGGTATCACAGTCTTTCAGAAATAATATTCTTTCAAAAGGCGGAACTGAAGACCCTATGACACTTTATGTTCGCTTCAGGGGACAAGAGCCTTCAGTAAAGGCGTTAATGAAAAGAAATGGCATTATTAATGTCGATATAAACGAAAAAACACAGAATAATTGATAAATAAAATTTAATTCTCCCAACTATATATACCATTTTTTAAGAGCACACAGAGTAATTTTAAGTCAATAATTTTCTTTGTACATTTGTTGCAGTCAGAGAGAATTTGCTTGACTTTCAGCAACCTGGGAAAATTTCGCATGAAAAAGGCAACGGATAAGTAGATGAGAAAGTGCTTAGATACACTTAGTTTTTCATGCTTTCAAAAAACCGGAGAGAAAAAAGCAAAGAAGATAAAAATGGGGTAATTGATTGGTAACCAGTCGTAATTGGCATTGAGTGTCTTTGCTTGCCGAATCGCTAAAATGCAGTTTTACGAGGTTCGAAGCAAACATTCCGTCTCTATCCCATTACCCGTTTTTGACGGAGCAAAACACGGAAATTTGATGTCTTTAATTGGCTTGTTATAGCACTGTATGACTGTGGTTTATATTGTTCAAATGACTCACATAAGAAGTAATTTTACCAACTTAAAATGTGAGTGTTATGGACAACGAATTGAAAGTATCGTTTTACTTGAAAAGGGAAAGCCGGCTTGAAAAAAGCAGTGCTGGAGAAAATGTAGCCTATCCGATTACCTGCAAAATCATTATCGGGAACAGTATCGCACAGTTCGCCACCAGGCTAAAAGTGGAAGAACGCCTGTGGCATGTCAAATCGGGACGGATAACCGGGAAAAGTCGTTTTGCCATCGAACTTAACCGGGAGATTAATAAAATTAATCTCTCTACACATTCTCTCTATAAGGAAATTTTAGAACGTACAGGAACGGTAAACCGCTGTCGAGGTGAAGAATGCCTTTCAGGGAATAGCTACCGCACAGAAAACCCTGCTTGTTTTGTTTGAGGAAATGATGCAGGAGTTTTATTCGAGGGTAGGCATCGACCGTTCAATATCCACCTACAAGCAATACCGGAAAACATTCGTACATCTCCGGCGTTTCATCCCGGAAAAATACAAGGTCAGGGATATGCCGCTAAACCGTTTGGACTTGCTTTTTATCGAAGCCTTCGACTTTAACCTACGGGTGGAGCGGAAGATGACAGCGGGTTCGGTCGTCACCATCATGATTCCGCTTCAAAAAGCAGCGAGGATTGCATTCCAAAGGAATCTTATCAATCATCCGCCTTTGTGTAACTACTCAGGTCTCTTATAATGATTGAGTAATAGATTTCAGAGCCAATAAGGGTGAGTTTCCATTTTTTTCTGGCGGTATCTGCAATAGAATGTATTACAGCATATGCATGAGCACCGTTATGGGAGCGGAATGTTCCGGATACTTTTTGTTTTAGTTTGAGGGGTCTGATACTTCTTTCAGAAACATTATTATCATATGGAACATTAGGGTCAAAGAGAAACCGGAATACTTGATCTCCATGTTTAATCAAACTTTTCTGTAATGCTTTGATCTGATCATTGGTAGTTTGGAGGCATTGAAAGAGTAAATTCTTAAATCGTTTGAAGATCTCTTTTCTGTCAATATGTTTCCATTGTTGTGTTTTTCTTTTATGAATGCTTCCCTGTAGAAGTTTTTTCATTTCTCTTGACCAGGCTTCCCCGGGCTCGAGTTCTTCGAGATAAGTTAATTCCCTAAGCAAGTGTGCCAAACAAATCTGATGCCCTTTTGTTTTCATGTTAAAGTAGGAAGAATGTCTGTCGGTGACCAACAATGAATGAGGTAACCCTTCAGGAAAATGTTTGTCAATGCCGACTTTACCTCTGGATTGATCCGGATAAACATAAGTTGGTTTGTCAGTTTGGAATGCCCAGAACCAATGGAGTTTCCCCGATATGCGAGCTCCGGTCTCATCTGCTCCAACCACCCCAGAAGATTCTACTCTGCGGCAGATTGCTTCGTAAATGTCTGCCGATGTATTTTTAACCCTGTTAAGTATATTGCATATAGTGCCCTGACTCTGTGTTAGATTGAACACATCATTCAATAATTCTTTCAAACGTTTGTATGGAATATGCTGCTCTGTATTAAAATAACTCACCATGGCTCTCAAATTACTTCCGTAAGAGACAAATCCCCGAACACCAGCTGGAGCTTCTCCTTTACCCATGCAACCACAGCTACATTGTATACCTACAATCCGGTGTAAAGTAACTTTGGGACTGATGGGTGGAATGTCTATACTCCAACGTTTGTAAGCATCCGCTGTTCCCCGTCTTTTTGGATGTTTCTTTCTCCGTTATTTTTGCGTAAAAAAAGCCTGTCCTTTGTCAATCATCCGGTCAATATGCTTCCGGGCATAGTCGGAAAAGCAAATATCGTCATCACCTTTCACAAGGAAGTCGGCCACTTCTTTTGCCGTCCAATGCTCAATGTTTTTCTTGTTTAGCGCTCGTTGTACTCTAATATCCGCTGTATGCAGAATTGAAGTACATGAGGATCTTTGATTTCATTTGTCTTGGTGAGTTTTTTCTTCGTCACCATCTTGTCTGTTTTAATAAACGAAATAGACAGGGTAGAGGCCGTCGGCTCTTGCCGTCCTTACTACTGTTTTTAATGTTGCCATATTGAACTGTGTTTCTATTGTTTGGCCTAATAGTTGTCTAACCTGTTATAACTCGCTGTTTATCTTTGTACAACATCTGTACAACACCGTTGTAAAAACTGTACAACATTTGTACAACATTTGCGTTCATTTTGCTTATTTTGCGTGTTGAAATGCTCGCACATTCTTAAAAAACAATAGGCGGTAAGCCTTTGATTGTGAAAAGCCTACCGCCTAAGTGCTGATATTCAGTGCTTACCGATTAGTTCTCGATTGCAGCCTGAGCCGCAGCCAATCGTGCGATAGGCACACGGAACGGCGAACAGCTTACATAATCTAATCCTACTCGATGGCAAAACTTAACGGAAGAAGGTTCTCCACCATGCTCACCGCAAATACCACATTTAAGTCCCGGACGAGCTTCACGGCCTCTTTCTGTAGCCATTTGAACCAACTGTCCTACTCCATTCTGGTCTAATACGGCAAAGGGGTCGTTTTTCAAAATACCTTTGTCAATATACATCGGCAAGAATTTAGCAACGTCGTCGCGGCTGTATCCGAAAGTCATCTGGGTCAAGTCGTTTGTTCCAAATGAGAAGAATTCGGCAGCAGTTGCAATCCTATGGGCAGTTAATGCTGCACGTGGGATTTCAATCATTGTACCGACTTTATACTCAATTTTTTCGCCTCTCTCGTCAAATACCATTTGTGCTGTATCATCGATGATTTTTTTCTGAGCCAGGAACTCATAAAGAATACCTGTAAGAGGAACCATGATTTCGGGATATGTTGTAACACCTTTTTTCTTCAGCTCCAAAGCAGCTTCAAGGATAGCGCGCGCCTGCATTTCTGTGATTTCAGGATACAGGTTTCCAAGACGGCAACCACGGAGTCCCAACATCGGGTTTTGTTCGAGCAAACCTTCTACCCGTGAATGGATTTCTTCGAAAGTGAGACCCATTACTTTAGCCATTTCCTGCTGTCCTTTTTCATCGTGAGGGACAAATTCATGGAGAGGTGGATCAAGCAAACGAACCGTTACGGGAAGGCCATTCATAGCTTCGAAGATTCCGGTAAAGTCAGCTTTCTGCAAAGGCAACAATTTTGCCAATGCCTGACGGCGACCGGATTCATCTTTCGCCAGAATCATTTCGCGCATGGCAACGATTTTGTCTCCATCAAAGAACATGTGTTCTGTACGGCACAATCCGATTCCCTGAGCGCCGAAGTTACGGGCCACAGCAGCATCATGCGGGGTATCCGCATTAGTACGTACTTTCAAAGTAGCATATTTATCTGTCAGAGACATCAATTCGGCGAAATCACCGCTTAATTCGGCTTCCTGTGTTTCGATTTTTCCGGCATATACCAAACCTGTAGAACCATTCAACGAAATCCAATCACCTTCTTTCAATGGAGTTCCGTTTACGTTCATTGTTTTGGCTTTGTAGTCGATTTGTACATTGTTGGCAGCTGAAACACAGCATTTTCCCATACCACGGGCAACAACAGCAGCGTGAGAAGTCATACCACCACGAGCAGTCAAAATACCTTCCGAAACAGTCATACCTCTAAGATCTTCAGGAGAAGTTTCGATGCGGCAAAGTACCACTTTTTCTCCCCTCTTGAACCATTCTTCAGCTTCGTCGGCATGGAAAACTACTTTTCCTGTAGCAGCGCCCGGAGATGCAGGAAGACCTTTCGTAATGGCATTTGCTTTGTCCAAAGCTTCTTTTTTGAAAACAGGGTGAAGCAATTCATCCAATTTTTCAGCTTCCTGACGTTTCAAAGCTGTTTTTTCGTCAATGATACCTTGTTTCAACATATCCATAGCTATTTTCACCATGGCAGCACCCGTACGTTTACCATTACGTGTTTGCAACAACCACAATTTACCATCCTGGATAGTAAATTCAAGGTCTTGCATATCTTTGAAATAATCTTCTAGTTTTTGTTGAGTTTCAATCAAATCTTTAGCGCAAACAGGCATTACTTCTTCCAACGAAGGGAATTTGCTTGCCCTGTCGGCTTCCGGAATTCCCTGTTGAGCTGCCCAACGTTTGGAACCTTCGATAGTGATTTGTTGTGGTGTGCGGATGCCGGCAACTACATCTTCTCCCTGTGCGTTCACTAAATATTCTCCATTGAAAATATCTTCGCCGGTTGCAGCGTCACGGGTGAAAGCAACTCCTGTAGCAGAAGTCAATCCCATATTACCATAAACCATGGCCTGAACATTAACGGCAGTTCCCCATTCTTCCGGAATACGGTACATCTGACGATATAAAATAGCACGTTCATTCATCCAGCTGTCAAATACTGCACAAACAGAACCCCAAAGTTGTTCCCACGGGTCAACCGGGAAATCTTTTCCAGTTTGTTTTTTAACGGCAACTTTGAATTTGGAAACAAGTTCTTTCAAATCTTCAACAGTTAAATCTGTATCCAATTCCACGCTACGGGCATGTTTCATTTGTTCCATGATTTCTTCGAACGGGTCGATTTCGAGTTTGGATTCGGGTTTCATTCCCAACACCACATCACCATACATTTGTACGAAACGACGGTAAGAATCCCATGCAAAACGGGCGTTACCTGATTTTTTAGCAATACCTTCAACAGCCTCGTCATTCAATCCGAGGTTCAAAACGGTATCCATCATGCCCGGCATTGAAACACGGGCACCTGAACGAACAGAAACCAAACAAGGATTTTCTTTATCCCCGAATTTTGTATTGGTCAGTTTTTCGATAGCAGCAACAGCAGCTTCTACTTCTGGCTTGATCAACTCAACCGCTTTTTCTTTTCCAAATTGATTGTATTCAGTACAAACTTCAGTTGTAATTGTAAATCCCGGAGGAACAGGTACACCGATAAGGTTCATTTCGGCAAGGTTTGCTCCTTTACCTCCCAGGAGGTTTTTCATGTCGGCACGTCCTTCTGCTTGTCCGTTACCGAAGCTGTAGACTCTTTTTTTACTCATAATGGTTTCTTACGAATTTAGTTTTATAATTGTTTTTTATGGATTTTTCGGAAAGTTGCAAATTTAAGAAAATATTTGGAATAAATAGGTTGATTCCGGAAAATATGATAGGAACGGTTAGTGAAAAAAATCTCATTTCCCATTTTAACATTTTCCACTTACATTTGTTTCTTCAATAAGTATTAAAGAAAAGATAGTCTGTATTATTAATTTTTCAAGTTATAATGATTAAGAAATTCGCTTTTTAGTATCCCGTTGACCCTTTCGCCAATAGTATTCTCCTTGGGGTTTCCATTTTCAGTCACACTAATTCGAATATTCCATGCTTTAAGCTCTCTAAAATGTTTACTTTTGCATCATTAATCATTCCAAAATTTCAAAATCATGCAAAATAGAATAACCTCTTTATTTAATATACAATACCCTATTATACAAGGGGGAATGGTTTGGTGTAGCGGCTGGCGATTGGCTTCGGCTGTCAGTAATGCCGGAGGATTAGGTTTAATAGGCGCTGGTTCCATGCATCCTGAAACATTAAGGGAACATATAATCAAATGCAAAATCGCAACAAATAAGCCTTTTGGAGTAAATATACCTTTATTATACCCCGAACTGGAAACAATCATGCAGATTATTGCAGAAGAAAACGTAAAAATTGTTTTTACTTCGGCAGGTAACCCTAAAACATGGACCCAATGGCTGCATGACAAGGGTATTATTGTTGCCCATGTTGTTTCAAGTGCTAAGTTTGCCATTAAATGTGAAGAAGCTGGAGTCAATGCTATTGTCGCAGAAGGTTTTGAAGCCGGTGGACACAACGGCAGGGAAGAAACCACCACCATGGCGCTTATCCCATCTGTTCGACAAAAGACATCATTGCCGCTAATTGCCGCCGGAGGAATCGCAACCGGAGGAGGAATCGTTTCATCCATGGCTCTCGGAGCAGAAGGCGTGCAAATCGGAAGCCGTTTTGCCGTTTCACAGGAAAGTTCAGCTCATGAAGCATTTAAAAAACGTTGCATTGAAGCCAATGAAGGAGATACTATGCTAACTTTGAAAAAAATTGTCCCTACCCGTTTAATCAAAAATGAATTTTTCGGATTAGTGGAAAAAGCTGAAAATATAGGAGCTTCTGACGAAGAATTAAGAACTATATTAGGAAAAGGGAGAGCAAAAAAAGGTATTTTCGAAGGCAATTTAAATGAAGGAGAGCTTGAAATAGGACAAATTACATCGCTAATACAGGATATCCCCACCGTTTCTGAAATTATGGGCAATTTGTTAATTGAATTTAATAACACAATCGAAACTTTATCTTCTTTTCGGATGTGAAATTCCATAGGTTTTGTGTAAATTTGCATCCAATTTTCCCTAAGTATGGCAAAAAGAAAGACTACAACAAAGCGAACAGGAGAATCTCCCAGGATTTTTCAATTTTTCAAGAGTGAGGTCACGCACTTTATCGTTGGATTAATCATCCTGATGATAGCGTTGTTTTCCACACTCTCAATGGTTTCATTCTTCTTCACAGGAGCTGCAGACCAAAGCAAAGTGGAAGGGCTTTCCATTTTCCACCTCGGCACAATAAAAAATATCCAAAACTGGACAGGAACACGGGGGGCATGTTTGAGCAATGTCCTGATGAACAATTGGTTTGGCATCTCCACATTTTTCATAGTTGCCTGGCTTTTCATGATTGGCTTCAGGCTGATGCGGGCAAAATATTTTCCTCTGCTTAAAAGTTTTATCTTTTGTTCGGTGTCTATGATTTGGTGTTCTGTCGCCCTATCTTTCCTTTTTGGCTTTTTATTTAAAGACACTGCAGTATACATAGGTGGAAAACACGGATTTATTATTTCGAATCTACTCTCTGATAATCTGGGAACTTTCGGTACATTCCTGCTTATTCTGGTAACATTTATTATTATGATGATTTTCATCAGTCCGGCAACCATTCCATTTGTGCGTAAAATATTCAAAATGGATTATGTAAAAAAACCGAAAAAAAAGAAAAAAAACATAGAACCGGATGATGAAGAGGAAGAAGAAGATTATGAGGAGGAAGAAAAAGCCAATTACACTAATCCGGAACCTCATATTTTAGTTGAAAATGATGATGAAGGTGATAATTCATTTGTCCGTTTGAAAGTTAACAAATCCAAAGAATCTGAATTTGAGATTGTCCAACCAGTCGATGAAGAATATATCATTCCCGAACAACCCCGGCCAGTTTCTCCTGCATTTACAAAACCCAAAGAAGTTGATGACGAATTCGAAGGAAATATTGAAGAACTGGGTGTTTATGACCCAACTTTGGATTTGTCGAATTACAGGCTTCCGGTAATCGACTTACTCAAGAAATACGATATGGCTGACAGGCAAATCGATATGGCCGAACAAAATGCCAATAAAAATAAAATCACACAAACACTTGAGCATTTCGGCATTAAAATCAAGTCGATCAAAGCAACCGTAGGACCAACCATCACCCTTTACGAAATCGTTCCGGAAGATGGTGTCCGTATTACAAAAATAAAGAATCTTGAAGATGATATTGCCATGAGCCTCGCAGCTTTAGGCATCCGTATCATTGCCCCGATGCCGGGAAAAGGAACCATTGGTATAGAAGTACCCAACAAAGATGCCCAGATCGTTTCCATGCAATCCATCATTGCATCCAAAAAATTCCAGGAAAGCTCTTATGACTTGCCGGTAGCCTTAGGAAAAACGATTACCAATGAGGTATTTATGTTCGACCTCTGCAAAATGCCGCACTTATTGGTGGCTGGTGCAACAGGACAAGGAAAGTCTGTTGGTTTGAATGCCATTATCACATCGCTGTTATACAAAAAACATCCGGCAGAATTGAAGTTTGTGCTGGTAGACCCAAAAATGGTGGAATTCAGTATTTATTCTACCATTGAAAAGCATTTCTTAGCCAAACTTCCCGATGGAGATAAGCCTATTATCACCGATTTCACCAAAGTTATCCATACACTGAATTCATTGACCAAAGAAATGGATGACAGGTATGATTTACTGATGAAAGCCGGAACCCGTAATATAAAAGAGTACAACGAAAAATTCATTAACCGCAGGCTGAATCCAAACAAAGGGCATAAATTCATGCCTTATATAGTAGTTGTTATCGATGAGTTCGGTGACCTGATCATGACAGCCGGGAAAGAAATAGAATTACCGATTGCCCGCATCGCCCAAAAAGCGCGTGCAGTCGGAATGCATATGGTTATTGCGACACAACGTCCTACAACCAACATCATTACCGGTACTATCAAAGCAAATTTCCCTGCAAGAATCGCCTTCAGGGTTACATCAGCCATCGATTCGCGCACCATTTTAGACGGTACGGGAGCCAACCAGTTAATAGGTAGAGGTGACTTGTTATTCTCCCAGGGAAGCGATGTTACACGTGTACAATGCGCCTTTGTAGACACTCCCGAAGTTGACCGTGTTTCCAAATACATTGGAGAACAACAAAGTTATCCGACAGCATTCTATCTTCCTGAATATGTGGGAGAAGACAGTGGAGACAAGCCCGGAGAAGTAGATTTAAACAATCTTGACCCGATGTTTGAAGAAGCCGCCCGGTTGATTGTGATTCACCAATCCGGTTCTACATCATTGATTCAACGGAAGTTTTCTATCGGATACAACAGGGCCGGCCGTTTAATGGATCAATTGGAAGCTGCAGGAATTGTAGGACCATCCGAAGGTAGTAAAGCCCGGCAAGTGTTGGTTCAGGATGAATATCATTTGGAACAGATTCTTGGTACTTTAAAAAAATAGTTAAAGTTGAAACCGGGATTAAACTATTAGTATGAAATTCGTCTTATTATTAGCTATGACGCACAATTTCAAAAAAAATATTTTTCATATGAAACAAACATTATTTATTATAATTGCAATTTCGATGTTCTCCCTCCAAACTTTTGCCCAAAAAGATGCAAAAGCCAAAGAAATATTGGATTTATCTTCACAAAAATATGCTGAAGCCAATCCCCTTTCAGCCTCTTTTACCTTAAATGTGAAAGATGAAAAAGCAAAGGCAACCTATAGTTTCGACGGAAGCATCCAGATGAAAGGAAATAAGTTCTACCTTTCAACACCTGAAACAGATTCCTGGTTCGACGGAAAAACACAATGGGTTTATCTGAAAGACAGCGAAGAAGTTAATATTACAGAACCAAGCAAGGAAGAAGTCCAAATGGTAAATCCTTCCGTTATTTTTGATATATATAAAAAAGGTTGTGATTATAAGTATAACGGAGAAAAAAAAGACATCAAACAACGCAATGTTTATGAAGTGACATTGACTCCGTCTAACAAAAAAAATGACATGCAAAAAATTGCCGTACAGATAAATAAAGAAGATTACATCCCCGTAACCTTTACTATTTTCTATAAAAACAATTTGCAAAATATCATTTATATCAATTCATATAAAACAAAGCAAACGCTGCCGGATAGTAATTTTATTTTTGACAAAAAGAAATATCCCGATGCAGAAATCGTTGATTTAAGATAATGTCAGACAGGATTTACAAGATTTACAGGATTATTTTTTCTATTTTTTAATCCTGTAAATCTTGTAAATCCTGTCTAAAGAATACAAAAAAATGCAAACAGAAAAAACTCGTTGCCTCATTATAGGTTCCGGACCGGCAGGATACACTGCCGCCATCTATGCTTCAAGAGCAAATCTCAATCCCATCCTTTATGAAGGAATTCAACCAGGTGGGCAACTCACAACAACTACAGAAGTTGAAAATTTCCCCGGATATCCGCAAGGTATTACAGGACCGGAGATGATGGAAGATTTACGCAAACAGGCATCCCGTTTCGGAGCCGACATACGTTCCGGAATCGCCACTGCTGCTGATTTATCCCAACCGCCTTATAAAGTTACTATAAATGGCGAAAAGACAATTGAAACAGACGTGCTTATTATTGCTACAGGTGCAACTGCGAAATATTTAGGTCTTGCGGACGAACAAAAGTATGCAGGACAAGGAGTTTCGGCTTGCGCTACCTGCGACGGATTCTTCTACCGTAAGAAAACTGTTGCCGTTGTTGGAGGAGGAGACACAGCCTGCGAAGAAGCTATTTATTTATCAGGCATTGCAGCCAAAGTTTACCTGATAGTAAGGAAGGACTTTCTGAGGGCATCTAAAATCATGCAGGAACGCGTATTAAGCCATCCTAAAATTGAAGTATTATTCAAACATAATACCTTAGGGTTATTCGGAACAAATGGAGTGGAAGGCGCTCATTTAGTAAAAAATATGGGAGAAGCCAATGAAGAAAAAATAGATATCGCCATCGATGGTTTTTTCCTTGCTATCGGCCATACACCCAATTCGGAAATATTCAAACCCTATTTAGAAACTGACGGACAGGGATACATCAAAACAATTCCGGGAACTCCCAGGACAAATATTCCGGGTGTTTTCGTTGCCGGCGATGTGGCAGATCCCCATTACAAGCAAGCCATTACCGCTGCAGGAACAGGATGTATGGCAGCCATAGAAGCTGAACGCTTCCTGAATTTAGGCTAATTTTTCATTATTAATTATTAATTATAAATTTCTTTATCCATAATTCGTTTTCTTTGCATACCTTTGTAGCATTGAACCATTATGTAGCGTATCTATCGTATGAAACTTAACACATTGACAGCCATATCTCCCGTTGACGGGCGGTATCGCAGTAAGACTGAGAATTTATCAGCCTATTTTTCAGAATATGCACTCATCAGGTTTAGGATACTGGTTGAAATAGAATATTTTATTACACTTTGTGAATTACCTTTGCCTCAGCTGAAAGCATTAAATAAAAAAGATGTTTTCGACTCTCTTCGTGCCATATATCAATATTTTTCCATAGAAGATGCCCAAAAGGTAAAAAATATAGAAAAAGTTACTTACCACGATGTCAAAGCTGTAGAATATTTCATCAAAGAAAAATTTGACGAACTAAAACTGGATGATTATAAAGAATTCATTCATTTTGGTTTAACCTCACAGGATATCAACAATACTTCCGTTCCTTTATCAATCAAAGATGCTATTGAAAGTGAATATCAACCAATGCTTCTGGAGTTGATAAACAAACTGAAAACTGATGCGGAAGCATGGAAAAATATTTCCATGTTAGCCAAAACACATGGACAACCGGCCTCTCCCACCCGTTTGGGAAAAGAAATTATGGTATTTGCATACCGGTTGGAACAACAACTTCTTTTGCTAACAGGGCTTCCTCATTCTGCCAAATTCGGAGGAGCTACGGGTAATTTCAACGCCCATAATGTCGCATATCCCGAATTTGACTGGAAAGAAGTAGGAAACGATTTTGTGAGTAAAAAATTAGGACTCCAGCGTGAAGAATGGACTACACAGATTTCAAACTATGATAATCTGGCGGCACTTTTTGATGCCATGAAACGCATCAACACCATACTGCTAGACATGGCAAGGGATTTTTGGCAATATATTTCAATGGAATATTTCAAGCAAAAAATCAAAGAAGGCGAAGTTGGTTCTTCTGCCATGCCGCACAAAGTAAACCCCATAGATTTTGAAAATGCAGAAGGAAACCTCGGAATTGCCAATGCTCTATTAGAACATTTGGCAGCCAAACTTCCCATTTCACGTTTGCAACGGGATTTGACAGATTCAACCGTTCTCAGAAATGTCGGAATGCCTTTTGCCCACACTATAATTGCTTTAGAAAGCCTTTTGAAAGGGCTGAATAAATTATTGCTGAACGAAAAAGCAATTACTGCCGATTTGGAAAATGCCTGGCCGGTAGTAGCAGAAGGCATACAAACCATATTGAGACGCGAAGGCTATCCGAAGCCATACGAGGCATTAAAGGAGTTGACCCGTACAAATACTCGAATTACTAAAGAATCCATCAGCGCATTTATTGATACGCTTCAGGTAAATGATAAAGTAAAATCGGAATTAAAAGCAATTACACCGCTTAATTATACCGGATTATAAACACCCCTAAATCCCCTAAAGGGACTTGGAGAGTGACAAACTGTAGAAAACTAAAAAAATTAGTTGCACCAAAAGTCCCCTTTAGGGGATTTAGGGGTAAACGATGACAACCGGGAGGTTGATTATAATATAAATAATAATTATTTCTAACAATTCAATTCGTCAAAACAATGACTACAGAAGGAAACGACCGTAACTATTACGGCAAAAACGAGGAAGGTAGAGAAAGAAGACCTTATTCTAATAACCGCGAAGGTTATTCAAGCAATGATTACAACAGACCATCCAACAACCGTTACGGAAATGACAATCGTCGTCCATCCGGAGGAGGTTATGGAGGAAACAGGGAAGGTGGATATGATCAAAACCGTTCCCAACAAAACAGGTATGACAGACCTCAAAGATCATCTTATGATAATTCGTCTTCATACGGAAACCAATCTTACGGAAACCAGAGGTATTCCTCTTCTAATTCTAATGATGGAGGAAGTGATGCTAATCCGATAAAGAAAAGAAGGCCGAGAGTTGGTGATTCCAGCCCTGCTCCACGTAGTGGTGGTGGTTATGGAAACCAAGGTGGTTATGGAAACCGCGACAACAGAGGCGGCGGTTATGGAAGCCAAGGTGGTGGTTATGGAAGCAATCGTCCGCAAGGTGGAGGTGGCTACGGAAACCGCGACAACAGAGGTGGCAGTAGTTACGGGAACCAAGGTGGTTATGGAAATCGTCCACAAGGCGGAGGTGGCTACGGAAACCGCGATAACAGAGGTGGTGGTTACGGAAACCAAGGTGGTTATGGGAATCGTTCGCAAGGTGGAGGATACGGAAACCGAGACAACAGAGGTAGCAATTATAACTCTAATGATAAATACAGCATTCAGAAGCAGCTTAAATACAGGGAAGAAAACTTCGATCCGAATGAGCCTATCCGCTTGAATAAATATCTTGCTAATGCAGGAATATGCTCCAGACGGGAAGCTGACGAATTTATCCAGGCTGGAGTTGTCAAGGTAAACGATATTGTTGTTTCAGAGTTGGGTACCAAAGTAAAAAGAGCCGATAAGGTATCATTTCATGATCAACCTGTGAAATTGGAACATAAAATCTATGTGTTGCTTAACAAGCCTAAAAACTGTGTAACAACAGCAGATGACCCGCAGGAAAGATTAACAGTAATGGATTTGGTAAAAAATGCCTGCCATGAAAGGATTTTCCCGGTCGGACGTTTGGATAGAAACACAACTGGTGTATTGCTGCTGACCAATGATGGTGATTTGGCTTCCAAACTGACACACCCTAAATTCCTGAAAAAGAAAATTTACCATGTCTGGTTGGATAAACCGGTTGCTATAGAAGATATGCAAAAAATTGCCGAAGGTATTGAGTTGGAAGACGGAGAAATTCATGCTGATGCTATCAGCTATATCACAGATCTTGATAAAGCTCAAATAGGTATCGAAATTCACTCGGGACGTAACCGCATCGTTCGCCGTATTTTCGAAACATTGGGATATCATGTAATGAAACTTGACCGCGTATACTTCGCTGGTCTTACTAAAAAACAACTTAAAAGAGGCCAATGGCGCTATCTGAACGAAAAAGAAGTTTCGATGTTGCGCATGGGGGCATTTGAATAAGTTAAGAATTAAGAGTTAAGAGTTAAGAGTTGTTCGTATTTGCCAACTCTTAACTCTTAACTCTTAATTCTTAACTCTTAATTACTAAAAAATGATTAGAGCTAAGATAACTGATGTACTCCAAAGCAAAGCTTTTGGTACTGTTGTGAATGTCAAAGGATGGGTACGTACCCGCCGGGGTAACAAAAGCGTAAGTTTCGTTGCGCTTAATGATGGTTCTACAATCAATAATGTTCAAGTAGTTGTTGATATAGAAAAGTTCGGAGAAGAATATCTTAAACCCATCACAACAGGCGCTTGTATCAATGTGACAGGTCTTTTGGTGGAATCGCAGGGACAAGGTCAAAGTGCAGAGATACAGGCTCAGGAAATTGAGATTTACGGCACTGCCGATCCTTTAACTTACCCGCTACAGAAGAAAGGCCATACATTGGAATTTTTGAGGGAAATCGCTCATTTACGTCCGCGTACAAATACATTCGGAGCCATTTTCCGTATCCGCCATCATATGGCTTATGCAATTCATAAATTCTTCAATGATAAAGGGTTTTTCTATTTCCATACACCAATCCTCACCGGTTCGGATGCGGAAGGTGCAGGTTCCATGTTCCAGGCAACAACTCTTAACCTGAATAATCTTCCGAAAACAGAAGACGGTAAAATCGACTACAAAGAAGACTTTTTCGGAAAGATGACCAATCTTACTGTTTCCGGACAATTGGAAGGAGAACTGGGAGCAATGGCTTTAGGAGAAATCTACACGTTTGGCCCTACATTCCGCGCTGAAAATTCAAATACTCCCCGCCACCTGGCTGAGTTTTGGATGATTGAGCCGGAAATGGCGTTCTACGAAATCAAAGATAATATGGATTTGGCGGAAGAATTTCTCCAATATCTTGTTAAATATGCATTGGAGCATTGTAAAGATGATATTGATTTCCTTTGCAGCATGTATGACAAGGAATTAGTGGACCGTTTGAACTTTGTAGTAAACAATAAATTTATCCGTCTGGCTTATACGGAAGGAGTTAGAATTCTGGAAGCATGCGGCAAAAAATTTGAATATCCTGTTTATTGGGGTGCCGATTTACAGTCGGAACATGAACGTTATTTAGTGGAAGAACATTTCAAATGTCCGGTAATTTTAACTGATTACCCGAAAGAAATTAAGTCGTTCTACATGAAGCAAAACGAGGATGGAAAAACTGTCCGTGCGATGGATGTTCTGTTCCCGAAAATCGGAGAAATCATCGGAGGTTCGCAACGTGAAGAAAGTTATGAAAAACTGATAAACCGCGTGGAAGAACTCCACATGAAACAGGAAACACTTTGGTGGTATCTGGAAACCCGTAAATTCGGAACAGCTCCACACTCCGGTTTCGGCTTAGGTTTCGAACGTTTGATTCTGTTTATCACAGGAATGGGTAATATCAGGGATGTTATTCCTTTCCCAAGAACGCCGAATAACGCGGAGTTTTAAGGAGAACTGTTTATATTGATTATATTTTTAGCCACGAATTTCACGAGTTTCACTTTCTTTAGTGTTAATTTGTGAAATTCGTGGCTAAAAATTATGTACAGCGGAATCGACAAGGCATTAGATGATGTAAATAAAGGCCGGGTATATAAAGCAAAAAACACAAAAGATCTAATGACAAACACCTCTAAATAATCATGTATTAATTATCATATACCAACCAATACCGAAAAAGCGTTAAACTATGTAAGAAAAGAGGTTACAATCTATATTTGTTAGAAATTGTAATTTCATTGCTGGAAGAAATCTGATGCTTGTAGTCACAACTATCATCTACAGAATAACTCAGGAATATCCAATTGGATTTGCCTGAACATGGCATGTTCTCCGGCAACAGTTGGATGCACTCCGTCTGATGTTATATATTCGGGTTTCCAATTTCCTTTTCCATCCGTAACTGCGTTACAAATATCAACATATTTTTCACCACTGGATTTGACCCAATCATTGATAACCTTGGTAACAGTCAAATAATCGACTTCAACACGAGGTGTGATTGTTACCAATATAGGTGTTTGTCCATTCTGTTTTACTTCCGTAATACATTGCTGAACATAAGTCTTGTAACCGTCTACTGTCATATTGTTTGTTCCCATTGCCAGAAACACGAAAGGTGATTTGAAATAACTGTTTTCTATTTTAAAGCGCACAACAAAATTGGAATCCAAAGCATGTCCTGTCCGTGCCATGATAGGAACTTTTCCATAACCCAAATGTTGTGCAACCAAATCACAGTATCGATCTTTGAATGTTCCTCCATTACTAACCAGATTGGCAGCATCCAAAAATGAATCACCCCAAAAGGAAACTATCGTTTGTTGATCATACCCGGTAGCAATAATCGCATCATGTACTAAAACAGTACCATTCTTAACACCAAAAACAGCTTGCCCCCAGGCACGAACAGCAGCAAATCCGGCGCCAGTTTCAACATTATAAAGTTTTTCAAATTGATCATCTATTGAAACAATTGAATATTTAAGTTGATAACCATCTATTTTTTGTATCGACACATTGTATTTTTTACCGGCTGTAAGTTTGAATGGCAAATCAATAGTTTCCAGCAAAACAGATCCATCCAGGCTGCCATTGATCTTATATATGCTCATAATATTATCCACAATATCTGCATAGCAATACCCTTTTCCGAAACGGATAGATGTGGCATCTGATTTTACGGTAAAAGATACCGTAAAAGACATTCTTTCTATGGTAGTATAAACAGGATGGAGCACTTGTACCGGCTCTGTGATGTTATGGGCTGTTATCTGATAATCTCCGGACAAAAAAGCTCCTCCGGACAAACTCATATCTGACAATCGGGCTTTAATGTTTGAAGTTTGATTACAAACTGTTTTTTCTGCATGGACGGAACTGATACTTATCAACAACAATATGATGGAATATAATATTTTCGTTTTCATAATTTTCATATATAAACTTCAGTTTTATACCATTACATCAGTATTTCCACGTTATAAGTATTTCCTTTCGGCATTACCGGAATAATATTTCCTCCAACATTTTCTCCATCTACAGAAATCTGTTTCACGCCTTTCATTGCTCCATCAGGATTATTAATCGTAATCACATAAGTTGAACCACGGAATTGACGGATTACTTTGAATGTTTTCCAACCGGATGGAATACAAGGATCAATAATTAATCCGTCGTAAGAAGGACGAATTCCCAAAATATATTGTGTAATCGTATAATAATTCCATGAAGCTGTTCCTGTTAACCATGAGTTTTTGGCTTCTCCCGGGCGAAATGCATCTTTTCCCGCAATCATTTGAGCATAAACGTATGGTTCTACTTTGTGTAAATCGCTCTTTTCTTCCAGATAAGCCGGACATATCTTTTGATAATATTCCCAGGCACGATCACCTCTTCCCTGTACGGTTTCACCAATCATGATCCATGGATTGTTATGGCAGAAAATCCCTGCATTTTCTTTATATCCTTTCGGATAAGTGGATATTTCTCCATACTCAATGTAATATTTGGAGAACGCCGGATTATTCAATACGATACCATGTTCGCAATCCAATCTTTCTTTCACAGCATTCAACGCTTTTGTTACCATTCCGTCTTCCAAACCGATTCCGGCCATCGTACACCAGCCATTGGACTCTATAAAGATTTTTCCTTCTTCATTCTCCTCAGAACCGATTTTGTTCCCGAAGAAATCATAGGCACGTAAGAACCATTCTCCATCCCAGCCATACTTTTTAACCGATTCTATCATGGCATCTACATGCTTTTGTGCACGATCAGCCTCATCTTGGTTTCCGATTTGACGGCAGAGTTCGATATAATCGCGGCCGTAAACAACGAAAAGTCCGGCAATCATAAGGCTCTCAGCTTTAGAACCTTCGTTTTTATTTTCGGTAGTTTGGAAACTCTCGTTCGGATCATTGGAGAAACAATTCAGGTTCAGGCAATCATTCCAATCGGCACGACCAATCAACGGCAATCCATGAGGGCCAAGATTGTTAACTACATGATCGAAAGAAACGGTTAAATGACGGAAGAGTGAAACTTCGGAACCCGGTTCATTATCAAAAGGGACTCGTTCTTCAAGGATTGTAAAATCTCCTGTTTCTTTGATATAAGCTGTTGTTCCGAGAATCAACCACATCGGATCGTCATTGAAACCCTGACCGATTTCATTATTTCCTTTTTTAGTCAGCGGCTGGTATTGGTGATAACATCCTCCGTCAGGAAATTGCGTAGAAGCTATATCAATGATACGTTCACGTGCCCGTTCCGGGATTTGATGTACGAAGCCTATTAAATCCTGGTTCGAATCGCGGAACCCCATACCGCGACCGATACCACTTTCAAAAAATGAAGCGGAACGGGAAAAACAGAACGTAATCATACATTGATATTGATTCCAGATATTGACCATGCGGTCAAGTTTCTCTTCGTCCGATTTTAAGACAAATACGTTCAATAATTTATCCCAATAATTTTTCAAATCATTCCAGGCTGCGTTTACTTTTTCCACTGTATCAAAACGGGAAATAGTTGCTTTCGCTTTGGTTTTATTAATAATTCCCTTTCTTTCCCATTTTTCACTTTCATTGTTTTCGACGTAACCCAATACAAAAACCAAATCTTTGGATTCTCCGGGTTGTAATGTAATTTCGAGATAATGAGAAGCGATTGGCGACCAACCGTGTGCTTCGGAATTACGGGCAACGCCTTCGAGAACTGTTTGCGGTTCATCAAAACCGTTATAAAGCCCGAAGAAAGTTTCCCTATCAGTATCAAACCCCTGAACCGGAGCGTTTACCGAATAATAAGCATAATGGTTGCGGCGCTCTTTATACTCCGTTTTATGGTAAATTACGGAATCTTCTATTTCGACCTCCCCTGTAGAAAAGTTGCGCTGAAAATTTTCCATATCTGTTGCAGCATTCCACAAACACCATTCTACGAACGAAAATAACTTCAACGTTTTTACTTTATCAGAAGTATTTTTCAACGTCAGTTTCTGCACTTCCGCCCAGGTATTAAGAGGAACAAAATAAAGTGCTTCCGCCTCTACCCCATTCTTCACCCCTTTGATGATGGTATAATTCATTCCATGGCGACACTCATAAACATCCAATTCTGTTTTGCAAGGTTTCCATCCCGGACTCCAAACAGTATCTCCATCTTTGATATAAAAATATTTTCCACCACTATCCATTGGTACATTGTTGTAACGATAACGGGTGATGCGACGGAATTTGGCATCTTTATAAAATGAATATCCACCGGCTGTATTGGATATCAAACTGAAAAAATCTTCGTTTCCAAGGTAATTGATCCAAGGCCACGGTGTACGTGGATTAGTAATGACGTATTCACGCCGGTTGTCATCAAAATATCCGAATTGCATATTGTATTTTTTTTTTGTAATCAATATATTTACTGTCTTGTTTCTTCCAAATTATGAGCAATCTCTTTCATTTTCTTTTCATTCAATGGATAAACAGCCATAAAGACTACTCCAAGGAAAGTACCGATGGCAGGGAAAAAGCTCAACATCATCCGGATACCGTTTTGAGCGAATTCTGTTTGCTCCACATTTGCCTGGAATCCATAATAACCCAACAACCACCCGGCCAATGCACCACCAATTGTCCATCCGAATTTTTGTGACATGGAAGAAGCTGAAAACACTAATCCTGTAGCACGGCGTTTGGTTTTCCATTCGGAATAATCGGCTGTATCGGCATACATAGACCATATCAACGGCAATGTAATTCCGGCACACAAACTAATCAGGAATTGAAGGATGAATATCATAGTTGTATCATCTTTACCAATAAAATAGAACCAGATATTCAATACGGTAGCGATAATCATTGCCGTAAGGAAAGTTCCTTTTTTACCGAAACGATTGGATACCGGAATCGTTAGCAGTACACCGACAATATTCGCTGCCTGTCCTAATACAAAATATAGGCTACTCAACGAAATAGTCATCTTCAACGAATTGACCTGAAAAGCATCTTGTGTTGCTACATAATATTTGAAATAATAAATAGCAGCGCCATCGCGTATAGAATTAAAGAAGATAACAGCAATACCAGCTCCCAACAATATAAACCAGGGACGATTTGCCCAAAGGTCTTTCAGGTCGTGTTTCAATGATGTTTTTTCCACAGTCGGTTTGACACGTTCTTTTGTCCATGCAAAACATAGATAGAAAAAGATAACGGCAACGATGGCAAAAACAATGGCTGCATACTGCCATCCGGCAGCAACATTCACAGAACCGCCTATTTTACTGAATACATCTACTAAGGGTTCGGCTGCGGCTAATACCAATAAACTACCTCCGAAAGCGAAAGTCATGCGGTAAGTTGCCAAGGTTGTGCGCTCTTTTCCATCCGAAGTCATCACACCCATCAAAGAAGCATAAGGAACGTTAATCAGGGAATAAACCATCATCATTAAGGAATAAGTCACATAGGCATAGATTATTTTTCCGGTGCCACTTAAGTCCGGAGTACTGAACATCAATACACCGAATACACCGAAAGGAATCATCATCCATAAAATATAGGGACGGAATTTACCCCAACGGGTTTCTGTTCTGTCGGCCCAGACACCGACAAAAGGATCGAACGCTGCATCCCATATACGTGTAATGAGGAACATTGTTCCAACGACAGCAGCCTGTATTCCGAAAATATCGGTGTAAAAAAACATGAGGTACATGGTAAACAGTTTCCAAAACATGGAAGCTGCGGCATCCCCGAATCCGTAACCGACTTTCTCTTTCAGTGAAATTTTATGGATATTCATAACATTTGAATTTATTATTGTTTTATTATTTTATGTACCGATTTTATTCCAGAATCCTGATATACAGTTACGATGTAAATTCCGGGAGCAAGGTCTCCTGCATTTACAGTCAGGGATGTTTCTATATTATTTTGTTGATGTACCACTTTTCCTGTCAGGTCAGTAATCGATATCAGACTATTACTTTGTATACCATTTATTTGAATATTTTCTTTAACCAAAGCAGGATATACCTTTACCTGATTTTCTGCAAATACTCTTTCTTCTCCTGACGGAGTTGGCAGGACAGATTCAAAAGTGACTTTGAATTTCCCGCTCTGATGGGGAGATAAAGTCAAGGTTCTTGTATCCGCATTGAAATCATGAAAATCGTTATCATCCAAGGTAACCGATTTAATTTTCAACCTCTTATCTTGTATAGGAATTGGAGTCAGGGTAATTTCACGCTCTTCGGAAGAAGGTTCAAACTTGTAATATAAATCGGCAGGTTGATTCAAATAATACAACTTGCTGTACAAATAAGCATAGTAACCTATCTCTATGGAATGATAACTTCCTTTATAATCATCACCTTTAATACCTCTTCTTACGACCGTTCCATCGGGATAAGTATCAGAAAAAATTTCTCCGTTGACAGAATCTCGCAAATGTTCCATAAAGAAACTGATCGACTGATCTGCCATTTGAAGATAAGTATCATTTTTAGTGATATAATAATTCAGCATGGTACCAGTAAATCCTTGTTCAAGTGTCCAGTAATCTTTAAGGTTTCCATTGGTTCCCCAAGCTCCGGTTAATATATTAATAGCATTGAATGGTCCACCGCTGACATGATCCCATAAGGAAACATCCCCGTTCTTCCACGTCCAAACCTGATTCAAAATCTTGGATGCGGCTTCTTTATATTCTGTTCTGGTGGTATCACAAAGGTAAGCGCGGCCTAAGCACCAGGCCGTTTTAATGAAGTGACCAACACTTCCGTTTTTAGAAGCATTTAAATCTACTACCCAATTAGAATTAAACACTTCCGGATAAAGCGCCATCACACTTTTGTTTTCCATTTGAGGAATGAAATGATCCACGATGTTATCCGTCAATTCCATTAATCTTGTCTTATGTTCGGGTTGTTGAGTAATCAGGTAAGTTAATTCAGCATTGGTGGTAATGGCATCTACCGTAGGTGTAAAACCTTTATTTGTTTTACCCGTCCAATCGGGTTTGGTATATTCATAATAACCTTTATAACCCGTACGAGAATCCCACATATTATTATAAATGGAAGTTATGCCTTTCTTCATAAATTCTTCTGCCTTTGAACCCCTGGTTGCTTCATAGTTTGCAACAATTCCCAATAATGCGTAATGCTGTTGGAAACCCCATTTTTGGTTTTGATCCCGCAAATCATTTTGGGTAAGGTCAATCGTTCCGTCACTTTTGGCAAAACAATACCATCCACCATTGGTTTTATCCCAACCGTGATCAAAAAGAAAATCAAGAGCACTTTTTGCATAATCAAGATATTTCTCATCGCCGGTTAACATAAAAGCCCTTGTGAAACCATAACCATGACGGGATTGTACAATCAATGATTTGCGTTTATACGGAGTCGTTCCGAAACCGGCACGTTGAGGAGTTGTTGTGGTTACATTTCCATATTGATCGACATTGGAAAAAAATCCGCCGTATTCCGGATCATAAGCATGCTCAATCCAGAATTCCGCATTATTACGGACATATTCAATATTTAAATCCGGCTCCAATATATGTCTGCTTGTTACTGTATATTGAGCCTGACTATAAACACTAATAATCAAGAATAATACAGATATCTTTATTTTTTGTTTCATGGTAAATATAGATTCAGAATTAGTTTAGAACTCATCTTAAGTTTTTGATAATTAGTTCAAATCAAGTTCTATTTGAATGTTTTTGCGAAACGAAATTTGGCATAAGCGTTGTCTGCATTATTGCATAAACACTCTATTTTGAGCTATCAAATCTTTAATAGTTGCTACTGAAGCTGCTGAACGATAACCATCGGCAGGAGTATTCAGGCAATAATCCAATAAACGATCTATGGAAGATGTCGCCACATGCATACGTGTATCTGAAGATGCATAATAGATATATACGGTTCCGTCTTCATCAGCAATCCAACCACTTGAAAACAATACATTTGACACATCACCAATACGTTCTTCTCCTTGCGGAGCCATAAAATACCCGGCAGGTTCGGCAATTAATTTCGAAGGATTTTCTAAATCTGTCAAGTAGAGATACAGTACATAGCGCAAACCGGCGGCACATCCTCTTACACCATGAGCCAAATGCAACCAACCTTTGGATGTCTTAATAGGGTGAGGACCTTCTCCGTTTTTCAATTCTTTAATTGTATGATAATAGCGGTGGTTGATGATTTTTTCTTCCTTTATTTCCGCCTGAGTCATATTGTCAATCAAAGCCCAACCAATACCTCCGCCACTTCCGGCATCAATGAATCCATCCTGCGGACGGGTATATAATGCATATTTACCATTGATAAATTCAGGATGTAAGACCACGTTTCGTTGCTGGCTTTTAGATTTCAAATCAGGTAGGCGTTCCCAGTTCTTTAAATCTTTTGTACGCACAATTCCTGTTGCTGCAACCGCAGAAGACAAGTCTCCAGCAGGAGCATCCGGGTCTTTCCTTTCACTGCAAAACACACCGTAAATCCAACCATCTTCATGTTGTGTCAAACGCATATCATAAACATTGACGTCTGGGTCTTTTGTTTCCGGAAGAGTTACAGGTTCATCCCAAAAACGGAAATTATCTATTCCATTCGGACTTTCAGCAATGGAAAAAAATGATTTCCGGTCGTTGCCTTCTACCCTTACTACCAAAATATACTTACCGTTCCATTTCATTGCACCCGCATTGAATGCCGCATTGAATCCAATACGTTCCATCATATACGGATTGGTTTCCGGATTCAAATCGTAACGCCAATGCAAAGGAATATGGGCTGCAGTAAGTATTGGGTTGATATAACGCTCATAAATACCATTTCCGAATGGTTCTTGCTCATTCTTCTTGTTAAGTAAATCTTCCTGATGCAATTTCAGTTTTTCGAAAGCTTCAATATATTGATTCATATTTAATTATATTATTTGTGATATTATAATGCATTTGTTAGTTTGAATACCCAGGCATGTTGACAAGGAATTTCAGGATAATTCAAAACAGGAGGTTGAATGGTAATTGTTCCTTTACTGTTTGTATAGTCGACTTTTTTATCTGAACCTAACAACTGAATATTTTTCAGGTTCTTTATTCCCTTAACAGTAACAGGTTGATTATTCCAGGTGGTGAGAATCACATAAAGATCATTCCCTTTTTTGGTAAACCTCACATATTCCTGGGTTTGAACATCCGAAGCTTTCTCCCACTGGCGGGTATCGTAAATCGCTTCTCCATTCACATTCAGCCAATCACCGATTTCAGTCAACCGTTGTTGCATAATCACAGGAATGCGTCCATCAGCCGTAGGACCTATATTCAATAATAGATTTCCTCCGCGGGATACTTTATCAATTAAAATATGGATCAACTCTTTAGCTGAAGAATAATCTTCCAAATTCTCATTCCTGTTATAACCGAAAGATCCGGCAATGCCCCGGCATTCTTCCCATGGATGAACGAATTTTACGCCTTTGGAATCACTTTCATGAATCAGATCATATTCAGTAGTGTAAAAAGTTCCATGTTTACTGCGTGTTTCTTCTCCCCAACGGTCATTAACTACCACCGTTTCTTTAACAGGAGATTCATTGTAAAGCCAAGCCAAAAATTCTTCACTTTTCCAATCTTTGCTGGGATGTTCCCACTCTCCATCGGCCCAAACAATTTCCGGTTTATAGCGTTCTGTTAAATCTTTGATTTGAGGAAGCATGTGTTCATCCACATATTGTTCCATATTTTGATGATAGAGCGGATGATGCCATTCATAAAGAGAATAATAGAATCCCATCCGTAAACCTTTTTCGCGAACAGCAGTTGTTAATTCGCCACAAATATCCCGATGCGGACCTACATCCACACTATTCCAATTGACACTCTGGGCACTTGGCCACAAAGCAAAACCTTCATGATGTTTAGAAGTTAGTACTACATATTTTGCTCCTGACTTTTGAATAATATCAGCCCACTGATCAGGTTTGAACATTTCCGCTTTGAAACCTTCTACAAAATCCTGATACTTGAATTTATCTCCATACATTTCTTTATGGTAAGCACGGAATGCAGCGCCATCCTTTTCTTCAGGATTGAGCCGATACCAATACCATTCGGCATAACGGGAATATACATCTCCCGTATTTGGCGCCCAGGAAGGAACCGAGTATAATCCCCAGTGAATGAATATCCCGAACTTGGCATCTTCAAACCATTGAGGAGCCGGACGGGTATCCAACGATTTCCAGTTCGCTTCATACTTTTTCTGAGCATGGATTATTGTCATGGTAATTAGCGCGCAAAAGCAAATGATTATTTTTTTCATATTGTATGCATTGTTTTATTATTTCCAATTATCTATCCGGAAAGGAGAAGCAGGCAATCCGGCTCCGTTATACAAATTGCATTCAGGATCCGCCGCCCAGGCATAGCGTACTGATACCGGATAAATCACTTGCGGCGAACTGACCACAATTTCATTTCCTTCTACCTTTGCTTCCGCCCAATGGAATTGATGATCTGATCCGGCAATGGCAAATCCTTTTAATTCAGTTCCTCCTTTGGCTATCAAACCACTATCGGTATGTGAAAATGATATTCTGATTTTATTTCCTTCTATCCGGTAATCTTTATACAAAGGACCGGAATAGGTGATTGGTTCTTTATAAGTATTAGCTCTTGCTGACAACGCCAAACGCAAACCGACATCTTGTTTATTGACAGGATGAACATCATCCCCTTCTCCAACATCAATAGTAACCGCCATTGCCGTATTTTCTACATGCAAGGTTTGGAATTGCGCTTCCCGAAGTCGCGCCCATGGAGCATCTTCCGGTTGATCGTTCCGTTTTCCGAAATTGGCTAACTGGACAAAATAAAAAGGGAAGTCAGTTCCCCATTGTTTTCTCCAATCCCTGATTAATAAAGGAAATAATTCTTTATACTGATCTGATTTCATGCAGTTGGCTTCACCCTGATACCAGATTACTCCCCGCATGGAATAAGGAATCATTGGATGAATCATGGCATTGTACAACACTGCCGGAGTATTGGGATTTTTAATGGTATCATTGTTCTCTCGGATTTCTTTGACTATATCTTTAAAATCAGGCATATACTCCAAAGACTCTCCGCTGGTCCATGCTTCAGCGACCGTTCCGCCGACAGATGAACTAATTAATCCTATGGGTACATTGAGATTTTCATTCAAATTTCTTCCGAAGAAATAAGCTACAGCAGAAAACTTACGGACAGCGGTAGAATCACACACTTTCCATCCTCCCCTTGTTTTACCGAAATCATCCAAAGGCTGAGCGCTCATTGCTCTTTCAATATGAAACAATCTTATCTCCGGGTATTTTTTAGCTGATGAAAGCGTCTGTTCATAGCCATCGACTTTCCGTTTACCGATAAATGTCATTTCCATATTCGATTGTCCGGAACAAAGCCAGACTTCACCGATAAGAATATTTGTTAATTGCATTTCTTCTCCATCGGATATGTTAATTTCATAAGGACCTCCGGCTACAGGAGTATTCAGTTTGGTCTTCCATTGACCATTGGTATCCGCTTTAACCAAATACGTTTGATGATCCCAGGAAGTTGTTATTCTCACTTGTTGATTGGGAGTTGCTGTTCCCCAAACTGGTGCTTCAGTTTGTTGTTGCATCACCATATTGTTAGTGAATATTTTGGGAAGCGTTATCTTCGCTGATATGCAAAGGAATCCTGACAACAAAAAAACGATACTAAAAACCTTCTTATTCATGATTTACTTTCTTTACCTCTTCTACAAATATTTGAGCCATTTTTTGTTGGATCGGCTGATGTTCTCCGCGCTTGGGGTGCCATCCGTAGGCTACGCCATCTATGGTTTCCGGTTCGGAAGCGACAGCCAGGCTCGGTTGTTTTCCATCGACCAATACGTCTTTGGTAAAACCGATGTTTTTGTCAAATTCCACTAAAGGAAGATTCCAACGGGTTGCTAATTTTCGGATAGCGGTATTATAAATGGTTCGCGCATCATGCCAATGCGTACATAACATGATATGAGCAGGTTTACCCTCTTTCGTTCCGTAATATTCGGAAGCAGGATTATCTTTCAATGCCAGACAATCGGCTTTGTATTTTTTGATTACATAATCATATCCACAGGAATAACTATTGGATATTTCTTCGTAAGTATAATTTTTGTAATTTTCTTTCAATTGAGTAGTATCAGCAACATCGCGATTATGCACATGCATAATCACCAACCAATCGATATTATCCAATTCGGAAGTCGTATATAAAGAATCTTTATACATCTTCATTGCCGTATGCATAATCGCCTGAGCCGGAATGGCTCTGTTTAGAGGAATAACATCCAATGTTTTGCATCCGATTTCAAACCACTTGTTTCCTTTGTCGGCGAATGACGCTCCGGCCAACAGAAATGTTTTCCGGGGTTCTATTTCAAATTTTCCTTTCAACCGGATATCCTGCGAAGAAGCTCCGACCAATACCTCAAAAGTTCCCGGTTCGACAACAAATTCATTGCTTTGATTCCATAAACCCAAATCCTGTTTGGCGAGCGTAAATGAAACTTGTTTGGATTCTCCGGGTTCCAGCGTTATGCGTTCAAAACCTCTTAATACTTTGGTGTAAGTTGTTACACTGCTGTATTCATCATTGATATAAAGTTGAACGATTTCATCTCCTTTTTTATCTCCCGTATTTTTTACAGAAAAAGAAACCAAAATTTCTCCTGATACATTTTGTTTTTCGGGAGTTATTTTCAAATTATCGTAAGCGAATGTAGTATAACTCAAACCGTATCCGAAAGGATATAAAGCGCCTGCCACAGATGATTCGGCAGGAGTATCCGAACCCGGTTTGAATGGGAAAGCAAAAGGAATTTGCCCTGTTGATTTTGGAAAAGTAACCGCTAATTTTCCTCCCGGATTATAATCTCCGAACAAAACGTCGGTGATTGCCTGCCCGGTGAATTCGCCGGGAAACCAGGCATGAACAATAGCCGGAATATAAGCTTCGGCATAATTGATGGTAGAAGCCCTGCCGTCCAACAACACCAATACAACAGGCTTTCCGGTTGCCTGAACGGCTTTCATCAAATCCAACTGACGGCCCGGAAGATTCAAATCCGTACGGGATTTATCTTCCCTGACTGTTACTTCAGAGCCTCCTAATACCAATACAACCACTTCTGATTGTTGCGCCACGTTCACAGCCTCATCAATCATTTGCTGTTCTTCCTTATCCAACGGCTCCGGTAAAATTTCACTCAAAGGGTATCTCTTATCAACAATCTCACATCCCTTACTATAATGTATAGCCATATTGGGAAGATAAGTTTTGAAAGCTTCATAAACAGTAGTAATCGGCGCATTCGCTGGGCCATACCTGCAAATCAGTTCTTTCTTTTCATTGGCATTCGGACCAATTAAAGCAATGCTTTTGATTTCTTTATTTAGCGGGAGTAAATTCCCCTGATTTTTCAATAAAACAATGGATTGACGGGCAGCGTCCAAAGCAACTTCCTGATGTTCTTTACTATATACAATCTTTTCTGCCTGCTTAGCATCACCCTTATAAGGATTATCGAATAATCCCATTTGGAATTTGACGGTAAGGATTTCAGCCACACGTTGGTTGATGGTTTCCATACCTATTTTCTTTTGTTCTATGGCTCGGCGCAAAGGCAATACAAAATCACTTGGAGGTGTAAATTGTGTACGGATATTCAATCCTGCTTTTGCTACCATCGCAACGGCATCTTCCATTGTTTCCGCCACTTTATGCTTGGTATGAACAAATTCTACGGCTTCGCTATCGGAAACTACATATCCTTTAAATCCCCATTCGTTGCGAAGTATTTGAGTCAAAAAATAATTACTCGCACTGACCGGAACTCCGTCATAATCGTTGTATGAACTCATGACTCCCAAAGCGCCCGCTTCCTGAAATCCCATCCGGAAAGGCTCTAAATAAAGCGTCCTCATTTCCCTGTAAGCCACATGCGGATCGGTACGGGTCGCACCATCCCTACCTCCTACCGGAACGCTATACACTGCGAAATGCTTGGGAGTCGCTACCAAACCATGAGCCTGCAAACCTTTGATCATTTCTTTTCCTAAAGAACCAACCAGAAAAGGGTCTTCTCCATAACATTCAACTACTCTTCCCCAACGCGGATCTTGTGCAATATCTAAGATGGGAGAATATATATTGGTATAACCTAAAACTACAGCTTCTTTAGCCTCTATTTCGGCAATCTTTGCAATCAGGTTTTTATTCCAGGTAGCACCCTGACCACATTGTGCGGGGAACATGGTTGCCCGGTCGTGACATAATCCTCGGATGCCTTCATTGGTATAATCTACAGGAATTCCTAATCTTGTTTGCTCTACAAACCAACGTTGTACTTCTTGCCGGGCATTTACAGATTTACTGTATGGAAATGAATATTCCGATTGGAAAGTTCCCAATCCGTTATGTTGTTCATCGATATTCCCGATACCATCTTTCCATAAAGAATCTTTCCAAGCCGGAGTAGGAAGTGGATCTTGTAACACGCGACCGCTTCCATAAAGTGTCGCCATCTGACAGGTTTTTTCTTCTACCGTCATTTGGAACAACAGGTCTTTCACCCGATTCTCAATAGGTTGTGAAGGATCTTCGTAAATATCTTTTTTACCGTTTTTATTGAAATCAATCCATCCTTTCTGGTATATTGACTTGTTGGATTGCGCTTCCATTCCCAACGGAAGCAATAAGACAGATAACAAGATGATTAAGAATTGTTTCATTTCTTTTCCCATTGATTAAGCGGTTGGATATCTTTTTTATTTAACTTGGAACCTTCCGGAAGTAAAGCAATTGTGAAACTTGCTTTTTTACCTTTGGGTACCTGAGATTCAAAACCAACGATAGTTGTTCCCGGATTGGGCGCATCGTAGTCATTTGGAGATTGAGTACTCCATGTTTTTATTTTTACTGGTAATTTGCTGACAATTTCCATGCGAAGTGTTTTGCCGTCTTTTTTCAGTTCCGCTTTATTTTTGCCGGTTATTTTCACATCTGCAGGAGTCAGCATAGACCAACGGATTAAAGCGGCACTATCAGCATTCACTTCTACTTCATCTTGTATAATCACATATTCTTTATTGATAATAGAAACTCCACGTTTAGAAGACAATAAGTCATTTTTGAAAACAGTCGATAAATCAACAACAGCATTCATCCTTTGCGGATTATCCGAAGAAGAAATAATCGAAGCATAGCCTGTTACATTGTGTAATTTTTCATTAACAGTAAGCGTATTGTGCACATAATTATTATAACGGAATACTTTCCAACGTTCGGAATCCTGTTTATTTGACCAGATTTGCAATTTCCTGGATTCTAAAGATTCATAATCCTGCTTGCCAAAATCCAGCGCCCAGCGCATACCACCTGCTTCCATCACAAACGAACCGGCATCCATGTGAGAATGATTACTTCCGGCTGTACCTCCTTTTAATCCTACATAAATAGCATTTTCATCTGTCCAGGATGTGCGCATCAAAGCCACGGGAGTAGTTCCACCTCCTGTCCACATCAAATCCTCCGGAATCTGAATTTGACTTATTGGCATTTTGGTTCCCCAAATCATTACCGCAGGCAATAATCTGTTTTCCAAATAATTATCCTTATATTTGCTGTTTACATATTTCTTTTCATTCCATAATAAAGAAAGATCAGCTGATTTATCCGCAAACCAAAACATGGCAGGAGTGAGACCGTATTCATCGCCACAATCAGCATAATTGAAACTTTTTCCGGTAGCACCCAGCATATTCTGATAATATCCGGCAGTAGACATAAATCCGGGAATGGAGGATATATTCTCACAAAGATAATTTATTTTCTCCAATGCGCTAAGTAATAACACATTGAAACTTGTTCCGTATTCCCAATATGCATAACCTTCGGGATAAGCGCCGGCAGGAGCATATTCCTGCATCGGAAGGCGGACAGATTGGATACTACGATCAATAATACTTTTACAGAATGTCGTATCTTCTTCATATACAGCTAAAGCGCCAAAAACCATCCCTGCATTACTGACTTGGTTCCAGTTATGTTTTGCATGCAGAAACCAGTTATATTTTTTATCTAAAGAAGGTGTCAGTCCTTTTTGAATAATGGCTTGACTGATTATTTTCCGGGATTTTATTGGCAATTGCGAATAAAGCCAATCATAACCGATCGACACCCCCAAAGTCATTTCAGCAACATCCAAAAAATGAGACGGATTCCAATCACTGAAATTGGAAACTGTCAGCATCTCTTTTTCCGCACATTTGAAATATTTTTCTTCTCCGGTCATCCGGTAGGCATAAGACAGGTAAAATATCCTGCGCAAAGATTCCCTTGAAACATGCAGCAAACGCATTCCTATCTTTTCCCGTTGAAGTTGAGGTAAAAACAATATTTTATCACACTCAGACAAAATATCCCTATGAAGATTCGACCAGGTTTCATCCGAATCAATCATTTTGCGAACTGTTTCTTCTTCTCCCCTCAACATCAAAATGCGTGGATGCCGTTCTTCAGTTTGCTTTTTGTATCTTAAAAGCGCTTCTATATAGTAATAATCTGCATAACTCAATGGTGTATCTATTTCCGAATTTTGAGGAACATTACCGACTCCATGTTTAAGAATGAAATTACCATTTGTACCGGTTTCAGCAGTATATTCGGAAGAAGCCAATTTACGTAATTGTTTTTCAGCCACATTAAAATATTCCTTTCTGTCAGCTTCGCCGGAATAATTACACAGTTCCAACAAAGCGGAAGCAATGATTGCCGCAGTTGAAGCATCCCTTAATTCATTGGGTATTTCAGGAGAATCAAAATCCCAGTAAGGAATTTTATCTTCCGGCAAACGGGGATGATCTAAAACAAACCGGGCAATCCGGTGAGCCTGGTTCAAATAAGTAGTGTCTTTTGTTTCCCTGTACATCATGGTATAACCGTAAAGTCCCCAAGCTTGTCCACGTGCCCAAGCGCTGGAATTGCTATATCCCTGATCAGTTCCCTGAAATTCCACTTCTCCGTTTTCAGGATTGTAAGACACCACATGAAAAGAACTATTATCCGGACGGAAATGGCATTTCATCGTTTTATTGGCATGGGTTATTGCTATTTCTTTATATTTCGAATCGCCTGATGTTTTGTAAGCCCACATCAACATTTCCAGATTCATCATATTATCAATAATCACAGGATAACTCCATTTTCCTGCACCCCATGATTGTATGCACCCTACTTCCGGTTTGTAACGGGAAGCCAATGATTGGGCGCCATTCATCAAAACGCTTTTACAGGAATCTGTGTT
Organism: Bacteroidales bacterium; assembly: GCA_031553415.1. Lineage (GTDB taxonomy): Bacteria > Bacteroidota > Bacteroidia > Bacteroidales > Azobacteroidaceae > JAIRVZ01. Next base: position 16,176 of record JAVBLO010000060.1, on the reverse strand, counting down.
TGTCAGCCGCAATGCATTGCCATAACTGCAATAAAGCATAAATCCCAAATCATGTGTAGATGTATTATATTGTTCTTTATTGATTCTTGCTGTATAATCAGAAGCATATTTCAATAAATCTTTGTTCGCCGGATTGTTTTCATAGAGATACCACAATACTCCCGGGAAAAATCCACTGCACCACCAATCGGAAGTCGAGGTTACTAATTTTCCTTTTTTATCAGTAGACCGGGGTAAATAGCCTTCTTGTGTCTCAATCGCTTTCGCCATTAAAACAGCTTGTTTTTCTGCTTTCTCAAGCGCTGCAATTACCCAATCGTCTGTATAAAGATATTTTTCAACAACTTTCATTTGAGGACGGTCTTTCCCATTTTTAGGTTCAAGACTCAATACATATTTTCCCCACCAGGGACCGGCAGCCCAATAGGTCGCTCCAATTCCTTCATCTTGCAGGAAAGCAAGGAAATTATCCATGGTTTCCAACCAACGCGGATCATTATCAGGAACGCCATATTCGCCAATCAAACCCCTGAATCCGTTTTCTTTCAGCCAGGTCGCAAAAGGCATTACCCTTTCCACTCCTTTGTTAGGATAGCAACCTTCTTCTTCGTATGATTTTTTGTAACTGCCGGAAGCATCTTTGTCAAAATAAACATGCGCTTCAAATATCAAATTATTGGCAGGATCAGATAAGTATTTTAAGGTGTCGCTTTTTTCAATCCAGCGCTCTGCAGAACTCCAGTCATCGCCCCCTACGATAATCGTATTTTTCTTATCAACTTCGCGAATAGCATTGATAGCTGCCTGTGCCATTTCAAACCAAGTCGTATTCGAATCCAGGTCATGAGGCTCATTCATCAAACCATGACCATAAATATTGGGATATGCTTTCATTTCACCCGCAAGCTTACGCCAAAAATCCGCATAATGCGATACAGTTAATCCGCCGGTTCCTATAATCACTTTCGAACCTTTTACAAAACGGCGTCCATAGTTATGAAGATCCAGGATTACTTTCATTTGCCGTTCTCCGGCAGCAGAAACAAAACTTTTCAACCGGTTTAGCTCTATAGTATCTAATTTCCCATATAGTTCGGGTTGCAATCGTTCCCATTTGAATGGAAGCCTTATCAATGACAAACCTTTGCTCCTAAAGTAATCAAGTTCTTCTGTTGTAGGGTACGTATAGTGTTTATCATGTACGCCCGGCATATTTGCTTCATTGAATTCGGCGCAGGCAAGATTGACTCCAAAAGGACGACTACGCTCCATATCCCGATTCATAGGATTATTCAAAGAATAAGCATTATAAGAAATCCAACACAAAAAAACTAAAATAACTATCCTATTCATATTCAAACATATTTCTTAGATTTTTTCCAAAAACGAATCATTATTTAATCCGTTCGGGAGAAACAAAATCATCATTCATGTAATATGGCAGTTGCCATACTTTATTGCCTTTTTTATTTGTAAAATATAATTTCGATTCGGAAAAAGCACCGGCATCACCATCAGCCCAAAAGGCATAAAAATCCTCATGTACATTCAAAGGGCGCCGGGCATAAGAATGATTCCGGATACTGTTATGTGTTATGTTGCGGATTTGTTTCCAATTTTCCCCTTCATCATCACTTTTCCACATGACCATCTCTCCTCCGGTTCCGTAAGGTTGTGGACCGGACGCTGTAGGACCTATAATTATCCATTCTTTGTTGTTGATATACAGTGATCCCATATCATAGTTATGGGAAGAATCACACATTTTATGTTGTAGCCATTGATTGTTTTTCCAATGGAAAATGATCCACTCTCTCGGATCTCCCTTGGGCCCCGGTTGAAAATGCCGGCTGATTACAGCCAGGATAACCGGATTTCCTTCTTTGTCAAAGTTGAGGTCATTCAGATAAACCAACTTTCCTTCTGCTTCGTAATCATATACTAAAGAAGAGCCATGCGGATCAATCAGTGGAGTTTGAAGAGTTTCCCCCCGGATAGATTTCCATGTATTACCCATATCTCCCGTTTGGGCAAAATAAATATTGGTACGGTTATCGGCTTGTCCTCCGGGATGGTAATTGAATACAGTGGCTAACTTGTTACCACATACATTGCTGATTTGATAATGACCGTTCATTCCTGCCAGTTTCCGGTCGGGAGTCCAGTTTTTTCCGTCTGTACTCACAGACCAGTATAATTCCCGTCCCCTTGTTTCAGGAGCGGTATATTTTGTAAAAAGATGAATGAATCCTTGATTTTCAATCCACCAGGGTTGGGGATATGTAAATACCGATTCATATACTTTTTCGAATTTTTCAATGTTATAGGGTTCAGTGCTTTTAAATACTATTCCCAAGCGGGTCACATTGCGCCCACTGACAAATACCCAAATATACCCATCATTATCAATGGATATAGACCCATTATCATGAGGATCATCCACTCCCTCTTTGTCATAAACAATTACAGGTTTTGGAACTACTTTTTTTTGATGATCATAATAAGAAATCATAATTAAAAGATGCTTTTCGTCCTGATTTGTAGTTCCTCCATAAACAAAAAATGTCTTTTTTACTTCAGGAGCATAGATAGCAACAGGTATATGATCGGCAGTATAAGTACCCAATCCCCCCGAATATTTATCTCCATATTCGGAATATTGCCCAAGTGTGTACCAAATGCCTTTGTATCCATCTGCTTTCAAATTTTGAGAATTTGTTTCTTGTACTCCGCAAAACAACATCAAAAGCAAAATATATTTTATTTCTCTGTAAATCATTTGATTAGCTACTATTTTCTCTTTTTATAAAAACAAAGCATCCCCTTTGGTCCGGATTGATCCAAACCAACTACATAAATTTATACGATAGGGTTTTATAGTGGGGTTGTGTCAGAAAGTATCATTGTGCGTTTGACACAACCCCATTAATTAAAAGAATTACTTTACCTTCAATCGCTTCATACTGATTGTCATTGTCTTTTTACCATTATTTACGGCATTAACATAGAAATAAGCACGATATTTACCATCAGCAGTTTCCAACCAAGCTCCGGCCTTTTCAGTCATATTGATTCCAAAATCAGGAGCATTGGTAAAGGTCATTACTTGCAAATCCAAATCATCTACAAACACACCAAATTCATCACGAGCCAAATCCTGATCGGCAGACGCATACACTTTCCAGAATTTAGTACTATTGTTTACACCTTCCGGCATGGTAACTCCCTGAAAATATTGAGAGTCAGCTCCCGGAGAAACCAAAGAATGTGCATAAGTAATTCCCCTGACTACCTTATAGATATAAACCAAATCCATTTTTCCGGGATTGGCAGCTGCTTCTGTTTTATTATATACGGCCATGTCTTCGATAGAGAAAAATGATTCATTAGTTAATACAATATCCAGTTTTTTATCCATATTGGAAATATTGTAAGGTCCCATGCTATAAGAAACCTGACGTCCATTGCTATCCGAAGCATAAAATTTAAAGGAAACTTGTTTTCCTCTCGCTTCTTCCGGAATGACATAATAATACCGAAGCGTTGCCGCACAAGTATCTTTCGAGAAAATAATTTCAGTCCATTTTCCGTCATTAACAGAAGGATTGGCTACTTCGATTCCCATATCCATTCCACCGGAACTGGTATAATAAGATTTATTGTCAAAAGAGGTTTTAGTATCTCCTGGAATCGAAGCTTCTGCCCGGGCAGACACCAAATGTCCCGTACCTTTAGGCAAAGCCATTGCATAAGCAAACTGTATTGTATCTCCTACCAAATTGGGTTTTATTCCCCGTTTGATGCAATCATTTTGCAACTCTGTTATACCTCCCGGTACTGTATACTCATTATCATCGTTACAGGAAACGAAGACAAAGGCAAGGCATACCAAAGGTAATATAATATAATATTTACGTTTCATAATTATCTGGGATTTTGTACTGTAAGATAAATAGTATATGTTTTCCTTACCTGGCGATTTCCTGAAACGACAGTATATTTTTTAGGATTATCCAAATCCGAAAAATCTACTTTTCCCGTAATCTTAGGATCCAATTTACAATCTGTTGCCAGATTAAATTGAGGCAACAAGTTTTTCAAGTCAGTTCCATACATCACTTCCGCATGAATCGTTTGTTCCAAAGTATCTATAGTTGCCACTGAATTAACCAACACAGAATGGTGGTCGAAAGACAGCAACTCAAAGCTACTGACATAACATTCACTTCTTGTAGTAATCAATAAACCATCTTCATCAATCGGATAATCCTGGCATCCATTGAAAGCCAAAACTGCTAATAATATGATAATATATTTTTTCATTATGCTTATAATATTAATATTCATTATAAAAGGGATTATCTCCAAGGTTTATTTTGAGTCAGGTTAGGATTGCGATCCCTTTCGCTTTGAGGTATCTTAAAGATATATCCACGTTCCAAATCCAATGCGGAAGGATTGATAAACCATCCTTGTTTATTGGCTCCATGGGTATCTTTAACATAAATTCCACTGAATCCGGGATAAGCACCCCAAACTTTTTCTATTATTCTCCATCTGCGTAAATCGAATGAACGTTGACCCTCAGCAAGTAATTCCACGATGCGCTCCTGGTTGATTGCTTCAAAGAAAACATCTTTATTGGCTGTTTTAGCAGCGCTCAATGCAGGTAAGTTTCCACGATGGCGCACTCTGTTCACCAAGTTTATAGCATATGGTTGAGGACCATTCACTTCGTTATCCGCCTCTGCATACATAAGGAATACATCTGCCAAACGCATTACGGGATAATTGAAACTGCCTTCATCCCTGCCTTCTCCGGCATAGTTACGTACAAACTTACGGAATACATAACCATCAGGAATAGCATCAGTATTATAATAATTATAATCCTTGCCATCTATGTTTATCTTGCCGCTCCATGTTTTATATACAAAAACCACATAACCGGTTTCCTTTTTATCACTCAATCCCATGATTTTTTCCATATCCCAAAGAAGGGTCGCTTTCATCCGATAATCACGGTTAGCATAACTTTCAGGATTCAATGCCGAATTTTTAGTAGTTCTTGCTTTATTCAAAGATTCAGCTGTAGTGCCCGGATTCATTTGAATCAACGGTTCACAAAAATCTCCTGTTATAGTAGATTGATAACGATCCGCAATGCTGTAATTTGGCGCCATCAAACATTGAGAGTTTTCAATACTTCTGCTACCAAAATCACGAACATAAGGATCTCCTTGTCCGCTACCTACTCCACCATGTGTAAAATAGAAAATAGATTCTCCTTCTGCATTTGCATTTCCTGTGGAAGGAATAAACATGTAAAAGTAATTAGGCAATACGGTTGCATCTCCCATTGTTCCCCATTCTCCGGGCTCTCCGTTACGGAACAAGTTCAATCCATAATCGTCAATCACATGTCTGAAATCTTCTGCCGCCCCTTTAAAAGCAGTCACAGCTTCATTCGGATCGGGAGTAAACGTATCTAATTCAGGCCATCCGTTTTTGTTCCAGGAAGCCCAGAATAATTGTAATTTTCCTCTAAAAGCCAAAGCTGCCGGTTTCGAAGCTCTTCCACTTTGAGTTGCTTTTTTAGGAAGTTTTTCAAAAGCGTAAGTAAAGTCAGCCATAATAGAATCCTTAATTTCTGCAATCGGCATTCTTGGAAGGCTGGCAACTTCCGAATTATCATGAACAATATGATTGATATAAGGAACATCTCCCCAAAGACAGATTAAACGGAAATAAATCATTCCACGCATCAAACGACACTCAGCAATAATGGTTTCCAAATCTGTTTTTGACACATCCGGTCTATTATCAATCATCCATTGCACATTATCAATCACATAATTGACACGATGAACTCCTCCATAAGAGTATTTGTAATAGTTGTCGAAAGAACCTCCATACCCCCAAATCGGATCAGGGAAAAAACGTCCCAAACGATAAGCAGCACCTCCTCTGGTAATATTACCTTCAGTCGTACTTAACTGTCCTGATCCATCTTTGATACGGATATAATCTCCATGTGCATCGAAATAATAATCCCGGTGGAAAAGTCCGCGTACATGTGAATAAGCTCCCATCAATGCATAATTTGCATCTTGTTCCGAGTTCCAAAACTCTATACTTGCGAGTTCGGTTGTGGAATTCTGATCCATAATATCTTCACATCCTACAAATAGAGACACACATCCTACTGCAGCTATTATCGCGAATAATATTGATTTTATTTTCTTCATAATACCTATTTTTATATACCAACATTAAGTCCGAATGTAAATGTCCTCATCATAGGATAACCATCGCTCACATTTAATTTCTCAGGATCTAATCCCCTGAATTTAGTGAATGTAACCAAGTTATCAGTTGAGAAATAAACACGGATACTGCTTAAACCTACTTTTTGTAATATATTCTTAGGAATGGTATATCCTACCTGTAAATTCTTTATCCGCAAATAAGCCAGGTTATCCAAATAGAAAGTAGACTCTCTTCTGTTATTGGCTCCGCCTAAACGGGTCCACTCACCATCTCTGTTTTCCAATGACCAAGGTTTAGTCCAATGATCCCAGGTAGTAGCCTGACGAGACTCTGAAAGATCGGAATTGTTATTCGCTGTCAACCAGAAAGTCTTACGACCTGCTGCTCCCTGGAACATCAATGCCAAATCAAAACCTTTCCATTGCGCACTCATATTTAAGGCAAAGTTGGTAGTTGGTCTGTCTCGTTGAATATTCGGATATGCTTTTCTGTCATTACCATCTATCTTACCATCTCCGTTCAAGTCTTTGTATAGCAAATCTCCCGGACGCGCTCCCTGAGGGGTCGCGTTATAAACATCTTCCCAGGTTTGCGCAATGCCACTTGTTTCATAAGCATATACATAATTATAAGGCATATCGATAAATACATAATCATTATCACTTGTATATCCTATTCCCAAATATTCATACCATTTTTCCAATGTAGTCATATTGTAAGCAACGTTTCCATTGATAGTATAAGAAAAATCTCTTATTTCATCTTTCCAGGTTAAATTGGCTTCAATACCCCGGTTACGCATATTACCAATGTTCTTTCTTGGAGGAGTATAAGCTCCCGAAAGAAGGATTGAAAAATCGGAAGGACGTATCATACCAGTAGTTAATCGATCATAATAGTCGATTTCAGCATTCAATCTATTATTAAGAAACCCTAAATCAAGACCTATATTCATTACGGTAGTTTCTTCCCAGGTAAAATCCCGGTTGATCATTTTTTCATTATAAAAGCCTTTTACAACTTTTCCATCAACGACATAATTACCGGTTTTCAAAGTTTCTATTTGTTCATAACGTTTTACACCATCATTATTACCCAGAGTACCGTATGATGCCCGGAATTTTCCTCTGTCCAACCAGGATCCTGTAAAAGAATTAATGAATGATTCTTCAGAGAAAACCCAACCAACAGAAGCAGAAGGAAATAATCCGTATTGATGTCCTTCTAAGAACTTGGAAGAACCATCATACCTTAGGTTAAATTCAAAAAGATACCTTTGATAGGCAGCGTAATTAACCCGTGTTATATAGGAACGTAAACCTTCACTACTGGAATTACCTCCCGTGGTTTGTGTTGTAGTGAGGGCAGCATCTATTTCATGAAGTGTAGGATATACTCTGTCAGCTCTACTTGCCATCAAATATCGGGTATGCCAATATTCCTGATTATAAGCAGCCATTAGATTAAACACATGGTTCTTTGCTATGGTAAAGTCATAATTCAAACGACCGGTAAATTGGGTTTTATAACTATTATTGGTATAATTATAAATCGGAGCGCTTTCTGCTACATATACCCTGGTGGTAAACATATCTGTCTGAAAATTATATCCTGTATTAGGCATATCTGCCTGATAGCGAAAATCATTGTTATAGTTAAGGAAAAAATCCATGCGTGCACTCAAGCCTTTGATAATTTTCCAATCTAAAAACCCATTTAAATTCGCTTCTTGTCTTTCTTTATGGTTAAGCTGGTTAGTATAAACGCTATATGGATTGCATGTTTGCGTATCTTCTCCATAAGCCATAGAACCACCATAATAACCTGTGGTTGGATCATAAGGAGTGACACCGGCAACTGCATAACGCATTTGATTAGCATCTAATGTATTTGTTAAATTTGCATCCGAAGAATATTGTGTTTCAGACCAATTGCCCGCAAAACGAGCTCCCACACTGATATTCGAACGAATCTTAGCATCATAATTTATTCTTGCATTATATTGGGTATAGTCATTATTCATCAAGAGCCCTTTTTCGTCCATTACTCCTACAGAGATATAATAATTGGATTTTTCACTTCCCCCTGTGGCGGAAACATTGTATTTCTGAATAGAAGCATCTCGCAAAATAACATCATACCAATCGGTATTAGGATATCTTAACGGATCGATCATTCCCAATGCCATCCATTGGTCTATGGTCCCGTTTTTAAATCTTGAATTGATAGAGGATGTATTTACTGCAGCATCCCGTTGAAGCAATGTCAACGAACGGGGATAATCGCTCATAAATTCCCACGCATGAATTGGTTTACCCATTGAATAAGATGCAGAACCATTAATTACAGGCTTAGAATCTTTTCCTGATTTAGTAGTAACCAGGATAACACCGTTTGCTGCACGAGAACCGTATACAGCCGATGAAGAAGCATCCTTCAAAACAGAAACGCTTTCAATATCATCCATATTCAAACGGTTAAGGTCCACATCAGGCATACCGTCAACTACGATCAAAGGGTTGGAATTGTTAACCGTACCCAGTCCCCGGACAAGCAGTTGCACATTGTTTTCACCTGCAGCACCTGAATTCTGACTTACGGCAAGTCCTGCAATTTTACCTTGCAATGCCAAAGAAGTATTAGGAAGCGAGCGGCTGGTCAATTGTTCATCCATTTTCACAGCAGCTACAGCTCCGGTTAGGTTCACTTTCTTTTGTGTTCCAAATCCGACAACTACTACTTCATCCATAAAAACAGCATCTTCCTGCAAAGTCACATTAATAACAGAGCGACCTTTAGTTGCAATTGACTGCGTTTTCATTCCTAAATAAGTGAATACCAATGTTCCGTTTGCAGGAACACCTTTAATGGTATATTTTCCATCGATATCGGTTACAGTTCCAGCGGTAGTCCCTTTGACTACCACGGAAGCTGATATAATAGGTTCGCCATTGTTATCAATGACGGTACCTGTAATTTCATTCTCTTTCAGAGTATCCTGCGAATACACATTTACAAATAACAGTTGGAAACATCCAAACAAAATAAATAAAGCGAATATTCGACAACTCTGAAAAAGTTTTCCCGATACATTACATGCATCTTCTGCTAAATAACTTTTTTTCATGGAATTAGTTTATATTCGGCTTTTATTTTTTAATTATTTTATGAGTTCCTTTCAATATACTATCTTGATATGTTTCCACAAAATAGAAACCGCTTGAAATATCTGTAAAATCGATTGTCGTTTGATTTTCAACTACTTTTATTTGTTGACCTGTTACTGTAGAAATCACGACCTTATTAATATCTCCTTCTACTGTCAACACATTTTTAACCGGGTTAGGATATACTTTTGTTTCTGACATATGAATTTGTTTCTCAGATGCACCTCCTTCACCCAATGTTATTACAGCGCAATTATCCATGTTGTTATATGGTTCATCCGGTCCTGTATTTTTCCATACAGCCCTTTTACGTCCATATCCATCTTTATCATTGTCAACAACAATTATATCAAAGCCTATACCATTGGGTAAAGCCTTTAAAGACTCCACATCCATTTCTTCAGATCTGTCATTTATGAAAGCATACATTGGAAATTGATATTCTACGATATAACCTGCGTACTTACCCTGATCATTTGTTTTAATATCATAACATACATATACCTGACCTGTTAGACTTCCATAAAGTAATCCTGCCGGCATAAATACCGATCCAACATTTTCTTCCAGGATTCCAGGAGCCATTTGATAATGTCCTTTAGCCATAAATCCACTGACGTAGGCAGGACCCTGGCCATCTTTCAACACATCGTTAATGTCAAAATACACCTCTACTTTGTCAAAAATATGCTCTTGTTTAATCTCACCCATATTCATGTACAAAGGATTGAAAACATCATCCGTTACATTCACCAACAAATAAATATATTCATCTGTGTAAAACATTTTAAAGTAAGTTCCGTCAACGGTTGGAGCAGGATCGTCATTAAAAGTTTTTGTAATGTATTTAGGGGCTATTTGAGACCAAATTGGCTCATCTTCTAACCCGTTAGGTACAAAATCAACAAAATCAGCACCTGCTTTTGGAACCACTAAATCTGCATTTACAGCGAATAACCCTGTGGCCACTAATACCGAAATTAATGTAAATAATAACTTTTTCATATCATTAAATTTATTAAACTGTTAATAATTCAATTCTCTTTATTTGAATCTATTAAATTTCTTTGTAATACTTTTTTGAAAAATGTTCCCTGACGAGGAGAAGGTGTAAAATTGTAATCATCGAGCATGGCGGGTGACCAATGCGGATCAAAGCACCAAACTGTATAGGAAATTCCTTTCTTATCGAAATAATCGATAATCGCTTCTCCATAAGTTTCATCTCCAACCACAGGATTATGTTCTCCGCGTTCTCCGGCAATAACGAAACCAAACTCCGTGGCAACGATCGGATAATGTTCAGCTACCTTACCAAAGTCTGCTTCCCATTGAGGCTCCCAAGGTTGTTCACGTTTTTGCGGATAAGGATGTGTAACATAAGCTACATTCCTGTGATTAACCGGATTATCAATGACCTCATCCAATAAATAAGCCCAATCCATTCCGGCAACCAGATAGATTTTTTGATCATCTACCTTGTTGATTTCAGTAATCAAGCTATCCATCACCGGTCTCCAAACCTCCCAGCTTAACGGAGCGTTCTGCTCCGTAGGTTCATTGAAAAGTTCGTAGAAGGCGACTGTAGAATTACCTTTATACTTTTCAGCAATCGTTTGCCAGAACTTCACGATTTCTTTCCAACTCGTACTATAATTGAATCCCGGATATTTATCTGCAGGCAAGTTACCAATGGCATGCCAGTCGATAATGACATACATACCGGTTTGGGTAGCCCATTCTACTCCTTTGTCCAGCAGTTCCAAATATTCTTTTGCTCCACGATATCTCCACGTATAGGTGTGGATCGGAAAACGAACAACGTTACAACCCCAATTTTTAGCTTCCTGAAAATATTCCAGGTCCCAATGACCGTCTCTCTCCAATTTATCAGGATCTGAAAAACTGACTCCTGTCAATCGTACCGTATCTCCTTGCTCATTGGTAAATACATTTTTTGTCACTTTCAAAGTAGAAAGAGGCTGAACTACTTGCTCTCCCGTTTTCTGAGTACAACTACCCAGCAACAATGCGACAAAGAATGAGAATATTAAAATCTTCTTCATAATCTGTTTTCAGTTTAGTAAGGGAGAGGCAATTTAAAAAGCCTCCCCTTACTATTACTATACTTTATTTTTTAATTATCGTTTTAGAAAAGACATTTCCGTTTTCGGCATGAGCAACCAACACATAAATTCCCGCAGGCAAGCCCGATAAGTCAATTTCCAACCTGGTTCCTTTTTCCTGAATGGATTTTACAGCACCACCCATCAAACCGAATATTTTTACAGAGCTGATTTCCGTATTAAATTCAACAAATACTTTATCAGTAACAGGATTCGGATAAACCGATATACTTTCTCTTGTTTTATCTAATTTAGGAGAATCAATGCCGGTTGGAGTTGTATCAAAATATTTTTTCAACACCCTCATTTGAGCTCTTTCTTCAAGGTATTTTACACCTTTTTCTGTTACTGATATAGGTTGGACACTTACCTTATCAAGTGTATAACCGGTTCCACCTACCCAATAAGTTCCTGATACTCCATTAGTTGTCAAATACTCCAATATTTTATCCAGTAAATTCAACCAACGGGCATCAGTACGCGGAACTCCAAACTCTCCGAGAATTCCTTTCTGACCTTTTTCTTTCAACCAATTAACATATGGAGCCAATCGGGTCTTCCACACTTCCGGATCTGTAACTTCTTCTTCATACACCAATTTATTATAATGCCCTTCTTTTGTAGCATCAAAATAGCAATGCGCAGAGAAAACCAGGTTATTATTCGGGTCAACCAAATCAATCAAATTCCCACCTGTTTTAGGCCATGTAGATGCGGAAGCAAAACTCTCTCCTTCTACTACAATAGGAGTTTTAGTATCTACTGCCCTGATAGCATCAATTGCCGCTTGCGCTCCTTCTTTCCAAACACCGAGACCTAAACCATGAGGTTCATTCATGATATCATATCCCCAGATATTGGTAAAATCTTTGAATTCAGAAGCCAGTTTTTTCCATACATCAGCAAAGTGTTCTTTTGTAAGGGTACCTTCTCCTAATGTTTGGGTAGTTCCGCCAATATCACGGCGGCAATAATTGTGCATATCCAACATTACATACATACCGATTCTTTCCGCTTCGGCGACTACCTCTTTCATTAATTTCACATCTTGTTCCATATCCAATGGTCCATTAACTTCGTGTTGTACACGTTCCCATCTGAATGGGAAACGGAACAAACGGGCTCCTGTTGATTTGAAATAATAAAGGTCTTCTTTGGTAGGATAATAATAAGCAGTACCTAAAATTCCACCTACAGTACCTCCACAGGCAGAAGCAAGATTCAATCCGATAAGCGCTTGATTTCTATCCGGTAATACATCATCAGGAGATGATAAAACCGGAGCTATTTTTTCTTTATCGTCCTCTTTTAAACCAAGAGTATATTCTCCTTTGAAAGCATAGATATTATCAGTATAGATATTTCCGGAACCTTTGAATAAGATTTGCTCGATTTTAGAACAATCCAATCCTTTTTGTTGTAATTCGGTGATAGGAATATTCACATAAGACCATGCACTGTCTTTTAATTGAATATCAGTGGTAGTATAAATTTCCATATCGCTTCCTACAGATTTGAATCCGATTTCCAATGAACCCGGAAGGTCTTCCGTGTATGCATTGAAAATATTAAAGTGAATATAATCCATATTGGAAAAATTCAATGGAGTAAGCGCTTTCACTGATACTTTATCCAATGCGCGCATTCTAAGGGCATAATCGGAAACAGAGCTTATGAATATTTCAATGGGTCTCAACCAAGTTTTTTTATACTGATTTTCTGCTTCTGTAAAACCATTTTCAATGTTTGTCAAGTTGAGATATTTTTCAGAAAAAACCGATTTTACCACATTTTTACCCATAATAGGTTCCGGAGCCGATGTAATTTCGAAACCACCCTCTCCGGTATATGCATAAATATTATCAAAGTATAATTTATTAATAGGATATCCGCTATGACTAAAGATTTTTAGAATAAGTATATTCGACAAATCGACTCCCTGATCTGAATAAGTAGTTAACGGAATATCAAAACTATTCCATCCTTCCTGTAAGGGTAAGGGATCAGGATGACTAGCAAGTTTAGTCGGAGTACCCATTCCGAGTCTCAATTTAGGAGTCGTTCCACCAGTTACTTTTGGCACATAATAAACATCAATGTGAAGATATTTTCTATTGCTGATATCAACAGGCAAAGGTTTAATGAGCATCCAGTTCATATTTGTCAGCCTCAACACACTGTCTCCCTTAAAATCAGGCAGTTCCAACACTTTCATTGTTCCAGCGGCAACGGGGTCTCCCTGATCTAATTTAAATGTAGTATTGTAATTATATTGAAAATCACTGAAGATTGGCGTGGTATTTTCCGGCGACGAAAGTTCTCTATTTTCTGGTAGAGGTGCCTGTGTTTTAGGAAGATCCGGATCTCCAGGCTCTCCAGGTTCTCCCGTTTTTTCATAAGCATAGATATTATCTATAAAAACATTCTGCGCATAACCTCCGGATCTTATCATATCGATTTTAGTAACAGCAGCAAAAGTAACTCCTGCAACATCTTTAAAATCGGCCATTGGAATATCCAATGAATTCCATCCCGGATTTAATGTACGGGCAACTTCTTTTCCTTCATTGAATTTGATTTTTAATTCAATGGTTCCTGAAGTGCGAACTACAAAAACATCCATGTGAAACTTATTCATATTGGATAAATTCACAGGTTCAAAATTAATCTGAGCCCAAAAGTTTAATGCATTCGAAATTTTTATCAAATTGTCATTACCATAAGCTTTTAAAAATTTTCCATTGTTTTCAGCAGTTCCTGAAAAACTGGTAATTGTAGTCAAGTTTGTATAAGCATCACTGAAAATGGATGCCACATCATCAGCCGGCCGTGTTGGTGTAGGCGCTGCATTAGCCGGAAGTTCCGGATCCACAGGTTCATCTGCTGATTTTCCATAAGCATAGATATTATCAACAAAAACCGTACGTTCATAACCGCCATTATTGATTAAACCAATTTGAGTTACATTTTTGAAATTAGGAGGTATTGCTAACGATTTATAATCTGCCAAATTGATGTCCACAGAATTCCACCCTTCCTGTAACTTAGGAGAAAGAATAAATGTAGTAGCTCCGACAGTAAATGATACTTTTAAGTCAAATGCTCCGGAAACCACATAAACATCCAAGTGCAGTTTTTGGTATTCATCAATATTCAATGCTTGATTGAATTCAATATACGACCATGCATTTAATCCTTTATCGATGTAAATCATATCGTCTCCTAAAACACTCTTTACTTGCGAGCCACCGGCTCCTGAAAAACCTTTAATAGTAACAGCATTGGTATAAGCTCCACTGAAAATGGAGAGTATAGAACCGGCTTCCCTGGTCGGAGCAGTAGGTAACGTTGCCGGAGGATTGTCGACAGCCGCCATCACCATTGATTGTATTCCGAAAAGCAATACAAAAGCACTACTAAACCATGTTAGTAATTTTGTTTTTTTCATGATACTTTTTTTGATTTTATAAATGTTTGTTCTTTTGCTTATTGTTTTATGATCTTTTTAACAACAGTATTTCCATCTTCCAAAGAAATTTTCAACAGGTAAACACCACTGGCAATATCACTCATGTTAACTTCATTTCCTTGAACCATTTTAATTTTTTGGCCCGCAAAATTAATAACACATACTGAATTTACAATAGCTTCCGAATGGATGGTTACTTTGTCAACAACAGGATTAGGATAGACAGAAACAGAAGTATCTATAGAAGATTCTTTCATACCTGAACCTCCTTTTTTTCCATAAGCATAGATATTATCAATATAAACAGTACGAGCTTGCCCTCCATGATTGATAAAACCTATTTGAGTAATTTTTTTAAAATCTGGAATTTTATCTGCTGCCAAAGCCCTATAATCAGCTAAATTCATATCTACAGAATTCCATCCCTCCTCTAAATCAGGGTAAAACCTAACAGAACTACCTAATCTGGGACTATCTATATCACCACTCGGGAATAATACTTTAAATGCAAATGCTCCGGAAACCACATATACATCCATGTGAACTTTTTCATAATCATCAATATTGATTGTCTCTTCAAAGTGAACGTATGACCATGCGTTTAAACCAGTTTCGAAATAAATCATGTCATCTCCTGAAACAGTTTCTATTTTTGCCGCCGTTTGTGTTGCAGGACCTGAAAATTTGCTAATAACGGCCTGATTGGTGTAAGCTCCGCTAAAAATCGAAAAAACATCGCTTGCGTCATGAGTTGGAGCTGAAGGCAAGGTTGCCGGGGGATTGCTTACTGCTGCCATTGTGTTTTGAATTCCTAAAAGCAACATTGCCACTGTACATAATAATTGAGTAAAATTTCTTTTTTTCATGATATTTTTTTGTTTTTAATTATTAAACTCATCTTGACTTTTTGCTTATTTTTGATTTGAGTTCGGTTTAAAGCGTTCCCGAATGAAAAACTTTAACAAAAAGCCAAGACGATTTTATTAGTATTATTAAAAGCCTGTTTAAATTTTCTTAAGAACAATTTTATGTATCGTTTGAGTAACATTGATCTTATACCACTAGTGGTTGATATGACACTTGTGAGGTATAGCCTCAACCAACTGGGGATCAAAGTTGCTACCTTTAGTAACCAAGCATCTCT
>JAVBLO010000078.1:0-39709 GCA_031553415.1 Bacteroidales bacterium | reverse complement strand
ATCATGGTAACAGAAAACGAATATACCTACAATCACTTCGCTAAACCGGCTGATGTTTGGAAACATTTGGCACTGTGCGAAGTCATGAGAAATGAACAACCAAAAGTATATGTTGAAACTAATTCAGCATGTGCCGATTATTATTTGAACCATACTCCCGAACAAGAATATGGTATTTACAATTTCATCGAAAAGGCTAAAAATTACAAAGTTCTTTCAGAATCAGCATATTACCAATTGGAGAGTTCTGTGATTCAAGAGAATACATATTTAGGATCTCCCGCTTTGGCTATGCGTGTTCTTGGGGATACCGTAGATAAATTCCATTTCTTCGATATTGAAACGGCAGCATTATCTAATGTTATTGCTTTCGCAAATCGGAATCAGTTAGCCGATAAAGTTGAAGTAATCAAACAGGATTCTATTATCGGAGTATTAGATTTATTACCGAAACTACCTAAGTCAACTTTGATACATATAGACCCGTATAACATTGATAAACCATCTACAAACGGAAAAGATTATCTGGATGTATTTACAGAAGCCTCTGAACGAGGAATGAAATGTGTTCTTTGGTACGGCTTCAATACCCTTGAAGAGAAAAAGCATCTCGGCGATTTTATGATTGACAAATTTTCGGGTAAAACGATTGACAACTTATCATGTATAGAGTTGATTATGGATATTATACAGAAAAATACAATTTTGTGTAATCCCGGAATATTAGGTAATGGACTTTTGACGAGTAATTTATCTAATACCTCTGCATCTACTCTTGAGAAATACAGCAAATCGTTGACAGACCTATATCAAAATACCTATTATAATGGCTTCAAGGGTAGTATACACAGGGACATATTAGACATTAAAAGCGCAAAACCAACAAACAAAAAATCTATATCAAATAATTTGCGCCGTCCAAAGCGTGGACTTAAGATGTGATAATTACTTCCAACCATTCTGCATAAAAGGAATTTTCCATACAAATACGAAGTCTAATCTTTTTAAATTTATGCGTATGAATGATGTATTAAACACGAGTTTTTTCAGCCTACTGGCTGAATCCTCACAAGAAGTAACCAACAAAGAAATGCAAAATGCCTATGCACAGCTTATTGTACATATGGAAGCTGTAAGTAATTCCGATGATTACGCAAATATCTTTCGGACACTTAATCACACTCGTATTGAGATGACACATTTGCAAACTGTATCCCGACACGAGCAGGGGGGAAAATGCCCTAAAATTCGCTTATCTTCAAAAAGCGTTGGTACTTGTTGATTCTGAATTAGAACTGTTAAACCTTAAAATCCAACATCCTGACCTGTTCCAAAAATCCAGTCAACAAACATTCGTTTCCGAACTGTATATAATCCCTAAGTCGAAAGACTTGGGGATTGTTGGTTTAGCGGAAATAGTTGTTGCCCTTTTCTTTTCAAAGAAAGTATTCCAACGAAATGGAAAACCCGCACACCTCAACCAGATAGCACAAGTTTTTGAGAAAATGTTTAATTGCAGTTTTGGAAGTATTTACGACCAACAGGAACAGGTTTTTATCCGTAAGCCGTTCAACCGTACAAAAGCACTCGATTTCCTGCGTAACCTCATAATCCGAAAGGATAAAGAGAGCAGAAATAAACAAGATGAAAAATAACTGTTTTGTAATATCCTAAACAAAAGCATATTACAAAGAACATTCAGGGGAGTAGTTACCTACTCCTCTGTTTTTGCTTCTTCGTTCTGCCGAACTTTGCGCTATCAATGCATTGAGAAAATTAGTATTAATCTCAAAAACAAAGCAAGTCATGTATATAGACAATGAAAATTTCGACAAGTGGATGGAACGGCTATCCAAGAAGTTGAACGAGATAGGCAAAGACCTAAAAGCATTCATCAACACCGATGAAGTATTGGATAAGGACGAGAAGATGCTCGACAACCAAGATTTGGCATTTATGCTGAAATGCAGTTACCGAACCCTTCAGCGTCATCGTTCAAACGGCATTCTTCCCTATGCCAAGTTCGGGCATAAAATCTATTACCGTGTGTCCGATGTTCGGGCATTTGTAAAGGAACATTGCGATTTTCAGACTTTTCAAAAGTTTGAAAAGGACAACCCACCGACAGAAGAATCCGAATAGTAAACTGGCGTAAATCAATGAAGGCTGTATTTAGTCAACAGCCTTGTTTAACGCTCCGCATTTAGCAGAAACAACATCGCCTTACGGCTTTGTTCGTTTCGCCAAATTCAGCAAGAGGGAACTGGACAAGTCCTGTTCTTCCCTCCTGCCCTGCGGGGCAAAGCCTTCGGCTTTAGCGTGTTATCAAAACACGCTATAATTAGTCCGATAATTAGCCTTTTTTGATTATTGCTAATTATCAGTCGTTTAGATATACAAATTTCGATTAAAAAGTAATTAGTCATGCCAAATAAAGGACAGAAAATTATATTTACCACTGTTTCCATAGACAAGGAAACAAGCGGCTTAGTGGAAAAGATATGCAAACGCTATTCGCTGAAAAAGGCAGAAGTAGTGAAATTGGCTTTTCAGTATATAGACAAGGCAAATATCAATCCAGCCGAAGCCCCCGAATCGGTCAAAGCCGAACTTTCCAAAATCAATAAACGGCAGGATGATATTATCCGCTTCATTAAACACTACGAGGAAAAGGAACTTAACCCGATGATACGGGCAACCAATTCGATAGCCGTCCGCTTCGATGGAATAGTGAAAGCTTTGGAAACGCTTGTCCTCTCACAATTGGAAAAGAATAATGAGAAATACAATACCGTATTGCAAAGAATCAGCGACAAATTCGGTGAACATGCCGACGTGATAAACGGTCAGGGTAAACACATCGGCGCATTAAAAGATACTCAGAAAAAAGACAGCGCAAAGCTGTTGAAGTTGATTAGCCTTTATGCGGATTTGGCAACCTGTGGGGTAATGGATGGCAAGCGCAAAGAGAACCTAAAAGCCGAAATTTACCAATTAATCAACCCCGAATAAGCGATGAATATAGATTTCCCACCACCATCCAAAGGAACATATAACAATGCAGGCAGTAGCCGAAAGTTATGCAATTATTGCGAGCATGAGGATATGGAACGCATGGAGCAGGGAATCTATACCGAAGGTTTTTTCAACCTTACGGATGATAATGTCTATAAATCCCAAGTTGTGAAAGACATTGACGGGAATATCGGGCAACTCTTAAAGACCGATGCCAAGTTTTACGCCGTCCACGTCAGCCCGTCGGAAAAGGAATTGCAAGCAATGGGGGGTACAGAACAGGAGCAAGCAGAAGCCATGAAACGGTATATCCGTGAAGTGTTCATTTCCGAATATGCCCGAAATTTCAATAAGGGATTATTAGCAGAGGATATTAAGTTTTACGGCAAAATCCATTTCAACCGCGACCGCTCTGACAATCGCCTGAACATGCACTGCCATTTGATTGTAAGCCGCAAAGACCAATCGAATAAAGTCAAGATAAGCCCGCTAACCAACCACCGCAACACCAAGAAGGGCATTATTACGGGCGGTTTTGACCGTTCCAACCTTTTTCAACAGGCAGAGAAAGGTTTTGATAATCTATTCGGCTACAATCGGCAGTTATCCGAAACGTTCGAGTATTGCAACACCATGAAAAACGGCACGGTCATGGATAAACTACGGATGCAAGAACGGGAATTGAAAACCCCTGAAATATATTTTGCTGGCGAAAAGAAAAAAGAGAAAGAAGATGTGCAAATAGGCAGATATCCAGATAAGCAGATAGAACCGACTGAAAGCAAGTTTGCAAATAAGCAAGATTCCAATTCGGCAGATTTAGGGTTCTCCTCTGTCTTCGGATTGCTTACACCTGATATGGCTAACAGGGAGGAAGAACAACTTCCCGTGAAAAAGAAAAAGAAGAAGCCAAAGCGGGGATTCAGAAGATAAACCGTAAAAATCAACAATATGAACGAGTATGAAGAAATCCGAAAAGAAATAGATACCTACCTGATGAAACGGTTCAAATACCGACTATCCCTTGTTTATCTAACGCCTGATAATATCATAACCACCCGAAGAAACAGCCGGGTAGATTTATATTTGCGTATCCGCAGGGTAAGAAGCCTATTCCCGTCCGATTGCCTAATTATTGCCCGAATTTGGTTCAGTAAAGAGCGCATAGGGTATGGAACGCATTTCATCCGTTTTCTGTCAAAAATAGCCTTAAAATACGGCTTTAATCATATTGGGATAGAATCTACCAATGAGAAAAGCAGGGCATTTGCCGAGAAGTTAAGATTCCATTCGATAGACGGCTCCAACTATGCGGTATCGGTAGAGAATTTAATAACTTATTTTTCAGAATAGGGATTAGGACATTAGTACGATTGTACCCGAAGTTATTTCCCGTGCCTATGTCGGTTATTTCCCGCTCATGGCTTCCCTGCCGTTTGGAGAGGCGGAAGCCCACGGGAATAACCAACGGCACGAGAATAACTTCTACCGTCATGAGGTTGTGGAACGAGAGCTAAGAGAAAATAGACTTGGGATTGGCTGGTTTCCATCTATATACTAATATCACATAGCCAAATAAAGTTCAACTAAAGCCTGAATTATCAGGAGATATCACTATCTTTGCAAAAAATATCAAATTTCTATGCTATGGGCATCCTAATCAATAGAATAAAAATTGTCTTAGCTGAAAAAAGCAAGACGAATAAGTGGTTGGCTGAAACTCTTGGTAAAAATGAAGCGACAGTTTCTCGCTGGTGTACGAATGAGAATCAGCCTTCTATTGAAACTTTCTATCAAATTGCTCAAGTTTTAGATGTTGATATTAGAGAACTTTTCAATCGTACAAAATAAACAAATATGGCACGAGCTGATTTATTATTGAACCTTATCAAATATGCTCTTTCTGGTAATAAGCCAATGGTTAGAAAAGTCGCAGAAGCCATTGCCGCAGAAGAAAGAAGTAAAAACCATACAATTCTTGCAGACAAACTGGAAGCAGAATTACAAAAGAATTTTTCTGATTTTGCTCAATCAAATAACACTGGGATTAATCGTATACAAAACGATTTTAGAGCAGAAAATTTAGTTACAGAGATTCATCCGCAAAAAAGAATGGATAGTCTCATATTACCTAAAAACATTATACTTCAATGTGAACAATACATACAAGAACAATATAGAGTAGATTTGTTGAGGTCTTATGGGTTAGAACCCCGAAATCGCATTCTGCTAATTGGCGCACCAGGAAATGGTAAAACTTCTTTAGCCGAAGCAATTGCAGAATCCTTAATGATGCCTTTATATGTTGTTAAGTATGATAGTATAATTGGAGCATATTTAGGCGAAACAGCATCAAGACTAAGAAAGCTAATTGATTTTGCCAGTTCAAGAAAATGTGTTTTGTTTTTTGATGAATTTGAAACATTAGGAAAAGAGAGAGGGGATACACATGAAACTGGAGAAATAAAAAGGGTTGTTAGTTCTTTGTTATTGCAGATAGATGATTTACCCAGCCATGTTACAATCATAGGAGCAACTAATCACCCTGAATTATTAGATAGGGCGGTTTGGAGACGTTTTCAAATAAGAATGAATCTTCCAATGCCCACACGAGCAAATGTTTCTTTATGGCTGGAGAAGTTTCAACAAAAACACAATATTGACTTTGGTTTTTCCAGTGAAACAATTGCAAAGAAGTTATTAGGGGCAAATTATTCTGAAATCGAGGAATTTGGGCTGTCTATTTTAAGAAAGCATATTTTATCATTACCTGATATGAATATAAAAGAAATAGTTACAGAAGAATTAAAGAACTGGAGCAATAGAACCGCAAAAGTTGAAACGAATAATAATATAGTAGATTAATGATATGGTACAAAAACCATTATTATTCTTTCCGAGTAAAGAAATTGCAAATAGGAGCAAATTAAATCCCGGCAGAGGTAATTACTCTACCCCATCTTCAACAAGACAGGGACAACGATTATCTCCTACATTTCAGCAGCTGTTTGATAATTTGGATTCCCAAAGAGTTGCAGTGCAGCAGTCCACAACGGGTATTGACCCTGAACAAGTTTTAGTTTTCGAAACCATTGGAAGTGTGGAAGATTTTGCGAATGCGGTATCTAAAATCGAGGGTTTTGAATGGTTGGGTGAAATTGAAATCGAAGATATAATACCGGATAACGAGTTTTATTCTCTCAACAAAGCTGGAGAAAAAGACGAAAATAAAATGTTGAATGGTAGGCTGTATTTGGTTTTTACAAATACAACTGCAATGAATCAACTATTATCACTATGGAATTTATGGATTAGAACACCTAACTTTGATTGTAGAAAAGGTGAACATAGGGGTAAAGGTAAATTTAAGGATGTATTTAAGTTGTTAAAAAATGTCCGCAAATGGAATATTCAAGATAGATTCGAAGAATCAAAAATTTTGGAGTTCTGGGAAGAAGATTTACAAGTAGACCCCAATAGAGTTATAAGATTTGAAATAGAACTATGGTATCGTTCAAATCAAACACATAGAAATAATAGTTTTTTATCGGTTGCCAACTTAATTACCCAATCAGGGGGAAGGGTTATAACAACCTGTGATATACCTGAGATTCGTTACCATGCGATTTTAGCTGAACTGCCCGCTAATGAAATAAGGAATATTTTGTCTAATAGGAATACGGAGCTGATTAAGTGCGAAAATATTATGTATTTCAAACCTTCTGGACAAATCATAATGGAGGATGGCTATTCTCAAAATGACTTGCAAAATATCCAAGAAGAAAACAATCTTTCCCTACCAACAGGAAATCCTATTGTTGCAATTTTTGATGGATATCCATTGAGTCGTCATAATGTTTTAAACAACAGATTGATAATTGATGACCCTGATAATATGGAGGCATATTATCAAGTAGAAGAGAGAAAACATGGGACAGCAATGTGTTCGTTAATAGTAAGAGGAGATTTGAACACTAATGAAGAACCTTTATCTACTCCACTATATGTTAGACCCATAATGCGTCCTAATGATTTTAATAGAAATGAATTTGTACCTGATGACCGCCTTCTGATAGATACTGTTCACCGTGCAGTTAAAAGAATGTTTGATAGTGATAGTGAATTGGATGCAGTTGCTCCCCATGTGAAAATAATTAATATTTCTATAGGAGATAGAGATAGATTATTCTATAGTTCAATAAGTCCATGGAGTAAATTATTGGACTGGCTGAGTTATGAATATAAAGTTTTATTCGTTATAAGTACCGGCAATCATTATAATGAAATACATCTCAATGTAACGCAAGCTGTTTTTAATGCACTTGGAGCAATAGAAAAAGAGAAAATCTTTCTACATGAGATATTAAATAATGCTCGTAATTGTAGAATAATGTCTCCCGCAGAAAGTATTAACAATATTACGGTTGGTGCTTTACACATTGATAATGCTACATTTTTGCCAAATGAAAGACGACTGAATCCATACGCATCTATATTACCCGCTACTTATACTGCTGTGGGTGGAGGTTATAGGAGAGCTATTAAGCCCGACTTAGTATATTATGGAGGGCGGCAAATGTTTGATTTCCAATACGGAGCAACTCCTACTCTTAAGCCATCTCCTTATAAATTATCACCGGGATTAATGGTTGCGGCTCCCGATAATACACTCGATAAAACAATCCACGAAATAGGCACAAGTAATGCGACTGCATTAATTACTCGTTCAGGACATTTTTGCTATCAAATATTAGATGAGCTTATAAATGAAAATAATATAGATATACCTTCTGATATAATTGCCGTATTAATTAAGGCTATGTTAGTACATGGATGCAGCTGGGATGAAATTGGCGAAGAACTTGATAAAAGATTAAACGATTATGACACAATATCATTGCAAAAAATAAAAAAGAAATTAATAGGGTACGGTTTTCCTGACATTAATAGGGTAAAGGAATGCACAGAACAGCGTGCTACAGTTATTGGTTTTGGGGAATTAAATGAAGAAGAAGCACATGTTTACAATTTGCCATTACCCCCTTCATTAGCATCTCAAACCATTAAGAGACGTTTAACTATAACACTCGCTTGGTTTACTCCTATTTCATCTGCAACACAAAGATATCGGACTTCACGTCTTTGGTTTGAATCTAAGAATCAACTTGTACAGAGCCGAACAATTACCGATTGGAAAGCTGTACAGAGAGGTACTCTACAACATGAAATATTTGATGGTTCTGCTGCCGCTGCTTTCATCGATGGAGACTCAATAAGTATAAAAGTCAATTGTAGTAAAGATGCCAATAGCTTTATAGACAATATCCCTTATGCTATTATTGTGTCTTTAGAAGTTGCAGAAGGTATTGATATGCCAATATATCAAGAAATTAAAGATAGAATTTCAATTCCTGTTACTATTGGACAGCCTATTGTTAGCTAAATAACCTTGTTGAAAATTTTAAACCTGCCATATCTTAAAGTCAGGTTTTAATGACTGCTCTATTTATCAAATATCCTATTGATATCAGTTTTTCCACAGGGTTGAGTATTTATTTTTAATTACGCATGGGATATGAGAAAAATTATGTAGATTTGTAGCGAGTTATTTGAGGAAATGCAGCGTAAAACGCAGAAATACGCACGGTTGCCAAATCGTTACCTCTACCGCTGAAAAAACTCGCTTACAGACTTCTATTCAGAAACTTATCCCCCAAAGATAATTTTATAAAATAAAAACTATTTATTCGTTTTCGTTGTAGTGATATAAAGTTTCAGATTTTCCGTTCCGATTCGAAGTTTAGCGCCTGAAGGTTCAAAATAGTTATTTGTTCTATAAGGATTACCATATCCATCAGTAAGAATTTGAACAGGTATCACCCATAATTTCAATGGCGGCCACAATTCTTGTGAAGAGTATTGTTCGTTCCACTTCTTTATTGAATTTTGAACCAGGTTAGAAATATTCCCAAAATCATATTTATATGCAGAAGAATTGGCTTTAGTAGCAACATAACTATAACTGCTATTCACCACTGTGCGGCCTTCTTCAAAGAATGGCTTAACCGAATCCTTACTGATGAGCAATAGCGTGGGAGGCAATTTTAACGTATAATCCCAAGTAGCTTGGTCCTCTGCCGTCAAAGCTAACCTTACATTATTAAAGAAACGATCATCTCCCACTTTTTTTACAATAGAATCCAATGGAATTTCCAATTGAGTAATAACTCCTGCCGGTGTTTTCAGGTAAGTGTGCTCTTTGTCATTAAGCATTTTAGCATCGCCTTCCCTACTGTCGATTCTATTTAACTGAGTAACTTCTTCTGTAGAATAAAATATGGCATAATCGGGTCTGACAACAACAGTAGAATCACTACCATCTTTTTTCTTCAGTTGCACATGTGTATCATAATAAACCTGAAGAATTGTCCGGTAAATATTCAATATATTGCCAGATCCATACGTAGATTCGATGGAAACACCCGGGAAAAATTTAAAGAATTCGTCCAAATCAGCAAATTTTGCATTCCCATTTGTTTTCCATTCATTATAAAATTTTTCTCCAACAGAATTAGGCAGTTTGAATTTTACAGTGTGATCTCCTGCTGTATATGCTGAATCTGAGACATTCATATTACGTGCAGTGTAAGTAGTTTTTGCCCAAGCCGGAGAATTCATATCAACATAATTTAACGGATTGATGTTGCTGTAGAAATTTTTATCAAGAGGTTTTGTTACTTCACGCACAGTTGCTTGCATAGGAGTTAGCGAATCCCCAACAAATGAGGAATATAAAAGGCTTAAGACAACAGAATCTATTTTATTATCGATCACATCACTCTTGAAAACAGAATCGGGAATTGAATAAAAATTGCACAAATAGCTATACCTGATATTACCATAAGTAGGATCATCAAAGCTACCAAGATAGGCTGTAGAGGTATTAATATAAATAGAATCCATAACTTGAGTGGATGAAGTAAAAGAAATAGTATCCGTACGGACATTTATTTTATCACTATCAGGTTGGATTCCTATTCCCACAGAACTTAAGTCGTCCTCACATGCTACAAATGCCAAAACAATGAAAATGCTGTATATTGTTGCTTTAAGTTTCATCCGGTTTTAATCTTACGTTTTTAATGAACTTTTAATGAATTATTTAGTTTCCAGGATTTTGTCATAAAACGCATTGAATGCATCCATATAAGTATCTTTATCATGATATGGGAGATATGACACTCCTTCTTTTTCTTTTACGTACTCAATTATGTTTGCATTCACTACAGGAGCACCTTGTATCACTCCATCTGAAAAATCGATCGCCAACCGACTAAGTGTTTCGAAATCAGTTTTTTCTTTAATCGATTTAAGATGACTGTCTTTCACTCCTTCCAATTTAAGCTTGTGTTGGAAAACATCCCTGAAAGGATCCTGAAAATCATCATCATAAACAGAATATACTATTTTGGAATTTTTAAAACAAGGGTCATCCTTATAATGCTTCTTAATATACAAAGGAGCTAATGCTGTCATCCATCCGTGACAATGGATTAAATCCGGCACCCAGCGTAATTTTTTCACCGTCTCCATCACTCCGCGTACATAGAAAATACTCCGTTCGTCATTATCTTCAAACTCATTACCCTCATCATCTTTAACCGTATATTTCCTTTGGAAAAAATCTTCGTTATCGATAAAATAAATTTGCATACGGGCAGATTGTATGGAAGCGACTTTAATTATCAACGGGTGATCTGTATCATCAATAATCAAATTCATCCCTGATAAACGTATCACTTCGTGTAGTTGGTTTCTTCTTTCGTTTATATTACCGAATTTAGGCATAAAGGTCCGGATTTCTTTCCCTCTTTCCTGAATACCTTGAGGAAGGTATCGGCCAATGTGAGAAATTTCAGTTTCCGGAAGGTATGGGGTTATTTCTGAAGTAATAAATAATATTCGTTTTGCGTCCATGAACAATTGTAGTGAAATTAAAAAACCTTGCAAAGATAATAAAAAAAAAAACACAAAAATCAAACCAAATCGCTAATAACTAACAATATTTTTTAAGAATGGTATTTATTGCTTATTTTTGTAGCGTGATTCAGAGTTGAATTAAGAGTTAAGAGTTAAGAATTAAGAGTTGCCTATCTGACTTATTAATCTTATAACTTTCAATTCTTAACTCTTAACTCTTAACTCTTAACTAAAATGAAAGTTATACATACAATTTCTTCATTAAAGCAACAGTTGGACAATGAGAGGAGCGCTAAAAAGTCAATCGGACTCGTACCAACCATGGGTGCATTACATGCCGGACATATTGCCTTAGTTAATCGTTGTGTCACCGAAAACGACATTTGTGTCGTAAGTATATTTGTCAATCCTACACAATTCAACGATAAAAACGATTTGCTAAAATATCCCAGAACGCTTGAAGCCGACTGCGAATTATTAAACGCTGCCGGCTGTTTCATTGTTTTTGCACCTGAAGTAAATGAAATATACCCGGAACCCGATACCCGCGTTTTCGATTTCGGAGCATTAGAGTCAGTGATGGAAGGAGCATTTCGTCCCGGGCATTTTAACGGTGTCGCTCAAATTGTAAGCAAACTTTTTTATATTGTACAGCCGGATAAAGCTTACTTTGGGGAAAAAGATTTCCAGCAATTAGCAATTATCCGGGAAATGGCAAAACAACTGCAATTAGGCACAATAATTGTGCCATGCCCGATTATCAGGGAAAAAGACGGATTGGCGATGAGTAGCCGTAATGCCCGTTTGAATACTTTTGAACGAGAATCTGCTGTTAAAATATCAGAAACTTTATTTAAAAGCCGTAGCTTTGCAGGAAGAATTCCTATTGCGGAATTAAAGCAACAAATAACGGAAACAATCAACAAAGTACCTGTCCTGCATACAGAATATTTTGAAATTGTAGACGGAAATACCTTACAACCGGTATCCAATTGGGAAGATTCAGATTACATAGTTGGCTGCATCGCTGCTTTTTGCGGAGAAGTACGGCTTATTGATAATATCAAATATAAAGGTTGAGGTAGAAAATTATTATTTATTCTTAAAACATTTTGTGTATGAAAAAGATTGGATTTTTACTCATTATGCTTATGGCATTTTCTGTTAATCTGATTTTAGCATCAGACAAAACAGTTGTAGAAAACGACAGTTTGGATTTAGCAATGCTACAACCCAAATTGAAAGCAATCCCCGATTATGTTTTTGATATGACCGGTTTACGGGTACTTGATGTGGCTTTTAACCAAATAGGTGTCATTTCGCCTAAAATATTGCATCTGAAAAAGCTGGAAACTCTTTACCTTTCCGGCAATCAATATTTAACAGAACTTCCGGATTTCCTGATGGAGATGCCCAACCTGAAAACCATTTATTTTGAAGGAATGGGAACATGGAAACAGTCGAAAAAAGATGAAGTGGTGCAAAGATTCGCTTCAAGGGGAATAAAAGTGATTCTGGAAAGACAATACGGTACCGCAATAGACTAAAAATAAAAGATTAATAATGAATAATTAAAAATGAAAAACGAAAAACTAGGAAAACTGTTCCCTGATTTTTAATTTTTAATTTTTAATTTTTAATTTCAAAAAGGATGTTGATTGAAGTCATAAAATCAAAATTGCACAGGGTGAGTGTAACAGAAGCCAATTTAAATTACATTGGCAGCGTTACCATTGATGAAGATTTAATGGATGCCGCCAATTTGATCGCAGGAGAGAAAGTGCAAATTGTAAATAATAACAACGGAGAGCGTTTCGAGACGTATGTCATTAAAGGGGAAAGAAGCTCCGGCGTAATATGTCTTAACGGAGCCGCTGCACGGAAAGTACAGCCAGGCGACATAGTCATTATCATGTCGTATGCTTTAATGGATTTCGAGGAAGCAAAAATCTTCAAACCATCCATTGTTTTCCCTGATACAGCTACTAATAAACTTATATGATCAATTTTCATCCTGTGAGGATTGAAGATAAAGACTTAATCAACGAGTTTTTCTTCAAAAGCACCTATCGCAACTGCGATTTTTCATTTTCGAATATTCTGTGTTGGAAACACAAATATGACACTACCTTTGCTATTATTGACGGGTTTCTGTTTTTCCGCTTTTTTGCCAGTCACGATGAACCGGGTTACATGATGCCTTTAGGTGAAGGTGATCTGAAAAAAGCAATTGATTTGATAAAAGCCGATGCAAAAGAACGGGGCGATAAATTTTATCTGTTCGCTATCACGAGGGAAATGTTTGTACAAATTGAAGCAGCATGCCCCGGTGAATTTGAATATAAAAGCGACAAAGCCTGGTCAGAATATATATATGATGCGCAGGATTTAATCACGCTGAAAGGGAAAAAATTCCAATCCAAACGCAATCACGTCAATAAGTTTAAAAAGACTTATGAATATGAATATGTTCCGATAACCAGGGAAATTATTCCGGATTGCCTGGTTCTCTATTACCAATGGTGTAAAGAAAATGGTGGTTGTAATGAAGACACCTCTCTTATTGAAGAACGCCACGCAACCCAAAAAGCTTTCCACTATTTCGAACAACTTGAGCTGAAAGGTGGTGCCATACGTGTGGATGGAAAAATAATTGCATATTCTTATGGTCAACAACTGAGTCCCGATACATTTGGCGTACATGCTGAAAAATCGTTATACGATATTGATGGTGGTTTCAGCGCAATCAATCAGATGTTTGCAGATCATGAATGCCAGAACTATAAATATATCAACCGGGAAGAAGATTTGGGTATTGAATCACTTCGAAGGGCTAAAGAATCTTATCATCCGGTGATACTGCTAGAGAAAGGATATGTAGAGGAAATTGAAAAATAAATAAATTTTTATCATGATAAGCTATTCTTCTGAAATATATAGACCATACTTAATGGAAATGTGGAAGTTATGCTTCGGGGATAACGATGAATTTATACGCTTTTATTTCGTTGAAATTTATCATAATGATAACACATTAATTCTATTCAATGAAAATAATATTCCGGTAGCTTCTCTTCAAATACTTCCCTACATAATTAAAATCGGAGATGATTTCTACAATGCTGGTTATATTTCCGGAGCAATGACACATCCAGATCATCGCAAAAAAGGTTATATGCAACAATTGTTGAAAGTAGCTTTTGATGAAATGAAGAAGAAAGAATTCACATTTTCATTCCTGATTCCACAAGAAGAATGGTTATTTGAATTTTATGCCAGATATGGTTACGAAAAAGCATTTCCAAAATCAGTTGAAACAATTGATCTGAAAAAATACAAAGGCATTGATTACAAAAAGGATGTAAAGATTTGTTCCTATTTGACAGATATACCTTGGGATGAATTTTTCCTCTTGTATACCCCAATTCTGGTCAGTAAAAAGGGTGTTGTACTGAAAGATTTGTCTCAATTAGAACTTTTTTTGAAAGATTTATTTATTGAAGAAGGGTATATTTATTATGTAAAAAGTAAAGGTTTAGCTTTTGTCATACAAAAAGGGAAAACCATTTTGGTTAAAGAAATAGTTTTGTTTAAAGAAGAATGCAAGGAATCATTGTTTGCAGCCATCGGAGACACTTATCAAACGGATGAGGTAATTCTGCAAAGCTATGATCCTGCGAGTGAAAACAAGCAATATTACGGAATGATAAAAGTTCTTGACCAGTCGAAATTCAACCAACCGTTTCCTAAAGACGCCTATATGAGTATGATGATGGATTAGATCATTCCAGATAACTCGTAATTTGCCCGCTAATCTGCATCAGCGAAATTTCACAAAGTTTGGTATCATATTGCGCCTGTAACAAGCGCTCTTCAGCTTCAAGCAAGCTGTTTTGGGCTTCACGGAGTTCAATTCCGGAAAGGTCGCCAAGTTTGTATCTCTCAATAGCAATTGAGTAGTTAATTTTGGCTGTTTGCAGATTTTCCTTTTCAAGGTTCGTTAATTCCATGTTGTTTTCATAAGCCATCCAGATATTTGATAAATCAGCTTTCAGTCCTAATTCCAGTTGTTCATATTGTAAACCCTTATTTTTGATTTGCAGTTGGGCATTTTTTTGCTCCCTTTTGCGGTTAAAACCATCAAAAATAGTAAAGCCTAAAGTCAAACCATAGTTAAAACCCAAGGTCTGCTGTTTATCATACGAACCCATTTCATACATATTCTGGGTATAGCCATATCCGGCATTTAATTTTAAGTACGGATAATCACGGCTTTTAATAGCTTTATAATCCAGCTCGCTGATTCGTTTTTCTTTTGCAGATAATAGCAATGAAGAATTGGAAGCCATCATCTTATTCCAGATATCATCTTTATCAAGTAATGGGTTGAATTCAATCAACGTATCGCCTACCTGAAGGTTTTGAGTGATATTCTCCAATGCCATTAATTGATTCAGGCGAATGCGGGAAGTATATACAACCTCATATTGTTTGATCAGATTTGAGCTGTCGGCATTAAAATCGACCCGGGCCTGTTGATAATCGAGCCTCGACATAGAACCGATATTATAGCGGGCGCCAATAATCCGGAGTCTTTCTTTCGACAAATCGACTGCATATTTTAAATTTCCCAAACGAATTTTTTGCTGTACATAATTATAATATTCGGCAGAAAATCCGGCAATAAAATTTTCAATTGAAAGACGTGTATTAAGCTCTCCCATCCGCTGGAATTCCTTCAGGCGATCGTATTTTGTCTGAATCTGGAAACCGTCGAAAGCCATCCAATTCAAATTAATTCCGGCATCGAGCGTCTGATTATGAATGCTGTTATAATCGGTCTTTGTACCATCGGTCAAATCCTGATTAATATTATTAAGAGTTCCGGAATAACCGACAGATAAATCGAGTGTCGGAAGATATCCGGCGTTGCCTTTAGTAGCATTGTTGTCAGCTATTTGTTGTTCATTGCGCACAATGCGGATATCATAATTTCTATCCAATCCTATTTTCAGGCAACGTTTCAAGTCATATGTTTCCTGAGCTAAAACAGCAAATGGTAAAAATAAAAACGATAATATAAGTCGGTTCATATTCACTCTTTATGTCGATTTGTTGAAATATATGAATACATGGCAGGCACAACAAACATGGTAAGAAATGTGGAAATAAGCATTCCTCCAATTACTGCAACTCCCATGGCAATGCGCCCATTAGCGCCTTCCGCACTGGCAAGGGCCAAAGGCAGCAATCCCAATACCGTTGCAAGACTCGTCATCAAAATCGGACGTAAACGTTGCACGGAAGCCTCCCGGATAGATTCCGCCTTACTTAAACCGTGTTCCTGGCGCTGGTTGGCAAACTCTACAATCAATATACCATTTTTGGCAACCAACCCAATCAACATGATAATACCAATTTCACTGAAAATATTCATTGTAACATCTGAGAAATACATGAATATCAATGCTCCGGCAATAGCCAACGGCACCGAAAGCATAATGACCAAGGGGTCTTTAAAACTTTCAAACTGGGCCGAAAGTATAAGAAAAATCAACACCAATGCAAAACCGAATGCAAACATCAGACTGGAAGAACTTTCGCGGAATTCCTTCGAATCTCCGGTTAAAGCCGTACGGAAAGTTTCGTCTAAAGTCTCTTTAGCTATATAATCCATTTCATCCAAAGCGTCTCCGATGGTAACTCCTTTAGCTAATCCGGTACTGATAGTTGCAGAATTGAAACGGTTGTAGCGGTATAATTGCGGTGGAGAAACTCCTTCGGATAAATCAACCAGATTATCCAACTGAATCATGTCTCCAGAAGCATTTTTCACATAAATAGATTTCAAATCCAATGGAGTATTACGCTGTTGCCGGTTGATTTCTCCTAATATTTGATATTGTTTACCATTCATATAAAAATAACCCATACGTTGCCCGCTAAGCGCATATTGGAGTGTTTGCCCAATATCTCGTGTACTTACGCCAAGTAACGCTGCTTTATCACGGTCAATTTCAACACGTGTTTCGGGTTTTGTAAACTTAAGATTCACATCCGCCATGGCAAATTTGGGACTTTCATTTACTTTTTGCATGAACAAAGGGATAAACTCCTGCAACTTTTCAAGATTAGGTGCCTGCAGTACATATTGCACAGGCATTCCCGAACGTCGTCCTCCAAAAGTTGATTGTTGCTGTACGAATGCACGCGCCTGGGTTTGACCACGTACTGCATTTGTAAGGGCATCAGCAATTTCCATCTGGCTGCGTTTACGGTCTTTAATATCAGGAAGCATCAGCCGGACGAAACCACTTGTCGAGCGAACCATTTCCAGGTCTATCAATCTTTCAGGAGCTACTGAATCGGCAATTTCAGAAATTTTGTCGGTATAATCGCGATAAAATTCATAGGTAGCGCCTTCAGGAACGCGCGTATTGATAGTTATTTGTGAACGGTCTTCCAATGGAGCCATTTCAGCCGGAATCGCTTTCCAAAGAACAGCAATAATAATAAGTGTTGCTGCAATAATCGGGAAAATAGCCCAACGATGAGATAAAAAATAGTTTAGTGATTTAGAATATGCATTGTTCAGACCTTCGAAAAAAGGCTCTGTTTTTCTATAAAACCAATTATGTTCCTCCCTCTTTTTAAGAATTTTGGTAGCAAACATCGGCGTAAAAGTCAGGGCTACAAAAGCCGATATCAAAATAGCTCCGGAAACAACGATACTGAATTCCCGGAAAAGACGGCCTGTCATTCCCTGAAGGAAAACTATGGGGAAAAACACCGACACCAATGTTATGGTTGTGGAAATCACAGCAAAGAAGATTTCTTTTGAGCCTTCAATCCCGGCCTCTTTCGGCGACATTCCTTTTTCTATTTTCACATAAATATTCTCAGCAACCACAATAGCGTCATCAACGACCAACCCGACAGCTAACACAACAGCCAGCATCGACAATACGTTAATGGAAAAACCTGCAATATACATGATAAAGAACGCTCCTATCAATGAAACAGGAATCACAACACATGGAACAAGCGTAACCCGCCAATCCCTTAAGAACAGAAAGATAATAATTACAACCAGAATGAAGGCGATGTAAATAGTTTCTTCTACTTCGCTGATTGAAGCACGGATAAATTTGGTATTATCGAATGCAACATCCAATGTAACATCGTCCGGCAAATCTTTTTTCATTTGTTCCAGACGGATCATGACTTCATCCGAAATATCAATCTGGTTGGCGCCCGGTTGCGGAATCACAACACAACCAACCATCGGGACTCCGTTTCTCTTCATGATACTTCGCTGGTCTTCAGGACCGAGTTCGGCGAATCCCACGTCTTTAAATCGAACAATATTATATTCGCTTTCCTTTATAACCAGATTATTGAATTCTTCGGGAGTTTCCATCAAGCCCAAAGTACGGATAGTCAGTTCCATTTTATCCCCTTCAATACTCCCGGAAGGAAGCTCAACATTCTCCTTATCTATCGCATTTTTAACATCCATAGGAGTAACACCATATCCTGCCATTTTGACCGGGTCGAGCCACAACCGCATCGAATATCGTTTTTGACCCCAGATATCTACGCTACTTACATTCTGGATAGTTTGCAAGCGTTCTTTAACAGTCAATTCTGCAATTTCACTTAATTCCAGCAAAGAGCGTTTATGACTCATTATTGTAACCTGGATAATCGGATTGGCATCGGCATCAGCTTTAGAAACTGTAGGCGGGTCACAATCCCTTGGCAAATAGCGTTGTGCGCGCGAAACCTTGTCACGGACATCATTTGCGGCAGTTTCCAAATCGACTTCCAATTCAAATTCTACTGTAATCCGGCTGGAACCCTGGCTACTTGTGCTTGAAAGAGAGCGGATACCCGGAATTCCATTGATATTTTGTTCCAAAGGTTCCGTAATCTGATTTTCGATAATTTCGGCGTTGGCTCCGGGATAAGTAACATTAACAGATATGATAGGGTTATCGACACTCGGATATTCCCGTACTCCCAAATAGCTATATCCGATAACTCCCAAAAGGACAATTATCAGAAACATAACTGTTGATAATACGGGTCGTTTGATGCTTAATTCGGAAATGTTCACGGGGTTTAAGAATTAAAAATGAAGAATGAAGAATGAAGAATTATTGCCTTCCAACAATTGATAATTCTTCATTCTTCATTTTTCATTCTTCATTTAACAATATTGTCAATTTTAACAGGCATATCATCTCTCAACTGCATAACACCGGTTACTATCAAAGTATCTCCGGCATGGATACCATCCAGGATTTGCACATCTGCTTCTGTTCTCAATCCTTTTTTAAGGATAATCTGGCGGGCTTTTCCTCCTTTATAAAGGTAAGCGATATCCCGTCCCATTTCAGCAACAATGGCCTCACTGGGGACAGTCAGTGCATTCCTGATTTCTTTCAACCTGATTTCAATGGAGGCCGTGCGTCCCGGTTTCAGTTTTCCTCCGGGATTAGGATAAATAGCACGGGTTTTCATCGTCCTTGTTTTAAGATCTAATTGAGGTTCAACAGCATATACGGAAGCCCTGTAAGTATTCAGGTCGCCATCTACCCGGAAAGTAAGATTGGTTCCACGTTTTACATCATTGGCTTGTTTTTCGTTGATTGAGAATTCGAGTTTAAGAGGAATAATTTTTGTTAATTTGGCAATAACAGTAGTTGGAGAAGCATAAGCGCCTTCGCTCACCTGGCGCAAACCAATTATCCCGTCAAAAGGAGCACACAATTCGGTTTGAACAATTTTAGATTTAACCAATTCGATATCAGCATTCAGTTTTTCCAATTCGGTCGAAACCTGTTCGTAAGTTTCCTGGCTTACGGCATCTTTCTCCAACAAAGATTTCTGGCGGAAAACACGGTCCTGAGCTAACGGAATCTGAGCTTGTAATTTCTTTAATTCTGCCTGCAATGGAGCATCATTGACTTTGGCTAATAAGTCACCTTTTTTTACAGCAAAACCTTCAGAAAAGTATATTTTGGTTATTTTACCTGAAGTTTCGAATGATAAATCAACTTCTTCATCAGGGACAAGACTTCCGGTTGTCCTGAATATATCATTCAATTCCTCATACTTGATTATTTTTACATCAATATTCAAGGGTCGTTTTTGTTTCCCTTCACTTGTTGGAACAGGTTGTTCTTTTTTAGGATCAGTATTATTAAATGAAAAATACTTCTTTTTAATGGTAGGATAAAGTGCCATACCCAAAATAAAAAGAACGATAACAACAATAAGAATCCATCTGGTTTGTTTGTTCATTTCTCTTCAGACTTTTTTGCAATGAAGCAAAAGTAAAGAATTAATGTGCTTGAAACGAACAAACAACCCAATAGATAATGAGAAAATAACAAATTTTAATACTGGGAGAGGAAAACTTACACTTATTTACCGAATAACCCTCCTAATTTACCCAAAATATTTCCTCCGATGTCACCTCCTACCTTTTTGGTAACAGCATCAATCAATGGCGGAACAATAGCTGAAGCAATTGTGTTTGCCAAAGTTGCATTGATACCGACTTTCTGGCTTAAAGCGCTTACCAATGACGATTGGATGCTTTTGGTTAGGGATGAAGAATTTCCTGTAAAAAGACCAGCCAAATTGCTGAGATTGTCTCCCTGTAATTGGCCTTTGAAACTATCCAATAAAGAATCGGTAGCTGTTTTAACTGCTAAATCTTTTTTATTGGCAGGAATTGAAGTATTGCCTGCAATTGCATTCCCGGCATACTCTTTTGCCAGGTTCATAACTAAATCCAAATTCATAACTTATATTTTTTTAATGTGTGTAACCTCTCTTTTTATTGTTTGATGAAAACACAGGAAGCAAATTTATTTTCCTTGCCCAATCTCAACAAATAATTTCCCGGAGTAAGCTCTGTTACGGAAATAGCTTCCTGTGAAGAATAAACAATTCCTTTCTTTAAAAGTTTTCCAGTCAGGTTATAAATTGCATATTGTACCGGTTCATCAAAACTATCACTTCCTGTCACAAAAATATTTTCCGAAGCCGGATTAGGATAAATTGAAAGCGTTTCTTTCGTTTTGATATTTATTTTCTCAATCCCATCAGGATTACCGGGATAAAAAACAGAGAATGACCAGCCTTTAACTACACGGGATAACGACTCGTCATAAACATAAACAACATAAGTATCAATGCCTGCATTGGGATCATAATTCCATTCCGTTTTGTATACCGGAACAGAAGTACTTTCCGATATGTATTTCCTTATTTCCTTATTAACAAGATCACCTTTATCATTATATAAAACAGACGATTCTTCATCTTTAACCCATTTCTCTCCAGAATAAACTTCTTTTGCAAGATTAACTGAACCGCCGGATGAAACAGAAGAATAACGTGTTTGTTCTTGTTTTAATCCCTTAGCCAATAAATCGGATATGGTATTCATTTCTTCCACAGTTTGCTTTCCATTCAAATAAGAATAATCATATTTTGAAGTCTTAACATGGGTATTTACAGAATCAAACATCTGGATTTGATAAGTATCCAGCACTCCGGACTGACCGGATAAAGCGTGATTTTCCTTTCCTACTAATTTTTGAGATTCCGGGTCAAAATAAGAAATAATGCAAGTTACATTTTCCTGATTATTGGAAGGGTAAGAATATTCAGTAGACATACATTTTTGAAAAACACCGGCATCATCAACAGCATAAACCATTTCAGACTGTAAATATGCAAAACCGCCAATTATGTTATACGAATATGTTGTTTTAGATGATTCATCTTTCTCATCGGCAAAAGAATGTATTTCTTTCAATTTTCCAGCCAAGAGTGGATTATCTGCTGTAGTATAATAAGTATAATCTATGTGATTTGATACAATCCAACCGCTTCCGGAACCTTCAAGCCCTTCATAACGGGTAACCAAACCATTAGAATAATTCATTACGGAACCATCAAGATCTTTCCATGCATCATTTTGCCAGATATAATTATACTCGGCAGTTTTTTCAGGACTGCGCTCCAATGTTTTTTTCGTTTGATTATTTATACTGCCGATAGCATTTTTTTCTCCAAAAATAATTTCTTCGATAACATTATCTTGCTTTTGCGTATAGTTATATGTGTATACCCCATGAGATGTTTCAACAGTCATGGATTTTAATAAGTCCTGGTCAAAGAAATAGCGTGTTTTGCTCACAAAGTTATCTTGCTTATCATAGCTCACAATACTATCCAACTCCTGTCCATAATCCACAATTATTTTATCCCCGGCAGCCTGTAATGTAAAAAGCAATAAACTTTGAAAACAGGCGATGAAACAGATTTTTTTCATAATATATATTTATTTTTTCACAAAAACAGAAGTAGCTTTTTGTTCTCCTGCCATAAAAGATATAATGTATGAACCGGCCAGCAACGAGCTAACAGCAACCGGTTCTTTTTCGGAAACTATAATACCATGAAATTGTAGTTTTCCGGTAAGATTATAAACAGAATAGTGTATTGGAAAAAAGAAAGTATCACCATTCTCAGAACATGTGATATACAAGTTATCTTTTACTGGATTGGGATATACCGAAAATTTGAATTTTTCCGCAAGGCTGATTTCAGGATTCTCAGTTGGAATGGATGGTACCTTATAATATACAGACATAGACCAACTTAATGACTTACTATCATTGTCATATACAGAATACTTATCGACTCCGGCTTCAGGATCACTAATCCACTCTCCTTTCCATAAAGAGGCGTCGTCTGATTCACTTGTAGATTTAAGTATATTTTTCTCAGTCATTACTCCATCCTTATCATAAACAATAGAAGCTGAAGCTAAGTCATTGTTGTTTTCATAATAGATAACCTTTGTTTTCTCCACATAAATGTTGTTTTCATCATTTTTCCGGTAATCTGAAATACGCACCTCTTTATTGATACAAACATCTCCTGCTGCATTATAGTATTCAATGGTTGTTGTAGTTGAATTACCAGATGCCAAATTGCCCGGATCATAAGTAGTTATCATACATTTTACCCACTCGCTATTCTCGTATTTAAATATTGTTTCGGTAGCAAAATGTTCGTCCGAGGGAGACAAATAAGTATATTCAATTTTTGAGGTGGGTACTAGCTCTGAATTCTCCAGATTCTTATTGATAATAACAATTTTTCCGTTATCATCATAATCATAAATGATTTCCTGAAAGACAGTAGTACCGGATTTATCCTTTTTCTCGACTTTCTTGATTTTTCCATTAACATCATACTGGTAAGCTACACTTTCACTTTTATATGTCACAGATTCTGATTCGGGAATTCCTTCACAGGAATATGACAACAAGGTTGTACAATCAGTACCATAAGTCAAGGATTCTTCAAATCTGGTTATCCAGTTTGCCGAAGCCACATTATGATTTGATATTCGATAAAATCTCTGATTACTACAATTATCATAATCATACTCATATTTGGAAAAACCACGAACATCTTCTTCTATGCAGGAAATCAAACGGTTACTTGTATCAAAAGAATAATTATTAATTCTTTTGACCACTTTTCCGCTACTGTCATAAGTGACAACACTATCTAATTTCTGATTGTATTGAGAAAGAATATCAATAGGAGAACTGGCATACAATTTGCCAACAATCAACAAACTATATATACAAAAACAGGATATCAGTCTTTTCATGGTCATTACTTTGTTAAAGCCGAAAGTGTGTTTATATCTTTTCAGTTTCGCAAAGTTAAGAAATTCAATTCAAAACATGAAATTGTTGATAATTTTTATGAAATTTATTCTGCCAATTAAAAAGAATAGCAGTAACTTTATCGGTTCAAAAAGAAAAAAATTCTAAAAATGCCTGATAATCAAGAATTACAACCTTTTGTTCATTTGCACGTACACACGCATTATTCTTTGCTCGACGGAATGTCGACTGTGCCCGGAATGGTAGATAAAGCCATTAAAAGCGGCATGAAAGGGATTGCCCTTACCGACCATGGAAATATGTTCGGAATTAAAGAATTTATCGATTATGTAAACAAAGTTAACAAGGGAAAAGAAAAGGATCAGAAATTCAAACCTATATTAGGGGTTGAAGCGTATTGTGCACGCCGTACACGTTTCGACAAAACCATGAAAGAAGATGGAAGCGGCTGGCATTTAATAATATTGGCAAAAAATAAAAAAGGCTATCAAAATCTTTGTAAATTGGTTTCCACTTCATGGATAGATGGTTACTATTATCGCCCACGTATTGATAAGGATGTACTGAAAGAATACAGCGAAGGACTGATTATTTGTTCTGCTTGCTTAGGAGGAGAAATACCCCGTAAAATTGCCGACGGTAATATGGCAGCGGCTGAAGAAGCTATTCTTTGGTTCAAGGAAATTTTTGGCGATGATTTTTATTTGGAATTACAACGGCATAAAACAGATAAAGACGGAGCAGATCGCACAACCTATGAAAAACAGGAGTACGTAAATCCTTTTATCATAGAATTAGCAAAGAAAACGAATACAAAGATCGTCGCTTCGAATGATGTTCACTTTATCAATGAAGAACATGCAGAAGCGCACGACCGCTTGATTTGCCTTAGCACAGGAAAAGATTTGGATGATCCGAACCGGATGCGCTATACCAAACAGGAATGGTTAAAAACACCGGAAGAAATGAACGTTATTTTTTCAGATATTCCGGAAGCGCTTTCCAACACGGTTGAAATTGTTGATAAAGTTGAGTTTTACAACCTTGATTCGGATGCCATTATGCCTATGTTCCCGATTCCGGAAGAATTTGGGACAGAAACTTCTTACAAGGAAAAATATTCTGAAGAAGCATTAAGGGAAGAATTCAATAAAGAAGATGATGCCCGCTTTGATAAATTAGGAGGTTATAATAAGGTAATCCGAATCAAATTAGAAGCCGATTATTTAAGGGATTTGACATTAAAAAAGGCTGTTGACAGATATGGAGATCCTGTTCCGCCTGATGTTTTGGAACGAATTGAATTCGAACTGGAAACCATGAAAACCATGGGATTTCCGGGATACTTCCTTATTGTGCAAGATTTCATACAAGCGGCACGCGACATGGGCGTTGCAGTTGGTCCCGGACGTGGTTCTGCCGCCGGTTCTGCAGTCGCGTATTGTCTGGGAATTACAGATATAGATCCGATACAATACGATTTGCTTTTCGAACGTTTCCTGAATCCCGACCGTATTTCCATGCCCGATATTGACATCGATTTTGATGATGATGGCCGTGGAGATGTACTGCGTTGGGTAACGGATAAATATGGTAAAGAAAAAGTAGCCCACATCATTACTTATGGAACTATGGCTACAAAATCATCCATTAAGGATGTCGCCCGGGTTCAGAAATTACCGCTTTCAGAAGCCGACCGCCTGACCAAACTGATTCCCGATCGTTTCCCTGAAGACAAGGCAACAGGAAAAGCTCCTAAAATCAACATTTCCAACTGTTTGAAATTTGTTCCGGAACTGAAAGAAGCCCGGGAATCTTACGACCAGAATCTTTCCGACACTTTGAAATATGCCGAAATGTTGGAAGGAACTGTGCGCCAGGTTGGAGTACATGCTTGTGGCGTCATCATTGGAGCAGATGACCTGACAAATTTTGTTCCGTTGAGTACAGCCAAAGAAAAAGGCAGTGATGAAGATGTGCTGGTAACCCAATATGAAGGCTCTGTTATCGAATCTGTGGGTTTGATTAAAATGGACTTTTTAGGATTAAAAACGTTGTCTATCATCAAAGAGGCTTTATCAAATATCAAAAAATCGAAAGGTATTGATATAGATATTTCGAAAATACCTATCGATGATGCCCAGACTTACGAACTTTACAGTAAAGGCCAGACTGTCGGGACATTCCAGTTCGAGTCGGCGGGAATGCAGAAATATCTCCGTGAACTACAACCAACCAAATTCGAAGACCTGATTGCGATGAATGCGCTCTACAGGCCAGGACCAATGGCATATATTCCCGATTTCGTAGAAAGGAAGCATGGCCGCAAAGAAATTGATTACGACTTTCCGGAAATGGAATCCCGCCTGAAAGATACATACGGGATTACTGTTTATCAGGAACAGGTGATGCTTCTGAGCCGTGACTTAGCCGGATTTACCCGCGGACAATCCGACGAATTGCGTAAAGCAATGGGTAAAAAGCTCATTGATAAAATGGAAGCGCTTAAAGTCAAATTCATTGACGGAGCAACCAAAAACGGATTCGGACCAAAAGAAAAATTAGAAAAAATCTGGGCCGACTGGGCGGAATTCGCCAAATATGCTTTCAATAAATCGCATGCTACCTGCTATTCATGGGTTTCCTATCAAACTGCTTATCTGAAAGCGCATTATCCCGGAGAGTTCATGGCAGCCAACTTAACGCGCAACAAGGATGACATCGGTGAAATCACGAAATTCATGGATGAATGCCGCAGCATGGGCATAGTTGTGAAAGGGCCTGATGTGAATGAATCAGATTTGAACTTTACCGTAAACAAAGCCGGGGATATCCGTTTCGGATTAGGAGGAGTCAAAGGTGTGGGAAGCGGAGCTGTTGAAATGATTGTCAAAGAGAGGGAAGAAAATGGCCCGTTCAAAGGTATTTTTGACTTTGTGGAAAGGGTAAACCTGACAGCCTGTAACAAGAAAAATATTGAAGCTTTATGTTTAGGCGGAGCATTCGATAATTTTCCCGAAGCCAAACGCGAACAATATTTTGCAGAAAACAGCAAAGGCGAAGTATTTATTGAGAGCCTGATTAAATACGGGAATAAATATCAAATGGATAAAAATTCCGCTCAGAATTCACTTTTCGGCGGATTTGAGTCGGTCGAAATCTCTAAACCCGAAATTCCGAAGGCCGATCCCTGGACTCCATTGGAACGCCTCAACAAGGAAAAAGAATTGGTCGGAATTTATTTGTCATCCCATCCTTTAGACGATTTTTATATTGTTTTGAACCATGTCTGTAATACAGGAATGAAAGAAATTGCCGAAGACAAATCTGCTTTGAAAGGGCGCGAAATTGTGATGGGTGGCATTGTAAGCGCTTTCCGTGAAGGGATGACCAAAACAGGGAAACCTTATGGCATCCTGAAAATTGAAGATTATACGGGCACCGCCGAAATTCCGCTGTTCGGAAACGATTTTATTGAATACGGAAAATATGGCCGTCCCAATATGTATTTGCTTATAAAAGGGCAATACCAGCCGCGTAAATATAACGAAAACGAACTTGATTTCA
Organism: Bacteroidales bacterium; assembly: GCA_031553415.1. Classification (GTDB taxonomy): domain Bacteria; phylum Bacteroidota; class Bacteroidia; order Bacteroidales; family Azobacteroidaceae; genus JAIRVZ01. The sequence goes on along the minus strand of JAVBLO010000078.1, from coordinate 12,416 downwards.
GGATTGCTAAAATCGAGCAACTTCCGGATGTAAAAGATTCACTGATTGAAAAGATAACAATTAATCTTCCTCTGTATAAACTTGAAGAAGAATTAGTTACAGAATTATCTTATTTGATTAAAAACAATCCGGGCAATACTTCGTTATATTTTAAAGTAGAAGACCAGGATAGGAATATGTATGTTTCCCTTAATGCGGAAAGCCAGAAATATTCTGTCACCCGCGACTTGGTACGATATTTGGAGAGTAAGGAAATATATTTCAAAATCAATTAATTCATTAAATATTTATTTTTTATGGCATTAGCAATAACAGATGCTAACTTTCAGGAGTTAGTGAAAGGTGACAAACCTTTAGTAGTAGATTTTTGGGCAGAATGGTGCGGCCCATGTCTGTTGATTGGTCCATTTGTTGAAGAACTTGCCCATGAATATGAAGGCAAAGTAGTTATCGGGAAATTGAATGTAGACGAAAACGACGAAGTTGTCGGACAATTTGGCATTCGCAATATTCCTACTATTCTCTTCTTCAAAAACGGAGAATTAGTGGATAAACATGTAGGCGCTGCACAAAAAAGTGTTTTGGAAGATAAGATCAAAGCACTGTTATAAATATAACCAGCACACAGATTACACAGATTTTTAAATAAACAATTAAGCCACGAATTGCACGAATTGCACTTTTAATTTTTTTTTAGTGATAATTCGTGCAATTCGTGGCTTAAAAATTTAACCTGTGTAATTCGTATACTAATTTCTTTTTGTTCTCAAATAAATATTATTTAACGATTATACAACCAAAACGACTCTAAAAATCCACTACATTTGCAAATTCAATAACATTTTAACATAAATATATGGAATTGCCATTTGCAGAATCCTACAAAATCAAAATGGTGGAATCTATCCGCCGTAGTACCAGGGAAGAACGGGAATTATGGATAAAAGAAGCCAGGTACAATTTATTCAATCTCAAATCAGAACAAGTTTTTATCGATTTATTGACTGACTCCGGCACTGGAGCCATGAGCGACAGGCAATGGTCGGAAATGATGTTAGGTGACGAAAGTTACGCAGGTTCTTCATCTTATTACAAAATGAAAGCTGCCATCAAAGATATTTTAGGCTTCGATTATTTCCTCCCCACCCACCAGGGCCGTGCTGCTGAAAACGTGTTGTTCTCGGTTTTAGTGAAAGAAGGTGACATCATCCCGGGAAACTCTCATTTCGATACAACTAAAGGCCATATTGAGTTTCGTAAAGCCATTGCTTGTGATTGCACAATTAAAGAAGCTGCAGATACACAATTGGAACTTCCGTTCAAAGGAAATTTATCTGTCGAATTATTGGAACAAGTGATGAAAGAAAATCATGAACGAGTTCCATTCATTCTGATAACAGTCACCAATAACACGGCAGGTGGACAACCAGTATCTATGGAATGTATCCGTGAAGTACGTAAAGTGGCTGACAAATACAATAAACCTGTCATTTTTGACTCTGCCCGTTTTGCTGAAAATGCTTACTTTATCAAGACAAGGGAAAAAGGATACGAAAACAAAACAATCAGGGGAATTGTTGAAGAGATGTATTCGTATGCTGATGGAATGACCATGAGCAGCAAAAAAGATGCTATCGTAAACATCGGAGGATTTATTGCCACTCGCCATAAAGAATGGTTTGATAAAGCATCAACTTACAACATCATGTTTGAAGGCTTTTTAACTTATGGTGGTATGAACGGACGTGACATGAATGCTTTGGCACAAGGTTTATATGAAGGTACCGAATTTGATTACCTGGAAACCCGCATCAAGCAAGTAGAATATTTAGGAAAGAAATTAGACGAATTTGGGATTCCATATCAGCGTCCTGCCGGAGGCCATGCCATATTTGTTGATGCCAAACGGATTTTACCTCTTATTCCAAGAGAAGAATTCCCGGCACAAACGCTGGCAGTTGAATTATATTTGGAAGCAGGCATACGTGGAGTTGAAATTGGTGCGATTTTGGCAGATCGTGACCCGGTTACCCGTGAAAACCGTTATCCTGAATTGGAATTACTCCGTTTAGCGATTCCACGGCGAACGTACACAAATAACCACATGGACGTTATCGCCGTTGCATTGAAAAATGTCATTGACAGGAAAGAAGAAATCCGGAAAGGGTTTAAAATCACAAAAGAAGCCCCAATCATGCGGCACTTCACAGTCGAAATGGAAAGATTATATTGAAAAAAAATGATATTAGGATTTATTAAATGAAAATAGCCTATTCATTAACATTTATTTCAATAAAAAGCTTGACAAGATATATGAAAATCCATTACCTTTGTATCGTGGTTTTTTCATAATAGTATTAGATTTAAGGTTAACAAAGATTGGATTAGGGAGTTCGTGAGAATTCCCTTTTTCTTTTTAAATGGACAAGATTTAGTTGTCGAAAAAAGAAAAAGATCATGACAAAAAGAAAACGGGCAAAAATATCACAAATGAAAAGCTTTGCTGTAGCTTTTCAGGGTATTTGGACTTTAATATATAACGAGAGGAATTTCAGGTTTCATTTGGCTGTGTCTATTGCAGTCATAATAGCCTGTTTCTTTTTCAACGTGGAAAAAACAGAATGGTTCGCTGTTCTTCTATCAATAGGACTGGTTTTATCTATGGAAGCCCTGAATACTTCTGTAGAATATATTTGTGACCTAATTTCCCCGGAACATCATCCGATGGTTAAAATGATTAAGGATGTGGGAGCAGCAGCCGTACTATTAGCAGCAATCGTGTCGATAATAACAGGCTGCATTATCTTCATCCCTCACATCCTTAATTTCTTTAATATTTTCATTTTTCAATCCTGATCCTTGCATCAACAGCAACAATTCCTTTCTTTGTCGCTAACAAAGGATTGATATCCATTTCCTTTATTTCAGGAGCAAACCGAAGCAATGTCGATAAACGGGCAATAATTTCGGCATATTGTTCTTCGTCTATACCTGCCATTCCACGGGTTCCCTGAATAATTTTATAGCCACGCAAAGAACGAATCATAGATAATGCTTCATTTTTGCTTAAAGGCGCCAAACCGGAAGCAACATCTTTCAGGACTTCAACGAAAATACCACCTAAACCACAAAGCACAATATGGCCGAAACGTTGTTCATACTTGGCCCCGATAAAAAGTTCGGTCCCCGACAACATGGGTTGCACCATTACGGCAGTAACTTCAGGTAAATTCATTAAACGTTCGAATTCAATTTTGAGATGTTTTTCCGAGCGGATATTCAATACCACACCACCGATATCAGACTTATGTACAGGGCCGACACATTTGGCCACCACCGGATAATCCACTTTCTTAGCAAACTCGGCAATTTCCTTCCAATCGCCCGAAACTTTTTCTTCTGCAACTTTTATCCCGGCTGCGCGCAATAGCGCCTGCACTTTTGCGGGTTCAATATATCCCGGAGTTTCAATTGCATCAATAATTTTCCGCATCTCAAGTATTTCAACCCCCCAAAGATCGATTGAATTTCCCGATGGATGCGGTGTTTTTATAATTTTAGTTAATGCATTTGCCAATCCGGCTTCATCACTGAAATTTACATGTCCTTTTTTAACAAAGAAATCTGTTTCATCAAAAGCAGTGGTAACAGAAGGAAGAATAGGGAAAATCGGTTTCCGGCAAGTCCTCATTTTTTCATCTAATACTTCATATGCTTCAAAAACTCTCGTTAAACCGGGACTTCCGAAAATAACAGCGATTCCATCGATATTTTTAAACTCTTCTTCGCAATAATCTATAGCAATAGCCAAATGTTTGGGCTCACCTGTTCCTAATATATCAATAGGATTGCTAATCGCACTACCGGGAAGCAAAAGTTTCTTTAATTTTTCAGCTTCCGGAGTTCCCGATAATTTGGGGATATTCATTCCGCCTTTTGACAAAGCATCCGTCAAAATAACCGCAGGACCTCCTGCATGGGTAACAATTGCAATATTATTCCCTTTCAACTCTTTCAATGTAAAGACGGCTGACACAGTAGCCAATTCTTCGCGGCTATAACAACGTACAATACCAGCCTTCCTGAACAATGCCTCAACTGCCAAATCAGGATTAGCCATAGCTCCGGTATGAGAAGAAGCGGCACGGCTTCCGGATTCGGAACTCCCCGATTTAATCGCAGCAATCCGGCATCCTTTCTGAATCAAAGAAGAAGTGTGATGCAATAATTTATCAGGGTTTTTAATGTCTTCTATATAAAGTATCTTGATGCGGGAATGTCTGGTTATATCGAAATTCTGATCCATATATTCCAGAACATCTTCGATGGTGATTTGAGCGCCATTCCCGATAGACCATACTGAATTGAAACGCAACCCCATGCGCATGGCAGATTCCATGATGAAAAGGGCTGTTCCTCCGGAACTGGAAATAATGTCGGCTCCAAACGGATCTAATTCCGGAATAGGAAGTGTAAATAAACTGTGATGATATCTGTTTAGTATCCCGATACAATTAGGGCCTATTAGACTTGCCCCAGCTTTGTTTATCACTTCGACTATTTGTTTTTCAAGTTGAGCTCCGGCTTCTGTTTCCTCTCCAAATCCGGCAGTGTACATAATAAATGCCTTTACATTTTTCTGTTCTGCCAAGATGGTAATTGTTTCCAGACAAAGTGATGCAGGAATGGCAATAATCGCCAAATCGGTGTCAGGGATTTCAGAAACATTGTGATAAGATTTCAGCCCTTGAACTTCATCTTCTTTAGGATTGACAACATAAAGTTTTCCGGCATATTTTCCGTTGAGCAGGTTTCTTATACAGTTACCTCCAGGCTTGGATGTATTGTTGGAACCTCCTACTACAACAATACTTTTGGGGTTGATTAGTTCTTGATTAATCATACATTTTCGGGCATTAGATAGTTGAATAATTTTGGTCACAAATGTACAGAATATTTTAAATTCTCCTAATATTTTTCAAGTGTTGTACAACTATCATTTTGCAATTATTTTATCTCACAATAAACCGGATTCTCCGAGAATATCTAACGGTTTGTCAATAATTAATTTAGCTCCCGCTTCCAATAATTCTTCCCTCGTACGGAAACCCCAGGTAACACCTACCGGAAACATACCGGCTGCATTGGCTGTTTTCATATCTACACCGGTATCTCCTACATAAAGAATATTTTCGGAAGGAACATTTAATTTTTTTGAGATAAAAAGGGCGGAATCAGGATTCGGTTTACGAGGAAACTCATCTGTTGCACCCATGATAACATCAAATTCCCAGTTTTTCAACAAAGCACTGCAGATTCGCTGTGTTAATTCATCGGCTTTATTAGAAAGCACAGCAAGTTTCAATCCTTTTGAAGCCAGGACATCCAACAGCTCTTTCATGCCTGGATACAAGCAGGTTTTGCGAACCAAACACTGTTGATATTTATCCATCATCGTTTCAAAACACAGTTGCACCATTTGCGAATTTTCAAGAACAGATTCCGGGACGCTTGCCCTGACCATATTCATCAAACCATTGCCGACAAAATATCTGTAAGCATCATGATTATGAGTTGGAAAGCCAAACGTAGCCAAGGCATAATTCATTGCATCTGCAATGTCTTCAAGTGAATTAATTAAAGTCCCGTCTAAATCAAAAATAATTGCCTGATAGTTTTCCATTCTATTTTGTTTTTCAATTTACCAAACCACAAATTTATAGTATTTTTGCAAATTATAAAAATACCCCTAAATCCCCTAAAGGGGACTTGGTGCGTGATAAACCGTAGTTCTATTTGGTCTTTGCAGACACTAAAAGTCCCCTTTAGGGGATTTAGGGGTCTAAATTTAAACTTTATGAATCCAAAAACGTTATAATTCCAAATATACTTTATCAATGAACAATACAAAAAAAATTGCACTGTATCAAGTGCTTCCAAGGCTTTTTGGGAATGACAATTCTACAAACGAAATCAATGGTTCTATCGAAAAAAATGGATGCGGAAAATTTTCCGCATTTTCAGACATTGCATTAAATGAAATCCGGAAAACGGGATTTACACATGTTTGGTATACTGGTGTGATTGAGCATGCCACTAAAACCGATTATTCTGCATACGGCATTGCCAAAGATCATCCTGCGGTTGTTAAAGGAAATGCCGGTTCTCCTTATGCAATAAAGGATTATTACGATGTGGATCCTGATTTGGCAGATGATGTAAAACTGCGGATGAAAGAGTTTGAGGCATTAGTTGACCGTACCCATACTGCTAATTTAAAAACGATTATTGATTTTGTACCAAATCATGTTGCACGTCAATATAAATCGGATGTTAAACCCAAAGGAGTAAAAAATATCGGTGAAAACGACAATAATCATACTTCTTTTGATATAAACAATAATTTCTATTATATTCCCGGGCAGACATTTTCTCCTGATTTCGATTTACATTTACAGGGCCCGAAATATAAGGAATTTCCGGCAAAAGCGACCGGAAATGATAAGTTCGACGCACATCCCGGCATCAATGACTGGTATGAAACTATCAAGTTAAATTATGGCATTGACTATCTTAGCGGGGGACAAAAACATTTTAATCCGGTTCCTGACACATGGAATAAAATGTTGGATATCTTGTTGTTCTGGTGTTCCAAAAATGTCGATGGATTCAGGTGTGATATGGCTGAAATGGTGCCTGTAGAATTTTGGGGCTGGGTTATTCCTAAGGTTAAGGCAAAATATCCGGAAATCATTTTTATTGCTGAAGTTTATAATCCGTTTGAATACCGCAACTATTTATGGAATGGTAAATTTGATTACCTCTATGATAAAGTAGGATTATATGATACGCTTCGGGAAGTTATCCGGGGAGAGAAACCAACGAGTGCAATTACTAATTGTTGGCAATCAATCGAAGGCGTTCAATATCAGATGTTAAATTTTCTGGAAAACCACGACGAACAACGCATTTCTTCCGATTTCTTCGCAAAAAATCCATGGAGGGCGATTCCTGCCATGATTGTTTCCGCCACTATGAATACCAATCCGGTAATGGTTTATTCCGGACAAGAACTTGGCGAACCGGGCATGGACAGAGAAGGTTTCAGCGGACTCGACGGCCGCACGACTATCTTTGATTATTGGAGTGTTGCAAGTATCCGGAATTGGAGGAATAAAGGGAAATATGATGGTAAAGGTTTAACAAAAGAGCAAAAGAGTCTGCGGGATTTTTATGCAAAATTATTAAATCTCTGTAATTCCGAAAAGGCAATCAGAGAAGGATTTTTTTATGATTTGATGTATGTTAATTATGAAAATCCGGGATTTAATTCTGACAAACAGTATGTTTATTTGCGCAAAGCTGATAATGAAATACTGTTGGTTGTTGTTAATTTTGAGGATAAAGATGTTGAAACAAGCATTAATATTCCCGACGTTGTTTTCGGATTTTTACAGGTTTCACCGGAAAAAATTGGTATAGGAACAGACTTATTAACGAAAGAAAAAGCCGGATCAAAACTCCGTTCCGGAAATTTATTCCAGACAAATATAAAAGCTAATGGAGGCCGGATTTACAAGTTTTCAGTGAAGAAGTAAAAAATTTTACAACGCCGGCAAATTCATCCCTGTTATTTTCTGATATAAATCCAAAGCATAAACATCAGTCATCCCGGAAATATAATCAACTATGGATTGCGCTTTGGTATAAGTATCTTCAGAATCAGTTTCGTATTGCTCCGGGATTCGACCGATTAAAAGTTTGGAATAAGTATTTTTGGGAGTCTCCACTGCTTCGAGCAGGCAATCCAATAGAAAGTTGATGATCCTGTAACCAGCTAATTCAATATCCAGAACATCCTGTGAACGGTAGATTTTCTTGAATGCCAGGTTTGAACAGGTTTTATAAGCATCTAAAGCCGGATTGCTGATATTATTTATTAATGGAGATGAAAATTTTCCTTGAAGGATATCTTCTTCATTGACTAAGAAAACTTCCGAGCATTCATCAACTAATTTTCCAATAACCGATGAACGCAGGTAGGCGATTTGCTCATTTTCATCGTTAACCATATCCATCACCTTTTTCGTCCTTTCCTGTTTTTCTTTTGTAAAGAAATTCAACAATAATTCTTTACATTCCTGCGACGATATGATTTTAAGTTTATGAGCATCTTCGATATCCATAATCTGATAACAGATATCGTCGGCTGCTTCAACTAAATAAACCAACGGATAACGGCGAAATTGCAGTGGCTCATCTTGTTGTTTGATAATCCCCAATTCATCAGCAATTTTCCGGTATCCTTTTTCTTCCGAAAAGAAAAACCCGAATTTTCCTTTTTCTCCTGCTAAAGTAGAGGCATAAGGATATTTGACGATTGACGCCAAAGTTGAATATGTCATCGCAAAACCACCCTGTCTTCTTCCCTTGAATTGATGAGTCAATAACCGGAGTGAATTGGCGTTGCCTTCAAAGCTTAAAAAATCGGAGAAACGGGAGCCTTCACCTTTCATTTTTTCGATGAAAAGGGATCCTTTTCCCTGTGAGAAATAATTGGAAATAGCCTTTTCCCCGGAATGTCCGAAAGGAGGATTACCTAAATCATGCGCCAGGCAAGCAGCAGAAACAATTGCGCCTATTTGTAACAGGGATTGATTTTCTGAACCATATTTTACAAACAGTTCACGACCGACCTTATCTCCAAGCGACCGGGCCACACATGCAACTTCCAGACTGTGTGTTAACCGGTTATGCACAAAAACACTTCCCGGAAGCGGAAAAACCTGTGTTTTATTTTGTAATCTCCTGAAAGGCGCTGAAAAAATCAAACGGTCATAATCACGTTGAAAGTCAGTCCGCTCATGTTTACGTTCTTCATGGTATTGTTCCATGCCGAAACGTTTATCTGACAATAGCTTATTCCAATCCATTATTCAATTACGAATTAATAATTACGAATTACGAATTAAAAATAGGTTCTAAGTAACTTGTAATTTTTAATTCGTAATTCGTAATTGTTTATAGTAACGGTGAAAACATTCTCATCACCGACTCCTTGAATTTTTCAATGCGAGGCCGTTTTTTCCATTCTTTTAATATTATTTGCTTACAATTTTGCTGGTCTTCCAAAAATAAATTTTTCATTTTACCGGTTATCTCCTTGTCGTATAGATAAGCATTTACTTCGAAATTGTGCTCAAAACTACGAAAATCCATATTAGCAGAACCGATAACTGTTATAAAATCATCTACAACCATCATTTTAGCATGCAGAAAAGCAGGTTGGTATAGAAATATTTTTACACCGGCACGCATTATATCTGCGAAATAAGAGCGTGCTGCCGTATTCACAAAATGAACATCCAATTTCTGGGGCACCATCAACCGTACATCAATACCACTTAAAGCCGTTGATTGTAATATTTGTAACAGCGCTTCGGTCGGCAGAAAATAGGGTGTTTGTATATAGACATATTTTTTTGCGTTCGAAAGAATATGGAGAGTTGCCTGCAGGAGCGTTCGCCAGGGATTAATCGGTCCACCGGTTACAATTTGAAGAATATTATCTGTCATAACCGGAGTCTCAGGAAAATATATTTTCTTTCCCAGCAAAGGTTTTCCCGAAGATACCCAATCTATCAAGAATACCGATTGCAAAGCGAGTACTCCTTTTCCCGTTATACGCAGGTGCATATCTTTCCATGTTTTTTCCAGATACCGGTCGGCCACATTCATCCCGCCAATGTATCCGGTTTTTCCATCAATGATTACAATTTTCCGGTGGTTACGGTAATTTACCTTACTTGTAAAAAGGGGAAAATGAACTTGCAGGTAAGCAGTTACTTCGACTCCCGCCTCCTGCATTTCATCGTAAAAGCGGTTTTTGGTTTTCCAGTTGGCCACATCATCATACAATATACGTACTTCGATTCCTTCAAAGGCCTTTTTCATCAGGAGAGATTTTATTTTCCGCCCGATTTCATCATCTTCAAAAATATAGTATTGAAAATGAATATGGTGCTGTGCTTTTTCCAAATCCTGAATCAAGGCTTCAAATTTCTCTTTGCCATAAGAAAAAAACTCAATTTTACTCCCCTGCATTAAGGCAGAATCATTGTTATTATTAAGCAATTTTACTAAGGGAGCATATTCTGTCCGTATGTTTTCTTTATTATGAATAATCAATGGTTCAAATGACCTTTTTTGTAACATACGGTAACGTTTCTTCGAAATGATACGAAGCCGGCGTGTATCTTGTCCGAAAAAATAATAAATGATAATTCCAACAATAGGAACAAACAATAGTAATAATACCCATGACATTGTTTTTATTGGATTCCGGTTTTCCGAAATCACCATGAAAACAATAAATAATGCAGTTACAAAGTATACAACTTGAATGATTATTATAACGCCGGCTGTACCCATAAATGATTATTTCATAGACATGCCGCTAAGATAAGCAATAAATTGTAAATTTATTGCTTTTCAACCCAAATCGGAGAACTCCAACCCCATTGAGCATCTCTTTGCCGCACACGGATGTAATAATAATCCGTTTCCTTTTCCGGTTCGTCATCCAGCATATAATGTTCGATGGTGAATGCATTTACCGGTATGGCCCTGTGGAATTGAATTGCCTCGCTCAACCAGCCAATCATAAAATGGGCCTTGGTACCTTCCAACAAGTCAGCCAATGAGTATTCGAATTTTTTGCCATTGAATTCAGATGTGATAATTCCGGATTCAGGCATGGTTACATCTAAAATAACAGCCTGTGTAGCAGGAGTTAATGTGTTCGGATTTTTAACGCTGTACATTTCCAGATCCACGGAAGAATCGTTTTTGCCCAGAACCTTATTTACATAAGTGACATCCCTGGTTGTTTTACCTTCTTGCGGAGCGGTATAAGGAGAACCCCGGAAACAGGTTTCAACATTATTGATAACACCATTATTAATCCGTATCTGACCAAGCCACTTTACAGGTTCATCCAAGCGGTTCCAGCCGAATTCCATTTTCACTTTCGCCCTGATAGTATCTTCTTTAGGCGCTTCGGGAATTAATGGCCCGCTGATACGCCCGATTGTTTTTCCATTTTTTACGATATCCACATAATCAATGGCATTTCCGGCTTCTACATTCAGGTAAATTTTACGGAAATTTCCTTTGATAACATCGCCCATAAAAGCATCATTGATCCGGAAATCTATCGCAATTTTATCGCCTGTAACACAACACACATTCCGGTTCTCCATAGCATTCCAGATTTTATCACGGTGAAGAGCCGGGGCTAATACTCCAACCCGTCCGTCTCCATAACTACCCGGATAACCTGCATGTTGGTCTGTCGAGCCAATGATGCCGAATTTATTTCCGAGACTTAAACCATATTGTACAGTTCCTTCCCAAACACGGGGTCCCATATCGTGGAGATAGGGATAATCTCCCAAATCACTTTCAGCCAAACCGTGACGGGAATACATTTCAACAAAAGGACATAATTTTCCTTCCTGGAAATATTTCCAGTTATATCCCCTGTATCCTTCCTGATAACCCATGTGGTGCGGGGTAAAAAAAACTTTCTTTCCCTTGAATAATTTTTTGGGATTATCTTCCTGTCTTATTTCGATCAGAGGAGCATCAAGGTCATAATTCAATGCCACATGGTCGCCATACCTCATATCATGACACTCATAAGATAGGAAAGTAAGGAACTTTCCTTCCTGATTATATTCGTTAGTCATCTTGACATATTTATCCCATCCTCCGGCTCGCAAACGGCGGAATGCACTTTCATGATATTCTATCACCCATTCCAACCGGGGATCACCTTTACCCGGGATATCCGGCCACATGGCATGTGGAGTAACAGACACGAAATCCAATTGTTGTTTTGCCGCTTCAAAAGCATCACGCATATCGCCATGTCCATAAGTAAGATTACAATGGTTATGAATATCTCCCCAGAATAGTTTTAAATCGCTTGCCGAAGGTTTCGGAAACTTTTTATTATTGGAAGTCACCGGATTCTCACAACTTTGCAGAAGACTTCCGGTTGCAGCTATCCCGGCAAAAGTAAATCCGGATTTTTTGATAAAATTACGCCTGTTCATGATGATTTTATTTTTATAGGATTATAATTTTTCACTATACAAAAATAGTGATGAAACGGAGTCTGCTGATTAAGGTTTCTCTTTAATAATTAGAACTTTGGTTGGTTTGCTTTTAAATTTGTTTCGGAAGGTTTTAAAAAACATTCAAATCGGGCTCTATTTGAACTATTTTTTCGACAGGATTTACGGGATTGAAAGGATAACTGTGTAGCAGTTTGATTTTTGTAACCGCGGGTTTTAACCTTACACACGATTTCTGAGATACAGTGTTATCTGGCGTAAGCGCTCGGCGTAGTT
>JAVBLO010000057.1:0-3405 GCA_031553415.1 Bacteroidales bacterium | reverse complement strand
TCCCACTTTGATGGATTATTACAGTAAATTGCATCGTAAGTAAAGAACCGCCGTATGCCGAACGGCACGTACGGTGGTGTGAGAGGTCGGAAAACGAAAGTAGGAAGAAAACTACTTCGTTTTCCTCCTACTCGATTTTCAGGGGACTTTCAGGGGGACATTATAATCTATACATATTGTAAATAATAATCTCTCAATCTATTCTTTCCTACGAGGTTGTAAAGTTCTTCAAATCTTTTTTTCAATTCTGAACGTTGACATTCAAATAAAACCTTATAACTACCTATGTGAGGCATAAGGTCTAAGACTTGTATTATATGACTATCAGTAATCAAACCAAATTTGCAACCTGTAGCAATGGAATAGCTTTTTAATTGCAATTGAGCTTGCTGCATTTCTTGTTGTTTGGCCAAACGCTTTTCTTTTTTAGCTTCAACCAACAAAATAGGATAACTTTTAATTTCTTCTGTGTCAGATGCATAATCCGGAGCATACCCACCCAAAAAGCATCAGTTTTCCGGGCTTACTTTTGCAGCTAAATTAGTCAAAAAAGTGTGCCATTCCGGCAGATACCCACCCAAAACGGATGCAAATCGGTCACACTTTTTTATCTAACCGATAGTATTATTTTAGAAACCTTGCAAATTTATTTTTCAATCGTAAATTTGCAAAACACAATCATTGACAAGCAAAATTTCATAAAAGCAGAATTATTGTTCAGTATATTGAAAGATAATTTGTATTTTTGCATCAATAAATAGTGCAATAAAATGGAAAAGCGAGTTGTAAAAAGTCTGATTACTGAAAAGCAAGAGGAAATTCGTAATATAGAATTGATCGAAAGACCCGTAAATCTGGAAGATACTGTTAATTATGTATATGTTGGCATAAGGCGTGCCGGAAAGTCCTACTTGCTTTATCAACATATACAACATTTAATAAAAACCGGACAAGCTTCGATTGAAGATGTTTTATATATCAATTTTGAGGACGAACGAGTTTCTTCCATTAAATCAGAGGAACTTAATCTTTTTCTGGAATGCTACAAAGAAATGTACGACGGGAAACCGTTGATTTATTTGGATGAAATACAGAATATCGACGGTTGGGAAAAATTTGTTCGACGATTAGCAGATTCAAAGTACAGGGTATTTGTTACAGGGAGTAATGCGAAAATGCTCAGTAAAGAAATATATACTACTTTGGGAGGTCGGTTTGTCGCTAAAGAAGTTTTTCCGTTTACCTTCAGGGAATATTTAGCTTTTCATCATATCGAATTAGACCGGAACTGGGAATTCGGAGAAACCCGGTTGCAAGTCATTAAATTGTTTCAGGATTATTTCTATTATGGCGGTTTTGCCGAATCCTTTCCATTGAAAGATAAACGCAGTTGGTTAAATGCTCTTTATCAAAAAGTTCTCTTAGGAGATGTTATTTTCAGGAATGATATAAGAAACGAGAATGCAATCAAAGTCCTTGTTAAGAAATTGGCTGAAAGTGTTATGCAGCCGTCTTCTTTAGTCCGGCTAAAAAATATAATTGATTCAACCGGGGCAACCATTTCCCGTAATACACTTGTCGATTACCTTCAATATCTTACCGATGCTTATTTAGTCTTTGGTATTCCTAATTTTTCAGATAAACTAAGTGAAAAGGAAACTTTCAAGAAAAGGTATTTCTTTGATAATGGATTATTAAATAATTTCCTTTTTGACCCAGAAACTAAGCTACTTGAAAACTTAGTGGCTATAACTCTGAAAAAGAAATACGGAGATGATTTATACTTTTATAATAAAAATATTGAGGTCGATTTCTTTATTCCTAAAGAACAACGAGCCATACAAGTTTCATACAGTCTTGCGGATGAAACAACCAAACAACGGGAAATAAAAGCCTTAATCAAATTATCGGAAGTGTATAATACTGAAAATCTTGAAATTATCACTTGGGATGAAGAATCTACTTTTGAAGAAAACGGACTTGTTATCAATGTTTTACCAATATGGAAATGGTTATTGAAAGAGGATTAATCTGTTTTTTGCATCTATATACTTGATTGTACTAATGACTAAAACGAAACATGAATGACTCTTTTACGAAAACCTTTTTTGTTTAGTAATATTCTTTGTCTGAGGACAAAGAATATCTTTATTTTAACTTTCTTCTTACTGAAGCATAATTGGTTTTTATTTCATCTATTTTAGGGAAAATTTCTTTCTTTAATTTCAGGATTTCCTCTGTCGATGTAGTTTTCATCAAGGTGTCATTTTTTGCAATCAAAACATTTGTAGTGCTTGTTATTATTTGGAGAATATTGTTTATGTCATCATTATTACTAAAAAAAGCTTCAATTCTATTTTTTAGAGTGGAATTACTTTTATATAATTCTAATGATGATGTCCTAAAATTTTCACAAGTTTTTTTATGGTCAAAACAAGGATTATCAAGCTCGGTTACATAAAATTGCATTTCAGCAATAGATTTTAGACATTCGTCAATATGATTTTTAATTGAATCTGTATCATTGAAATTTTGAACTAAATAACATACATAAACCATCAAAACCACATTTACAAATGAAAATATTCCACTGATGTAATCGCCAAAACCGCTCCAATCGGCAATATTTTTGGATAATGAATTACCCCAAAACCTCCAACAATACAATCCCAATAAGACAATACAAGATATAATAGAGTTTATATTTAATAATTAGTTATAGCGTTCTTTTACATACTTTTGTGAATCTAAAAAACAGATTCACAGATGAAATACGACAAAGTTCGACATAATGCGAAGCAGTTATTATCTCTGACAGGATTTACAAGTCAAGAGTTTGAAGCATTTATCCCGACTTTCAAATACCATTGGGATGAGTACTATTCTTGCTTTACATTGAAAGGGAAACCCCGTGAACGTATATCCTACAACCGCAAGACCAGTCAGATACCGATTATAAGCGATAAATTGTTGTTTATTCTTTCTTATCTGAAAAACAACCCATTGCAGGAGTACCATGGCGCAACTTATGGAATGACTCAGCCTCAATGTAACCACTGGGTACATCTCCTTTGTGAGATTCTCCGTAAAACATTGAAAACGTTAGGAGAGCTACCGGAGAGAAATCATTTGCGGATTCAATATCTTCTGGAACAATGCGAAGATGTTTTGCTTGATGGTACCGAACGTCCCATAGAGCGTCCGGAAGATCAAAACAGGCAAAAAACTTGTTACAGTGGTAAAAAAAACTCATAACGTAAAGAATGTAAGCATCCGGTGAAGTCCGTTTTCTAATTTTGGAGTTGATTTTGTCTCTAACAAATTTCCAAAACATTCAGAGACCAGTTAGAGACATTGATTGATTTTTATTCACCCGGTGGTTTTATTGCAATTTTCTACTTTCCA
>JAVBLO010000133.1:0-19761 GCA_031553415.1 Bacteroidales bacterium | reverse complement strand
TAACAAAAAACTCAGCAACAATGAATAGACTGATATTATTAGTAGAGAGCCGTATACGCGGAGACGTGTACGTACGGTTCGGGGGCGAGCATCCGAAAACCCACCGTAGTAATACGGCAGGGCGTTGGATGCTTAGCCTACCCATAAATAAAAAACTTGAAAGTGGTTGGAACCCATACATGGAAGGAGAAAATGCAAAATATTTCCATAAGGTAACAGAAGCCATGGAAACTTTCATAAAGTATAAAGAAAAAGACTTGAAAAATGGAGTTTTTTCAGAAGATTCTATGAGGGGGTACAAATCTCAAGTTAATATGCTCCGAATTTGGCTCGAAAATAAAAAACAGGCTGATATCCGAATTTGTAATTTCAGTAAAGAAATGGCTATATCATACTTAGATTATGCCTATACAGAAAAAAATCTATCCCCAAGAAGTTACAATAATTATATTTCGACATTACGTACATTTTGGAATTGGCTAATTGATAAAAATTATTGTACTGAAAATCCATTCGAAAAAATTAAGCCAAAGCCAAAAAAAGAAAAACAACGCATTATTATCCCGGCAGAATGGAGCGAGAAGATAATTCAATTTTGCAGAGAATTTAATCCTGGATTGGAAATTGTTTGCGGATTGGTTTACAATTCTTTTCTGCGGCCGGCCGAAATTTGTCGGACTCAAATAAAAGACATTGACCTGAAACGATCGGTTATTTTCCTTCCTGCAAATAAAACTAAAACAAAAAGTTCCCGGTTCTGTTTTCTTCCTCCCCATTTGAAAGACATGATTCAGGAACATATTGCTAAAGCAGACCCAGAAGACTATCTGATTACACAAAAACTGCAGCCAGGTAAAACTCCGATATGTACTCGCCGACTAGATAAGCATTGGGAAAGAATGCGCAAAAAAATCGAATTGCCCAAAGAGATGCAGCTATACTCCTATCGAGACACTGGCATTACGGACCTAAAAATAAAAGGACACTCCAATTTGTTTATAAGCAGTATTACCGGACATAAAAATTCGGAAGAAATTGAAACTTATACTCATGAGCCGGATATGGCAGCATTACAATATGTTATGAAAGAGTCTACTCAATTAGGAGAAACCTTCTAAAGGATAAAAGATACCTTCTGTAATTGGAGATAGTCCTTTTTCGGTTATCTTGTAAATAAGCTGCTTACATAAAAATTCACTATTTCTTATTTGAAATATATTTCTTACGTCATGAATTTCATGAGATAAAAAATAATACGTGACAGGCTTATTGATATCAATAAAAATATGATTTTCACGAGTTTTAGTTACAATGCCATGTTTCCCTTGCAAACGTAATGTCCAATTATTAACATGATTTCTTTTCCTTAATTCAATATTATTGGGAGGATAATAATACTTACAAGCTCCCATATAATCGGTTGTAGACTGCGGAAATCTATCCGTATGTTTAATGTATTCAACTTCCCCCATCTCTATATCAGAATAAACTCCAACATATATAGCAATTTCAAGATTTTCAACATAGTCTTTTTTGGGTACCCCATCTAATATCATATCATTAAAATTATCACTCAAAGAATTTTCTTTAATTTCGGAATTTGAAGAATAAGGAATGAGTCTAGGGCCACCAACAACTGGACGCAAAACTTCAAGCTCATCTATGAACATAACAGGAGTTATTTTTAGCTCTAACGCATTTTTCTCCTCTCCAATTGGTTGAAAAATATTAATACTTCTTAAACATGGATTTCTTTCTTCGTGATAAGAACCTATAATCATATAATAAGTTTCAACGTCCTCGGCATAAAATATAGTTCTCGTTTTAAAGTATTTATCAATAAAATCCTGATTTTTAGCTTCCTCAAACAAGCCGTCAAATGTGTCAAATTTAATAATATCTGCATACTTCAATATTTCATTAGGTATGGATAAATAACTAAAAATATCCCCAGAAGGGAAAGCATATTTTATATTTTTATTTTCAACAAAAAATGGGAATTGATTATTAGAACTATCTTTTTCATGTTCTCTTTCAAATTCATCAATTATTTGGTCATTCTTCAAATATATTTTGTTTGCAGAAGATAGATAGTTATAAGGACGAAGAATTGATACTTTTTTAGACTGTTGATCAACAATAAAAAGCACATTTAAGAACTTCTCTATTTCTTCAAAAAATTCAGCGACTGTCCAGTCCGGTAAGTAATCAACATACTTTTTTGTATTGACTCTGTTTGCAATATAAGTTCTTAAAAACATTTCATCTTCTCTCAAAACGTTATATTCCATTTTATAACCAAGTACTTTAGGGATTTCCTCTATATAATAAAGTAAATATGGTTGTGGAATCACATCCCCATGATGTAATCCTCCCGATGATAATGTAGGATTCGGTTTCCATAAATTTCCAAAACCATAACCATTATCAAAGGTGATATAAGGACAGCAATAATTATATTCAGGATAACAATAAAATAATGATTTGCGTGCTTTATCCAAATCAATATCGCATTCTCCCAAATCAAGTTCTGAGACTTTTTTATCGCTTCCAGAAAAATAATTTAATTCTGAATTCCCTGATACTAATTGAATTTTCACATCATGATTTGTGTTGCTAAGTATCACTTCCGTGCCATTAAGCATCACCTTATTCTCGCAAATAAGGATGGCTCTTCTTTTTTCGATTTCGGTTTTATTATTTGTTCGATCTATATGATTGTACAATTTAGCATTAACAGGGTTAGATAGTGATAAAGTTATATCAAAGGTATATTCTCCATTTTTTTGAAAAAACGGATTTTCTTTTACAATGTCAAATGAAAATTTTTCAGGAAGAGCTGCGGGAATTCCATCAATATATAATTCAACCATTTCTTGTTGTGTTTGATTTAATTTTATTATACAAGTCCATTTTCTCTTTTATCCCATTCCTGCCAAGTAATGATACTTCTCCAATAAATGGTTCATCCATTTTTTTCTCTAATCGCTCCATTAACAAAATGAATCTTTCATAAGTGGCATTATTGTTGTTATCAGTTCTACTAACTTCATATTTTTGAACTTGTGGAGTATATCCTCCGGAAGAATATCCCTGTATGCGTAATGCTTTAGCAATATCTTCTTTCTTAAGGCTGCTAACCGTATTATTTCTTTGGGCGTAATCGATAACATCAAATACCGGGCGCAAAGTGCTGTTTGCCGTTGAAAAACGATTGGCCACAAATTCGTCGGGGTGAACAATGCCTACGGGTTTATTCCATGTTCCGGAAGGAGTGAAACCTCCATCCCAGTAATTTGTCATAGCAGCTTCGTGCTGTTTTTTAATGGTGGCGACATTCATCATTCCTGCAGTAACTGCAGCCGCTGCAGCAATAGGACCTAAAAGAAAATTAACTTTTACCGCTGATGCATATGCATTAATTGCAGCCATGGCTGTACTTGCAAGTGCCTGAGCGATTTGAATCTTATAAGACTTATTTTCATGCTCAGCTTGCATTTTTTTGAGTTCTGCATCTCTCTTTTCCTCTATTTTCTTTTTCTTTCTCTCGTTATTACCGGCAGCTTTGATTTCAGCATCGTATTTTTTGTTGATTTTGGCGGATTCGGCATCCTGGCATGCTTGAACGTAAGAAGAATAACCTCCAAGCATGTCTTGCATGATTTCAAGCCCAAACTTGGCACTTTCCATGATGGTTTGAACCTTCTTTTCGTTTCGTTCTATTTCAAGTGCATCATAATAGTCATTAATTGCCAGTAATCGAATACGATAAGCTTCTTCGCTTGCTTCTCCCAATGCGTATTGTGCTTCTAAAAATGCAATATCAGCATTTTTAGAAGCTTCCAAAGTCGGCTCTTTTTCGCCTTTTTTCTTTTTTTTCTTAGGAAGAATTTCAAGTAATTCCTGTTGTTTTTCGAGCGATTGTTTATTTAATTGTAAGATTTGATCATCTGTCAACCCATTTATCTTTTTCTTTTCTTCCAGGTAAGCTAATTCAATGGAGAGGAGATAATATTTATATTTTCGTTCGTCCGTAATTCCTTGCTTGTGGCTTTCAGCCAAACGAAGCTGATCCTTTGCTTGCTCTTCATCCAAACGCTTTAATTCGGTATTTGCTTTGCGATTTTCCGGTTTATTTCCTTCTCTCCGAATTCGTTCTAAATTTTCCTGATGTTGTTGCTCGAGCAATTCAAGTACCTTTTTTTCATCTTCGGTCAATTTTCGTTCACCAGTATTGAAGAGACTTAATTCCCGAAGACGATTTTCATATTCTTCTTTTTCTTTTCGTTCCAGATCCGAATCGAGTAATATTTTTTTGACTTTATTGGATTGTTGAATTTGCCTATCAGTCATTTTGTTCTCGATTTCGGCTTTCTTTTTGGAAAGATCCGCTTTCAAAGAAGCGTCTTTAACATAAGTATCAAGTTGCTCCTGTATTTTTTCTTTACGGTCATTGTCGAATTTGTCTTGCTGATCAAGTATTGCCTGATTGAATTCATATTCGGTTTTAATTTCTCCAGAAAGATATTTTTTCTTTATGGCAGTCAATTCATCAAGGTGTTTTTCTTCCAATTTTGTCAACTCATCATCGGATCGTTTTTTCTGAGCCGAAGCTTTGTCATTATTGCCAGGAGACGGAGTTGGTGTTGGTGAGTCGGAATTATCTCCGGATAATTTTTCATCAAACATCTTATCCAATTTTTGAGCCAACAAATCAGCTTCCACCTCAAGGGTTTTTATATTTTCTTTGATGGAAACTGTTAAGGCGTCATCCGCTTTCCCAACAATCGTTTTCTTTAGACGTTCAATCTCCGTTACCTTCTGAGAGAGCAATTCAGAAACTCCCTCATAAGTATTCTGTTTGTTTAAATTTTTCTGAATTTTAGCTGCTTCTGCATCGTATTCGCTAACTTTTTTTATTCCGTCAACAATCACATTTCCAAGTCTGGAATATTCGTCTTCAAGGTCCTTTATTTGCTTTATCTTGTCGGCAGTCATGGTCTCAGAATACAATCCCTTTAACTGTTCAGTGATCTCAATTTGCCTGGAAGTTGCGTCTTCGACCGTTTTTCCGACAGCATCCGATTTTCCCTTATATGCCGCTATTTTATAGCGTTCGGCATAACTCTTATTTACTTCCTTGAGTATAACCAACAATTGTTCATTAGAAGCCTTTTCGGCATTAATATACTTTATGTAGTCCGGGTACTCTTTTTTCAATTGAGAAATAAGAGCTTTTCTTAATTCAGAATCTTTATTAGTGTTGACAATCGCTAATATAAGAGAATTAAGTGCTGTTTTTTCCCTGGATATTTCTTCAGTATATTTTTTTGTTTCTTCGTTAATTTGTTTTTGAGTAACAGAAAAACGTTGCAATTCTTCTGTAGCTGATTTTGTTTTTTGATAATAAGCGTATATTGCACCAGCTGCAGCAACAAATAATCCGACTACAAATCCTATAGGATTAGTTTTCACAACTGTGAAAAAAGTTCGCATTGCAACTGTAGCTCTCGCAATGTTACCTGTTAACAAAGCTTTCCCTGCAGATAATAAAGCAGTAACAGCAATGTAAGTCTTTGTTATAGCAGAGCCTTGGGATAGAGTTGAATAGTACAATTTCATAGCAGCTGTAGCGCGAACTGTATTTCCGGTTGCAATAGCTTTTGCTCCCGCATTGGCCAAAGTGGTCAATTTTGCAATAGTTTCCACGGCTATCGCAGTTTTTTGATATAATGTTTGTGCTTTAATTGCAACTCCATAAGCTATAATAGCACTGGTTATAGTTATTATCGCTCCTGAGTGTTTGAATGCTAATGATGTCATTGTAGACAATATTTTCACCATCATTCCACCAGTTGAGATAAAACTACTCATGTGAGGTGATAGTTTTTCACCTAACTCATAAACAAGCTCCTGGAACTTTTTCTTTGCTTTGTCGATATTGGCCTGTAAAGTGTTGTTTTTTACATTGTACTCATTGATGACCGAGGTTCCCTGTTCGAAAGCTTGTGTAGCAGTAGCCTGCTCTTTCCTGATTTGGTCAATATTTCCGGCCAAAACTGAAAGTACGGATGATGCTCTGGCGCCATCCAATTTCATTTCTTCAAATATCGGAGCCAGGTCGGCCATACCGCCTTTTTTGCTAAGAGTGTCTAATAATTCTAATAATGCGCCATTGGCGTCTTCTCTGAGAAGTTTGGTAAATGATTTAACTTCCAATCCTGCTATTTTCGCAAACTTGGCAGGATTTTTATAAAGCTTCATAATCAATCCACTCAATGCTGTACCAGACATTTCTACCTGTTGTGCATTCTGATCAAGCACGGAACCAAGACCGATGATCTGGGAAATTGTCATTCCTGCCTGGTTGCCGACTCCGGCTAATCGGTTAGAAAAATCAACCAAGTAAGGTTCTGCGGCGCTCGAATTTTGAGCAACCTCGTTAATGGCTGATCCGGTGGCCAACATGGCATTTTTCAATCCCATTTTTTCGGCATTGCCAAACATCATGGATAATTTACCGATATCTTTTATTGCATCTTTTCCAAGGTCCTCTCCAAGTGCTACACGGATGATATTTCCCCCTTCAGCAAAATCAATTAAATCTTGTTTCGATTTTTTTCCCAATCGACCGGCATCGGCAGCTAGTGCGTTTAATTCAGTTCTGGCGGTCCGAGTGTCAAACTTTTTGAATTCTTCTCCTAGGTCTTTTACTTCCGCCTTGGTCATTCCGGTATATTTGCGTACATCGGCTTCAGTTTCCTCCAACTCTGCAAATTGATCGACTGCTTTCCTTGCTCCCAGTGTTAGTCCTGTTAACGAAGCAATGAAAGCTGTTATCATGCCGAAATATTTATTAAATCCATCGGCCAAAGAAGAAAAAGAAAAGGCTTTTTTGTTTTTCCGCTCGAAATCTTCAGCAGCGCCACTCATCTTTGCATATTCAGCAGTAACTTCTTTTTGTTTCCGCTTGTGCTCATCTAATATAGTTTGAAGTTGAGCAATTTTTTGAGCATGACGAACATAATCATCTGATCCAATGGTCATTTTGGCTTGTTCGTTGATCAGTTTTTGCATCTCACCCCGGATGTCTTTTACTGAATTTATGACTTTATTTCCGTCGATGTAAAGGGATATTCCTCTTTTTGCTATTTTATCTGCCATAGTTATTTTTCAATTTGGGCTTTATCTATTTGGTTGAGTATTGCTTGCATAGCTTTATCTCCATAATATTCTTGGGCGATATCAGCTAATCTTTTGATACCGGTACGAATTTCCACATCAAGCCAGTCAACAGGTTTGCGGTTTATGGCACCTGTAAAAGAATGCTTGATCTTGGCAATTTCTTTGTTTTGGTACCCCCTCTTTTGGTATTGGGAGATTTCGATTTGATTTAGTTTGCGACCTCGATCTATTCCATTTCCTGTCTGGACATATCCGCGGCCAACCCCATAATGAAGAAAAACTCCATGGCGCTCAAAAGAATAAGCAATCCGGCTGATATCCCCAAACTGTTTTTTGAACCGATATGAAATTGACTTCGAAAGTTTTTTAGATTCCCGGCCTTTCCATTGTCGGGTATCTTTTTTTGTATTATTAGTTACATTGGTTACTGATTTTTTGCGGACATTGACCGTCCAGGACTTAACCGCCTGGTTAAATTCTTTTGCAGTCAATAAGGGGGGGGTAGTACTATTGCTCATTAAAAATCAATTGATACTACAAATTTCCGGATGAAGTGAGGTTTTAAAAAGGACAGAAAAAGACAAAAAAAGCCGGAATATCATCACGACATCCCGGCTCTGCGCAAAGTAATACAATAGTGAATGTTAAGGATTGTATTGAAAATCGTTTAGTCGGTTAAACCAACCCTTTTTGAATTTATTATTAGCCGGTCGAGAAAGACAAATGCATTCAATATAAGCAATACGCTCAGCCTTTATTTTATCAAATAATTCTTTCTGATCCGGATAATTGTTGACAGCTGCCAAAGTAATTGGTCCTACAATGCCATCTTGTTTTAATCCTAAAATATACTGTGGGAGTTTGACACCGTAAGTGCCACTACCCCAAACCCAATCTACCAGGATATCGGCGACACTTTGATTTTTTATTTGATCCGCTTTCCAACGATCCCAATAATGAGGTTTCAACACCCGGTTAATTACATCATCACGGGTAAGGAGTTTCAGATCATCAACATCGATGTCCCCGTCTCCATCTTTGTCATACCCTACCTTTTTCCAGGTAGCGATAGTAACACCCATGTTTGTTGCACCTCCGAGATCATCGGGATCATCTACGAATTTACCCTCCCATTTGAGTATTTTAGGAGCTAATTTATTTATATCTGCCATAATTATTTTTTTTCATTATTTTCTTTTTTATCGTTGTTTTCCTTCTCTAAAAAACTTCCTAACGCCGGTATTCTTTCAAGGAATTCCAAGCCAAGTAAATAGTCTAAAAACTTAAATACACGATTATTGGGGAATAACAGTTTTAAATTTCTAATTGAATTTGATACGTAGAAATAAATAAACACATAAGTCAATGTTTTTACAACATAAAGTGATTCAATGCTATCTCCCATGCGTTCGCCAATAATATATACGCTTGATACTATGGATAAATATATCGCTACTGTAATAAATGCAAATAAAGATTTTTTAGGACTGAATCGCATTTTGTTGACGAAAATATCAGCAAGTATTCCGAAAACTATGTCCGCAGAAAAAACGATAGTGAGCACTATCATTGCATTGTGTACTGGTTGCAAGTAGGCAATAAAACCACTTATCAATGTCGCTAATATTATTTTTATTGTATCCATTTTTATTAATTTTTATTTTAAAAAAGGTTCACATCGTGCTCTTTAGTAAGCATTTTGGAAAACAAAATCAATCAAATCATTATACATTTGATGTCCTTTGTATGATAAATGCAATCCATCTGTGAATAAATCACTTGGAATATTATAATTGTACTTATCTAACTCGTACTGACACACATTGATATAAGGTATCCCTAACTGTGTACACAAATCAATTATCATTTGTTGATACTGCAAGTAATATCTTGGCACTTGATTTGGGTCGTTTATGTCTGGAGACTTATTCGGGAAAATAGTAATATTTGCATTTTCGATTCCTGCGTGAGTAACAAAAACGACAACCGGATAATTATTCGTTTTACACTTTTGAAAAAATATCTCATATTGTGCTTTTGTAGCATCAACAGTCGCCCGTGTATCATTCAATATACAAACTTCAAAGAAAATAACGTCAGGGTTCGCACCTTTTACCCAATCATCAAATGTACTTCCCGAAAAAGAATTAACTTGATTAGCGGCCAAACCGTTATTTATAGGCCTAACACAAAAATTTGTCCACGCTTCAACGCCCCAAAGTCCCATGTTTTTATTTGCTTCATTATTTACAACCCTTACTTTTGTTTCAGTTGTTTTTGGCGCATTAATTACATAATCAAAACGTTTATTTGTTCCATTGGCAACAGCCAATGTTTCCATTGCTTGTAATGTACCATCCCAATAAACTTGCATTTGAGTTGTGGCTCCAACTTGGTTTGTACCATCCGCACTCTTAGTCCCTGTAAAGCAATTTGTAACAACGGAAAAACCTTTTGCATTGGCAGGGATTGTAAACTCTAAATAGTCACCTAAATTTCTTGTATAGAGAAATTCTTTTACTCCACTTGAATGCCCGCCATTTGCTCCAAAACTATTGTATTGGCTTGTCGAATAATCAAAATTTGATTGAAATGTACCGTTTTTAACGACTTTAGTTGGATGTGTAGACTTTATGAAAGCCATGTTTCCTCCATATTGCAGTTGTCTATATGCCCTGTCTAATGCTCCTGGGTTTAACAGTTCCCACACTCTATTCGTAAATGTTGCTGTATTATACAAACACAATGGGCGCTCATTGCTCACATCCGGTAATGTTGTGTTAGCTCCCGGTGCCCAGCCATTTTGAAAATTTGTTATACTGTTTCCAATGAAAAGACAGTTTACCGGTGTCTGTTTGGATTTGTTTTTTATCATATCAAACATACCGGATAGATATGTTTTTAATTTTGTAGGTATTGCATACATATTGTATGTCTTTGTTCCCATGCCTATAATTTTATCTGCAGGAATATCCGGTATTGCATTAATATCATACACGACATTTATTTCAGTAATGCTTGTGAATGTTGAAATGTCCGTTTTAAAACTTATTTCCCATCTATTCATTACAGTATCATTTGTTGCTCCTGATGAACCATTTGCAGAAATGTTACTAATAAAAGCACTTGTAAACTGCCACGTATTTACAACGTCTCCTAATATTAAATACATGTCATTCCCATTGTATCCTATTCTTACTTTGTTGTAATAGATGCTTTTATTCCCTACTTTCAAATTGACACTTCTATTTATAAACCCGGCAGCTGTAATAAACCCGGCAACTGTCAATATGGCTTTTGCCGGTGCATCCGGAGCTCCGGTATATCTAAAGACATCAACATCGAAACTTATGAATCCGGAAAATTGTGCGTTATTTCCAATTTCTCCTGGTAATTTAATACACAACGCGCCAGTCTGTGTATTAGTCCAATTCGTGTAGTTGATGTTTGGATATGCCGAATAACGCATATTTTGTTGAATGTATGAAGGCGTTAAATCCGTCATTTTTAGACTGGATTTCAAATTCGACATTGTTATGTTTTGCAATATCTCAACTCCGGTCAAATCATTAATAATATCAAATGTTACTTTGTCCGATGTTCCCGAATAAGAATAATATGTTTTTACATCATCAACAATCAGGGCGGAATAATTACTGATCGCCTTAAATACAAGGCACGGAATATTATTTTTTAAAGCGATTTTACATTCAAAGTTTGAATCGGTAAATCCGTTTACATTTCCAATAAAAGCAAAGTAATTGTTTACTTTATTGGTAACGCTTGGATAGATGTAGAATGTACCTTCTAATTTCGGCAAACTGTTATCTTTACTTGTCAAAGAAAATTGATTGATACGCACCTTTATAGCACTTATAGCATTGGGTGTCATTGGCAAATTGATTGCTACATATTTACCGATAGTATTATCGGAAAACATGAATGAAGGAACGCCATTGTATTTATAGAATGGTGTTGTGCCATCCGCTACACGATCACTCAATTGTTGGTTTACAGTATTGATTGTTTTAATAGTTTCTTGTTCTAATCCTGTCAATATTTTTAATCCTACTTTTTGTGCCGATTTTCCACATGCTCTAATATAAGCAACACCGGAAGGTATTGTGTAAATTCCATCGTTTTTAAAAGATTGAATAAATATTTTATTGATATCATAATAACATAATGAATATGCACTGGAGCTCGAGTTGTCTGCGACAACACCCCACACTTGGCCTTCACTAACACTTACATAATCAGTAGCTAACCATGATGCTAATGGTGTATAAACGCCACTTGCATTTAAATAGCCATGAAAAGTAAATGGTTCTCCGTTTACTTCAAATTCTAATTGTGTCAAATCGCGCCCTAATTGAACTATTTTCGCTTCCTGATTTTCTTTCAATAAAAAAATATCTTCCCTCAATCCTACATCTGAATTAATTCTCGCAGATGCTTCATTGTTTAGACGTTCATTAAATTCTTGCGTTTGAGTCCCAAAAATATCTCTCAGGTAATTTAAGAAATCAAGAAAGAGCTGTCCAACACGAATAGCGTTATTTGCTTCATGTATTTCTTCGTTTCTTATTTGATTGGCATCTTGCTCCAGTTTTTCAAATTCGTCTGTCATAATATAAATGTTTACTACAAAATTAGGGAGTGGAAAAACCTGTAAAAAGGACAATATTAATCTGAAAATTTTCCATTTATACATCCAGAAAATGGAAGTTCTATATCAAATGAAAGCAATACACCCCAAAGGAGAGTTGCTACATTTTCGACAAAATCCAACTCTATACCCGTCATTTTTAGATTTTTTAGAAATGGATATTTACGACTCCGACGGTCAGATTTTATTTTCATGATAAAATCTTCAGCAATGCTTTCCATTCGGCTCCAGGTATTTTCAATATGGTTGAAATTACCGGTATCAGAAATATGATCCAGGAACATCATTTCGACATGACGGTTTTTGGTTGTATTGTCTTCTTGGTCGGAATAAGAAGCCGTAAGTTTCTCCATGGTTACAACAGGATAATGTATATATTTTCCTTCCTGAAGCATTTCATCATTATCTAGCCGAATGAAATGTTTTTTTTCTTTAGAGTGCTTTATTTCCACATGCTTCGAACAAAGCGTTTCAATGTATTTTGTAAAGTCCTGAAGTAAGTTATTTGTTTCCATATTTATTATAAGTGGCAATGCGTTTATTCAACGTGCGGAAAACAACCGTACATGCGACCTGTTTATATTTGTCATAATTAATCACATCGTCCCCAACGAAACCTTCGAGAATCGATGTCCAATCCGGGCGGTTCTGTTTCTTTGGAAGATTGACATTTTTTCTCCTGGATGCTTTTTTGTCTTCTTCATCCGGATCCTCAAATCCAAAGAGCAAAGGAAAAGCCTTGGATAACCATTTGCGGATAAATGTATAATTCAAGAAAATGGCATATAAAGTCGATTTATCTACATTCTTAGATAAATAGGCGATGCGTTTCGTAAAGTCTATTTCAGTAACTATTTCTTTATTCTTCAGATAAAGAGAAGCAACGAATTTGAGTAGATTTTCATCCTTAGGATCATTCAGGTAATCGAAGAAAAAAGTATCAAATAACATAAAATGTTCAAATTTCATTTCATGAAGCTTTTTTGAAGGAGATTGTAATTGAGTTCCCGGAATGTTTTCCAAATAAAAGAAATTAACCATTGCTTTGGGATCCGAAAGAAATCCCGCCAATTCAATCAACTTGTATTGTTCGAATTTGGTCAAGCGTTTGGCTAATCGTTTTTTTATTCCGAAAAATTTATGAATAAATTCAATATCAAAAACCTCCCGGGTATGAATAGCAGCACAAATTTCAAACTGACGAGGGGAAAGATCTTCCCATCGTTCCGGAACTTCTATATTTAAATTCTTCCGGAAAAAGAAAAAACGAAAATATTCTAACCTTACTGATTTCATGTCCAAAAAGATTTTTTATTAGTATTGTCCCTGTAATGGGTTTTATTCCCGGAAAGAATTTCCATGCTAAATTCGGTTTGAAGTACTTTTTCAACAAGCTTCCAGTAAGCACTTGCATCTTTCTCGGCTTGACGTGCCTGGGCGGTTACACGCTCATCACTCACCGGCCGGAATGATTCCGCACTGTCTTCTCCACCCCTGACGGAAGAAAAAAACAAACCTTTATCACTTAAATTTCCGGTTTCAAGCAATAACCGTTGAACCGCATAAAAGACGATCACCGGCTTTAATGCCAATTGAAGTTTTACAAATTTTTCTGCCGGAGATTCTTTCTTTAATTCTTCTTTAAGTTCCAAAAAGATATTATTGAATCGAGGGGCTATCATTGTATCTTCAACCACTTTGAAATGAGATTTCAAGCGGAGAAAAACTAACCGGCTGTTATTGATAAAGTAAATTTCATTTACATCCCTGGTGTTACGAATAATATCCGTTTTACTACATGTATAACTGGTTGATTTCTCATAACTTGAAAAATCTTTGATATTTTCTTCCAGAAAAGAAAGCATATCATCCAAGGCGTTGAACCCTTTTGTTTTCCATCCATCACGAAGATTCTTTTCCTGGTATTTGTATGGCGTTTTCGCTTTTTCGGAATCCTGTCGTTTTACTCCGGAGCTTCCGATCGACACATTCATTTCATCATAGTCGTACCAAAATGCTAAAAATGAATTAGCACGTTGCGCCAGGGAGAGGAATCGTTTTTTCTTCTCTTCAGGAGAACTGTCTTTGTAAATATTTGTTAGTTCATTAGTTGTTTCTTCCCCAAGTAGAGGAAGGAGAAACAAATCAAACGCATTTTTCAAAGGTGCCATAACTGTACTAAAATTCAAAGCCGTAGAGACACTTATATAGTCACGGATTTCATCTCCGTCGTTCCATTTTTCTGCAGAAAATATCATGACATTGTTTGTTGTGTTCCCGACCCGGTGTCAAGAGTGGTTAATATTGTATTTCTGAATCTCAATACGACATTTTGATGTCCGTTGTACCTGAGCATCACTTCTATAGGATCCAGTATGTTTTGGCGGTCTACCCAAGCATTGGCAATGTTCACTAGAAACGCTTCCCGGATATTACTTCCTCCCTGGTTGCCGGCATAAGCGCCACCCGGCATACCGGCGCCCATCACATTGGGATTGATCATTAAAGAGAATAAAATTTCAGAGTTGGCGGCAGCTGAAGTAATCAGTTTGTCGCCCTCTTTCGATTTGTTGTCAAGCGGAGTGATTTTCCATTCTTCTTCAATTTTTCCATTCAAGTCATTAATGGCATAAAATGTAAAGATTGGTTTCTCCGCATTTTCTGCGCCTAACAGATTGTCTTCAATATCATCCATATAGGTGTTAATGGCAGTTTTGCGAGCTTCGATATTATCATAATTAGCTTCAGGGAATTGTTTATCCCAAAATGAATAAGGAATCTGCACATGCCATTTCCACGATGCCTGGTTTTTATTGACTTTCTCTATATATTTGGGAACTGCTTTGGCAATGCCAATCCATCCGGCCATGTAGCAAGCCAACCAAACAGGTTCACTGTAAGAATCCTTATTGCTCCAGGAATCCCGGACAACCATAATGGTGCTTTGTTTATGTTTTCCTTCATAACGACGGATATCCAAATCGGTAAGTGGATCATATTCCTGCAGTACATTATGTGCGTTATAATCTTTTTCTCCCGGAGTTTCAGGCCATTTCCCGGATACGACACACTTTTAAAACCATAACTATCAGCCTCCGTCAAACGGGCATAAAATGCATTGATTGGATTTAAACCAACAATCCGGCTGCCATCCGCATTGGGTATCAACTGAACGAACCCGGGGCCAAATTTCAGGTAATCCCGGAGTGTTTTTTCCATGTAACGGCGAATCACCCGGGAATTAAGAAAAGCCGATACGGATTGGTCCGGATATGGTTTTAGTATCTCATTTCCTTTATCATCATAACCCTCGATTGTACAGGCATAAATGCCCTGACCAAGCGTAAAATTCCGGATAAACTTCAGACCGGTATTCAATACTCCGGTACTGGTGATGATTTTATCAGCCCATTGCGGAAAATCATTACTTGAATTCCATGATAATATTTTATGAGTGCCAACCTGAACCGTGTCCTGTTGCTTAGTATCATTAGATTGTGTGAGCTGCTTTGTTACGTTATCCGGATATCCTTTAGTAGCAAAAAATGCTGACTTAGAAGAAATCATCAACGGAGCGCCTTTTTCGTTAAATAATATATCTGCCATTATAAAATTACTTCCATTGAGTTATACATAATTATCGCATCGATTCCAACCGGATACAAATGCCCTTCCGGATTGCCTTTGCAATCACAGGGTTGTATGCCTCGTTGTCGATTTTCTTTTACATCATAAGGTAAGCCCCGGCAAAATGCCTGGGGAATAAACCTTATTTTCCCAGATTTATCTACATATTTGATAGAAAAAATACTCCGTTTTCCATTTGGAAGAAAACGGATATCCAATTCTTTAAGGACTAAATTTCTGCGTATATGAGTCGGTTTTGCCATCAGTTAAATGTTTTATCAAATGTTTGATCAAATATTCTGGGTAATTTATTTGATTGGTAGCGGTATTGAGATTGATTATTTGAAGCATACCGGTATTCGATTTCTCCGGCAATCAGTTCATCCCGACGTGAGGTTACAGTGAATTTTTCTCCTACAAATACAACCGGTACAAATTTCCCATTATCAATCAGGCAAACAGATTCGGAATTGAGAAGATCTTCAAGTAATTCAACAGAATGACGAGTCATATAACCGGTATTGATTTTGAATTTGTTTTCGAGTTGATTTTTGACCGTCTTTTGAATGCTTGTAATAGTCGCAAATTCGCGTGTCCACTTCCGTTCGGATTCTCCATCACCGGTACATGTGAAAGTCTCCTGGGCGCCAAAAGAATTGCGGAAAACAAAAGTTTGATAATGGGGATAAATTCGTTTATCCATATTGAAGCGAAAGACATCGGATTTATCTTTGAAAACGTAATAATAAATCAAATCTTCTTCCGGAACCTGGATCAGCTGGGCGATGACTGCGGGAGAAACATTCAGGCGATAAAATTCGTTATCCGTCACCGGAAGATCCGCAAGTTTAACAGTCGTTGCCCGGTCGCGCTCCGAATCAATATAGGCAACATCGACAAAAACACTTCCAGATCCATAAAAAGAAAGATATTCAAACCTGCCTGCAGCTGTCGCTTTTTTATTTATCCTGGAAAGCGGTTTGATCTTTAAGTTTTCCACAGTTAAGGTTCCGGCAGTCTCAGTAGTACAAGTAAATATTTGAACGTTTTTAGATATGATTTGAGCGCCTTCAGAAATAGTGATATTCATCACAGAATTACGACCGTCAATACCATTTGTAATTATCAGCCATTCCGGATCGTTGTACATTGCTGCGAGTTTGCCAACTTCCCGGATATAAATGTTCCCATCATTGTCGGGATAATAAGTTTCCTGAAGGATCTTATTCCCGGCAATAGAAATAACCAAAGTGACTGTATCGGTAACATCACAGATGACGATATCGCCATATTCAGCGCTTAACCCTGTTTCTAAAAATCTTGCTTCAACCACTTCTTTGCAATGAAAAAATAAAACAATATGGCTCCGATGAAAACTAATCCCACCCAAAGAAATGCAATCCAATTGCCTCCGGCTGCCTGGCTATCGGTTTCTGTTTTTGTAGTTTCCGAACTATTTTCGGTGGTTATTTGATTGGATTTTTCTTCTTTTGAAACATTTGTTTCTGATTGTTGCTGCAGCTGCTCTGACTTGTCGGATTTCTTACTAAAATTTGTCCACGTTTCACGCTTGAGAGGATAGTTACCGGACGAATCAGGTGCTTGTGTAGTGTCATATTCACGAGTGTAGCTATTAGCTTCTTCTTCGGTTGATTCGACTTGATTCGATATAGATGATATAACCACGGTAGAATCAGAAGACAAAACAAGATTTGTTTCAGATTCACTACTAGATTGTTTGCTCTTAAAAATACTATGATATAGAGAACAGCTACTAAATAGAAAGCAGCTGCTAATAAATAAAGAAATAATTCCATGCTTCATAACTTGTATTTTAGTTACAAAATTAGGAGCATCACCAGGAAGGAAAAAGGACAAAAAAAGCCCGTCCGGACAGACGAGCTCTAAATTTTTAGAACCAAGTAGTTATTTGGTATATACAACCCAATTGGGAGAATCTTCTATAAATTGCACTTGAAAGCCTAAATCATTCATTACCGCATTCAGGGCGTTAGTGCTAGCATTGATCATTTCCCGTAATTCATATTCGAGCTCGAGGGAAGTCCGGAACTCCATGTTATCGGCGTGACCGGTAGGAAGATATTTAGCTGAAATAAATTGCCGGATAGATTCTTTTTGTTTAGCAAACATTTGCTCAAAAAAATCATCTCCCTGCTGAATTTCGTTTTCGTCATCAGCACCGGCACTAAAACCTATTTTTCTCATTTGCTTTTTCATGACTCGCTTTCTTTTATTACGATATCTTCCAATAAACGTCGAACCATGCGCAAACCTTTGATATTGGCAAGCGCTTCTCTATATAAGGATTCATCATCAACATTTTCAAGGATAAAATCTTCCGAATCTGTAATCATTGATACCATAATAGGGGATTTCTGAAGTGTAGATATGGCTTCTACTGCTTTAGGAGATAAGTTGATCATCATGCCTGACCTCCTTTCTTAAAACCGCGAACGCGAATGGTGATTTCTCCAGAGTTGTGGACAAAAGAAAATGTATGAGTAAGTGGGGTTTTCTTTTCTGTAAGCATTACCATATAGTCCATCAGGTTTAGACATTCGCCGATATGGCAGAATAAGGGAGTTAATTCTCCGCTGTTAACTCTTTTTTTGCGGACTGTTAATTTTGGCGCAGTTTGCGCAATTGATTGATTCTTTCTCATGATTGTTGTCGCTTTAAAACTTTGGCAAAACAAAAGCGGCTGCCAAATCCGCGCGACAACAATTATGAACAGGTAACCTGTTTTCATGTTACGAATCAGCAACCGCCGTTTCAAAATATTTTCAATTAGGGCATAAAAAAAGCCCTAATAAATATTGGGCAACTTTCGTTACCTGTATCATAAATTATTGTCGCAATGCAAAGGTGAGAAAAGTTTTTGAGAAAATGAAATTATTGATACAAAATTTCAGGAACACTTATTTGAGAAGAATGGAATAGACTTCCATTTTCTTTATAACTTTCTAAAATAATCCTTTTCCCTTTAACAAAATAATTTTCATGGTTACTATTTAGAATGGATAATTTTGCAATCCCTCCTGTAGTCAAGTGGGTGATATTCTTAGGCATTATAACCTTTATTTCAGAATTATGTTCTCCTTTTTTGATGTCAATTAAATGGGAGGTCCATTCAACAGGCTCTTTGTTAAATCTATAAGGGAAAGAGATTTCTAAAGTAAAATCTTCATCAGAAATATATTCTATAAATTCTTCATTATCATTTTTCGTATATAGTTCAACGGATAATTCTATCGAATTCCAATAAGTTAAACTATTATCTGTAGCTGTTGATTTCTCTAAAATAGAGAGATAAATTAATCCTTTAGGGTTAAATAAGGCAGTGAATTGAATCGGTTGTCTAACAGTGAAAGTATATTCAGGATTTAAAGATTGGGTAAAATTCTCCAAAGGGTAATTATCCGAAATATACCATCCGTCAAAAGTATAATTGTTGTTACAAGTAGCTTTTACAGTGCATTCAGAACCAACATTGTATATTCCAGAACCTGACACAGTTCCTCTATCGTTGTCACTTGAAACTACAGATACTTGAACTGATTTAGTCTTGTCATCATCATTACAGGACAAAAAAGAGAAGCTTAAAAGAAGCAGAGCAAAAGATAAAAATTTGATTGATGTCATTGTAGAATATTATTTAAAGGTTTAAAATCTTAATTCTTTATGAATTAATATAACATTTTAGAATAGAAAATGTTTATATTTTCTAACACTGATTCTAAAAAAATTTCGGAATGATAAAGAAAAATTTACTTTTTTATTGCCATGCCCGAAATATAAATACTTTCTTTTGAAATTATGTTGTTTTTATTGTCTCGTATCTCTGGTGTATATTTTGTCTGTAAATTAACTATGCCATTCGCTCCTATTCTCAATGCCTGATAATGAATAATTGCAAGAGCATCGTTAATATCTGCAGCTTTCCATTTATCACTTATACTATTTTTGGTTATCGAATAGAATTCATCTTTTCTATCATCATATAAAGTGTCAGTTTTTGCGCCTGTAATTACATATCCTGAAGAAATTTCAGCATAAACACTTCCAAGAGGAAGATATTCAAAGTTAACCGAATTCGACTCTGTAATAAAAAAAACATTTTTTGTATATTTCTCCTATAAATGGTTGAAAGAATAAGATTCCTGTCATGAATTTTCAGTATGAATACGAATCATTCTGTGTCGACACTATTGAAAGCGCCTACAATATCTGGTTTATAGTCCTGTTTTATCGCCTGGGAT
>JAVBLO010000036.1:0-28590 GCA_031553415.1 Bacteroidales bacterium | reverse complement strand
GCCGGGAGGCTTGCTTCTAACAACGACGTAGTTAAAAACTACGCCGAACGCTTACGCCTGATAACGGTTAAGACCAACGGCAATTTAATCCCGTACATCGTGTACCTCGTACCCAAAAATAGTTCAAATAGAGCCCGTTTTGAACCTTTTAACAAAAATAATTTATAAGCTACCATGAAAATATTTAGACTGTTTACAACAATAATCTTTCTTTTCTTTTTTTTAAGTTATTGCTATTCACAAAAAAGTACAAAATTGCAAAACACCGGTTGTCCGAAAACAGAGAAAAAGATTGCACTTCAAATGTATTCGGTTCGTGATGACCTCAATAAAGATTTCAAAGGAACTATTACTGCATTGTCAGGAATGGGATTTAAAGACATGGAGGCAGCAGGTTATAATGATGGCCGGTTTTATGGATTGTCTCCTTCCGAATTCAAAACAGAACTGAAAGCCGCGGGACTGAATGCCCTTTCTTCCCATACCGGTCGCTCACTCGCAGAAGATGTATCCAAAACAAGTTGGGATGAAGTCTGGAGCTGGTGGGAAAAGTGTATCGCTGCACATAAAACTGTTGGCATGAAGTATATCGTTACGCCAAGTATGCCCACCCCAAAAACGCTCGCCGATTTGAAAGTTTATTGCGATTATTACAATCAAATCGGAGAAAAGTGCAAAAAAGCGGGCATTGGTTTCGGATACCATAACCATGCATTTGAATTTCAAAAAATAGAAGGCAAAATCATGTATGATTTCATGTTGGAAAATACGGATTCTGATAAAGTTTTTTTTGAAATGGATGTGTACTGGACTGTTATGGGGCAAAAAAGTCCGGTGGAATATTTCAAAAATTATCCCGGAAGGTTTATTTTGTTACACATTAAAGATCATAAAGAGCTGGGACAAAGTGGCATGGTTGGCTTTGATGCAATCTATAAAAATGCAGCTGTTGCGGGAGCAATATATTCCATCATTGAAGTGGAAAAATATAATTATACCCCATTAGAAAGTGTAAAGAAGAGTTTGGATTACCTCAAAACGGCTCCTTTCTAAACAAATTTTATTATGAAACAATTTATTTTAGCGATAAGTTTTGCATTAGGAATCCTGTTGAATGTATCAGCACAATGGAAGCCACAAGGGAATAAAATCAAAACCTCATGGGCAGAAAAATTAGACCCCAATAAGGTATTACCTGAATATCCGCGTCCGATAATGGAACGAGCTGATTGGAAAAACCTGAATGGACTCTGGGATTATGCAATAATACCGCTGGGGAAAAAAGAGCCTCAGTCGTATGATGGAAAAATCCTGGTTCCATTTGCTGTGGAATCCGGTCTTTCAGGAGTGATGAAGCGTGTGGGCAGTAATAATGAACTGTGGTATAAACAATCATTCACCATTCCTTCCAACTGGAAAAATAAATCCATTTTATTGCATTTCGGAGCTGTAGATTGGAAAGCAGATGTGTTTTTGAATGATATAAAAATCGGATCACATACGGGAGGATATACTTCTTTCTCTTTTGATATCACTCCTTATCTGAAATCCGGAGAGCAGAAATTGGTTGTTAAAGTCTGGGATGGAACAGATGAAGGTTTCCAGCCCCGCGGAAAACAAGTGGATAACCCGGAAGGTATCTGGTATACTCCCGTAACCGGAATCTGGCAGACAGTCTGGCTGGAACCTGTGAACAACCGGTACATCAACAGAGTCACAACAGTACCCGACATAGACAGGGAAAGTTTACTGGTGGATGTTTCAACCGTTGGAACCGGCTCTTCCGATATTATTGAGGTTATTGTAAAAGATGGTTCCACAATAGTGGCTTCGGGAAAAGCTGCTAACGGACAAACCCTGGAGTTGCATATTCAAGGAGCTAAATTATGGTCGCCCGAAAATCCGTTTTTATATGACATGGAAGTAAACCTGTATGAAAAAGGGAAAATACAGGATAAAGTGAAAAGTTATACTGCCATGAGAAAACTTTCAACCAAACGGGATAATGTTGGCATTGTCCGCCTGCAATTGAACAACAAGGATTATTTTCATTTTGGTCCGTTGGATCAGGGATGGTGGCCGGATGGTTTATATACAGCTCCAACCGATGAGGCTTTACTCTATGATATACAAAAAACGAAAGATTTGGGATTCAATATGATTCGAAAACATGTAAAGACCGAACCGGCACGCTGGTATACGTATTGCGACAGGATAGGATTATTGGTCTGGCAAGACATGCCGAATGGAGATCGTGGCCCTGGATGGGATATGGATCATTATTATACCGGACCAGAGTCGGTACGTACGCCCGAATCAGAAGCCAACTATCGCAAAGAATGGAAAGAGATTCTGGATATGTTGAAACCTTATCCTTCTATTGCTGTCTGGGTGCCTTTTAATGAAGCATGGGGACAGTTCAAAACCGTGGAAATTACGGAGTGGACTAAATCATATGATCCTTCCCGGTTGGTTAATCCTGCCAGTGGAGGTAACTACTACCGTGCAGGTGATATGCTGGATGTTCATCATTATCCGCAACCCCGGATACGGCTGTATGAATCAGAACGGGCAACCGTTTTGGGAGAATACGGAGGAATCGGATTGCCGATGGAAGGCCATTTATGGCAAACGGACAGGAATTGGGGATACGTTCAGTTTAAGACTCCTAAAGAAGTGACCGATAAATATATTGAGTATGCAGAAGAATTGAAAAAGCTAATCCGTATTGGCTTCTCAGGCGCTGTTTATACTCAGACTACAGACGTTGAGGGAGAGGTGAACGGATTGATTACTTACGACCGCAAAGAATTAAAAATAGAAGAAGCCCGCCTTCGTAAAATCAATCAGGAGGTTTGTAACATGCTTCCGTTAGAAAAATAATCTGCCACAGTGGCTGTAATTTAAATTTTTATATTAATATATTTTCCATGAAAAAACTGAATAATGTTGTCAAAATCCTGAGTTTGATTTTTTTGTTATGTCAAACTCTTACGGTATCCGCAGTGAAGCTGGGAGAAGTTAAATCCCCCGGCGAAAAAATCCGTGTAGAATTGAATAAAGAAACAGATGGTAAACTCTATTACCAGGTATTTTTGAATAATACACTGGTTATACAACCCTCTGAAACTAATATCTCAGTTGGTAACAATGTAGTTAGTCTTTGTACATTATCCAACTGTGAATTCACAGGTGTTGATACGCAAGCTGTGGAAGACGATTATCAAATGATTTCAGGTAAAAAAAGCACTAATATTAATCGCTACAATGAACTTACAGCTTCTTTTTCCCAGGCAGCCTATTCGATGAAGATTATTTTTCGTGTATACGACGAAGGTGTCGCATTCAAGTATGATATTGGTGGCAGCAGTACCCGTTCGATGTATATTACTTCCGAAACCAGCCGGATAAATGTAAATAACTGCAAAACTTCCTGGGCGCAAAAATATGTCAAAGGGGCTGATTATTCCGAATATTATTTTACTACCGGCAAGTGGAACGAAATGTCGGCCCAAAATGAATTTTTTGCACCTATATTGATGTTGTCTGACGAAAATAACTATTTCTTATTGACTGAAGCACAAAATGAAGGAAACTATCCGGCTTCAAAGTTTATCGCATCGGAGACTACCGGTAGTTTTTATCTGAGTAAAGTCGGGGACGCCGTTATGAATTTACCTTTTGTATCACCGTGGAGAGTGATTATGCTCGGAGATCTGCCAACCATCATGGAATCTACCCTTGTGGAAAACCTGAATCCACCGGCAATGATAACAGACCTGAGCTGGATTAAACCGGGACGATCTTCCTGGTCGTGGGGAGGTGAAGATGCCGGTAATGCAATTAATATGGAGGTAATCAAAAGATATATAGATTATTCGCATGAAATGAATTGGGAATATTTCTTGCTGGATGATGGCTGGGAAAACTCCGGTGTCGATTTTACTTTGAAAGAAGTTGTTGATTATGCTAATTCCAAAGATGTCGGAATTTTACTTTGGTCGGGTTCCGGTAAATTCCAGAATGATGAGACACAAATACGAAACAGACTAAAGCCTTGGGCAGATTTGGGCATTAAAGGAGTAAAAATTGATTTCTTTAACAGCGATGCTCAATCCATGATGCAAAAATACGATAAGTTATACAAAATAACAGCAGAACAGAAACTGTTGCTTAATTTGCATGGGTGTACCAAGCCTTCGGGAAGAATACGCACCTGGCCTCATATCCTGACAATGGAGGCTGTGTATGGAGGTGAAATGTATGTGTTTGTTTCAACATCAACACCGGCTCATCATAATATTAATGTTACGATGACACGCAATGTGATAGGTTCAATGGATTATACACCAGGTGATTTTGCCAATAAGCGCGGGCAAGTTCGCCAATTAACTACATGGTCGCATCAAATGGCTCTTCTAACTGCTTTCGAGTCAGGAATACAGCATTTTGTGGATCGTCCTCAGAACTACAACTATCATATTGGTGAGCAATTCTTTAAGATTTTACCTGTTACCTGGGATGATATAAAAGTTCTTGAAGCGCAGCCGGATCAATATGTAACTATTGGCCGTAAAAAAGGTGATGACTGGTATATTGCTTCTTTATGTAATGCAGGAAGAACTGTTGAGATTCCTTTGGATTTCCTGGAAGAAGGCAAAAATTATTATGCTTATATCTATAAAGACGGAACCTGTAAAACAGATATCCAGTTTGAATTCAAAGAAAATCTAAATAAAAATTCATCATTAAGCCTTGCGCTGAAGAATACCGGAGGAGCTACAATACATATCTCAACTTCCCCTGATTTCCCCAGGCCGGAAGTGAAAATTTATGAGGCCGAAGCATCCGGCAATACAAAGAAAGGTGTTCAGACCTGGAATGATAACGATGGCTTATGTTCAGGAAACCAGTTTATAGGAAATGTAGGAAATGGCAATTCTGTAACATTCAATAATGTGACGGCCCCTGTTGCAGGCAAATATGCCGTAACTGTCTTTTATATGTCTATGGAGCAGAGAGATATTCAGATAAAGATTAATGGCGATAATGCTACTAAGAAAACGGTCTCTTGTAATAATACAGACGGATGGGAGGGCAAAGGATTAGGATATACGACTATCGTTTTGGATTTGAAAGAAGGAAGCAATAGTATGGAAATCGGAAATGATAATGCCTGGGCTCCCAATATCGACAGGATTGCAGTACAAAAAGCAATCAAAGAGCCATCTGATATATCAGCTATTCCAAGCCAATCGCTGCTTCCGGCTGAAGCTTTTGGCTCAAAAGGAGGTGTGAAAATAAATACAGAGGAACCGTTAACCTATAAAATTTTGGATATTTCCGGAAATGAAGTAAGCCGAGGTTCTGCCGGTTGCGGATTCAATAATGTTCCGGTAAAAATTCCGG
The DNA here is from genome assembly GCA_031553415.1 of Bacteroidales bacterium. Classification (GTDB taxonomy): domain Bacteria; phylum Bacteroidota; class Bacteroidia; order Bacteroidales; family Azobacteroidaceae; genus JAIRVZ01. Next base: position 23,181 of record JAVBLO010000036.1, on the reverse strand, counting down.
GTGTTTATGTCGTTCAATTATTTTCATCAAAAGCAAATAAAGCAGTTAAAGTAGTAGTAGAATAATTGCTTTTATAAAACTAACGTTATGTTAATCATCAAAAGATTATACCCGTCTTTTGATGATTAACATAACGCTAGTTGCTTGTAGCTACATGATACAAAAGTGAAAATAATGTTATTTTATCTTGTTTTTATGTTAAATAACATGTATTTTTATTGAACAAAGTTGCTCTCATGTTTGTTTTTATCAACAAACGAATCCAAACTAAGGGATGGTAGTTTACAACGGGCATTACCGAATGGCTTTGTTACGACCTACACTTATAAACATTATCAGAACGAATTTTAGAACATTACAAAATGGATATACCGGGTTCAGCTAAGTTTGTAACAAAACAGTAGAATATTCTAAACATGGGCAGAAATTTGTCCTGTCATAAATAATCTACAATCCGATTGTAAAGAACCTGCAATCCAATTGTAGCATATACACAATAGGATTGTAGCAAATATACAAAGGGATTGTACATTCTATACAATCCCTTTGTAACAATCATTAATCAGTAGGTTTTTCGTGTTACAGTCCTACTGCCAATATTCAGTCAATACATGATTATAAACGCTTTGCATTGAAAATCCCGGATTAATTCTTCTCTTTGTTCCGTTGTGGCGACAAACAACGCTGTTGAAAGAACTTCTCCGGTGATTGCATTATCAGTCAGAACCGATACTTTTCGAAGTCCCTCGACATATTCTCCTGTCGGGGGATTGATAATATGCCGGCGTTCGGAAGAATTATTCCCTGAGGTGGTAAAACATTCATTGAATAGTGTTACCGGATTTTTTTCATCTCCATTATCCAGTGTTTCCCATTCTATTTTCCAACCTTTTCCGAAAGGATGGTTGCCTATGGCCATTACCGAGCTGTTTCCGAAATTAACCAACACATCGTCTATTTTTCCAGCGCTTAAAATCGGTCGTATTTTTTCTAATGCATATCCTTTCAAAAAACCTGATAAATCAAGTATTATTCCTGTTTTTTGAAAATAAACCGTTTGGTTTTCCGGAGATAATAGGATGGATGAAATCGTATTCCGATCGTGTTTCTCCGAATGAATGGAAATGTCGAAACAACTCAATGTTAGTTTATTATATTCAAGACATAGATTGATAATATCATATAAATCCGGACTGATTCTGACCGGTTGTTGCGATGCCATCCGGTTGATAACCGACAGTTCGCTTTCCGGGTCAAAGCGGTTCCCTATTTTTTCAATCCGGCCGATTTCTTCATAAATAAGCGCTGCAATCTGTTTGGATTCTACTTCCGGCCGGTTACACAGAACCAGGTCGATGCGCGTATGCATTGCCTGGCTCCATGTATAAAAAATACTTTTTCCTTTGTCCGATTTATATATGCCCTGAATTTGCATCCTTTCGTTTGAATAGTTTCATTGCTCCATAAAAAATAATTCTTATAATCGTCCATGCGATATATATAGCAATTGAAAAGGCAAATATATAACCGATAGTCGTGTATAGTTCCGAAAATGATGTATTATATTTAATAATGGCATATACATTTACCAAATTCGCAATGACAAAACAGATTAATCCTGTAATGATTTCTGTTTTTTTCCGTTTGGCAGTAATTACGATATCTTCCATTAGACAGACTGTTTATGATTAAGGTAATTCAATTTGTATTTGTCGGGGAATGTTAGCATTTGTCCTTCTGTGATGGCCTGGTCGCCCAATAGTGTCAGCGCACTTGCATAATACCCTTCTTCCGCTATATGCGGGGGCTGTTTTTGGGTAATGACAGCTTCTACAAACGCTGCAAGCATCAAACTTGTTCCATCGGTTTTAGGTTTTTCACCCAACAGGTATTCACCTTTATTTTCATTGGCCGTTTCGGGAGCCCAGCTTGTGCCGGCAAACGGAAGTGAACCGAATACTTCTTTTTCCCAATTGTTAATCAATTGAAGAAATCCGGGAGCCGGCGGGTTCGATTCAAAATAATATTTCCCTTTTTCCGGTTCAATGGTTCCCAAACTGCCTATTATTCTTTCTTCCAATCCATAAAACCGGTTCGAACTGATAGAATCGAAAGACAATTTTACTCCATTGTCGAAAATATACATGCAACTCACATTGTCGTAAACTTCACGTCCGTCTTTCCAGTGGGTAAGAGCACCGTGCCCCATCACTTTATTAGGAATGGATTTCATAGCCCATGAACCGATTTGTAACTGATGACAAGCCAACTCGGTCATCAATCCTTTGGAAGATTCGCGATAAAGCCGCCAGTTAATCAGGTGTTCTAATTCGGGAGAAGGTACATCTTTCCGCCATTTACTATTTCTGTACCAATAAGTGCGGATGCCATCGATATCTCCGAAAATTCCCGAATGCACCATTTCCATGGCTTTGATATAACGTGGATCGAACAAACGTTGTTGTCCGGTGAAGAATATTTTCCCGGAAGATTTATATTTATTGTAAATCAGCAAACATTCGTTCATATCATATCCGATAGATTTTTCACAGAATACATGTTTGCCTGCATCGAATGCATCAAGCGCTATCTGGCAATGCCTGTTAAGGGGTGTTGCTATAACAACTGCATCTATATTTTTATCTTCGAGTAATTGTCGGTAATCATTATATACTTTTGCTTTGGGAGCAATTTTTAATGCCGAGTCAATCGATGGCTGGTAAATATCGCAGATGGCTGTGATTTCAGCCTTTTCGTTTTGGGCAATGAAACCCATCAGGAATTGTCCCCTTGAACCTGGTCCGATAATGCCGACTCTGGCTTTTGATTGCCGTGTTTGATTGCTTTCTGAGAAAGCCGATAACCACGGACTCGAAGCAGCTAAAGTGCCTATACCTAACATGCCGACTCCTTTCAGGAAATCCCGCCGGTTCAAGTTGGAAGAATTATTCATTGTTTTCATTTCCAATCGTCTGTTCTGAAAGGTGATGCCGGAAGTCCTGCTCCATTGAATAAATTACCGATAGGATTGTTTGCCCAGGCATAACGAACGGCAACCGGGAACGCTACTTTGGGCGAGCTAACCACAATTTCATTGCCGTCAATCACAGCTTCAGCCCAGTGGAACTGATGGTCTGAGCCAGTAATTGCAAATCCTTTCAATGTTTCATTGTTTTTCCCTTTTAATCCTTTGTCGGTATGGCTGAAAGAAATCCTGATTTTGTTTCCTTCGATTTGATACGATTGATAGATTGGGCCTGAATAAACGATATTTTGTTTATAAGTGTTTGCTCGTGCTGCTAATGCCAGACGAATACCCACATCCTGTTTATTTTTGGGATGGATGTCTTTAGCATCTCCGATATCTGTAGTTACAGCCATTCCTGTATTATCCAAATGCAAGGTTTGTAATTGAGCTTCACGCAATTCAGCCCAACCCGATTGGGACGGTTCTTTCTGTATTTCCATAAAACTTGCCAGCTGGACTAAATAGAATGGAAAATCCTGGTTCCATTGTTTCCTCCAATCGCGGATCATGAGAGGTAAAAGTTCGCGGTATTGGTAAGCGCGGCCGGCATTTGCTTCACCCTGATACCAGATAGCACCTTTGATTGCAAAAGGCACGATAGGATGTATCATGGCATTGTATAAGACAGAAACCCTGTTCGGGTCATTCAATGATTTAGGCTTGGGAGCCAGGTTCCGGGTATCTACAGCAACTTTATATTTCCAACCGGAAGCCAAAGAAATAGTACCTGAATTATCGGATTTTATATACATGTTTTGAGCGGGAGAATCAAATCCTCCACCTCCGCCGGTATCTGTTACGCGGATGGTGATGATGGCTTTCCCTTCTTTAACTAATTTCTTGGGAATACGGTATTTCCTGTCGATTCCGTAACCAATGGTGGCTCCAACTTGTACGCCATTAAAGTAAGTAATATCATTATCGTCAACTACACCGATACTTAGTTCCAAATCTTTGCCTTGCATATCGGGTCTGATCGAAATTTCTTTTCTGAACCAAACGATTCCATCCAAACCCGGCAACCCGTTTTCTTCCCACATACAAGGTAAATTCATCGTTTTCCAATCCGAATCATTAAAATTATTTGCGGCCCAGATTGCTGTTCCATTTTTTATTCCTGAGTCGGCCGACTCGAATTGTTTGTCCCATTCTTCGAGTACTTGCTGTTGTTTTTCAATATTTGTATTTTTAATGTTTTTTATTTCTTCTCTGAAATCAGGCATGTTTTCCAGCGATTCGGCACTGGTCCAGGCTTCTGCGATGGTGCCTCCCCATGATGTGTTAATTAAACCAATGGGTGTATTTCCCAGATTCTGGTTCAGATTCCGGCCGAAGAAGTAAGCTGTCGAAGAAAAACCGGCAATGGTTGCAGGAGAACAAACTTGCCAGCCTCCGTTTTCGACAGATAAATCATCTTTAGGTGTAGTTGATGTTTTTTTGTCGACTTGTAGTAAACGGATATTCACATAATTAGCTGCTTCTATTTCTTCCTTATAGTTGTTGACTTTTCCCCATCCGGCCAATGGCATTTCCATGTTTGATTGTCCGGAACAAATCCATACTTCTCCTATCAAAACGTTTTTCAGTTCAATTTTTTTTCCATCAGAGATAGAAATGGTATAAGGTCCGCCGGCAGCCGGAGTCCTCAGGAAAGTCTTCCATTTCCCATTTTCACCGGCTGTTATGGTATACGATTTTTTGTCCCACGAAGTAATAATTTCTATGGTTTTCTTAGGAGTTGCTTTTCCCCAGATTGGGGCATCTGTTTGTTGTTGGAGAACCATATTGTCGGTGAATATGGCTGGCAATTCAATTTTTGCAGAGGTTGACAATGCAAAACACAGGAATAAAATAGCTGCAAATATTTTTCTCATAGATGTTTTTTTATTTGTTTTCAAAATTACAATATTATTTTACAAATTTAACCAGATGATATTCGTCCGTTTTTATCCTTGCAAAATATAATCCGGCTGGAATATCATTCACATTATATGAATTGGTTTTTCTTTGGGTAAAAGATTTGATCATTTTTCCTTCTGCATTCAGAATCTCGACCGATTCAGGCTGTTGTTCACAATGAATACTGAATTCATTCCTGGGAGGGTTAGGATAAATAAAAACAGAAGGGTTTATTGTTGCCAATTTTCCTATAGAAGATGGGGCTGAGGCAAATAGTTGCCATTCTGCAAGTTCGAAGAATTTATCGTTGCCGTTGTTTTTAGTGATTTTCAGACGGTAAAATTTATATTCTTCAGGCGTTTCAATATTATATTCGATTGTAGAAAAATTCGTAAGGAAATCCTGGTTGCTACGGGTATCGAGCGTTTTCCATCTTCTTCCGTCGGGGGAACCTAAAAACTCCCAGCTTTTGGGATTCCTGTCCGTACCATCGGATGAGGTGATTGCGTATCTGTTAACTTTGGTGGCAGCCGGCAAATCATATTGTATCCATCCTGTAGCATGCCCGTCAGCACAATATTTTGTATTGTATTTTTTGTCAATTACTTTATCGATGGTTTCAAACCAGGGAGAACCTGTTCCTGGAAATTCGGCGGATATGGTTCCTGCAAGCGATGTTTCCGGGCTCGCAAAGTGTCCGAACAACTGAAATCCGGTTATATGCAGGTTACTTCCTCCATTGTTTGCTTGAATAAGTAGTCTGAAATACACATTAGAGCCGGCAGATACTTTAATCAGCCTGAATTCTTCTTCAGTAAAAGTTTGTCCGGTTTTCGTATCAACATCTGTCCATGCCGATTCAGGATTCCCGCTTGGGGAGCTTTGTAATTTCCATGATAAAGGATTGCTTTTTCCGTCATCGTTTTTTACTATTAAAGCATATCCGGTAGGTTGGAAAGCAGCCGGCATCTCGAACATAAACCATGTGCCGGCAGTGAAAGGCACATCAATGCTTGTTCTCACATTTTTGTCTGTTAATGGAGATAAATCCGTACCTTCCGGCAATGAAGAAGTTATGCTTTTGGACTTGAGGGTGAAGTCGAAAGGTTCAAACAGTTTACCCGGACAAAATATGGGTTCGCTGATTTTTCCTTTGCCCGATTCGTTGAATGCCTGGATAGTAAAATAATAAGATTGATTCAGGTGGAAAAATCCGAATTCGGCCTTATTGTCATAAATTGCAACTGCATTGTTGATACGATCGGGTTTTGTGCCCCAACGCAGGATATATCCCGTTTCTGCTTCGGGCAGCGCATTCCACTTGAATGAAATCCTGCGGTAATCTTTTTCATTACGGGTCACTTCCAAACCAGTAACATTTCCGGGAATATTGCCTTCGGCCGAACCGAAAATCCGGAGATCTGCTATAGAAAAATTCCCGGTATTAAACTTACCTTTGTTTTCCACCTTTACGTAACGGGCATATACCGGATTGTCGAGCATAATCATTTCATAAATCTGGTCTTTGGTATTCTGGCTCCGGTCGATAAGCGGCAGCCAGTTGTTTCCGTCTGTTGAGTAAGAAACCGTATAACGGTATACCGGAATATTCACATCGTCTCTGAAAGAATTAAAGCTATCATCAGCAAAAGCAACCTGTACGGCATTAATTCTTTCCTGTTTACCTAGATCCATCTGAAACCATTCCCCCACATTGCCGGAAGCGGCAGCCCACCATGTTTTGACATATTCATCGGTGGCTTTTTCCGGTCCATACCCACTTTTACTGGATGAAGCGGTGGCTGTTTTATTCAGGGAAAGCAGATTAAATCCGGTAGATAAATCTTCTTTCGAAAAATCGACTTTTTTATCGGGAAGGATAAATGGGTAATCGGTAAATACTGTTCGGGAGTGCATGTATCCGTTATCGAAGAAAGTCGGGAAAAGTCCCAGACGTCGTTCGTAAGCCTCTCGTACCCCGACTAACATAGAAGCTACATGCCAGAAATTACCGTATTTATCTCTGAATGTGTGTCCGTGTCCGGCGCTGTTAATAAAGCCTCTTGGTTTGATAGAGAACGGATTGTCGGGCATACAGGTAAAAGGTCCCAGCGGAGAGGTTGATACATAGCAGGAATTGCAATAAATATCGAATTCGGTTCCGGGAGCAGCATACTGCAAATAATATAGTCCATCGACTTTTATCATCGTTGGACCTTCGTTCCAGCCAGCAGTCTCTGTTTTTTCGTTATTGACGCCGGGCACTTCCCATCCTTTCTTTTTGTCATCGTGGATAATCAAATCGAGCACTTTTCCAATCTGCCGGAAACCGTCGTTCAGATCAACTTCTACTCCCCTCACAGGAGCTGAATTCGAAAGTCCCCAATAGAGGTATACCCGTCCGTCGTCATCTTTGAAAAACCCGGGATCTCCAACATCATAGGTGCTTTTAACATCGACTATTTCCCATTGGTCAACATCCGGATTCGCATTTTTAAAAATCGGGGCTTTGTTGCCTGTGGCTATAAAGTACAAGGCATCGTCTGTGACTAAAATAGCGGGGGCGAATTCGTTTATGGATGTAATCGTTTTGTAGGGAATGTAATCCCAGTCTTTTAAATCAAGAGAAGACCAATATCCCGATGAGTGCGATGCAAAAAGATAATATTTCCCTTTGTAATATTCGATAACAGGATCGGCAGTTTCCCTGCGGCTGGGAGCCTTGAACTGGAAACGGTAACTGATATTCATCGGATTAGATATTATCCGCGATGGATCAACTGTTTGCCCTTGGGCAATTATGTCTTGTGCCAGCAACATGGCTATAAAGCCGAATAAAAAGCAGTATATTTTTTTGTTAGTCATGCATCATCTATTTTACGAATTTAACAACATGATATTCATCTGTTTTTATCCTTACAAAATATAATCCGGCAGGAATATCATTTACATTATATGGATTTGTTTTTTGAGTGAAAGATTTAATAATTTTTCCTTCTGCATTCAGAATTTCAACTGATTCGGGTTGTTGTTCGCTGTTGATACTGAATTCATTTTTGACTGGATTAGGGTAAATAAAAACAGAATAGTTCATTATCGCTTGTTTCCCGATTGAAGAAGGAGTTCGTGCAAATAATTGCCATTCTGCAAGTTCAAAGTAGGTTGAATTGCCATTGTTTTTAGTGACTTTCAGGCGGTAATATTTATATTCCTTAGGAGTTTTAATCTTGTATTCCATTGTAGAAAAATTCGTAAGGAAATCCTGGTCGTTACGGGTATCGAGTGTTGCCCATCTGTTGCCATCAGGTGAACCTAAAAACTCCCAATTTTTAGGATTTCTGTCAGAACCGTTGGCAGAAGTGATTGCATACCTGTCGACATAGGTGGCGGCAGGTAGTTCATATTGTATCCATCCTGTAGCATGTCCGTCAGCGCAATATTTTGTGCTGAAACTTTTATCCACTACTTTATCGATGGTTTCATACCATGGAGAGCCGACTCCTGCAAATTCCGCAGTTATCGTTCCGGTAAGTGATGTTTCAGGGGTTACGAAATGCCCGGATAATTGAAAATCGGCGATGTGCAGGTTTTCACCCCCGTTATTGGCTTGGACGAGTAACCTGAAATATTTATTGGAACTGGTGCCGGATATTGTAATTAGTCGGGAATCTACATCAAAAAAGGCCTGATTGGTTTTTGTATCAATGTCTGTCCAATTCGATGTCCCGTTTCCGGAACTTTGTAATTTCCAAGACAAGGGATTATTTTTTCCGTCATTGCTTTTTACGGTTATGGAATATGCTGTCGGTTGAAAAGTGGCCGGCATTTCAAACATGAACCAGGTATCGGCTGTGAAAGGAACATCAATGCCTGTTCCCGCATTTTTATCTGTTAATACAGATAAATCAGTGTCTTCCGGTAATGAAGACGTGATGTTTTTGGCCTTTTGCGTAAAATCGGAATCTGATAATTTGACAAAAATATTTTCGGGTAGGGAAGGCATTGTACAACCAGGGCATAATGTTTGGAAGATGGTCCGCGCTATGATATTCATCCCTTTGGCATTGGGGTGTAAACGGTCGGAAGAGCAATCTCCCCGTCCAACCATCGGCGTATGTAAGTCAATAACCGCAACAGGTTTGACTATTTCAGCCACTTCATCAATCAGCGGAATGACTTCATTTACCACAACCGGATCATAATATCCGTTAGGGTCGTTGCTGAAAATGGGCATCGGATAGCAAAGATATACTTTCAAATCAGGATTTCTATCCTTAAAAGAATACACAAAATCAATATAATCTTGTTTAAAATAGGACTTATATTTCCAGTTGTTTTTATGGGAATCATTGGTGCCTAACTTGATAATCAGGATATCGGGATTATAGTTCAGAGCAGGTTTGTATACATTCCTGCTATCACTCACATAAGGCAGACCTTTATCAATGAGTTCCTGGGGTGTCATTAACAACGTAGCACCGGAACTGCCAAAATTTTTCACTTCATAATCCGTTGAGCCTAAGAGGCTTTGCAAGATATAAGGATAGGTGTCTTCGGTCCTTGAAACGCCAACACCAGCCGTGATACTGTTTCCAACACAAGCCACTTTGATTTTGGCGGCATAAGATGATGCTATTGATACGCTCAATAACAAGTAGATAAATAAATTCTTCATAAGATTCCACTATTTTTGTCGGCTGAAATTTCATTCAATCCGGTTAGTATTTCCTTTTCTTCAATTTGTAAAGAGTTTAAGCTTTGTGCCCGATTATTCAAAATGCCCTCTTCCGTAGGAGCATTACCATTCAAAGGCGCATAAATTTCAAGACTCGATTTCAGCATTTTACCATTGTTAAGTGCGCTTATTTCTTCAGTACACATTCCGGCGCGGAATAAAAACAAATCTCTGTATTCTATTGATTGCGGAGCATTGTTGAAATCGTTGAGATAAAACCGTGTTGCTACAAGTTTTTCATTTATTCCATAGGAGCGGGGAATTAGTGCGCCATCAATATAAAGTCGTGTTCTTCCCCAGGCATAGTAATGTGTCAAACTCACTGTGTGCCAGTTGCCATCGTTTAATGCATTTGCCGAGGGTTGCGTTTTATAGGTCAACTTTCCATTATTCTCTAAAGCCAAATGCGCTGTATCTCCTTCTGCAGTAATAAACGAGGCAAGTGTACCGGTACCGGTAGTTTTGAAAGTGAAAGAGAGTGTAAATGAATGCAATGTGCCTTCGGGTGTAAATGCAATTCGTTTTGTCGTATTTGTTTTATTAAAAGCCAATGATGTATTGCCGTTGCGCACGGGTTGCGGCTTTTGAGCTGCTATTGCATCAAGCAAGCTCGGTACAACAGCATAAAACATTTCAGCGTGTCCGGCAGTGTTCGGATGAGCATTATCGGCAATATAGCCTGATGCCCATTGTCCAGCCCCGTTGTCTATTGCCCCGAGCAAATTTACACTTGGAACATCCCATTCATGAATAAGCAGGTTGAGTTGTTTTACAAAATTGTAGTCGGTCTCGTTGAAGTCGCCACGCGGATAGTTATTACCGATAACGGGAATTTTCTCCATATCGCGCGTACGGGCAATAATTTTCTGCATATTATCGCGCCAGGATACAAACGCTGCTTCACCGCGCTCATGAATACCTTCGTTGCCCAGCGACAGACCATAATATACATAACGGCTGCACGAAGGCAGCAGGTCACTGTCCCAACGGTCGATAATATTTTGCGTATTGTTGCCGCCTATGGAAATGTTGTTGGTAGTCCAGGTGTTTTTCGCACTTTGCGAAAGATAGTTTGTCCACAACCAGGCATAGCCTTTCTGGTCGCGCGGCTCGGCGCCCTGCCCCCAGGGAACAGACGATCCCATTACTGTAAATGAATAATTACTGATGTTTTGCGGAGTACAACCGCATTGCGTTGTATCGGAATTTTGCAAAGGCGTTTGTGCCTGCAATATACAAGCATTAACAAATATCAATACTAAAAGTAAAGAGATCTTCTTTTTCATAAGTAAATAATTTTTTAAGACAAAGACAGAATGCTTTTAGTGTTTTTACCCTAATACACTTCAAATTCGTAGATCCGGGCAACATTTCCTTCATCCTGATCAGGTTTGTTAATGGTTAGCCTGACATATCTGGCAGTCACTGGTTGTTGCAATAAACGGTCTGTTTCCGGTTCTGTATTGTTTTCCACTTTGTCGATCACTTTCCAGGAATCATTGATATTGTTTTTTACTTCCAGGCAATATTCTTTCGTGATATATGACAAAGCTTCATTGCCGGCATGATAAACAAACCATCCTTTGATTGTTTCCTGTTTTTGCAAATCGAATTCGATATATTTCGGACTGTTGTCGCTGATGTCGCACCATTTGGTAGAGATGTCTTTGTCTGTAGCAAAAATTGCCTTTTCATACCGGTTTACTTCCCCGGAATTGGCGATGACCGGCTTTTTGTATACTAAATTGTTTCTTTCAGCAGAGGAGTTGACAGTAAAATGATTGGTTTTCAGTGAAACCGCAATCAGATCGGTTGCCGGATAAACGCTTTCTGTTGTATTTTGCGCCAAAGAAGCAGCAAACACGACAATCCTCGGATTGTTCGGAAGAATAAACCGTTTGGCGTTTTTAGGAATATCTACAGAAAATTTAAACATATACGTAAATTCGTAAGGCAGATCTTTGTTCCCTTTCATGCTGTGTTTGTGAGTTCCGACATAAGCAACGTTTTCCGGATTAAAAAAGCCTTCTGTATGTCCTGTGTGTTCCCATTGTCCGATAAAACCGGAATAATAAGGAATAACAAAACGGTGAGCCTTATTGTCGATCAGGAATGTAGCCTCGTTATTACCATAAGTAGATGCAGCCAGGAAATAGAGTTTATTGTAGGTACCATTTTGCGGAAGTTCAATAGTGTCCCCTTCACATTTTAATCCGTTTTTCACTTCTTTTTCTCCGAATTCGAATTGTATACCGTCACAAATTAATCTTTCCGGAAATAATTCTGCTGCAAACGAATTCCCTTTTCCATCGAAATTGGCATTGCTGCGGAAAGAATTGAATGTCGCGGTTTTCATATTATAATCCAGAGCGAGTGGGAGAGAAGAAGCCTGTTTTAATTGCTTCTCAGGAGATTGTAACTGAACACTGAATGTTTTGATGCTGAACGGAGACATGCTGAATTTCAGTTTGTTCCCATCAATGGTAGCTTTTCCAATCACATCTTCCACACCATTTAATTCATTGGCGGATAAAATATTTTCCGGAAGTGAGAACTCAATGTTCCTGGCAGGTTTACCTGTAGTTTCATAAAAACGAACGATGTAGTTGTCTGACTTTTCTGCTTTTTTGAATGATTTCAGAATTACCTGGTCGCTGTTGGTTTGTACAAATGAGAAAGTTTTCCCTAAATTGCCTTTATGTTTGGGAGCTACAAACGCTTTTAACGTTTGGTTTAAAACTTCTGCTTTCCAATTGATTTTGGCAGTTGCGCAGTCTCCGGTATGTCCCAACAGCGAATAGGTAAATTCATGGTAACCCCAATCTTGTTTGTCCTGATAGGCGTAGCCTCCTTTGGTTTTAGGTGTGTGTAGCAGAGTTAATCGTAATGTGTTATTGTCCGGTTTATCCCATCCGTATTTACTGTCATTTAAGATGGATACTCCATAAGAATGATCCGTATTGGTGAGGTCCGCCCAATATTGGGCATATACTTCATAAGCTGTTTCTGTGTTATTGCCTCGTTGCACCTGCCCTATGCCCAAGTCGTAAGTCGCCTTTTCATTGCTTACATTGAGTGGAAATTCCGCTTTTAAGAGCGCATTGGTTGCTTGCCAGTCGATTTGGGAAACAAAATCAATCCTGTCGTCTTGTCCTCCGTCAGTCAGGCGGATATATTGCCTGAAAGAAGAATTGTTATATGTGCGTTCAACATAAAGAGCACCTCTCAGGTTTCCTTTTTCAACGACAGAAATCTTAACATTTTGAGAGATGTCTATAGGTTGGCGGTCTATTGTTTTTTTCAAAATTTCCCATGCCGGCCAGTTGAAAGATTCATTTTCTGTGAAGAGGGCAAGCCGTATTGTTTTTCCAGGTTTGATGAGTTCCCGGTTATTTCTTTTATCAATGATAGAAGCAATGTCTCCGTTTGCATTTAATGTAACTTTGTATATGGTGTTTTCAATTGTATTTTCCGAAACATTGATGTTGGATTTAACTTGTTTATTCTCAATCCTTACGTCATATACTGTAAAAGAAACCGGAGTTACTTCGGCCGCTATCAGAAGTTTGGCGACTCCATCTTTATAAGATACAAACTGACTGGGGATTAATTTCCCGTTTTCGTTGTAAACAGAAAGATGCTGAACCGGCTTTTCGAATTTAATATTTACTTCAACAATGTCTTTGACCGGTTGGGATATAGGGTTATAAATAACAACCGGTATGCCTTTGACTTCCGTGTTTAATCCTTCGGCAACACTACCTGCGGAAGTGGTCAGCACTTGTGCGAATTGTTTTTGAGACAACAATTCGTCGTTCCATGAAAATTCATAAGCACGGGGGATACTGGTTCCTGTGAGGTCGTCATGAAACTGGTGCCAGATAAACCTTTTCCACGATTCTGCCAGCGTTTGCCGGGGATAAGCGATGCCTCCGAGCCAGTCGGCCATCACAGCGGCCCGTTCGGCCGCATCACCTAACAATTCATTTTTCCGGTTATATAATTTCATTGCCGATTGGGAGGTATAACAACCGGTTCCATGTACATCCATCAGTAATTCACCATCGAAAACAGGAAGTTCCGGATGTTTGTCGAAAGGAAGATAATCTTTGTATAATTGGTCGCTTGTGGCGCTGATTATTTTAATTGGTCCGCTTCCTTTCAATCCTTTTTCAACTGAGCGGACAGATTCAATGGTTGGAGAACCTCCGATATCTCCTGTTCCGTAGTAATGATATACTGTTTTTATGGGACTTGATTCAGCCAAACGGATCAAGTCTTTGTTCCGGCTGATATCTTCGTCTGTAAATTTAGTGGTATAGTTGTGGGCATCAGCCACTAACATGATTTTAGCGCCATCGACACCTTTCCACAATCCTATTTCGAAAGGAATTTTGCTGTTTCCGTAAAAAGGTTTATTGCGCCATTGCAATTTCTGAGTAGAGAAACCGATCAATCCGCAATGGTTGGCTATGGTTGGTAATGTCCAGCCAAAACCGAAGCAGTCGGGCAGGAAGATATCCGTTCCCCTTACATTAAACTCGTCCTGGTAGAAATATTGCCCGTAGAGGACATTGCGAATAAAGGACTCAGGAGATGGAATATTGGTATCAGTTGCATCCCAGGTGCTTCCGGTAACATGCCATCTTCCTTCATTGATGAATTTTTTCATCCTTTCATAATGATCCGGGTAATATTCTTTCATCCAGGCATATTTGATTCCGCCTTCGAAGTTGAAAACATAATCAGGATATTTTTCCAACAGGAACAGGTTTTGATCTATTGTGTTGAAAACATATTGACTGATAGAGGTTTGAACATCCCAATTCCATTGTGTGTCGAAGTGGGCGTTAGAAACGATATACGCTTTGGGTTTTTCCTGTGATTGAACCTGAAAACCGGTCAATAAAAGGGAGAAAAGGACTATGAGAAATGTTTTTTGTTTCATATTCTTAACTCTTAATTTATTACAGCTGCCCAGCCGCCATTGCGAGCCAGTTTGATTGTTATTTTTTCACCTTTCTTTACCGGAGATGTTTTTTTGCGGTAATCCATAGCTTGTCTTCCTGCATTGATTCCATCTTCGAATGAAGTCATTTGGTAGTTTTTGCCGGAGTTTAAGAAAGATAAATCTAATTGTAGTTCTCTTTCTGTATTGTTCGTCATGGCGCCGATAAACCATTTTTCCCCTTTGCGTTTCGCTACCACAAGGTATTCGCCGGCTACGGCATCCAAAGCAATTGTTTTATCCCAGGTAACAGGAACCTGGGTGATAAATTCGGTACATTCATTATTCCGGTAATATAAGGTAGGATTGTCGGCAAGCATTTGCAAACCGCTTTCGAAAACGACAAACATGGCCATCTGGTTGGCGCGTGTTCCCATTCCTGCATTGTTGGGTCTGCGTGAACTATATACGTCGGGTTGCATATTGATCATGGCTCCCGGAGTGAAATCCATCGGGCCTACAGCGTTCCTCATGAAAGGAAGGTAAACATTGTTTTCGGGACGGCAACCGCCGCCTTGTTCCAATCCTCTTACGCCTTCGTATGATAATACATTCGGGTATTTATATTCTAATCCGGCAGGTTTGAAAGAACCATGGAAATCAACAAAAAGTTTATTGGCCGCAGCTTCTTTGGCGACTCTTTCATAGTAGTTAACCATCCATTGATCGCTTCTGTCCATGAAGTCGATTTTTAAACCGGCAACTCCCCATTCGTTGAATGTTTTGAACAGGTTGAAATTGTTTTCAACGGTTAACCAGGTAAGCCACAAAACAATTCCCACGTTTTTTGT
This sequence comes from Bacteroidales bacterium, assembly GCA_031553415.1. Lineage (GTDB taxonomy): Bacteria > Bacteroidota > Bacteroidia > Bacteroidales > Azobacteroidaceae > JAIRVZ01. The sequence continues at coordinate 7,720 of JAVBLO010000036.1, read as the reverse complement.
TTTTCCGTAACGAATCAGTTCGTGTACATCTACTTTCGGATTGGGAGTGAACGGATCACGGGTGCTTTGAGCCCAGCCTTCGTCCATAATAATATAAGGGATACCATATTTAGAAGCAAAGTCGATGTAATATTTATATGTTTCGAGATTGTATCCGGCAACGAAATTCACATCCGGTCCGTAGGGAGAAGCATCGTTCCACCATTCCCAGCTCACTTGTCCGGGTCTAATCCATGAAGTTTCTTTTAGTATGGTTGGATCTGATAATTTGAAGGTCATCTGATTTTCGAGTAATTGCCCATCTATGTGGGTGATTACAAAATATCTCCAGGGGAAATTCCTGTTGCCGGAAGTTTTGGCAATATAATTTGCTTCTTTCAGTATTTTCAGGCTGCGGTCGCCATCTTCCCCGAATTCTAACGGGCATTTAGGAAATGCACTTGTCATTCCATTATCGGTGGTGCCTTGCAGGAACATACAGGGGTAGTCGAACAATTCTGCTTCCGAAATCAGTATTTTACAGTTTTGTTTGTTTGTATTGATTAACACAGGCAATGTTGTTTTCTTCCCTGTTTCGTGGAAGGCTTTTGTTTTCAGATGGGAATAAGGTTCTTCGTAAGCTGTTTTAAATGAATTTACCTGTGATAAGGAAATATCATAATCAGCCGGGAACTGGATTGCGAATGTTTCGTCTGTGACAGCTATTTCTCCTTTTTTCTGAGTAATGAAACGGTAAGCCAATCCATCGTCAAAAACACGGAATTCAACCGAGTAGTCGCCTTTGAAATTTAATACAAGCGAATTATATTGATTTTTTGTTACCGAACTTTTAAATGGAATAACCGCTTTTTTCTCTTCAGAAACAGCTTTCTTTTTTGTTCCTTTCAATTTTGGATTTTTTCCTAATACTTCGTTTTCAAGATTCAGTTGCAGATAACAATTATCTAATATTAATTCATTTCCCGATTTAACTGAATAGTAGATTTTATCTGCGATCCGGATCTCAACATTCAATTGTTTGTCGGGAGATGTTACAGATTCTTTCTGCTCCGCCTTAGCAGAAAAAGAAAATAATAACATAACAACCGCTCCTAATGCACTTTTTGTTAATAGCGTTTTAATCATCATTTTGTGTTATTTATAGAGTTAATCATTGTTCATAAATTATTTCAATGCAGCCATGCGGGCATACATTTCAGCCATTGCGGCTTGCGTCAGCAACCACTTAAAGTCATTTTTTGTTTTTCCTGTCCAGTCTTTGTTGAAAAGGCCGTTATTTTCCCGCATATTTTCCCATGCGAAGTTTAAATTTTCCCGGAATGCATTGATATAAAGAGCGTTTTTGTCTATATTATAAAGTTCTATATATCCTCTTAACATGATACATATAAACCAGTTGTCTTCGTTTCTTAGTATTTTAAAAGTTTTGCCTTTGTTTGTTGTAAAATCGGTAAAAAAATGAGAATATGCTGATTGGGCGATATTCCGGGCATCATCTAAATAGACTTTTTTGCCGGTTAGTTTATATAAAAGAGAAGCGGCTTGCAGCATTTGCCCGCTGTTATAAGGGAACTTCCAGTTCTTGATTTTTCCTGAAAGATTTATATTGTCGTAATACAGAAAGTCGGAAGAATCCTGTAAATTTTCTTTAGTCCAATGATAAAGATTTTTACCTTGGTGAAAATAAGAACTATCGGCTGTGGCTTCAAATAACTTCAATGCATATACTGCTCCCGGGGCATTGGAACATGTGTTTTTAGAGTTTTTCTTTTGTTCGCACCAATAAATACCACCACCTAATTTATTATCTGTTCCGCTTTCGATGAATTTCCAGATTGATTTTGCTTTTTCTAAATAATAGTTGTCTTTTGTGAGCAGATACAAATCAGTAAAATCAAGACCTATCCAGATATTATCGTCATAAAAACGGTCGGATTGCGGAGCCGAATTAACGTAAGATGCATAAGCATGTGGCGTTCTTTTCGTATCAAAATATTCTTCGAGTCCGGGAAATACTTTTTCCTCAAGAATGGCGGCATATTTTTTTTCTTTTGCAATTTCGTATAGAGCCGTTGTTGCGGATAAAGTTCCGGAATATGGCCACAAATATGAATAAGGATTTTTGCGTTTGGCTTGTTTTTCATCCGATAAATAAGAAGCGGTATAATCTTCATTAAAAGGATATGTTTCCCTTAGCAAATGTGTATCTTTTATAGAATAATTATGATAGATCGCCCGGAGTGTTAAATCCGCTTTGTTTTGAAATTCCGATTGAGTCTTACAACTAATCAACAATAGTAAAGTTGAAAGAAAAGCACATGGAATTATCAGGTTTTTTGGAATCATGGATCTTAAGATTTAATTGATAGGGCAAAGTTATTTCAATTATTTATTGGGCGCAATCTGTAATTATTACTTAATGGTCAATAAACATGACATAGTTGTCTGCATTTGTGACACATCAAACTATCTTTCCTTTTTGCTTTCTCTTTCTCTGTATTCTCCCGGAGTACATCCGAATTTGGCAGAGAAAGTTTTGAAAAATGCTCCTTTGGTTTGGAATCCCGATTTGTAAACAATTTCATCTACTGTCATTTTGGTAGATGTCAGTAAATTTTGTGCAATATGAAGCCGTGATTCCCTGATCATGTCTAATGGGCTCTGATCGGTGATCTCTGCTAATTTCCGGTACATCTGTCTCAAACCGATCGACATTTCATTGGCAATAAATTTAGCAGATAAATCTTTGTTGTTGATGTTTTTATTGATAACATCCAGCATGTTCTGAACAAACTGATGACTTTCTTTGTGAGTCATTTTCCCGTCAACAAAGTCGAATGCGCTCAAAGGAGAACTCAGATAGTTTTTCAATGTTTCTTTTTGAGCCATGGACCGTTTAATGATTTTCTTTAAATATTCGACATTGAATGGTTTAGTGACGTACATTTCCGCTCCTGCGTCAATTCCTTCTATTTGTTCTTCAATGGAATGTTTGGCAGAAACAAGGATAATCGGAATGTGAGCGGTTTTAGGATTCGCCTTAATATCAACAACTAATGATATGCCATCTAATTTAGGAATCATTATATCGCAGATGATAATATCCGGATGCGTGGTTTCCAATAGTTTTTTCGCCTCAATGGAATCATTCATCGGTATTACATTATAAGAGTCAACGAATATTTCGCTTATCAGCCAAAGAATTTCAATATCATCGTCAATGATTAAAATGGTAGATTTGAATTTGTCAAATTTATATTGAGGCAACTTCAATGGAGATTCATATTCTTTTTTAAGTCTCAATGGAGGCAATAATTTGGATTGTTCTTTGGTTTGTGAATCCAATGGAATATCCGGTAGCCGGACAATAAATTCGGTTCTTTCGTTTGGAACGCTTTTTACATCGATAGTCCCGTTTAATAAAGTGACCATGCTATGTGTGATAGCCAATCCCAATCCGTTTCTGGATGAAACATTTTTTGCATTTTGATTTTCAAAATTATCCAGGATAGAGTACCGGTCGAATGCTTTTTTGATTTCCCGTTCCAATATTCCTTTTCCTTTATTGGATATTGAAATTTCCAACATGTCATCTGTTATACAAGCATTTATTTTAATAGCGTGGTTATCTATCGAATATTTAAATGCATTGGATACCAGGTTGGTAATGATGATTTCTAAAAATTGCTTGTCGGTATTCCATTGCAGAGGAGCTTGTATCGTTTTTACAATATTTATATTCAACGATTCGCTTAAATCATTGAAAGAAGATGATATATTTTCTATTAAATTATTGATGGCAACCGACTCGACATGCAATGGCCTGTTTCCGGTTTCTATCCGCCGGAATTCAATTAAGTCCTGGATCAGATTGTTTAGTCTTTCTGCATTCCGTTGAATTAATTCAGTGTATTTGATAACGAATTTATCGGATCCGCTGTGCGATAAAATGCGGCTGCAAGGACCGTAAATAAGCGTTAAAGGAGTACAGAATTCATGTGCAATATTAGTGAAAAACTTGAGTTTGGATTCATATACTTCTACCTCATGTTCTTGTTTCAGCTTTTCGAGCATCCTGTTTTTTTTGTTATTACTACGGATAATAATTTCTCTTATGATAAAAAGAGAGAGTGTGAGAATGGCTAATATGTATATAAAATAAGCAATTGTAGAACTATACCATGGCGGATTTACTTTAATAAGCATGGAAAATACCGGGCTTTCTTTGCCTGTCGTATTGTTTCTGTATTTGATTAACAAGTTTGATTCTCCCGGAGATACATTCGTAAAAGGAATGCTATTCGAATTCCCGTTGTTTATCCAACTGCTGCCGGAATTATTTAACTTATAGAAGTATGAATAATTATTCCCGTTTATATAATCGATGGCGGTGAATGAAATAGAAAAAAAGTTTTGACTGTAATTTAATACCAATGATTCTTTATTATCTTGCTTTGATATATAATCATTTATGTTATATTCCACTCCAAAAATGGTAAGCTTATTGAGTTGGATTAAAGGAGTATATTCTTTTGGTTTGTAATTGTTTTCTTCGATGCCGGATAATCCGTTAATCCCACCAAAATACAATGTTCCCCTGTTAGTATCTTTGAAAAAGGCTCCGTCGCTGAATTCTATGATTTCTAATCCTGCTGTTTGGTTATAAACACGAAAAGTTTCATTGCCGGTATTGAACTTCAGGAGACCTTGGTTGGTGCTTAGCCAGAGATTGTTTTTTGAGTCCTCCAACATGCCGTGAATCATGTTGTTGGCAAATCCGTAATTAGTATTGAATATTTTGATTTTTTCATTATCCGGTGAATATTTAACCAATCCGGCACTGGTTCCGAACCAAAAGTTTCCGGCACGATCTTTCTGAATACAGAAAATGTCATTTAATGCCTGATTCTCATTTTTTTTGTCGATTAAAACCTGATGAAACTCGTTTTTCCCGGATTTGATATTAAATGCGCCAAACCCCCGGTTGCCGAACCATACAGAACAACTGTCTTCTTCGTAAGCTGTAAAATAAAGATTATTAGAGAATTGCTTGTCTTTTATGTAAATTCTTTTTGCAGATTTTACGAAAGGAATATCCTTGTTCCAGGATAGTCCTACTTTAACTATTCCTGTACCAACGGTTGCGATCCAAAGGGTTGAATCATTTAGCTCAACGATTGAATGGACAAATATCACATCTTTATTATCATCTGCTTTGATATCAAACTTTATTAAAGATTTATTTTTGTAAGAATAGTAATTAATCCCTTCTTCAGTTCCTATCCAGAGTATATTCCGGCGGCTTTGAGCAAAAGCATAAACCGAATTGTCTTTTAATGTACTGTTGCTTGATGTAATGTATTCTTTTTTCTTTGTACCGTTGTCGTTGTCGAAATGGAAATCCGGTATTTTTACGATTCCATCTCCTTTTGTGCCTATCCAAAGGGTGTTCTGGTTATCAAGGAAAATAGCTCTCAATGGCTTTTCTATTTGACTGAAATACATGTTGGATGTCATGGAGCGGATTGTATATTCATCATTGTAATACATAAATATCCCTTGCCCGTCAGTTCCTATCCATAAAATATCCTGAAATCTATCTTTCAACATACAAAAAATGCCGGATTGTATATTCATTTTTTCAGGTTCCCCGGTAATTGTTCCCTGATGAGTCTGGAGACGATATAAGCCATTGCTTTTATATCCAATAAAATAATCTCCTGAATACTTTACCAAAGAGAGTATTTCTCCGTTTTCAAGGATATTTTTTTTGAGGTTGTATATGAATTTTTTAGTGTTTTTCTGACGGTTTATACAGTATAAATCATAATTGGTATCTACCACGTAGGTTGTATATTCGTCCTCTAAGCAATACAAGAATGGAAGGTTATGTTCCATTGTATTGGAGAATTCCAATCCTAATTCTCCGTTTTCTTTATCCAGGATTGAGTATTTCCGGATCACTCCGTCTTTTGTGAATATCCATAAATCCCCATTTTGATCACTTGTAAGACCAACAACATTTTCATACGTCAGATTCTCCATTTTTATTGTTTTGAATTCATCTGATTTTTTATGATAATAATGAATTTTATTATTGTCATTAATGATAAAAATGATGTTTTTTTTACTTTTGGCTATGAAGTAATAATCTCCTGTAAATTGTTTAAATGATTGAAGTGATTTGTTTCTTTTGTCGAAATGGTCTAATCCATAGTTTGTATGTACCCATAAGGTGCCGTCTTCTACTTCTATTATTTTCTTGATAATACTTCCTGAAAAATTAGTCTTTTCGTTGATGGAATTATAAACATCAATGTGTAACCCGTCGAATAAATTAACCCCATCACAGGAACCAAACCACATAAAACCTTCCTTGTCCTGACACATGGATAATATAGCGCTGTTGGATAGTCCTTCTTTATTCGAAATTTGCCGGATGTTATTGGCAAGACAGTTTCCGAAAAAAAAGGCTGTGAAAATGAAGAGAAGTTTTAGTTTGACAAAATTCATGGATACATTGATTAAAGATTCTTTGCATACAAATATAAGGAGAAATATTCTTGTCTCAAGTTATTTGAATTTTCATTTGGTATTTATTTGAGACATTATGGTTTTTATTTAAGACATTTTCAAAAGATGGTTGTAAATGGTCTCATGACTTAAATAGAAAGCTATACATTTGTATGAATGAGTCATAAGCGGCGCTTAGATCGAATTGTCATAAAAGAACCATAAAATTAATTTGCAATTTATGAGATTACTAAAATTGATATCCGGAATTGTCATTTTCCTTCTGTTTACATTTGCAAATACCCTTAAATCGCAACATAAACCTGAATTTTCTACTGCAGGTTTTTATGAAGTAAAAAATACAGGACGAAGTGTATATAGCATGAACCCAGCATGGCGTATGCATATTGGTGATGCCACAGATGCCTGGCAGTCAAATTTTAATGACAAAAATTGGCAAGTGGTTTCATTACCTGATGGAATAGAATTATTGCCATTGGAAGCAAGCGGATGTATTAACTATCAGGGAATCGTTTGGTATCGCAAACATTTTACTCCCGAAAACCGGATGAAAGACAAAAAAATATTTTTACACTTTGAAGCCATCATGGGTAAAAGTAAGGTTTATGTCAACAATCAATTGCTGAAAGAACATTTTGGCGGATATTTGCCGGTCATTGTAGATGTATCGGATTATATCAGGTGGGACGAAGACAATGTGGTTGCTGTGTGGGTCGACAATAGCGATGATACGGCTTATCCTCCCGGAAAATTTCAGGATGTATTGGACTTTACATACGCAGGAGGAATATACCGCGATTGCTGGTTGATAACACATAATGATATTTATATTACCGACCCTAATTATGAAGAAGAAAAGGCAGGAGGAGGATTATTTGTCGCCTATGATAATGTTTCAAAATCATCGGCTGATATTTTGCTTAAATTGCATCTCCGGAATGGTAGTAAAAATTCTTTTGAAGGAAATATCGAATATAATCTTCAACGTCTCGATGGAAAACCTGTTATTCAATTGAAGCAAAAAATAAAACTACTTTCAAACACCTCGAAATCTGTTGAGAATAAGGTTAAAATTAAAAATCCCGATTTGTGGTCACCCGATTCTCCCAGTTTGTATAATTTGGTTGTAACCATTAAAGATGGCAAAGGAAAAATAGTGGATGGGTACCGGCAAAAGATAGGTATC
>JAVBLO010000020.1:0-24195 GCA_031553415.1 Bacteroidales bacterium | reverse complement strand
AGTTCAAATAGGGCCCGGTTTGAATTTGTTAAAGTCCAATTGCTTTAGCCACTCTTTCTTAAATTTGCGATTATCCGGATTATCTAAACAAATCATATTGATATAGGCTTTCCTCATCTGTTTAATTTTATTGAATAACTCTTTTTGATTGGGATAATTGTTTATAGCTTTTATCGTTTCTTCCCCTATAATCCCATCTTGTTTTACTCCAAGTATTCCTTGTGGTATCGTAATCCCATGTTTGCCATTAGTTAGAACCCAGTCGATAAGGATATTTGCGGTTGCCTGCGATTTTATCTTTTCTGCGGGCCACATATTGTATACTTTCTCCATAATTTTTTGTTTGCAATGAGGAGGCTTATTTTGCCCCCTCATCGTCTCTTGTTTTTATTTTTCCTTTAACTCTTTGAGCATTACATGTTGTTCTTTCTGTAACTGCAACAACTCGTCTAATACGCTTTGCTGCCGTTTGATAATATCATTGATAATCCTGACAAACCATTTTACGAAAAAGAACATAATAGTTGCAGAATAGACTAAATAGCCTGCGGCTGCAATAACTAAAAAGCCGAAATCGGTAATCCCTTTACTCATGGTAAGCGGATCCAAATTAATACTCTCCATCATAATCAGATACTTGTAGGATGTTTTTCCAGACTATAATTCATCACTTCTTGCCGGATTTCCTCCCCGGGCACAAAACGGAGGTGCATACTTTGTACTTTATCGGGAGTAGCTTCTTTAGCCGTCTCACTCCCCTCACTCTTAATACTGACCATAAAATATCCTAAATCACCGAGTTGCACGGTAAAACCCAACTCCAACAAGCGGGGTACCGCTTCAAATAAATAATCGATACCGGTAATAGCCTCCTGTTTAGTCAATGAGGTGTTACGAACCATATCTTTTATCAGATATGCTCGGTTGATATTTCCGATACTTTTTTGCCTTAGGTAAAACTTTTCGGGAGCCGTTTCATCCAACGGATTTTTTAACGCTTGCACACAATAACGAATAGCCATAATAATGTTATTTAAATTGTTGATAAATTTGTTAAATTTGCCAGACTGAAAATGATCGATCGTATTTCATAGCTGTCATGGTGCAAAGGTAGAGCCGGAACCTTAGTCTGGATGCGACAATTATTTCATTCCATGTAGCAAATATTTCAAATTTGAACACGGAGTAAAAAGGGGTATAGTTCACGGAGTTCCACAGAGTGTCTTCAAGGACGTGGCGGGGAAGCCTCAAGGAGGTTACGGCTTCGCTTCCTTAGTAGCGAGGGCATCGCTTCCTTAGTGGCGAAGCCGTCGCCTCCTTAGTAGCGTGAGGGGTGTCATTATAGTGGCATCAGAGAGGTCTATAGAAGGGTGTGGATATAGGTTTTAACCAAAGCCAATTAATTACCTTAATTATTGTTATGTGCGATTCAAATGGCCTTGATAACGAAAACCGTTTATTTCAGGCATTGACCCAATTTATGACCTTAATGGGAAGTCCTCCATCACTTTCTTTTTTACCGGAAATAAGAAAGGAAATGACTTGTATAGCTCATCAAACGGATTTTGATGCTGTTATTGCTTTCTTGACTAAGTCGTCGGAGTATCTATATAAGGAGAGATTATCACAGAGTCAGTGTAATCTTCCGATAGAAAAATTACGGAATTATGTCCGGGAAAATTATTCAAAGGAAATTTCTTTGCCGGATGTCGCTTCCTATATGAATATGTCGAAAACTACTTTCCATCGGTTTGTTAAAAAAGAAACCGGAATGACCTGGGTAAATTATTTAAATAATGTCAGAATCGGATATGCTGCACAGATGTTGTTATTGAGTGATGATCCTATTGTTAATATCGGGTATGATTGCGGATTTAATACAAGCAATTATTTTATAGAGGTATTCAAAAAGGTGAAAGGAATGACTCCGGGAGAATATAGGGAAAGTAAAAAGAGAAAATAATTGTGTGGTTTAAATTAAAAGTGGTACCTTTGCCGTGCTAATTCATAAGAAGCTAAAATATCACACACTATAAATTTAAAGTATACATATTTTGTATTCTTTTTGATCGCAATTGTAAATAATTAATATTTATGAAAGGAATTGTTTTAGCAGGAGGAACTGGTACTCGTTTATTCCCTATAACCAAGGGGATAAGCAAACAAATGTTGCCTGTCTACGATAAACCTATGATTTATTATCCGGTTTCAGTATTGATGTTGGCCGGTATAAGGGAAATACTTATTATTTCTACACCTCAGGATTTACCTGGATTTAGACGTCTGTTGGGCGATGGCTCTGAGTATGGTGTAAAATTTGAATATGCGGAACAACCTAGTCCCGATGGGCTGGCTCAAGCATTTATTATTGGTAAAGATTTCATTGGGAACGACAGTGTCTGTTTAGTTTTGGGAGATAATATTTTTTATGGACAAGGGTTTGGAAAAATGTTGTCAACTGCTGTATCTGAAACAAATGATGGAAAGGCTACCGTATTTGGTTATTATGTAAATGACCCTGAAAGATATGGTGTTGCTGAATTTGATGATAATGGTAGTGTTTTAAGCATTGAAGAAAAACCGGAGAATCCCAAGTCTAATTATGCTGTTGTAGGATTATATTTTTATCCGAATAGGGTGGTTGATGTGGCTTTTAACATTAAACCCTCGGCAAGGGGCGAGTTGGAAATAACAACTGTAAATCATGAATTTCTAAAGGAGAGAAATCTTAAAGTACAATTATTGAGCCGTGGCTTTGCGTGGTTGGATACAGGCACACATGATTCCCTTTCAGAAGCTTCGACCTTTGTTGAAGCTATTGAAAAACGACAGGGATTGAAAATAGCTTGTTTAGAAGAAATAGCTTATCATAAAGGTTGGATTTCAGAGAAACAGTTGGTGCATTCGGCTCAACCGATGATTAAAAATCAATATGGACAATATTTGCTTGGTTTGATAAAGAAATGAATGTTATTAAAACAGATATAGAAGGACTTGTTATTATTGAGCCCAATGTATTCGCAGATGCCAGAGGTTATTTTTTTGAATCTTTTTCTGCTGCACGTTTTGAAGAACAAGTCTGTAAAACTACCTTTATACAAGATAATGAATCTAAATCATCTTATGGAGTTTTAAGAGGGTTACATTTTCAAAAAGGGAAATATGCCCAATCAAAACTGGTTCGTGTTGTAAAGGGAGTAGTTTGGGATGTTGCAGTAGATATCCGTAAAGGTTCTCCTACATTTGGAAAATATGTGGGAGTGGAATTGAATGAGGTAAATAAACGGCAGTTTTTTGTTCCTCGTGGGTTTGCGCATGGATTTGTAGTTTTGAGTGAAGAAGCCATCTTCCAATATAAATGTGATAATTTATATATGCCTCAAGAAGAAGGAGCTATTGCCTGGAATGATCCTAATCTGAATATTGATTGGAAAATTGATTTGAAAGATGTTTTATTGTCTGCGAAAGATCAATCTCATCCTCAATTAAAAGATGTTTCTTGTTTATTTGACTATAATATAAATCTTTATGAATAGTGTTGTGAAAAAAAATATACTAATCACAGGAGGTGCAGGTTTTATTGGTTCACATGTTGTCCGTTTATTTGTAAATAAATATCCTGATTATAACATTATTAATTTAGATAAGCTGACGTATGCAGGTAATTTGGCAAATTTAAAGGACTTAGAAGGTAGACCTAATTATCATTTTGTTAAAGCTGATATTTGTGACTTTGATGCAATGCTTGAAACTTTAAAAAAATATGATATAAATGGGGTTATACACTTGGCAGCAGAAAGCCATGTAGACCGTTCCATAAAAGATCCTTTCACTTTTGCCCAAACAAATGTAATGGGAACTTTATCATTGTTACAAGCAGCTAAACATTACTGGGATGCTAACTGGGATGGAAAACTTTTTTATCACATCTCAACAGACGAAGTATATGGCACATTAGGAAATAGTGGTTTTTTTGTGGAAACGACAAAATACGATCCTCATTCGCCATATTCGGCGTCTAAAGCCTCAAGTGATCATTTTGTAAGGGCTTTCCACGACACATTTGGTATGCCGGTCATTGTTACCAATTGCTCGAATAATTACGGTCCTTATCAATTTCCTGAAAAATTAATCCCTTTATTTATAAATAATATCCGCCACAATAAACCTCTGCCGGTTTACGGCAAGGGAGAAAATGTAAGAGATTGGCTTTATGTAGTTGATCATGCGCGTGCTATTGATGTGATTTTTCATGAAGGAAGAATTGCAGAAACTTATAATATCGGAGGTTTCAATGAATGGAAAAATATTGAACTGATTAAAATAATCATTAAAACTGTAGATAGGCTATTAGGTCGCTCAGAAGGAGCATCTGAAAAATTGATAACTTATGTTACAGACAGGGCAGGGCATGACCTTAGATATGCAATTGATTCCTCCAAATTAAAAAATGAATTAGGATGGGAACCGAGTTTGCAGTTTGAGGAAGGTATTGAAAAAACAGTCAGATGGTATTTGGATAATCAAAACTGGTTGGATGAAGTGACCAGTGGAGAATATGAGAAATATTATGGAAAAATGTATAAATGCTAACTCATAATATTCAATTGTTCAATTTCTATAAATTCATTCTGTAAGAAAAGAGTAGTAATATAAATAGGATTAAAAAGAGAATATATTATATAGTAGTTTTTTTACTATTTCACTATACATATATCAATTTATTAAATATCCTTATATCCCTCGCATTTTTTAGGTGTAACAAGTATTAGAATCTGTATTTTTGTACAAAGTATAGTAAATTTTTATTTTATTTTCATAGTGCTTTGGGGGGACGTGAAATAGCAAAATGTAATGGAGACAAGGTTTGAAAGGAATAACAAAAATGATAAATAAGATTCGATTATTTATTGATGAAAAACTAAATAGTTCAAATGAACGAAGTGTCAATGCTATAAAAAATATTATTGCGTCTTTTGGAATAAAAGGAGTAAGTATTGTGGTGCAGTTGTTACTTGTACCAATGACTATACATTATGTAAATCCTACACAATATGGTATCTGGCTCACTTTGAGCTCAATAATAGGCTGGTTTAGTTTTTTTGATATAGGCTTTGGGAATGGACTACGCAACCGTTTTGCAGAAGCAAAGGCAACAGGGAATTATGACAAGGCAAAGTCCTATGTAAGTACAGCCTATATATGTATTGGTGCAATTTTTGCGATTATATGGATTTTATTTTTCGTTATAAATTTTTTTATAGATTGGAGTAAAATATTGAATGCGCCTACACAAATGGCGAGGGAACTTTCTATTGTTGCCTTAATAGTTATTTCATTTTTTTGCTTGCAGATGATATTGAAACTGATAAATACGGTGCTTATAGCTGACCAAAAAACTGCGAAATCGGCATTTTTTGATATGTTGGGGCAGATTATAGCATTACTTATTATTTTCATATTAACAAAAACGACATATGGGTCTTTGATATATTTGGCATTAGCATTGGGCTTTTGTCCGATTTTGGTAATGTTATTTTCAAGTTTCTGGTTTTATAACAGAAATTACAAACAATTTAAACCAAAGATTTGTCAGTTTGAAAAAAATATCGTGAATGATATTTTAAGGTTGGGAGGCAAATTTTTCTTTATACAAATAGGTGTAATGGTTATATATCAAACAAATAATATTGTTATCTCACAAGTATGTGGACCTAATGATGTAACTATATACAATGTTGCTTTTAAGTATTTCTCAATGGCAAATATGATTTTTACAATAATATTAGTCCCTTATTGGTCGGCCTTTACGGATGCATATTCATTAAAGGACTATAATTGGATGAAAAATTCAAGAAGACAATTGGAAAAAGTATGCTTGTTATTATCTATACTGTTATTAATTATGCTCATATTCTCCAACCTATTTTTTCAGCTGTGGGTTGGAAATAGCGTGAAAGTTCCATTCCAATTATCTCTACTAATATGTTTTTATATTCTTTTAATGCTAAGATCAAGTATTCATTTGAATATATTAAATGGGATTGGAAAAATCAAAATTCAAATGTGGAGCAATTTATTTCTTTGTGTATTGAATATTCCTATTACTGTTATTTTAGGTTTAAGATTTGGTCTAAATGGAGTTGTGATAGGAAATATATTAATGATTTTACCAAATATAATCTGGGCGCCAATGCAAACTAACCTAATATTAAAAAATGAAGCAAGTGGGATTTGGAACAAATAAAATAGTTGCTCTTAATTATGCCGATGACAAGTATCGAAAGCATCAACGGTTGAATACTAAAACAGCCTACTTATTTGGAAAAGTAGATAAGGTATATTCTTTTTCTCCAGAAGATATTGATCCGGTTTTTTATGAACAAAATAAGAATATTTTATCACAAAAACGAGGTGCTGGATTGTGGCTTTGGAAACCATATTTTATATTGAAAGTTTTGAATGAAATAAATGATGGAGATTATTTGTTGTATGTAGATTCTGGTGCATTTTATATAAGAAATATACATTCACTTGTAAATAAATTGGAAGATAGTAAACAAGAAATATTAGTAACAGAAACACCGCTGCTTGAATGCCAATGGACTAAAAAAGAAATTTTGGTTCAAATGGATGCTTATACGGATAAAATTCGATTAACCAATCAGATTATGAGTGGATTTATACTGATAAAAAAATCGGATTATAGCATAAATTTCATAAACAAATGGCTTAGTTTATGTAAAAATGAAACTCTTGCAATGCCGAAAATAAAAGATGAAACAGAAGATTTTATGTATATTGCTAATCGCGATGACCAGTCTCTATTAAGTGTTCTTGCAAAAAAAGAGGGAATAGTTCCTTTTAGTGACCCTTCTGATCTTGGAAAGTTTCAGACACAATACTTGGTCCCTAATTATTTGTTTTGTATAGATAAAAAACAAAAACCATATCAATTAGAATATACCTATTTTATATTGACAAGAAGTTATAATCCATTTGTTTATACATTAAAATTTTGGATAAGATGTTTTCTTCTAAAATTTGGATTGAATATTTTACCTTATAAGTAGATTAGATTATATGAAAATTTCGACAATTACAGTTTCCTATAATAGTGCAAACACAATAGAAGCTACTATTCAAAGTGTTATTAACCAAAATTATGATGATTTGGAATATGTAATTATTGATGGAGGCTCAACTGACGAAACTGTTGATATAATAAAGAAATATCAAGATAAAATAAGTTATTGGGTTAGTGAAAAAGACCGTGGTATTAGCGATGCCTTTAACAAAGGTATTCAACAATCGACAGGAGAATTAGTCTGTATCATAAATTCAGATGATATCTTATTACCAAATGTTTTGAATACTATTGCAGAACAAATCAAAGAAGGTACAGATATAATATATGGGAATTTATCTCTTTATCGGAAAGAACAAAAAACAGAAAAAATACATCTTTCACAAGATAATTTGGATTTTTCAAAGGGAGGTTCTTATGGGTTATCGCATCCAGCTACATTGATAAGAAAACATGCTTATGAGAAATATGGTTTATATGATATTTCATTAAAATTTATGATGGATAAAGAGTTGTTTTTACGAATGTATACTAGAGGCGCAAATTTTCAACGAATAAATTTAACAATAGCGCGTTATGCAGTTGGAGGAGCAAGTGGAGTCCAAAATTATCATAAAGTGGCAGCAGAAAGCAGAACGGTATTAATTAAATATGGTATGTCATCTATGAAAGCAACTTATATAATGATCCGTAATATATCACAGATATATTTAGTTGAAATGATACAAAAAATAAGAAACTATTTCAGATAGATAATATGTTGAGAGTAAAACGATTTTCAATATACTTTCTCTACCTTATTGTCATTAATATGGCAATTTGTCCCGCATTTCTTGCTTGGGATAATACTTTTAATGGATTACTATTGTTGTTGATGCTGCTTTCTCCTATAATCTTACTTTTTTCTCTTGCAAACGATTTTAGGTTATATAAATATGAAATCTTATTGTTGTTTTTTTTACTAAGCATATTTTTCTTTCCTCCATTATTTAATCCTGAAAGTATTAGATGGTCAACCATTTTTTACTCTGCGATGTATTGTATTACATTCATGGCATATATAAGGTTACTCAATAAATCAGGAATGACTATATCACAATATTTGAAATTAATAAAAATTTTGATATATGCTTATTTTATAGTTTTATTGATTCAACAAATTTGTGTACTGACAGGATTACCTATATTTACTGCACATGAGAATTATACTGCAGCAGAACCTTGGAAGTTAAATTCTCTTTCATTAGAGCCTTCTCATACAGCACGTTTCGTGCCCTTATTAATGTATTCGTTTTTAACTGTAAAAGAAACTATTCTAAATAGGCAATATAGCTTAGGAAAGGATTTTAAAACGGATAAATCTATTTGGGTAACATTTTTATATACAATGATAACAATGGGTAGTGGAACAGCGTTCTTATTTTTACCCATTGTATTATTAAAATTTATAAGAGGGAAAAATATTGTTTTACTTGTTGTGTTATCTTTAGCATTATGGTTTATTGTACAGCAAATTAGTCCGCAAACGATGAAAAGAACGACTGATACATTTTTTGCAACACTTACTTTGAATGAAAACAAAATTATTGAAGTAGACGGGAGTGCTTCTTATAGAATTGTGCCGACAATGCTTGTCTTAAAAAATATTGGATTAACTACATTTAATGATTGGTTTGGGCATGGGATAGATTCTACGGATGCGCTAGTACGCCCTATTATGTCAGCTGCCTTTGGGGATAGAGTACTTGGAGGCGGAGAATTCCTGTTGTGGTATGAATATGGCTTTATCTCTTTTTTACTATTTGCTTTGTTTGGTTTTTTCGTTTGTTATAGAAAAGGAGATTTTTTATCCATCATATTTTGGTTTTTTCTTGTCCTTATGTATGGAATCAATCAACAACCACCGTGGATCTGTATGATGTTATTATATGCTAATAAAATATATGCAAAAAAGTATGCAAAAAAATGACCTCACCCTTGCAATATGTCTTTACAATGCTGAAAAGTATATTGAAGAAACTCTTACCTGCCTCATCAATCAAACATTTCAAGGTTTTGATTTATTGATAGTGGATGATTGCAGTACTGATGGTGGTATAGAAGTAGTTCGTTCTTTTTTCAAGACACATTTTCGACAGTATGAAGTTGTACATATTCCTGTTAATAAAGGTTTGTGTGTAGGACGACGTTTTGTTGAAGAATATGTACAAACTAAATATCTTTTATTTATAGATGCAGATGATTGCCCATATCCGACAATGGTGGAAAAGCTATATAACAAAATAACTTCTGACTCTGATTTAATGGCGGTTGGTTGTTATTTAGAATATATTGATGATGAAAGAAATAGAATTAAAGGAGGTATATTCCTTGGTGAAAGTACAAAAGAAGAATTTTATGAAAAGGCAAAAAATAAGAAATTAATATTTTTACCTTCTACGTCAATATATGATAGATTAGTAGCTTTGCAAGTTGGTGGCCATAACATTGATGGTTTTCCCGATGGTAAGCCACGTTACCAAGATTTTTGTGAAGATTTAGATTTATGGACCCGTATGAGTGATTTATTTATTGAAAGAAAAGCCATAATCGTAGTACCGGAAATATTATATCAATATAGAAAAACAGGTGACACTGTTTCGAAAAATTCTTTGGGGATGGTTCTGAGAATGAAGCACATTAAATCTAATTTATTAAAGCGCAGAGCAGGAGAGAAAGAACAAACCTTTATTGATTTTTATAATTCGCTATCTGTGGATGACATAAATTCACTTAAAAAGAATGCTTTAGCAGCAGATAGCTTACGCAATGGAGTTTTCTTTCTTCGTAAAGGTAAGATATTGCAAGGTGTGAAAAATATTAGCATATCTGTCTGGAACAAACCAAATTATATAATGCAGAAAATCAAAAAAAATTCAGGGCTTTTTAGGTAATTGAAAATATGGAGGAAAACAGAGTAACAATACTTATTAAACAATTATTTACATACTTAAATAATAGTGTTAAATATGCAGTTTTGCGAAATTATGAAGGTTTGCCTGACAATAATATGGCAAGAGATATAGATATTATTACAACTAAATCAGAATTACGAAAACATAAAAGTGCGCTTGTTCATATTATTGAAAAAAATAATTGGAAAATTATTGGTTATTATAATAGTGATAAGCATTGTGCTTTATATATAGGCTCTTGTTTCGATGAAGAAGACATTCATGTTGTGCAGTTAGATTTTCTTTTCAATACTTCAATTTTTGGAGTTCTCTTCCTTGATGCTGATGAATTCTTAAAAGACAGGAGATTCAACGGAAAAGTTTATCATGTAAGTATAGAATACGTATTTCTTGATAAGTATCTTTATAATAGGTCTTTGGGTAGTTCTTATCCGGAAAAATATATCGATATTAAAAATGCAGTAAAAGATTCACCTGTGGTACTTGAAAAACTTAGGTCTTTGTTTAATACTTCTTCAGTAGAAGAAACAGACTATTCACACAAAATGAGTCTTATTAATAATGCGATAAAATATAATTTGCGACATAGGTTTTTTGCTTTTATGAAAGATTGGTTGTGTTTTATTGTTTCATATATACGGAATTTTATTAAAACAGATGCGGTATTTAGCATCGGTTTTACAGGGCCTGATGGCTCTGGGAAAACTACTGTACTTGAAATATTAAAAGATAGATTGGAAAGCGTTTATAAAATTGTTTTATTTCATTTTCGTCCAATGTTATTTGGTAACCTTGGAGAGCTTGCTCATTCTGTTGGTGTTGTTAAAACAGTAGATAGGGATTATAATAATCCTCATCGAGGAGGGAAAACAAATACATTTAGTTCTTTATGTCGAATAGTTTATTATTCAATAGACTATACATTAGGATATTGGACAAAAATTAAGAAAATAAAGAAACAAAGACATCTTGTTTTTTTCGACCGTTATTACACTGATATAATAGTGGATAGCCGTCGGTTAAGAGTTTTTCTGAACCATAAGTGTTTATATTGGTTTGGAAAGATTTTCGTTCCAGCACTTGACTACAATATCCTTTTAACCGCAGATGAAAAGATGATTTTAAGTCGTAAACAAGAATTGGATGCAGTAGGAATACGTAGGATTAATGAGAAAATGGAATTTCTTGCTACAAAGAAAGGATATAAGTTAGTTTGGAATAACGGAACAGTGCAAGAAGCTGTTGTTGAAATATTAGCATATATTTTTGAAGAACAACATAAGAAAAATCTAAAAAAAATAAAATTTTAGAAAAGATGATTGGTAACACTAAAGATATTTTTTGGATAAACTCATTAAAAGCGATTTGTATGATTTTCGTATATCTACTTCATAGTGAAATTTATTATGGAATAAATGAAATATCATATGGATATTTTTTGAAACCATTTTATGTTAATGGATTCTTCTTTGTTAGTGGATATTTATTTTTCAAAAAACATTTAGTTTCTTCTGCCACACAGCAAAGTCGAAATGGGATAATCAATCTTATTTACAGGTTAATAATCCCAACAATTATATTTTCAACAATAATATATTTGCCTAAAATTTTATTCCATGAACAAGGTTTTTCTATCACTCAATATTTCTATGATGTTTTTGGTGGTACTTCTTATTGGTTTACATCCACTTTAACAATTGCACAATTCATTTTAATTTTCTTATTATTATTTAAGACGAAAAACATATTTTTTTATTTGTCTATTTCAGCTGTATTATTCTTTTTGGGGTGCATACTAAGCAAAGTTGATCCTACGCCTTTTCCATGGTACTATAAAAGCGGGATGGGAGCTACCTTGCTTATGTCCATCGGTGGATTATATCAGAAGTATGAACAAAAAATAAATAAAATTATTGGATTGTATGGTTACATAGCAATTTGTATAATTTACATAATTGTTATGTATATGGATTTTAACAAACAATTTTCATTAATGAGTATGAATATAAACATATACGGATTTATCACCATCTTTTTAGGCATAATGTTTATTTTGGGAATCTCGAAGCTGATACCTCAAAATCGTATATTAAATTACATTGGCAAAAATTCTATTGTCTTTTATTTTTTTTCTGGTATGATACCTGCAATTGTTGGTAAATTGTTTCAACAAATTTTCCCAAACAAATTATATGTAATTACGCTTCTTGTAGCCTCTGTTTCTATTGCGCTAGGTATGATAGCAGTATGGATTATTAATAAATATTTACCTTTTTTAATCGATCTACGATCTTTATTATCAAATGAACGAAAATCGTCTTAAAGTCTTCATTTCTGCATATGCCTGCGAACCTGATTTAGGTTCTGAAATTGGTGTGGGTTGGCATTGGGTATTGGAAATGTCAAAATATTTTGAACTATGGGTGCTTACACGTAAAAGTAATAAGCAACATATAGAAAATTGGCTTGCTAAAAATAAAGAATATGAGAATATCCATTTTCTATATTTTGATTTACCATATTGGTTGCGGTTTTGGAAAAAAGGTTTACGTGGGGTCCGTGTATATTATACTATCTGGCAATGGTGTATAAATTCCATAGTAAAATGCACAATGAAAGAAAATGAAATCAAAATTTTTCATCATTTGACGTATGGTAATGGTTTAGGGAATGTTAGTTCTTATGGACAGCGACAATTTTTTGTTTGGGGTCCAATAGGTGGAGTAGAAACCATTCCTGCTGAATATTCAAAGTATTATGATTTTAAAAGCCGGATGAGAGAATGGCTACGTCGAATGGCAGTAAAAAGCCTCAAATGGAATCTCGGATTTAATAGACGTTGCAAAAGGGCAAGTTTGATTTTATGCAAAACAGAAGCTACAAGAATAGCTATACCGGAAAAACAAAGAGGAAAAGCATTGTTGGTTACCGACGTGGCAGTTGATATGTCATTTGCGGAAGAACAAAATTTTCAGCCAAGTAACGGAAATATGATTAAATATATATCGGTAGGAAGATTGGAGGCTTGGCGAGGATTCGACATATTAATTGAGGCTTTTGGCAAAGCAGTAGAAATAAATAATAATATGCATTTATCAATCATAGGTGATGGCCAGGATCGTGAAAGGCTTGATCGGTTGATTGAGAAAAGAAAGTTGTCGAAATATATTACATTGACAGGTATGCTATCGATGGAAGACTATTATGAACAGATGCAACAATGCAATGTAGTAATTAATTGTAGTCTGAAAGAAGGAGCAGTTACTGTATCGTTTGACAGTATGGCATTGGGGAAACCTCTGATTTGTGTGGATACTGGTGGTTATACTCGTTATTTTTCGAGTGATTACGCCGTCGTTATTCCTCTTGAATCACGAAATAAACTCATAACGGAATTGCAATCAGCCATAATAAATATGTGTAACACTAATGAGCGTAATAAATTAGGAAAACAATCTCAAATTGCAGGGAAACAATTTACGTGGGAGAAACGCGGGGAAGAAATTTTTAACATATATAGCAGATTTTTTTAATTATAATAATAACTGATTTTGTCAGAGTCATTACAAAATATCTTAGTTCAGGGATTTGGTACAATTTTTTGTACCTTTTCTAATTCAGATGGCAAAACTTGGATTATGCCACAAAAAAACATGTCAACGGCAATGAATTTGTATCAACCGACTGGCATAAGAGGAAAATGGATGAAAAAATGTTTTCCTTATTTATATTGGATTAAACCCTTGCAGGTGCAATTAAGTGTAACTGTAAGCCAGTATGAATTGCAACCGAATATGAAAGAATTATTATGCCGGATTTTTCATTCTGATACAGTTGATTTTTCTATTTTTTGTGGGACACCGTCTGTTCATCAAAAAATTACTATGCAAATTAGTAAGGGGAGTAAAATATTAGGATATTGCAAACTGTCTGATAAAGAAAATATTGTAAATTTGTTTTTGTATGAACAAAAAACATTAGAAACATTAAAAGAGAAAGGAGTAAATCAAATTCCCCAATGCCTTTATTGCGCTATTTTAGACGATAATGTAAGTTTGTTTGTTCAAAGTACGATGAAATCGAATCGTTCAAAAATTTTGCATCAATGGAGTGATTTACATTGGAATTTTTTATGTGATTTAAAAGAAAGAACAGAAAAAAAACTTCCATTTGAACAGACAGATTTTTTTCGAAATATAAATTTATTACAACACAATCAATCGTACTTACCGGATAATGAAAGGATAATTATTGATATTGCTTTGACTGAAATTTACAATTATTACAAAAATGAGACAGTGAAATTTTCAGTATATCATGGTGATTTTACTCCTTGGAATATGTTTGTGGAAAAAAAACAACTGTTTGTATTTGATTGGGAGTATGCAAGTTCTACCTATCCGAGCTATATGGATCAATTCCATTTTTTTACTCAATGTTGTATTTTTGATCGACATCTCAATTCTGAAAAAATATTCCAATCTTATATTGCACAAAAACATTTGCTGGTGAAATATATCGAAAATCCAGATTTTATCTATTTATGTTATTTAGTTGATATTATTTTGCGTTATGTGAATAGGGATAAAGGCATTTATGATAAAGGGATGAGGAATTCTTTAACTGTTTGGCTGCAATTAATTTCTTTTTTAATTAAATGCAAAAAATAGCTTGTTTCCACATATTAAACGATTACAGTGGTAGCCCGAAAGTATTGAAAAACGTACTAACAGGGTTGTCGGAACTCGGTGTGCAGGTTGATTTAATCACTTCGCATGGTGGTGTTTTAGATGAATTGAAAACGAGAAAAAATATAAGATTTTTCTATTTTTCATATAAATTTTCTGAAAATCAAGTTCTTACTTTGTTGAGATATATGCTTGTGCAATTATATATTTTCCCCCTTTCTTTTAAGTATTTGTTTCAAAAAAATACTGTTTTTTATATCAACACTATAATGCCTGTTGGTGCGGCTTTAGCAGGGAGAGTAATGGGTAAAAAAGTGGTATATCATTATCATGAAAATGCTTTTATCAAAAGTTCATTTTATAGAATTCTGTGTAAAATAATGCAGTATATTGCAAATGAAATTATTTGTGTTTCTGAATATCAACGCAGTTTTTTGTCACGCAAAGAAAATACAATACTAATCCCCAATGCGTTATCGGTGGAGTTTAATACTAAATTTATCCCAGATTCACAAAGTTCGTTTGAACAAAAAACAGTTTTGATGCTTTCTTCGTTAAAGAAATATAAAGGAACAATTGATTTTATCAAACTTGCAAAACAATTGCCACAATATCGTTTTGAACTTGTAATTAATGATACAAGTGAGAATATCCGAGCGTTTTTAATGGAAAATGGAATCGAAAAGCCTATTAATTTAGTTGTTTTTGAACGGCAAAATGATGTTATCCCTTTCTATAAAAACGCATCAATAGTTTTAAATTTGACGAACAAAGAACAAGCTGTCGAAACATTCGGATTGACAGTGCTTGAAGCAATGACGGCAGGCTTACCTGTAATTGTACCTACCCAAGGGGGTATTGCTGAAATGGTTGAAGATGGTATGAATGGATATAAAATAGATGTTCAAGAGTTGAATGTAATTAAAAACCACATAGATTTGGCACTGTCTGATTTTAATTTATATAAAAAGCTATCGGAAAATGCCCTAAAAGTGGCAAAAAAATATGAAAGTAAAAATATGATAGATAAAATTTTACAAGTAATTGAAACAAACTAAATGAAAAAAATAGCAATAATAGGCACTAATGGTCTCCCGGGCAACTATGGAGGTTGGGATCAATTAGTGAAACATCTCACTACTAATTTGCGCAATGATTTTGAGTTTGTGGTTTATACTTCTTCAATTGGTGTAAAAAACAAACTTAAAGATTATCAAGGTACAAAATTGCAATATGTTCCATTTAAAGCTAATGGCATACAAAGCATTCCGTATGATATTTGGTCACTGTTTCATGCTGCTTTTACTTGCAATATTTCGTTTATTTGTGGTACATCAGGTTGTATTGCTTTGCCGCTTATCAAATTGATTAATAAAAATATTGTATTGAATCCTGATGGTCAGGAATGGAAACGCGGTAAATGGAATAATGCAGTGCAGTGGTTCTTGAAAGTGTCCGAAAGTTTTGGTGTGCGTTTTGCAAAAAAAGTAATAGCTGATAATAAAAAAATACAGGAATATATTTCTGAGGAATATCACAAAGATTCCGCATTAATTGAATATGGAGGAGACCAGGTTTTAAAGGTATTGATGAGTGAAGAAACAAAAAATAAATACAATATTCAATTGCAAAATTATGCTTTTAAAGTTTGTCGTATTGAACCTGAAAACAATATTCATTTGATTATTGAAGCATTTAAGAATACTCCTGATCTACCTTTAATCTTGATAGGAAATTGGAATAATAGTGATTATGGTAAACAGTTACGGGAAGATAACAAATCCTATGGAAATTTGAAGTTGTTAGACCCTATTTATGAGCAAATTACTTTGGATGAATTGCGTAGTAATTGCAAAGCCTATATTCATGGACATAGTGTTGGGGGAACTAATCCATCATTAGTCGAAGCAATGAATCTTGGGTTGTGTATTATTGCCTATGATGTTGATTATAATCGTGAAACGACAGAGAATCAAGCTCTTTATTTTCAAAATAAAGAGGAATTGTTTTTGCTTGTACAAAAGATAGAAACTGGTGAAATTGAAGTGTCTAAATATCAAAGCCGAATGGAGGCAATTGCCAAACGTAGGTATTTATGGCGAATTATAACAGATAAGTATAAAGAAATATTTTTGCAAACATTATGACAATTCTAATAACAGGAATACATGGTTTTGTAGGCTCAAATCTTGTCATTACATTGAAAACCGATCATGCGATTTATGGTTTGGATATTGTTGCTCCTGAAAAAGAGGGTGTTATAAAAACTTTTTCATGGGATGAATTAGATGAATTTGTTGATGTTGATGTTATTATCCATCTTGCAGGAAAGGCCCATGATACCAAAAACAGAAATGAAGCAAAAGTATATTTTGATATCAATACAGAACTGACAAAAAAAGTTTTTGACAAGTTCTTGCAATCAAAAGCCAAACAATTTATATTTTTCAGTTCTACAAAAGCTGCAGCAGACATTGTTCGAGGAGATATTCTGACAGAAGATATTGTTCCAGATCCGGTTGGTCCCTATGGTGAAAGCAAAATTGCAGCAGAAGAATATATTAGGGCGCAAGGTGCCGGGCACATAGAACATGGGGATGGTGGTAAGAAGATATATATTTTACGGCCCTGTATGATTCATGGCCCTGGAAATAAAGGCAATTTGAATTTATTGTATAGTATTGTTAGCAAAGGTATTCCCTGGCCTCTTGGCGCATTTGATAATAAACGTTCATTTTTGAGTATTGGAAATTTATCTTATATTATTGAACAGCTTATTATACAAAGTCCAGAAAGTGGAGTGTATCATTTGGCTGATGATGAGCCTGTTTCAACTAATGAGTTGATAAAATTGATTGCTCAATCAAGAGGAAAAAAAGAAACAATCTGGAATTGTAATAAGACTCTTATAAAAAACTTTGCAAAAATTGGCGATATTTGCAAACTTCCGTTAAATTCAGACAGGCTCCAAAAGTTGACTGAAACTTATATCGTTTCAAACCAAAAAGTGAAACAAACACTTGGGATTGCAAAATTGCCTATCACTTCTGTTGAGGGATTGGAAAAGACGTTGATAACTTTTAGTTAAAAATAGGATAAAGTGTTTTTATGCAATTATTCATAAGAAAATTCAAGGAAGAAATAGGTTCTTTTGCTTATCCGGTTTCCCCAGGACAGTCAGTTGCTCTTGGCGATTATGGTGAAATGCGGAGAGGAAAATTTATTTACAAGGGGAATATACGCAATAGATTAGGTTGGGAATTTGATGAACCGCTTAACGATATTTTATCTCCTCCCCATCTCCATAAGTTTGCACATAGAAGTAAAATAGATTTTTCTGCAGCAGGAGAATGTAAATTTCATGGGATAATGGAACCTTCTATCCAAATTAGTTTTAAAAGCAGCAATGCCTTTTATTTTCAATCATCATTTTGTTGTAATTCAAAAATTCAGGACCCTGTGTTAACTTTAGAACAAAAAATATTAAATGCTTACCGGTTTGAAAATACGTGGAAAAAAAATTATGTATTGATAGTGACAGTTTTAAAAGCAAAAAATACTTTTTGGATTAAATCAAAATCAGGCAATCAGGATGTGACTTTCAGTTGCCATACAGATAACGAATTACTGAATTTTGGTGATATTGGGTCATTATATCCTTGTATTGATTTTAAACTTCGACATTCTTCCTCAGAAATTCAAAATTTATCTATATTGGGAGAAAATGACGCTGTAATAGGATTCGAAATGATGCAACTTAAAGGTTTTTGGGGAAGGAATAACAGATTTGATAAATATATGGCGGAAGGACAAACTCCTTATGGATTTGAAGACGAATATGAAGAATATTTGGATGATTCTTATAATGATGATGTTGAATATAAGTTGGTTAAAATATAATAACGATATCTTTGAAATAAAAAATTGCTATATTTGTGCTATATTTTGAACTATTTTCTGCCTAATTTGTTAATAATTAAGATTTTGGAAAGTTAAGTAAAAATAATTTCATCCTATGACTGAAAAAATGGACATCTCAAAAAGCCAAATAATAAGGAAAAATAAGATTCTTATTTTCAATGAATTGGCTAAAAAATTGTTTGATTTAGGAGATTTCGAACAAGCCGAGAAGGTAAAGGTGTGTGCACAATCGTTGGAAGAAATTTATGATTTTTATGAAAAACACAATTTTGAGGAAGAATCAAAAAAAAATCGGGAGTATGTTATCAAAGTTGCAACTTTTATAAGAGAGAATATTAGAATTAAGGATGACGTCCTTGCTCAGCCATTCAATGTCTAATTATACTCTTCTTTTATGGAAAAAAATAGAAAGTTGTACTTTGTTGATAAATATAATCGTGATAATGGTAAGGATTGTATTATATCGGTTTTAGAAAAGTATACTAATTTTTTAGATGACCAATCATCCCAAAATAAACATTTTGACTATTTACAAGATTATTTCAAAAAAATAGACGTAAATGTAGAGACTGTTGTTTACGAATTTGATTACATAGATAAGGACTATCTGGAAGATTATTCCCGTTATTATTCCAAAAGTTTCAGGTCTTATAACAAGCGTTGTATTCGATTGCATTTTTTTAAAAAATATTTTGATGAAGAGCAATTCGAGGATTTTATTACCAATTTTACAACAAGAAAGGATGTTCCAGAAGACGTCGGAAATGAGCTTTCATCTAATTATTTAGGATTTGTCGTTTTACGCCCACTCCCTTTTACATTGTTTGGCAGAACATGTTTGAGAACTTATTCTACAGCCAAGAATCGTTCTTATCCTATAGTAAGGAAGTATATAACTCATCTTTTTGGTATTGAGTTATTTATTGAGACATTGGCTTACCAGGAGCAGGATAATGCAGTTTCGGCATGTGCTACAACTGCTCTTTGGTCGGCTTTTCATGGAACCGGTATTTTGTTTCATCATCCGATACCCTCTCCTTATGAAATCACTCTGAATGCGACAGAATTTATCACAGACTATGCCAAACAAACATTTCCGAATGAAGGACTGCTTCCAGGACAAATGTCCCATGCTGTAAAAAAACAAGGATTAGAACCTTTGATGGTTGATTTTATCAATACGAGTTATTTGAAGGCACAAGTATATGCTTATCTCAGGTGTCGAATTCCCATTATTTTAGGTTTGTCATTAGAAGAGAAAATAACAAAAGATTCATCTTCAGAAAAAAGGAAAAAACGGGTTGATGAATTTAAGACATATGGAAAACATGCGGTCGCAATTACTGGTTATAGTACAAACAATTATCAACAGGAAACCCCTTTTATCCGAATTAATTTTAGTAAAAAAAGAGACTTGAATGAAGAAAAAATAGAAAAAAAGCTTTTTTTAAGGTCTTCTTATATTGATCAGATATTTGTACATGATGATCAAATCGGTCCTTTTGCAAAAATGAATTTCCCGGAAAAGGAAGACGTGTCTTTGATTAAAACAAAGTGGAAACAGTATGGAAATCAAAAAAAAGAAATTTATGCAAAACCTACAATGTTGTTAATTCCTCTTTATCATAAAATAAGAATTCGTTTTGAAAAAATATTTAATATTATTAATGCATTTACTGTAGAAAAACTTGATGCTTCTTACAAAGAAGATATTGTATGGGATATATATTTAACCACAGTTTGTGACCTGAAAAATTATTTTAGAAGTCTGAGTATAACGAATGGAATTATTACCAAGGAAAGTAAATTGAAATTGTTGTCTAAAAGTTTTCCAAAGTATATTTGGGTGGCAGATGCTTATTCTAAGATTGGAGGTTTAGATGATAAATTAAGTTTTTCTTTTTATTTTGATGCTACAGATATGAATAATAGTGATCTTTTTATATGCGCATTGCATTATGATGATAAATACACCCAGGCAATAATGGATAGCGCCCATAATTATAGAGCATTAAATGGTAAAAAGACAGGCTTTGATCCGGAGTTCAGGGAAACTTTTCATTCTCAAAAAATTTTGAATTGTTATTTAGATGATTTTACTGACAATAATCTTGTAAATAACAATGAGATGAGTGATGATAAGGTTGAACAAAAGATATTTTATTCTCCTGTTTTACTAAATAAAATTGGGGAAGAATTTAAAAGTAATGATTTGTTAGAAAAATTAGAAGAAACATTAGACGAAATTGATATTCAAGAAATTGCAGATAGATTGTTGGGAAATTCTTATACTTTTAATTGACAGTGTAATATGAATATGTGAATTAATCTAAATTTAGATAGTAAATGAATATACAATTAATTAACCAACAATTATTGGATGACACTTCACTTGAAGCGGTAAACAATATACGTCTTCGCATGAACTATAATATCCATTCCCATTTGGACGACCCGGTTAATCGTATGTTAAATGCGTTGGAACCCGGTACCTATCTTCCTCCTCATCGTCATGCGTCTCCTCCCAAAACAGAATCTTATATTGTTCTAAGGGGAGAGCTGGATGTCCTGGTTTTTGATGATGATGGAAATTTGTTTCAAAGAACGACCTTGAATCCTGAAATTGGTAATTATGGTGTGGATATTCCGGCTGGAGTATGGCATAGTATGATTGTAAAAAAAACGGGAACTGTAATATATGAAGTTAAACAAGGTCCTTTTACTCCATTAGTTCCTGAAGACTTTGCATCTTGGGCGCCTGAACCAGATGATAAGGAAGGTATAAAGTTATTTCTTGAACAATACTCCTGATATATTTATGGATATAAATCTCATATTTCATTACTCAATTGTTTTGATTGTCCTTTTGGCCGGAATTTTACTTTATTTCAAGATTGCCGACAAATATAATATTATTGATAAGCCCAATCAACGAAGCTCTCACAATTATATCACCATTCGTGGAGGTGGCATAGTTTATTGGTTGGCAGGAGTTCTATTTTCTGTAGTGTACTTACCTGAAAGTATTTATTTTCTTATTGGATTGACATTGATTTGTGGGGTCAGTTTTTGGGATGATATTTCTTCATTACCGAATAAGGTTAGGATTGTAATACATTTTCTTTCTATAAGTTTGGTATTCTATGGGCTAAATATATATTCTCTTCTTCCTTGGTGGCAAGTGTTGATTGCATATATATTTTTTGTAGGAGTATTGAATGCCTATAATTTTATGGATGGAATCAATGGAATAACGGGTTGGTATAGTCTTGCCATATTAGTTAGTTTACAATATGTTAATCAAAAGATAATTTTGTTTACTCAATCTGATTTTATTAACTATGCAATATTGGCAAGTGTAGTTTTCCTTTTCTTTAATTTTAGAAAAAGAGCTAAATGTTTTGCCGGAGATGTGGGAAGTATGGCCATCTCTTTTTGGATAGTCACCTTATTACTCCAATTGATGCTAAAAACAGAATCTGTGGTTTGGGTTTTATTTTTATCTGTATATGGAGTTGATGTTGTGTGTACAATTCTACATCGTATTTATTTGAAACAGAATATATTTGAGGCGCATCGTTTACATTTCTATCAGATATTGTCTAATGAATGTAAAATATCCCATTTGAAAGTGTCGGTTATGTATGCAATTGTACAATTTATCATTTGTATTGCTACGATTTATGTTTATCAAATGCAAACGTTAAGTCTGCCAATCTTATTTATTGTATTATTATTTCCATTAATCCTGATATATTTGCTGAAATTTAGATTGTAATCATCTACAGTAAATTTTCAAATATGTTTGTATTTCCGGCGCAAAGTATTTTTTAGTTCTCTCCCATCATGGCCTTTTAGTTTAATCATATTTCGATTATTTGTCAATATAATCTAATTACATTTCGATTATTTGCTTATTTAGTCTAATTATATTTTGATTATTCCGATTTATTCTTTAACTTTACCCTATAGTTCACAGTTCAAAAATGAGCGAATCTAATCTCTCAATAATAGATGGAAGCAACAATATCGCGGTTAAACCGGCATTGGAATAACGTTAAATATGAGCATCTGAATCACCGGTTCTTGTTTGACACATTGAGGAAGAAGAAGAATCTGCCACATATACAGATTTTGACAGGTATTCGTCGCAGTGGTAAATCTACTATTTTTCAATTACTTATCAATGATTTACTCAATGATGGTATTGATTCCAAAGAAATATTGTTATTAAATATGGATGAACCTGTGTTTATTCCATTTTGGGACAGCGCATCGGAACTTTACAAAATAATTGAAACTGCAGAAAAATTGACATCTGTCAAAGTCAAGTATCTTTTCTTAGATGAAATTCAACATATAGTAAATTGGGAATTATTTGCAAAGAGTGCATACGATACCCAACGTTTTCGTAAAATATATATCACAGGTTCTAATTCGAATCTATTACAGAATAGTTTTGCGACCTTACTTTCCGGACGCTATTTTGCCAATAGAGTGCATCCCTTCTCCCTACAGGAATTATTTGCAATAAATGGTTTCCCGGATAAGTTATCAGTCATATCCCGTAAACCGGAATTGCTTGCTTTGATAGACCGGTATTTGGAATGGGGAGGTTTTCCTGAAATTATATTGAATGAAATGGACAAAGATGTAAAAACAGAATTACTGAATAGCTATTATGATTCAATTGTGTTGAAAGATTGCATTGCCTACAATAAAATCAGAGACACCAATCTCTTTTACAGGTTGTTATATTTTGTAGTTTCCAATATTTCTTCTCCTTTTTATTATAATGCATTAGGAAAAGCGGTAAAGACCAATGAAAATACTACACGGAATTATTTGTCTTATGCGGAAGAAGCCTATATTTTATCGGATATTTGCAATTTTTCTTTTTCATTGAAAGAAGATTCCCGTCCGCAACATAAATTTTATTGTGCAGACAATGGATTAATCAATGCTGTTGGCTTCAGGTTTTCATCTCAAAGCGGAGTTTTATTAGAAAATGCTGTTTACAATGAATTGGTTAATGCCGGATATGATATGATTTCTTTTGCCAAACGCAATAAGGAATGTGATTTCATTGCCAGAAAAAATAATGAATATCATGCATTTCAAGTATGTTACGAATTAACTTCACAAAATAAGGACAGGGAATTTTCCGGATTAAACGTTTTGGACGAAGAACTCAATTTATCATCCAAGACAATCATTACTTATGATCAGGAATATTCTGAAAATGGTGTAAATGTAATTCCAATCTGGCAATTTTTCGGATTACCGACAAAGACCATCTGACTTCAGACGCTTACTCTTCACCTGCCTTGTTATTTTCAATTGACAAAAAATACATGGACGGGTATCATCATAGCACTTCGAAAAGTGCGGAATCGAAATAAACTGTAAGCATCCGCCGCTCCCCGTCTTTTCGGATGTTTCTTTCTCCGTTATTTTTGCGTAAAAAAAGCCATGCTAACAGATCAACAATTTTCAGAGATTCATTCGCGTTACGTATCCTCAGGGTTAAGCATCCGTTCCTTCT
>JAVBLO010000100.1:0-31827 GCA_031553415.1 Bacteroidales bacterium | reverse complement strand
TAAAATGAGACAATTATTGATTGTGCCTCGAGCACGTTATAAAGGTAAGAAAATCATGGACTCGATCTGGTGATGAGAGAACCAATCAACCCATTTTTATGCGTCTGTGTGGTTATCTGAAAATTATCATGTAAATTTGTATTGTCAATTGATTAATACTTGACTTTGTGAAGCTCCCTTTCATAAGAAAATGATTAATCAGGCAAATGGCAAAAAAGTTATTTTTGAAGTGATAACAATTTTGAGACTTCACCATTTGCTATATTGATAAATAATCATTCAGTATGTAATATGCTGTCTGCTAATTAAGTATTTGATTAGTATAGGGGAAGGTATGTCATATCCTGATTGATTTAAGAATTTCAGTGTAAATTTTATAACAAAACATCTTATTGGTCTTGCACAGTTAATTCTGTGTACAGGGCTTGCTGTGCAATTCTGATAGGGTATTAACAATTAAAATAATATGAATAAAAATAAATTAGAAAGTCAAATAGCTGATTTGACAGTAATTAAAGATTCTTTGTTGTTCAAAGTGTTAGTAAAATTGGTTGCAAAACAGGAAGAGGCTAACCAAAGTGGTACTGATACATTTGGTTATTCTTTAAATGAGTTCAGGCTCGATTTACAGATTGGCAAAGCTACATTAGTCCGCAAATTTGAAAAGTTGGAACAGCTTGGTTTTTTGAAAGTTATTAAAAATATAACTGTTCCTGAGGGTAGGAAGCAATCCTGTTATTTGAAAACTGATTACAGGGTTAATTTGTCTGCTGTCAATGATTTAATTAAAGAGTTAGCTCCATTGAGCCAAATGGAAAGAGTTGAACATATTAATAACATGCTTTGTGTTATTACTCCTAAGTCTTTGTATAGTATAAGGGAAAGCCTTCGGGCTAAGGAAGAACCTGTCAAGCAGAAAAAGGTTAAGTCTGCTGCAAAACAGAAAACAGTAAAACTTAATCCTATTGAAATCAAAAATCCAATCTATGCAGAATTTATCAAGGAGTTTCCATCGGGAACATTCAGCAAAGAGACTGATGAGTTATTAGAAGTCATTCTGAATGACAGTGATTCAACTAAGATAGCAGAGTACTTTGATTCTGAGTATGGTTGGAACAATCTTAACAAGGGAATTGGAGATGAAGATCTTTATTATGCTGTGAAATATTTCATTGATAGTAATTTTTTGAAATTAGCAGCATAATACAAAACTAAGAAATGGGTGTCTCTATTTGGGACACCTGTAAATTAAAATTGATAATTAGTTAAAAATAAAGAAGTTAAAATATTATGATAGTAGAAAGTATGACAAGTAAAGAAAAATTTGAAGAAATCAGGAAAGATTGTGATTCAGTAATCAGATACCTTGATGCTCACATGCCTAAGCTTATCAGGCAGGCAAAAAAGTCCAACAATTATCCTATAAAATTTCCATTAATTAAATATCTAAGTCGTAAACAGAATCAGTATAGTATAGCAATAGAGTTTAAAGATAAAAAATCAGTTAAGAAAGGGGATTATTTATCTTCAATATTTGCGACATTTTTTTATCGAAATGCTAATGCTATGATTCTCTTGACAACCACACACCTAACAGAAGAGCCTATTTTAGTAATTTATTTACCACATCTTTTCAGGAGATATAGGGAAAGAGCATCAATTAAATCTGAAATATCAAATATTGATTTAATGTTTCAGTTCTTTGAAGAAAATCCCGCAGGAAGCTACCAACCAAATCCTTCTGAGAAGTATGGTCCCAACGCTATTGCTTGTACTATCAGTAAGGGATTATTGCTTGGTGTAAAAGAAGGTAATGTTCTTATTTATAAAACATTTTTAAAAGATGACACCTTGAATAGGAAACAACAGCCTCTGTATAATATTGTGGAGTTGAATAGATACATGGGGAATAAATATTGCGTAAAGAGAGAATTGACTTGATTTTTATACAAATGAAGAATAAAAATGTGTAAGTCAGCGAGTAATTCAAGAAAAAATCCCCTTTCAATATATTGATTGTAAGAGGATTAAAATTATAAAAGTGGTCCCTGTTGGGCTTGAACCAACGACTCCCTGATTATGAGTCAGGTGCTCTAACCAACTGAGCTAAGGGACCTGCTTAGCTATTTGCTGAAAGCGAGTGCAAAGATAAATTTTCTTATTGAAAGATACAAACTTTTGGAAATGAAATTTAAGATGAAATTTATCATTGTTGTCCAGTAAACCGGCATATTGCAAATTCCGTTCCATCCTGACCCCCTATTCCGGGATATTGACCTCCCAATTAGATTATTTCATATAATCTACTGATTATAAGTGAATCCAAGGGGTCAATATTGCCGGAATGACAGATTTATTTTTTCCGCCATTCCGGCATGCTGACCCCAGCGATTTGAAGGTTATTCTCTTTTGATACGTTAGTACTTAAACAAACACTAACTACAATCAAAATGGCAGGAATATCAATAGAAATCAGTATGATCAAACAATTGTTACAATTACACCAGCAAGGCACGGGAATTAAAACAATTGCCCGCAGCCTTGGGATGTCCAAAAACACAGTAAAGAAATATCTGCATAATGAGACGGTAGAGCTCCTGCTTTCGGGTAAAGAAACCAGGAATAAAAGTAACCAGGAGGAATTGCAGGCTCTTTTTCCTGATATTAGTAAAAAGCTTGAAGAAACCGGTTTTACCCTTCATCATCTTTGGTGTAAATATAAGGCGACACATCCCGGTGGCTATCAGTACTCCCAATTCTGTTACTACTATCAAAAATACAGGGAAAGTAAAAACGCAGTTATGCACTTTGAGCATGAGTCCGGCGATAAACTTTTTTTAGATTATGTCGGTAAAAACCCTCCTACGTCGAACGGGGGAACCGGAGAGATTATCAACTGTGAATTTTTCGTTGCCGTATTAGGGCATAGCCAATACACTTATGGGGAAGCATCCGCCAGCCAACAGAAAGATGATTTTATCGAAAGTGTACAGAATGCCTTACACTATTTTCAGGGAGTCCCGCGGGTACTGGTTCCCGATAACCTTAAAAGTGCCGTAAACAAAAGCAGCAAATATGATCCCTGCCTGAATGAGGTTTTTTTGGATATGGCTAACCATTATGGTTGCGCCGTTATGCCCGCCCGCAGCCGAAAACCACGTGATAAAAGTTTAGTTGAGAATCACGTAAGGATTCTTTATACCCGCGTTTACGCGGAGTTGTCCACTCAAACATTCTTCTCGCTCAAAGACTTGAATGCAGCCATTCACACCTGTATAGTGAGGCATAACAACCTGCTCTTCCAAGGCAAGGAATACAGTCGGAAGCTGGCATTTGAAGAAACCGAAAAAGAGGTTCTAAAAGCGTTGCCACAAGAGCGTTATGAGATAAAAAAGTTCACGCTGGTAACCGTGATGAAAAACGCCCACATCCAACTACGGGAAGATAAGCATTACTACAGCATACAGTTCCGTTATATCGGCGAAAAGGTCAAATTAAGTTACACTTCCAAAGAGGTAAACATTTACCTGAAAGGGGAGCGGATAGCCTATCATTTAAGGGACAGGAAAAAATATAAGTATACCACCGTGAAAGAACATCTTCCTTCTCAACATCAATTTGTCTCGGATTGGAATCCGGATAAATTTATCCACTGGGCATCCGGAATACATCCCACAGTCAAACAATACATAGGAGGTGTTTTATCTCAACACGCATATCCCGAAATCCTTTACCGTGCCTGTGTCGGGATTCTTACCATGACAAAGAAGGTAGAAAAAGAGCGTCTGGTAAAAGCCTGTGAAATGGGGCTACAGATGAATACATACAATTATGGTTTCATAGAAAGAATCCTGAGGAATGGGACAGATAAACTATTAACGGCAGAAACAGAAGAGAAGTCGCAACTTCCCGACCATGAGAATCTCCGAGGAGAAGACTACTATAAAAACATGTGTAACGATTAAAAAGAAAAAAGTATGAATGAAGTAACATTAGAGAAAATGAGGAAACTTCGCCTGTTTGGCATGCAACAATCATTTAAGGCCATGCTGGAAAGCAAAACAACATAACAATTTACTATTGACCAGCTTTTAGCAACCCTTGTACAGTATCCCGTCCGTTATGAGCGTATAAAAGTGAGGGTTGAAATAATTACCTTTGAAGTTTTTTCCACTTGTTTGGCAACAATTCCTCGAGTCGATTGGCTTTATGTTCCGATAACATCGGTCAGCCATTAAGCCTTAACCTGAGTTACCAGGAGCAGCCGACAGGCAGGGAGGAATATCTTTACCCCGGAAATATTTCCCGCTTTGTCAATTCGGCTTTGGGATATGGTTTGATGCTGATTCCACAAAGCATCAATATTACATCTTCTGTGAATGCTTCTTATCGTTTGCTGAAGAAGCATAATTTCAATGCCAATATGGTTTGGCAAAAAAGGAATATTGTCGGCTGGTGAAAAACCGATGCTGTAATTACAACTATATCTTACGCCTATAGTTTCTAAACCCGTGCAACCGAAAGTGTCCAAATTGGGTATGATTAATATCCAACAGGGACTAAAAAATCATTGTTTTATGTAACATTGGGTAATAGCTTTGTGCTTTGATGTACTATAATGTTAAAACATGGTTGAGAACAGTCTGCTGTTTATTCATGGACAAGGGTTGAGAGAAAATAATGAAGATGCTTATTATCACGGTAAAATAAGTGATGATATGCAATTTTTTATTGTGTGTGACGGCGTGGGAGGCACTCAAAAAGGAGAGGTCGCATCCAGTTTGGCATGCCGGGCAATTGACGGTTATATTCAAAACAACAAACTTTCTTCTTCATCATCTTCTTACGAAAAATATATCAATGACATGATCAAATTCGTTGACAGCGAGTTTGAACGCTATTTCCTGTCCGATCCCCAGGCAAAAGGGATGGGAACTACACTTGCGCTTTTAATACTGACCGGAAATTGGGCTATTGCTGTTCATATTGGCGACAGCAGAATTTTCCATGTCAGGAAAAATACCATTCTTTTTGAAACCCGCGATCATTCCCTGGCAAACAGCCTTATGGATAATGGAATAATTACTAAGGAAGAAGTTGAAAACTATCCCTGGAAGAATGTGATAACAAGGGCATTGCAGGGAAAATCAGTAAAACCAGGTGAGGCGGATATACATGTTATTCCCAATGTGCAACCAGGAGATTATTTCTTTTTATGTTCCGATGGAATATTGGAAGGTATAAAACCGGATGAACTGCTCCTGATACTGAATTCAGATATTACGGACGAAGAAAAAATCGTAAAAATAAAAGAACGTTGTGAAGATCGGTCAAAGGATAATTATACTGCTATTTTAGTGCCTTTATGAAGATAAGAAAATATACCATCGGACGGAGCTTTGATAATGATGAAGTCATTAACGAGCCTGATGTAAGTTCTCATCATGCCATTATTTATGTGATGGGGAACGTGGTTTCGATAGATGATTTGAATTCTTCCAACGGTACTTATCATAATGGATACAGGATAAAAACAACTGTTCTCAAAAAAAACTCGGAAGTCAAAATTGCTAATAGGTACCCAATTAACCTGGCTCCTTTTTTCGAAGACTATAATTCGGATTTCCAGTTGGATGCCGACAATAATTACATCAGGCAATTCAATGATTTGGAAACTGTTTGGAACGACAAGGAAGAGAAAAAACAGAAGTTGGAAAAAATGACCAAGTTTAATAATTTCCTTACCCGCACAGCTCTTTATGTTATTCCATGCATTGCGATTTCTTTTTTTGTCGACCGGACTTATTATATGCCGATTTCGCTGGTATTGGGAACTATAACAAATTCCATATCACTTGGAGTTGGAAGTTTGAAAAGGAAAGACAAGGCGTTGGATGTGCAATTCAAATGCAAGTACAAGTGTCCCCGCTGCGGAGTGCAATTGTACGAGGATTGGCAGATATTGAAAAATCAGAAAGAATGTTTTCATTGCAAAGCAACCTGGGCGTTATGAAAGAAGAAAATACAATGATAGAAAGCGTGGGTAGTCTCTGGCTCCCTGATGGAAGCATTTATTCCCTGCAATTAGGACCTAATCTGATTGGGCGGCTGTCGGGTATCTACAAAAACGATATTGGCATCAATACTGATGATGTGTTTATGGGGAGGCAGCATTTTATCATAGATGTAATACTGAATAAATCGGGTTATTGCGAATATATTATATCCGACAATAAATCCAAAAATGGTACTTATGTCGTTTTCGCAGCTAACAACACCAAGAAAGTGTTGTCTCCCAGCGATAAGGTTTACCTGAAAAACGGAGATTCCATTGCTGCAGGAAAAACCATACTTAAATTAAGAACTGTCAATAAACGAATCGGAGATGTTCAGGATATGGCTGATCCTTCCGACAAAACTCAAATAGGAGGATAATGTCATGGAACTGAAAGCCGGTAGCCAACTGCAAAACGGGAAATATATCCTTGAGAAAAAAATCGGGGAAGGAGGGTTCGGAATTACATATAAAGGTATTTGGAACATGGAAGTTTCAAATCCTTTAGGAAAAACAATTGTCGAATATCCTGTTGCCATTAAGGAATTTTTTTTCGAAGAGTATTGTTTCAGGGATGATAAAACAGGGGAAGTCCAAACTAAATCGGATAAAGGACAGGAACTGTTTGTCCGGTTCAAGGAAAAATTAAAGAAAGAGGCAGCTATCCTGCTTAAGTTAGAGCATCCGAATATTGTGAATGTATCGGAAGTTTTTGAGGAAAACAATACGGCATATATGGTGATGGAATTCATTAATGGCGGAAGCCTGAAAGAATTTATCACCAGGGAAGATTTCCTTACTATAAACGAATCTCTCCGGTATATCAAACAGATTGCAGAGGCATTAAGCTATATCCATGAACATAATATCATCCATTTAGATGTAAAACCGGCAAACATACTGATAGACAAGGACGGGAATGCCAAACTGATTGATTTCGGAATAGCCAAACAATACACAGATTCGAACCCGCAAACGCAGGCGGCGACGATGGCTACTTTTTCAAAAGGCTATTCGCCCATCGAACAGTATGCCGTTAACCGCAAAGAAAAATATGGAGCACACACTGATATATATGCACTGGGGGCTACTTTGTATCATTGCCTTACAGGAGAAATACCAACAGAATCGGCTGCCCGTTTGTCGGAAGATTTGATTCCGCCTGGTCGTTTAAATCCCGTTATACCCACACATGTTGAAAGGGCTATCCTTAAGGCGATGGAGTTGAAACACAAAGACCGGTTTTCATCCGTTGCCCAATTTCTTGATGCTTTGAATGAAGAACCTGTCGAACCGGAAGCCGGAGAAATCAAAACAAAAATACATCCTCTTCCCGATGGATTCAAAGAAACAGATACAAAATATATTATTGAGCCGCAAGCACCTGCCGGAAAGTCAGTGCAAGGAAAAAAAACAGTTATTTCCAATATCAATGCCGGGATTGATAAAAATGCGGGGAAAAAGAAAACTCCTAAACAGGAAAAGCTTAGAATTCCAAAAGTTTCTGAAACGAAACCGAAAGAATACATCTTTGATAATGGCAAATTAAAAACATTCGGTATCGCTGGTGCTGCAATCCTGATTCTGACTGTCGGAATCGCTTCTTTTTTTATTTTTCACAATAAAGAAGTTAAACCCGGAGTTGAAACGGAAATTTCACCGGCCGATACTGCCATTATCCATGAAATTATTCCAAAAGAAGAAATAGTTATTTCACAACCTGTAAAAGAAGATATTAAGGAAAAAACATCTCTTGTTGATGCTTCGAAAACACCGGTTGTTACAAAACCTGCAGGAAATCCGAATGCAGAGACTGAACCTTCGAATGTTGTTTCGGAGGCTTTCAAAAAAACACTTAATATCAACGGAAACAGTTATTATGGAGATGTCAGGAATGGCAAGCCAGATGGAAAAGGAAGGCTTACCTATTCCGCACACGAACGTATATCGATAAATGACGTGAAAAACACGATGTCGGAACCCGGTGATTATATAGATGGTAAATGGAATGGCGGGGAATTGGAATGGGGAACGCTTTATGATAGCGAAGGGAATAAGAAGGTGAAGATTATTATTGGGAGGCTTTGATTAATTACGAATTACGAATTGAGAATTACGGATTTTAAGACTGTTATATGTCACGGTTTTTGTTTAGTTTTTGTTTGATTTTTTTTACATCAGGCTTTGTTTCGGCTGCCGGATTTGAAACGGAGCGGATGAAGGATACTTATGCTTTGTTGCCAGAGAACTTACAGGCGGCTATAGAAAGTCATGCTCCGGATAAAAATTTCCGTATCAGCACGGATGATATCATTCAAGGTAGTCAGGTTAAAGTTTGTTATAACTCCATTAATCAAATCTGTCATTTAGGTTTTGGCCTTTTTGACGATTCTGTTGCGGCGGATGGTTATGCTGAAGCATACTATTTCATAGAAAACAGTTTGCTGGACTATGTTTTGGCCGGGCAAGCTTCTTCCGTTCTGAAACTATCTCAAAAACGGGCGACTTCTTTTTTCCTTAATTACAAACCGGTTACAAATGATATAAAAGAAATGATTTCAGGTATTGTGAAATCGAAAAAAATCAGCCTTAACATGGTAGATTATCAATTTATAGCTAGCGGAACAACTTACCGGGGAGATAAATTTTCCATGAAATTCCCTGCAGATATCAATCTGTTGAAAGATATGGATAAAGGTCAATTAGAAGATGAATTGTTGCTTAAAATGAAAACATTCGCTTCTTCCGGAAATATTATACTTCCCGAACAAGATTACAGGGGAGATCAGAGAACTCTAAACGGGCTATATATCCAAAAAGGAACTTATTTTGAAACCGATGATTTCAGGTCGGATATTTACCTGTCAAAAAAAAATAATGATGAATATTTACCGGTGTATTCCGGAAAATATCCCGTGGAATCGTTTTCCAATCTGTTTATTTGTAATCTGCCGTCTTCCATAGATGTTAAACTCACAACGATACTTTATGGCAATAAATCAGACAAATCGACATTGAAATTAAAAAAAATGCAGGCTTTTCTTTCTGAAAACAATATTACTTTTTTTGGATTGCAGAGTAATGAAGACCAATTGATGAAAGCTACTATCGTTTATTTTAATCCGACTTATAGATACATACACATGTTAGTGGTAGAAGCAGGTAAACTGGCTTTGTTTGGGAACGGGGATAAAACCATCAATGCCGGCTTATACCTGTTTATTCCACAGGCTAATTTCATCAAAGAAGTGATTTATGAATGATAGCATAAAATTAGATATGAAAACATTAATTAAATACACAATTTTCTTTTGGATAACTTTTTTTATCGTTTCCAATGGTTATGCACAGGTAACGACTAAAGTTACCATTGCAGGCGGTTATCCTTCTGCCATGTTAAAAAACAGTGCCGAAAAAAATATCTCCGCACTACTTAATGCTTTGTCCAAGGCTTATGATGAAAATGAATCTTCATTGGTTTTTAAACCTGCAATGGTTTCTGAAAAAGCAAGTGAATCTATCAACGATATCTGGCTATCTACTCACTTTTATTGCACACAACCGGATATCAGGGAAATTCTGATTAAAAGTTCCGATGGTTACCAGGTAAGGAATATCCCGGTTTCGGCCGATGGGGAAGAACAGGAAATTGTAGTTGAAGTGAATAAAAAAGGTGTTATTACTGATTTGTATTTTTCTCTTAACCTCCATCAATATCAGAATGTGATGACTTCGAATGGTGTTGTTGATAAAACACGCAGAGAGATAATCCTCAATTTTATGGAAATGCTGAAAACTGCATACATGAGGAAAGATTTGAAATTTATGGATGATGTGTTTAGTGAAAAGGCATTGATTATTGTCGGTAAAACAATACAGAAAACAGATACTCCTGCTTTGACATTGAATTCAAACAAAGAAACTTTCGCCCGCCAGACATCCGATCAGACCATATATACCAAATTGACCAAACAGGAATATCTCAACCGGCTGAAAACTGTTTTTTCAAATAACAAGAGTATACAGTTGAAATTTGAAGATATTGAAGTGGAACGTCATTTGAAAAAAGGGTATGAGTCGTTTTACGGAGTTCACCTGAAACAACATTGGAAATCAGATGCTTACAAAGACTATGGCCTTTTGTTTTTCCTGATACAATTCAGGGAAAATGATCATCCGCTGATTTGGGTGCGCACCTGGCAGGATGCTACTACCACCGATAAATCAGACGAAATTGGTATGGGGGATTTTAGAATCAGACCGGAATGAAGTTGTTTGGAATTATACTTAACAAATAATAATATAAAGATGAAGACACCAGCAAAAGTATTATTGGCAATGATTACAGGCTTGTTTGCATGTTTGAATATGTCTGCACAGAACCAGGAAGAGTTGTTTATTGAACCTTTGAATGAAACAGAGGCTGTTGATATACAGGGAAGTGAAAATTGTGAACCGGGTAATATTATTATTACTATAAAAAGTGATATTCCTCATCTGACATTTGATTCAAATGTGATTGATATTGAAAATATCAGTTACAGGGCAGAGGCTCATGAATATGTTTTCTGTCATAAAAAAGGAAACTTTATACTGACGG
Source organism: Bacteroidales bacterium (assembly GCA_031553415.1). Taxonomy (GTDB): domain Bacteria; phylum Bacteroidota; class Bacteroidia; order Bacteroidales; family Azobacteroidaceae; genus JAIRVZ01. The sequence goes on along the minus strand of JAVBLO010000100.1, from coordinate 21,172 downwards.
TAAGTTCACCCAGTCATATTTCAAAAGAAATTTACATCGACGGAAAATTGCCTAAATACGCATACAAAGTTGTTTCTAAACAACCTACAGGGAAGATTTTCTTCAAGACCAATCCCAATAATGCATTTGTCGATTTCAGGCGCGATGGACTTAGTCCGCAATTGACCTCTTCTCCCATTGAAATGAATGCGGGAGATTATAATGTACGGATTACAAAAATAGGTTACCTGCCTCTTGACACAATGGTTGTTGTGCCAAGCGATGGTAGTACGAAAATGATGGATATCAGTTTGAAGCAGGATTTTGCCAAAATTCAGTTGGATATTACTACTGCTGATAATTCGCAGTTCCAGATGTATCCCATCATTGATATTGATACCGCACATATCAATATGGCTGATTTGTTTGACAATACCAAATTGAAATCGTTTGATGATGAAGGCCGTTTGGAATATTTCAAATTGTATAAAGGCGGGTATATTCCTGTCCCTACCGGAGCTTACAATGTGCAGATCAGCACCCCCGGATTCCAGACTTATTCAACAATCCTCAGGACAACCAAAGGTACTACAGCTCCCTTAATTGTTAAACTTCAGCCCATTACGGGATTCCTTACCGTTATTGACGATAAAAATGCAAGTGGAGCTAAAGTAATGCTCGACGATTTGGAGATAGGTGTTGTTCCCTTGTTCAAATTTAAAGTGAGGGCAGGAACCCATAAGCTGGCGTTCATAAAACCTGGTTATTTACCTTCTGAAAGAGAATACAAAGTGATTATCGAAGAAGGTATGGAGGAAGCTGTGCCCCTTACCATGAAATTATATAAGGAGTATTATGTTTCTACTGTTCCGGAAGGAGCTGAAGTATTGGTTGACGATAAACGTGAAGGTTTCACGCCGGCAAATATATTCCTGAATGAGGGAAAACATGTGGTAACTATCAGGAAGACAGGGTATCTTGACGAAGTCAGGAATATCACTATTTCCGGCAAAGGGAGTAGTGAACCGGATACTATCAGGTACAATATGGAGGAAAATTATCCCATTACTATCAGAAGTGAAGAGAAGGGTTTGAATATTATTATTAAAAATAAGAGCCGGGAGATTGCAACAGGACTTACTCCGGCAGAAATGCAGTTACCCTATGGAAATTACAAACTTATATTGAAAGAAGGTGATTCCCAAAGATTTTCAGGAAGTTTCAGGCACGATGGAAAAACAAGTGTGAATGCGCCTTGTTACTCAAAAGGTACGTTTTCTATTCTTGTGGGCGATTATTATTTTAACAAGGCATTCGAAAGTAATGATACTATCACCGGTAAAAAGTCAAAAAAATATGGTTTATTGGCTGATGTACAATTAGGCAGGTTTAATTTATTTCCCGGATTGTCTACTTCTGTTATAAAAGCTTCCATATTTAAAGCAAGTAATGATTTTGGAGGAAAAGTAATAGATGCAGGTACAGGAGAAGATGGTAAGGGCATTAATGTCGATAAAAGGAAATATGATGATTACATGTTTGCCGGAACCTGCCTGTTCCTGAACGGAGAATTCAGGGCGGGAGTTTCCATCCTTAAAAACCTGGATGTTTGTGTGTTAGGTTCTTATGCATGGTATCCTCCATTGAAAAGCATCCTGCCGTTGGATCATGTAGATGGTCAGGAAATGTTTTTCGGACTGGAATTATCGAGTCGTATTTCATACTTAAACATAAATATGAAATTGGGTAAGGAAATATACAAAGGCAACTATAATTTTTATGTGCATGAGAAGGCCGATAAAAATGCTGATAAATTTTACTCTGAAAAATTCGATTTTAATGGTATGGCATTTACTTTGGGATTTACTTTAGGCCGTAAAGTATCTAAAGGAAATAACATGTTGAGGGTATGGAATAAACCGTTGGTTTCTAATTATTAAAAGGTAATTGTATGTTTTCCCTCTTCAGGCATGGTATTATCCTGGTTTTTATCATATTGTCGTGTGGCGGTTGTATCGGTAAGGAAGACTTAAAACCTTTCAGGTACACGCCGCCATCTCCTGTTGGTGGAAAATTGAAAGGTATTGTTGAACTGGGATCATATGGATTCAATTCTTTTGTGATTTATATGGATAGAGACCGGAATTGGGAACTGAAAAATGCTGAATTTGGAATCAATGCTATTTATAATAAACTGGGGGATAGGGAAATACTTGAACTGTTGAAACAATACATAAAACACTTGGAAAAATTCGGGGTTCCGGATAAAAATATCCATTTTGTGGTTAGTTCCGGTGCTGCCAAAGAAGAAAAGGTTATAAAAATTGTTTCAGTAATCAGGCAGATAGGGTATGTTGTGAATGTCGTTTCGATGGAAAATGAGGGAAAATATGCATTGGTTTCAATACTTCCCAAGACGTTTAAAAAAGAAGCATTTGTTGTGGATATTGGTTCAGGAAATACAAAAATATCATGGATAAATGATGATAACAAGATTTCGAGTGTAGAATGCCATGGCGCCAGGTATAAACAAAAAAATATTTCTGACGGAGATGCTTATAAGGATGCTTTCTCCAAAGTGAAGGAAATTCCAGAATCAAGACGCAAACTTTGTTTTATTATGGGAGGAGTGCCTTACCAGATGGCAAAAGAAGGCCGGAAGCAGAAGCAACGTTATACTGTTCTGGATACAATCGATGAATATTCTTTCGATGATGAAAGGTCGAACTCAGGCTTAAATATTTATCATGCCATCCGGTCATCCACTTGTTGTGAACGTTTTGTTTTCGATTGGAACAGCAACTTTTCCATAGGTTTCCTGTTGAGCCTGAAATATTGATGGGCTTTTTAAGATAACCCTGATTCATCAAAATTTTTCCGTTCAAAAATTTCTAATTTTCCACCACGGGTAGCATTGTATATTTTTGTACCATTTGATTCACTATAATTCCGGGCTTGTTGAAATGCAGCAGTAGTTACATCTGTTTTGGGCAAGGCATAATTAATGCCTGGATTGAACATACGTTTGTCAAAATAACAATCAGCATTGATTTCGGTATTGTTTTTGGCATAATTAAAATCAACTCCCAACAGGTAAATTTCAGAGAATCCCATATAAACGGCAAATTGGATCATGCTGTAAACCACAGTCCAGCCGCAATAAACGCCAACAGAAATATCCGGACTAAATGCGATTTGGTCTTCATATACATTGTAGTAGATGGCATCTTTAACATGATATCTGCCTGAGTAGTATGAACGAATAAACTTGGTAATTTCTTCAGTACTTTTTATTATTTCCAGGTTGTCCTTAATAACCTGTGCGTCTTGAGCAAAATAATAGGTAGGCTTAAAACTTAAATCACCGAAAATTTTAATGATGGAATTACAAACCATTGTTTTTTCATTTTTCAACAGTTCCAAATCCTTGATTGTTAAGCTTGGCCCGTTTCCAATGATAAAGCAGCGTTCGTTTAGATGTTTGTTCTTATATGATTTCAGGTTTTTCCTGTGTTTGGGATGAAGGATGTAATAAAGACGGTTGGCAGCACTCCACCAATCATTGTTGTATATTTTCATTTGTTTGAAAATTTATCAATGGTAATATTTTTTCTGCAAAATCAAAATCCTGTGGAATATCTATATCGACTCCTTCTATTTTATCAACTTCTGCAATGTATGGCTTATTACCAATACGTTGATGCAAATTAGTCCAGATTTCTTTTTTGAAAATGAAAAAAGCGCTGGTTTCGACGAAAACCGGTTCCAAATCTTGTGTCCTGGGTATGTGTTTCAGGCTGTAATTGAGTGGTTTTTGCTGATACCATGTAAAAGTTTTTATTTTTTCCGCACTGAATGCCGAATCATAACCTTTGTATTTAACATGGAAAATAGACTTTTCAATGGTGGTTGTTTTGATGAATGGAGAAGTTACATGTGCCAGCATATACACATCAGCATCAACAGTTTGTATGAATGCATCGTATATTTCTTCACCCAAGGTGGTGTCTTTATCAAGGCTTTCATTTCTCTGTAAAAATTTTACACCTTCGGGAAGATATTCTTTTATTTCCGGAGAACTGCAAAAAACATAAATTTCATCAAGATTTTTAACCGTAATCAATGTTTCCAATAAATAAACCAACAAAGGTTTAGAACCTAACATTTTTAAGTTTTTCCCGATGACCCTTTTGCTGTTAAGACGGATGGGTACAAATGCAACAACTTTCATACATTAATATTTGTTTTGCCATTGATGTAGGCAAGAATTACCCTACAAATGTACGGAAAATTTCGCAGATATTAGAAGAATACGGAGGAACTATAATCGGCAAATCCAAAAGATATGATTTTCAAAACCACGCGTTACAAATCGACCTTTTTCGGAACCCAAAACCAAACGATACTTTTTTGCCACGCACACGCACAAAAAAACAGCCTTCAAACGCAATTTAAACGCTGTCTAAACGCAATTTGAAAGCCGTTTTTTTCTTGTTTTTCTCTCCAAAATATTAGGAAATCTCAAATAAAATCACTATCTTTACATAGTGTTAGTTTGGATTTCTTTGCACTGAAATCAACCCGCAATTCTCGGAAACGGAGCCTGCCCCAGACGTGGCCATCAACATTTTAAATGAAGATTTTAATAATGCCGGCATTCGTGCCACCACGCTTAGGCAAAGAAGGAACCATTCTCAGAAAATCGGTGGGCTTCGTTTTGCAAAAACCTGGCCTGGCGTAATGGGTGTTGACATAGATGATGACAAACAGTCTCATCCTGCAGGAAGTTATGATTATTCAGCAATAGCTCCCCATCCGCGTCTGCTTATGGGAAAAGCAGATGAGATACTATTAAAAGAGAATTTGCAAAAAAATGGAGACTTACAAGCAATTCATAACTTGATAATCAGAATAGCAGATAAAACATTGAGTACAGAACCTTTTGAAAGAGTATTGGAAGGAAAACGTATGTTAACGGTATCCAGAAATACAATTTACCGTATTTTCTATCTATCTTATGCTTATCGTATGACTTTGAGTTCCAAATATTTGGATAGGGCGGAAAAAGAACTGCTTGCCGTCTGTGATTTTTCTGATTGGAATCCCTCCCATTTTTTGGATGTAGGAGAAATGTCAATGGCTGTCGCCATCGGGTACGATTGGTTATTTTATGATTTAAAAGCTGAAACAAAAGAAAAGATACGAACAGCGATATTGCAAAAAGCATTTTTGCCATCAAAGGAAAGCCAATACAATTCATTCCTGACAAATAGAGCTAATTGGAATCAGGTATGCAATGCTGGCCTCACTTATGCTGCTTTAGCCATATATGAGGGAGCAAAGGAGGAAACTGTGGAGATAATTGAAAGAACACTGGAATCCAATAAACTTCCATTGATTGATTACGGACCCGACGGAAATTACACAGAAGGTTATGGGTATTGGGCTTACGGAACAAGTTTCCAAATAATGTTGCTGTCTGCGTTGGAAAGTGCATTGGGAGATGATAAAAATCTTCGTCAAACTCCCGGATTTATGCAGACGGCCGAATATATATTGTTTTATGTCTGGGACACAAGAGGAATGCTTCAATTATTCGGATTCAGAAAATAAAGAAACTCCTCTTATTCCCATGTTTTGGTTTGCACGAAAGAGTAACTATTCCAGCCTTCTATATATAGAAAAACAAAAAATAGCGAATGGTGATTATTCGAAATCATTTTCAGAAAACCGTCTGCTTCCGGCTCTACTTGTATTTTCCAATTATCCGGATTTTGATCAAGCTAAAGCTCCTCAAAAGAAAATGTGGGTAGGACATGGAAATACGCCCGTAGCTTTAATTCATACAAATTGGGGGGAAACGGCTGATAAATATCTGGGAATTAAAGGAGGGAAAGCTTCCAGCAGTCACGGACACATGGATGCAGGAGCCTTTGTGTATGAATCTGACAATGAGAGGTGGGCCATGGATTTCGGGCTGCAAACTTATCTACCATTAGAGACAAAAGGGATAGACCTGTGGAATATGAACCAAAATTCTGAACGCTGGAATGTTTTCAGATACCACAACAAAGCTCATAACACCTTGACCATAAACAATGAAAGACATATCGCCAATGCATCTGCAACGATTTCTCAGATTTATGACACGGATGCAAAAAGAGGCATTGAGTTAGATCTGAAATCTGTATTAGGGAATAATCTGCAATCAGCCTCAAGAACAGCAGTACTGGTTGATGAAGATTACCTGGAAAATTTGGTAACAGGAAATAATACTGAAACAAACCTTCGTTGGAGTATGGTTACATCTGCTGAGATATCTATTGAAAATGATACAACTTTCAAGTTGAAAAAAAATGAAAAAACGGTTTATTTAACAGTAGAATCTGAAAGACCTTTCAATTTAAAAACTTGGTCTACGGAACTGGTAACTGATTATGATGAAGAAAATCCGGGAACAATCATCATCGGTTTTGAAAGTAATCTGCCTTCTAATCAGGCAAGTACATTTATAGTAAAACTATCCGGCAAAAACGGAACGACATCGGATGGAAAACTTTTTACCCCGAATAAAGGAAATGTTGTTTCCATTGAATATTTTTCCATTTTAGGCATTTCTTTAAAAACTCCTGCACAAAATGAAATTTATATTGAAAAAATAACCTATGACAATGGTTATGTTGAAACTAAAAAAGTTTTTGGCGCTTGTTTGTACATGAATATTTAATTATTTTTAACTAAAATCGCAACTAAAAAAAGGATACCTTTGTGGCTTAATTTTTTCCACTGATTTTATTTACAAAAACACAAGGATATTCATAGTATCATGGGATTTAAATTTATTTCAGCAGATGAGGCGGCAGGTCTCATTAATAACGACGATGTTGTCGGATTCAGCGGCTTCACCGCAGCCGGATGTCCAAAAGCGGTGACAAAAGCATTAGCCCAAAAGGCGGAAGAAGAACATGCCAAAGGTAAGCCATTCAAAATCGGAATGTACACCGGTGCTTCCACCGGAGATTCTATCGATGGATATTTGGCAAGAGCCAATGCAATCAAGTTTCGTACCCCTTATCAATCAAGCGGAGATTTAAGGAAAACATTGAACGCACACAATGCGCATTACTTTGATCTTCATCTTTCGGAATTACCACAATATTTACGGTATGGATTTCTTCCTAAACCCAAATTTGCAATTATTGAAGCTGCTGATGTTACTGCTGATGGAAAGATTATCTTGACTTCCGCTGTTGGCATTGCACCAACAGTATCTCAATTGGCAGATTATGTTATTATTGAATTAAATAAATTTCATCCTAAAGAGTTGTCCGGCATACATGATATTTACCAGCCATTAGATCCTCCTTATCGCAGGGAAATACCTATTTACAAGCCAAGTGACAAAATCGGAGTGCCCTATGTCCAGGTTGATCCGAAAAAAATTGCCGGTATTGTCGAAACGGATTTGCCTAACGAAATCGGCGCTTTTGTTCCGACCGACGAAGTTACCGACCAGATTGGTAAAAATGTAGCCAATTTCTTTGCTGCCGAAATCAAGGCCGGAAGAATTCCTGCATCATTCCTTCCTGTGCAATCAGGTGTTGGGAATGTGGCGAATGCCGTATTAGGAAATATGGGTTTAAGCAAAGATATTCCTGCATTTGAGGTATATACAGAAGTAATCCAGGATTCTGTTATTGCGTTGATGAAACAAAACCGGGTGAAATTTGCCAGTGGTTGCTCATTAACGCTTAGCGCAGATGCACTAAATGAAGTTTATCATAATCTTGATTTATACAAACAAAAAATAGTATTGCGTCCGCAGGAAATTTCCAATAATCCGGAAGTTGCCCGCCGTTTAGGTTTGATTGCCATTAATACAGCTTTAGAGGCGGATATTTTCGGAAATATCAATTCAACACACGTTGTCGGAACCAAAATGATGAATGGAATCGGAGGTTCTGCCGATTTCTGTCGCAACGCCTATCTTTCCGTATTTACAACACCTTCTACGGCCAAAGACGGAAAAATCAGCGCTATTGTACCAATGGTATCGCACGTAGACCATAGCGAACACTCTGTGAAAATTCTGATTACGGAATTTGGTGTTGCCGATTTACGTGGATTAGCTCCTGTGCAACGGGCAGAATCAATTATTGAAAATTGCGTACATCCCGAATACAAGAAACTATTAAGCGATTATTTGAAGTTAGGAGTAAAAGGACATACACCACAGCATTTGGAAGCATGTTTTGCATTCCATAATGCTTTCAATAAAACAGGTGACATGCGTAATGTAGATTGGTCTGTTTACAAATAAGTTTAGTTTATAAGTACCGAAGTATATTTGCCACGAATTACACGAATAAACACAATAAAAAGTGAAAATTCGTGTAATTCGTGGCAAAACATTTTACAAAGTAAATTTTTTTAAGTTTTTTTGAACAAAATGAAGAGTTAATGGTTATATGATAAACTTAGTTATGTTTTTAAACTTGAAACATTATGAATAAACATAAAAGACTGTTGATTTTTCTGTGTTTATTACCATTTTTAGTAAAATCCCAAACGGCAGGTGGAATCAAGGTAATGCCCAAACAAGGTGATTTATACGAAAATACAAAAACGTTAAATAACCCATATATTCTTCCTGTGGGAGGTAAGAAATTGGGAGAAAAAGGATTTCTTTTTCCCTATCCGGTAGGTATTATGCTGAATGGCTATATGGGAAACCAGGATGTGTCAATTTCCGACTTAACGGTTGGAATAAATAATGCAGCCGGAGATGTAGTTATTCCTGATATATCTTTGGATGAAGTTGTTGGATTCAGTAAAGTAACCGCTTCAGTTAAAAATATCAATATGCGTGCCGACATTTGGGCACTTCCCTTCTTAGATGTTTATGGAATTTTCGGGAAGGCATGGGTCGAAACGGAAGTTGGTATCGGAAGCATTGCCGGACAACCTGTCGATATCAATACTCAAGCCGATTTTAATGGATATGTATATGGATATGGTGCCATGCTGACCGGAGGAATCCGTTCCATTTTCTTTTCTTTGGATTTTAACCAGGTTTGGACACATTTTGACCAAATGAAAAATGACAATTCAGCCATAAATCTGGCACCACGTGTCGGTTATATTTTCCATTATGAAGGTCAGCCCGAAAAAAATATTTCTGTATGGACCGGTGCCGGACGTGTTTTCCTGAACAATAAAACTGAAGGTAGTATTAATCTGTCGGATATTGCTCCAGATATGGGAGAGAACTATAAAACACAGACTTGGTATGAAAATTTAACACCAGTTCAACAAAAATTGGCAGACGAAGTTGTTACAAACTTTGTTGATAAAAATAAAGGCGATGTAATCAATTATTCATTAGATAAAAGCCCTACAAAAAATTGGTGTATGATTTTAGGCGCTCAATATCAAATGAATCGCCATTGGCAATTCCGTGTGGAAACAAATTTTCTCGGTGGGCGCCAGTCCGGCTTAATATCTGCAAATTACCGATTCGGAATAATCAAATAGTTAAGAGTTAAGAATTAAGAGTTGGCTTACGCACGTTTTTAATTCTTAACTCTTAATTCTTAACTCTTAATTCTTAACTCTCATGGACCCCTTTACCATTATCAACGAATATTACAACGAAGGTACTCTTTTGTATGACATTCTCGTAACACATAGTCGCTCTGTTGCCCAAAAAGCGTTGGATATAGCAGAAATGCATCCTGAAATGTATTTAGACAAGCAATTTATTTACGAGGCAGCAATATTGCATGATTTGGGCATATTTGACACGGATGCTCCTGAAATATATTGTTTTGGGGAATCTCCTTACATTTGTCATGGCACTATAGGAAGTGAAATCCTGATGAAAAAAGGCTATAATAAACATGCTTTGATTTGCGAACGGCATACAGGAACCGGATTAAGTTTGGTGGAAATTCTTAAAAACAGTTATCCTATTCCTCCCAGGAATATGATTCCTGAAACAATGGAAGAAAAATTGGTTTGTTTTGCTGATAAATTCTATTCTAAAACGAATTTAGACAAAGAAAAGTCGATTGATAAAATAAGGACAGGACTTGCAAAGCATGGAAATGAGTCGGTTGTACGTTTTAATGAGTGGTGTAAACTCTTTTTAGGATAATTAAGAACAATCTTTTCCTTAAAATATATAACTTTGCGGGCTTAAAGATTCATAACAATCGGATGCCTCTAAAAAAAATATTTTTCTTCTTCATTATTGTGCTGCTTTTTTCTTTTGTTTTGTACGAAACAAAGGCACAGCAACCTGTTTTTATACCGGATGCTCCGGTTCAGGCTAAAGATTCTTTAAAGGTAGCATCTGATTCTACAGCTTTACTTGCAGACACTGTTCCCCATAGAAAAACAAATGCAATTGATGCCCCTGTGTATTATCAGTCGAAAGATTCGATCGTAATGACGGGCACTAATTTTATTTACCTGTTTGGAGAAGGAAATGTTAAATATCAAAATCTTGAATTGACTGCCGATTATATTCAGGTGAATAATGACAGTAGTACTGTGTATGCTACTTTTTCTACAGATTCAATAGGCGATGAGATTGGTTACCCTATTTTCAAGGAAGGTGAGTCGCAATACGAATCTAAAACAATGCGGTATAATTTCAAGACAAAAAAAGGATATATCACAGATGTAATCACCCAGCAGGGAGAAGGATATGTAACTTCCGGCCGTACCAAAAAGATGGATAATGATGATTTATTCATGGTCGATGGAAAGTATACAACTTGTGATGAACATGATCATCCTCACTTTTACCTCAAAATGACTAAAGCGAAAGTCCGGCCCGGACATGATATTGTAACTGGTCCTGCCTATTTGGTGATTGAAGATGTTCCTTTGCCTGTGGCTATTCCATTTGGTTATTTTCCATTTAAAGGCGATTATGCTTCGGGAATTATTATGCCTACTTATGGTGATGAACTTTCCCGCGGATTTTCTTTGCGTGACGGAGGATATTATTTTGCATTCAATGATTATATGGACTTGGCCCTGACCGGTGAAATCTATACGAAAGGTTCATGGGGAATAAATGCCCGTTCCTCTTATAGAAAACGTTATAAGTTTTCAGGAGGATTTAATGTCGGTTATCTGGTAACAGTTTTAGGCGATAAGGGAGAACCGGATTATAGTAAATCGAAAGACTTCAAGGCGATGTGGAATCACTCTCAAGACCCTAAATCCAATCCTTATCGTACACTATCTGCCAATGTTAATTTTTCAACAAGTACATATGACCGTAACCAGGTAGGCGGATATGTGACCAATGCTCAAACGCAGAATATCAAGTCTTCCAGTGTCAATGTCAGTCAGACATTTCCTAACAGTCCTTTTTCGCTGAATGCCAACATGACAATTAACCAGCGCAGCCAGGATTCAACAGTTTCCGTAACTTTACCTTCGTTAAGTATTTCAATGCGGCAGGTTTATCCATTCAAACGGAAAAATCCTGTAGGTTCTCAACGCTGGTATGAAAACATATCTGTCAGTTATCAGGGAAAATTGGATAACAGTTTTTCAGGGAAGGAAGACAAATTATTTAACTCCAGTTTGCAGAAAGACTGGCGGAATGGGATGACTCATTCAATTCCGGTGAGTGCTACTTTCAATTTGCTTAATTACATAAACATTACTCCGTCGGTTAACTATAGTGAGCGTTGGAACACGATGAAAGTTACCCAGGATTACGATCCTAATAAAAATGGCTTAGCCCCTGCCGACACTACACATGGTTTTTACCGTTCATATAACTATTCTGCTTCAATAGGCTTGAATACCAAGCTTTACGGATTTTTCAAACCCTGGAAAATGTTTGGTGACAAAGTGCAAATGATACGCCATGTATTGACTCCCAGTATCAGCTTTTCCGGTGCTCCTGACTTTTCAGATCCGAGGTATGGATCTTATGTCGATAAAATATATATTGATAAAACCGGTAAAATAGATACGGCCAGGTATTCACCTTACCAATACTCTCTTTATCCACCAGGAGGAGGAGGGAAATCTGCTTCCCTGAGTTTTGGGATAGATAATAATGTGGAGATGAAAGTCAAGTCGGATTCAGATTCAACCGGGATAAAAAAAATAAGCCTGATAGACCAATTGAGTTTCCGTTCGGGATATAATTTCCTTGCAGATCAATTTAACTGGTCGGATATCTCTGCTTCTTTAAGATTAAAGCTTACCAAATCTTATTCCGTCAACTTATCAGGGATGTTTGACGTTTATACATACAAAGTAGCTCCTGACGGAAGAAGCGGGCAAAGGGTAAATGTAACCCGTTGGGAGGCAGGGAAAGGCATTGGACGTTTCAGGGGAACCAGTTATTCCCAATCTTATACGTTTACGAATGATACTTTCAAAAAATGGTTTGGAAAAAAAGACGATTCATCAAAAACCGAAGATAAAGCTAAAACGGATGAAGATCTGGAACAAACCAATGTTGTGTCGGATGAGATTGCCGGAACTACGGGAGTCAATGCACCGCTTCGCTCAGGAAAAAAAGACCGTGGAGAATTTGATTCCGACGGATATGCAATATTTAATATCCCTTGGAGCTTATCTGTCAATTATGGTATTAACTGGGGTTATGACATGAGTAGTTTCAATGTGGATAAATTGGAATATAACTATAAAATAAGTCAGACTTTGAGTCTTTCGGGGAATATACAACCGACCAAAGGCTGGCGTTTTAATTTTACCACAAGTTATGATTTTGATTATAAAAAGTTTGCATATATGAACTGCTCTGTTACACGTGATTTGCATTGTTGGTCGATGTCAGCGGGTTTCAGCCCGGTCGGAGACATGCAATACTACAATTTTACAATTTCGGTAAATTCTTCTTTGCTTCAGGATTTGAAATATACGCAAAGCAGCAATTATCGTGATGCTATGAAATGGGAATAGTTTTTTAATTACGAATTACGAATTATAAATTACGAATTGGGCTATGAGAAAAGGGTTGAGTCAAAGTCAGATAATATGCATTGCATTGCTTTGGGTGGCATTGTGTGTAATGCTGTTTACAATTCCGTCTGATTACACATTAGGAGAAAAGATCCTTACGGCTGTAGTTTCGGGAGTTATTATTTTTATAGGAATATCCAAAGGAAATAAACAAAGAAAACGCAGAAGGGATTAATGGATAATCCCTTCTGCGTTTTCTCTTATTTTACCGCAACAATCCTGTCTACCACATATTTGCTATATCCCCTCCAGGGAACGGCTCCTTTATATTCTTTATAATGTAATTCCACTTCCCGGCCTCCGCATAACATCAAACTGTCGGCAATTGCTTTATCTGAAATGGAAAATTCAAATTGGTTTGATTGAACAACAGTTTGATTTTTTATATTGCTGTTGCTGTTATTGAATCCTGATTGAATCAGTTTGCCTTCATAAGTTTTGAAAACATAACCTTTGTGTACCACGTAATTCAGTTCTCCGGCTTTAACCCCTGTTCCTAAAACAAAGAAATAATGGATATAAACAAAACCGGCTAAAGCAATCACCAGAACAATTATGATGTTACGTATCCACTTTTTGAATCCGGACTTTTTTCCGGTTGAATCTGTTTCCATAAAATATCAATTTAATTTAATTTAATGTAAGCATAGTCGTTTTTACGATTGCCATTGATTGACAAATTTGTATATTTGTGCCAAAAATATAAATAAATTATGAAAATCAGATTTTTTGGATTCATTCTTTTACTACATTTTTGTCAAATTGGCTTAGCTCAAATCGTAGAACCTGTTAAATGGCATTTTTCCGTAAGTGAAAAAAGTGAAATAATTTTCCAGGCTTCTGTCGACAAAGGCTGGCATTTGTATGATATGAATCTTCCGCAAGGTGGCCCTGTTTCTACCGAATTCTCTTTTGAAAAGATAGAAGGCGCCGAACTTGTCGGAAAAGTAACATCTGCTTCGAAAATAACAACTCAATACGATGAAATGTTTTCAATGGAATTGAGATGGTTTGAAAAATCTGCGAAATTTATTCAAAAAATCAAGGTAACTAATCCTGATAAATTTAAAATCATTGGTGAAGTCAATTATATGGCTTGCAATGATGAAATGTGTCTTCCTCCCACACCGGAAGTATTTGAATTAAGCAAAAAGAATCTTCCGGAACAATTATTATCGCAACCTGCTCAGCCCGGAACAACTAAAGAAGAACCTCAGAAAGTAGAAGAAAAACCTGTTACTTTCGAGGCAACTCCCGAAGAACCGGTTTTGTTAGCGCCTAAAGATACTGTTGCAGTAGCTCAGGAATCGAATGAAACTGGTATTGATTTATGGAAACCGGTAATATCGGAACTTCAAAATTATGGTTCAGGTGGTTCTTCATCCAACGATCCATGGTGGGTAATCTTGCTGACCGGTTTCGTAGGAGGATTAATTGCATTGCTCACTCCTTGTGTCTGGCCAATGATACCGATGACTGTCAGTTTCTTCCTGAAACGTTCTAAGTCAAACAGAAAAAAAGCTGTTGGTGATGCTTTTACTTATGGATTTTCCATCATCGTTATTTACTTAGCTTTAGGATTATTAATCACAGCAATTTTTGGTGCAAGCGCATTGAATGATTTATCTACAAGCGCAGTGTTCAACCTTCTGTTTTTTGCACTGTTGGTTTTATTTGCAGTCTCGTTTTTCGGCGCTTTCGAATTGACACTTCCTTCTTCATGGACAACAAAACTCGACAGTAAGGCCGACTCTACAACTGGATTATTGAGTATTTTCTTCATGGCTTTTACCTTGGTTCTGGTTTCATTTTCATGTACCGGACCAATTATCGGAACTTTATTGGTTCAGGCCGCTTCACAAGGAAGTATCTTAGGGCCATCAATCGGAATGTTTGGTTTTGCTTTAGCATTGTCCATTCCTTTTGCACTGTTCGCTGTTTTTCCGTCTATGCTACATAGTATGCCTAAATCAGGCGGCTGGCTTAATTCGGTTAAAGTTGTACTTGGTTTCCTGGAATTGGCTTTGGCCCTGAAATTCTTATCAGTCGCAGATTTGGCTTATGGCTGGAAAATATTAGACCGTGAAGTTTTCCTTGTGTTGTGGATAATTATTTTTATTTTACTTGGAGTTTATTTATTAGGAAAAATCAAATTTTCGCACGACAGTGATGTAAATCATGTGTCGGTTCCGAGATTATTCCTGGCTATTATTTCATTTGCCTTTGCCATCTATATGGTTCCCGGATTATGGGGCGCTCCGTTGAAAGCAATCAGCGCATTCTCTCCACCGCTTTATACACAGGATTTTAGCTTGTATCATGGTGAGGTGCATCCACAGTATTTTGATTATGAACAAGGCATGAAATATGCCAAAGAGCAAAAGAAACCTGTTATGATTGATTTTACTGGCTATGGTTGTGTAAATTGCCGTGAAATGGAAGCTTCTGTCTGGTCCGACCCGAGGGTAAAAAGTATTATTGATAATAATTATGTCTTGATTTCCTTGTATGTGGATGACAAAACCCCCCTACCGGAAGTCATCCAGATAGAAGAATTCGGAAAACAGCGCAGGTTGAAAACCGTAGGCGATAAATGGAGTTATTTGCAAAGGGCCAAATTCGGAGCTAATGCTCAGCCTTTCTATGTTTTGATTGATAGTGAAGGCATGCCGGTTGGACCTTCCCGTGCATATAATAAAGACATAGAAGAATACATTTCATTTTTGAACAAAGGCTTGGAAGAATATAAGAAGAAATAGACACCCCTAAATCCCCTGAAGGGGACTTTTGAGGCAGCTAAATATTTATAGTTAACTATGGTCTTTCACTCTCCAAGTCCCCTTCAGGGGATTTAGGGATAAATTATAGAATATGCATAGTAAAGAAGAAAAAATGCAGGCTTTTGGTCGTTTGCTCGATATCATGGATGAATTGCGGGAAAAATGCCCATGGGATAAAAAGCAAACGAACGAAAGTTTACGAACCAATACGATTGAAGAAACGTTCGAATTGTGCGAAGCAATTATCAAGAATAATAACGAAGACATAAAAAAAGAATTGGGCGATGTATTGCTGCATATTGTTTTTTATGCCAAAATTGCCGGAGAAAAAGGCGCTTTTGATGTTAAAGATGTATGCGATGCTCTTTGTGATAAGTTGATTTTCAGGCATCCGCATGTTTTTGGAAGTGTTGATGTGGAAACCTCGAAACAGGTTGAGCTTAATTGGGAACAAATCAAACTGAAAGAAAAAGGCGGAAATAAAACAGTCTTGGAAGGTGTTCCGGCATCACTTCCGTCACTTCCTAAAGCGCACCGTATCCAGGATAAAGCCCGTAATGCTGGTTTCGACTGGACTATAAAAGAAGATGTTTGGGATAAGGTTCAGGAAGAATTCATGGAATTAAAACAGGAAATCAACCAATTGGATAAAGACAAAATGGAAGCCGAGTTTGGAGACTTGTTTTTCAGTTTGGTTAATGCAGCCCGTCTGTACAAAATAAATCCGGATAATGCTTTGGAAAGGACAAATCAAAAGTTTATTTCCCGCTTTAATTATATGGAACAAAAAGCCTTGGATAATAACCGTTCATTAAAAGATATGACTTTGGATGAAATGGAAGAATATTGGAATGAAACGAAGTCAAATGAAAAATTAAAAATTAACAATTAAAAATGTTGGAGGAATCACATATAATTTTTCCGGCAGAATGGGCTCCTCAAAGTGGAGTCTTGCTTACCTGGCCGCATAAAGATACCGATTGGAAAGATATTCTGGAAGAGGTTATTCCCTGCTATGTTGCCATAGCCAAAGAGATTATCAAACGGGAAAAGCTATTGATTGTATGTAAAAATATTGAAGATGTAAGAAAAGCATTGGGTTATATTGATTACAATCAGGTTATTTTCCGGGAAATGGAAACTAACGATACATGGGCGCGTGATCATGGACCTATCAGTGTGATTGCCAATGGATATCCATTTGTTTGCGATTTCATGTTTAATGGTTGGGGCATGAAATTTGCTGCTAATTTCGATAACCAGATTACTAAAAAGTTGTTTCAAAGTAAAACATTTGACTCTGAAATTCATTACCAGAACATGATGCACTGTGTATTGGAAGGCGGAAGTCTTGAATCGGATGGATGCGGGACAATTCTTACGACAAGTGAATGTCTGTTATCTGAAAACAGGAATGAATATAAGGATAAAAGCGAAATAGTGGATTATCTTAAAATGATATTCGGTGCCAAACGAATCTTATGGCTCGACCATGGATATTTGGCAGGGGATGACACTGATAGTCATATTGATACATTGGCCCGTTTTTGTAATACTGAATCCATTGTTTATGTTAAATGTGATGATAAGAATGATGAACATTTTGAAGCATTATCATTGATGGAAACGCAACTTAAATCATTCAAAACACTTGCAGGGAATCCGTATCAACTGATTCCATTGCCTATGGCAGATGCTGTTTATGATAATGGTGAAAGGTTGCCGGCTACTTATGCTAATTTCCTAATTATCAATGATGCTGTTCTGTTCCCTGCATATAATTCTCCTAAAGATGAAATTGCCGGACAGCAACTCCGTCAGGTATTTCCTGACAGGGAAATAATAGGGATTAACTGTTTGCCGCTAATCAAGCAACATGGTTCATTGCATTGTATTACCATGCAATTTCCGGAAGGATTTATTAATTAGTTAAGAGTTAAAAGTTAAGAATTAAGAGTTGAATTATCAATGACATGATTAATACTGTATTTCAATTCTTAATTCTTAATTCTTAATTCTTAACTCTTAACTCTTAACTGTATGCAATTATTAAAAGTAGGTCTTGTTCAACAATCCAATACGGGGAATATTCTGAAGAACATTGAAAAGCTGGAACAAAATATAAAATATTGTGCATCACAAGGAGCGCAATTGATTGTTTTGCAGGAGTTACATAATGCATTATATTTTTGCCAGATGGAAAATACCCAATTATTTGATTTGGCAGAAACTATTCCTGGACCTTCAACCGAAAGTTTTGGCGCTTTGGCCAAAGAACTGGGTGTTGTTTTGGTTTTATCTTTGTTTGAAAAAAGAGCTCCCGGATTGTATCATAATACAGCAGTTGTTGTAGAAAAAGACGGAACCATTGCCGGAAAATACCGCAAAATGCATATTCCTGACGATCCTGCATATTACGAAAAATTTTATTTTACTCCCGGCGACTTAGGTTTTCAGCCCATTCAAACTTCATTAGGAAAATTGGGTGTTTTGGTTTGTTGGGACCAATGGTATCCCGAAGCTGCCCGGCTTATGGCTTTAGCTGGCGCTGACTTATTGATTTATCCTACAGCAATAGGCTGGGAATCTACAGATATCCAGGCAGAAAAAGAACGGCAAAAAAATGCTTGGGTCATTTCGCAACGGGCACATGCAGTTGCCAATGGGTTACATGTAGTTTCGGTAAACAGGGTAGGGCATGAGCCCGATCCCTCAGGACAAACTAATGGAATTCAATTCTGGGGAAATAGTTTTGTTGCCGGACCGCAAGGCGAAATGTTAGCGGAGGCATCCAATGATAAGGAAGAATGTCTGATTGTAGAACTAAATATGAAGCGTTCGGAAGAAGTACGCCGTTGGTGGCCTTTTTTCCGTGACAGGCGAATTGATGCCTTTGGCGATTTAACAAAAAGATTTAATGATTAAATGTCATTTATCAACGAAAATAGAATTCTTAGCGAGGTAGTTGAAAAAAACTGCGAGTTAATTCCTGTTATCAACCGGTTTGGAATCAGGCTTGGATTATCCGTTTCCTCGGTTAAGGATATTTGTTATACATACGGAATCAATCCGGATTTTTTCTTGGTGATTATCAATACTTTCCTGAATGATGATTATTTTCCGGAAAAAAAAATGCAGTCATTTAGCATCCACCTGATTGTAAATTACCTGAAACAAACAGATATGTATTATTTGCATGTCTTGTTGCCTAATATTGAAAAGCATTTAAATGCATTCATAGCTTTAAGTAATCCGAAGAATGACCAGTTGGAGTTGATACGCAAGTTCTTCCTGAAATTTAAATCAGAGTTAGTCAACCGCATCGAAACCGGAGGATTGGACGATAACCATACAGAAGAAATGTTGTATGATTTGAAACAAATACTAATCAGGCACTTGAAAGGAAGTTTCAATGATAATCTTTGTTATGCGGTTATTTTCTCAATTTCCGGATTGGAAAAAGATATCCAGATGCATAATCGAATACGAAATAAGGTATTGATACCGATGATTGAATTATTGGATGATCCGGATTTTAACTTGTTAGCATTCAAGGATAATGAACTGGTGGATGAAAAAGAATCAGGACTTTCCAACCGCGAAATAGAAGTACTTAAATTGATAGCGCAAGGATTTATCAATAAGGAGATTGCCGATAAATTGAATATCAGTCTGAATACCGTACTTTCACATAGGAAAAATATAATATCCAAATTAGGAATAAAAACTGTGAGTGGTTTAACATTTTATTCGATTGCCAACGGCTATATCAGTGGGGATTCAATTGAAATATGAATAAAATAAGAATATTGTTTGTATGCCTCGGGAATATTTGCCGTTCTCCTTCCGCCGAAGGTATTATGAGAAAAATTGTCAAAGACAGGGGATTAGAAAATCAAATCCATATAGATTCTGCTGGAATTCTTAATTATCATGAAGGAGAATTACCTGATAATCGTATGCGGGCGCATGCCATACGACGTGGGTATGATTTAAATTCCCGTTCCCGGCCTGTAAAATACGATGATTTTTTCAATTTTGATTTGATTATCGGTATGGACGACCGGAATATTGCTGACCTGAAATGTTTAGCTCCGGATAGTGAATCTTTGGAAAAAATCCATAGGATGACAGAATATTGTTCCAAATTTGATTACGACCATGTGCCTGACCCCTATTATGGAGGTGCGGAAGGTTTTGAACTTGTGCTGGATTTATTGGAAGATGCTTGCGAGGGTTTATTAAAAACATTACCTTTGCGGCCTTATTTAAAATAATTAATTTTGTAAATTATGAAAGCATTTGTGTTTCCCGGACAAGGGGCTCAATTTGTGGGCATGGGTAAGGATTTATACGATAATTCCCCTGTTGCAAAAGAAATGTTCGAAAAAGCGAATGAAATATTAGGATTCCGCATAACTGACCTGATGTTTGCCGGAACGGACGAGGAGCTCAGGCAAACCAAAGTAACCCAGCCGGCTATCTTCCTGCACTCTGTTATTTTGGCAAAAACCATGGGAAATGATTTTCAGCCGGAAATGGTTGCCGGTCACTCTTTGGGTGAGTTTTCCGCATTGGTTGCCGCTGGCGCCATGACTTTCGAAGATGGATTGAAATTGGTATATGCCCGTGCGTTGGCTATGCAGAAAGCTTGTGAAAAAGCTCCTTCAACAATGGCTGCCGTATTGAATTTACCTGATGAAAAAGTAGAGGAAATCTGTGTTTCTGTTAAAGAAACTGTTGTTCCTGCCAACTATAATTGCCCGGGACAAATTGTGATTTCAGGAACCATTGAAGGTATTGATGAGGCTTGCGAAAAATTGTTGGTCGCAGGAGCTAAACGTGCATTGAAACTGAAAGTCGGTGGCGCTTTCCACTCTCCGCTAATGGAGCCTGCAAGGGAAGAATTGGCCGGAGCGATTAATGCTACGACATTCTCCACTCCTGTTTGTCCTGTTTATCAGAATGTAAGCACCAAAGGAGAAACCACCCCGGAAACTATCAAAGCTAATTTGATTGCCCAATTAACTGCTCCTGTTAAATGGACTCAATCTGTTCAGAATATGATTGCTGATGGTGCAGATTTATTTACAGAAGTCGGTCCCGGGAATGTTTTGCAGGGATTGATTAAGAAAATTAATCCAAATGTAGAAGCGAAATAACTTCTGCCAGTATAAGTTTTTAATAGCACACAGAATACACGGAATATACAGAACAACACTATTTCATATTTTTTTATTCGTTTGAATTTAAGTACATGACAAAATTTTGAATATATCGAATCCCGGCCTACGGCATGGATTCATCAATGTGTTGGAAATTTCCTCGAGTCCATACTTGAATAGGGTTTTGGCCTTTCTTCCATGTGCGAGTTCCCTTATGGGTTTAAT
>JAVBLO010000109.1:0-13780 GCA_031553415.1 Bacteroidales bacterium | reverse complement strand
AGCCCCGGAATACAACTAAGTCTCTTCTGAAAGGAGGGGGTAAGTTTTGAGATTAACAATGAATAAAACGTAATATGCAGATTGATAGCAAAAAACAGTCCGAAAGTGGCAGATTTTTGACTTTAGTCGGTCAGTAGTGATTAAATTTATTTGTTCTAATTCATCAAGTCTTTCTTCTATATTTTGATTAAATATTTCTGTACCTTTTTTTATATTTTCTCTAACATCTGCATAAAGTACAGAGTAAGAATCAATTAAAATAGGCCTAATACCGATATTTATTAGTTTTATCTCTACTTCGTCAAAAGGTTTTTCTACCGAAGCAGATATCGATAATCGTTTCTTTGAAACGATATTATAATTTTTCATAACTATAACAAGGGATAGAGCAGAGATCGCAAAAGACAAAATGGCTATTAATGCAGTTATAGCATTATAACGCTCTTGGGTAAAAAAATCAATAACAGTATCCATAAACAATAGCAATAATTTTTAATAATAATATAATTTCTGAATAATATCAGCCTTATACTCCATAATATTTCTTCAAATTAGTATTTGTTTTTGCAAATTCTTTTGGTCTATTATTTCTTCAATATGTTGTCGCATTTCAGCGAGTCCCTCGGAATCATCATTTCCTTCACATAAACCAAAAGAATAACCATTATCCTCTTCCTGTATATAATACGATTTCCCTTTCCATCTTATGTGAATCCAAGGTACATCGTCTGAACTGTCACGGTAATTTACACTTTTGTTTTCTTTTTCTAATTCCAAAAATAAAACAAAGGAATATAAATCAGCGTGTCTTCTCCAATTATCGGCAGAGCTTCTTGATAATGCTATTTTATTTCCCCATTTTGCTATTCTGTATTTATCGCAATATTCTATAACTCCTTTGTTTTTAATAAACAGGTTTTTCCAATCAATCACTGAATAACCATCAATGATGTCTTGTAAATCTTTTCCAATACTGTCTATGCGGATTGTATCCAATAAGTTTTTCAAAAACTTTCTTTTGTCTTTGTCGTCAAAAACTTTTCGCCAATTATCATTTTTTTCTCTTAAACTTTCATTGAATGCGCAAAATGTTTTGCAATAGTTTATAGGAACTAAATAATCACCAAAAGTCAGCAATGCTCGTTGAAATAGGCAATTTTTATTATCCTTGAACATATTACCAAAAAGAATATTCAATTTTGCAGAATAATTTTTAAACAACTCCAAATCATGTTCTTCATCTATTTTTGAAAAATCCAAAATAAAACCAATTTGTCCTGAAAAATAATTATGCTTTTCTATATTACGGATTTCTGTTTCCCAACTTCCATCTTGTAACATCAATTTTGCCTTAACTTTCTCTTCCTCGCTTTGTTTCTGTAAAAAACTATCTATTTTACTTTCTGGTTTTGAAAGATATTCATATAAATCATCAATATTATCACTTAATTTTTTAATGGAACGAACCGCTTTACAAAATATATCTGGATTTTGAATAGGAGTGTTGTTTATCAGATTTACACATACTCTAATCCATTTTTCATATATTCCAATATTTGATTCATTGAAGTCGCCTTTTTTAATACAAAACTGCATAACTGCATAAAATCTCAATCTCTCCCAATAGTCAGGATCATCTTTTAAAAAACATTCAAAATATTTTTCGTTATCTCCAAATATCGTAAGCGAATCTAGTACCTTTGAAAGGTGTATTAAATATTCGGAATCTGAAGAATATATTTCTTTGTATTTGTCAAAGATATTAAAACTATATCTAAATGTATTATCGATATCCCTAGCCTCCACATAAAAATTCAGTGTAGCATTTTTTATAAAATTCAGGTATTTTTTATCTACCTCATTAATATTTATACTTTGTTTTTCTTTTTCAAATTTCCAAAAAATATCTAACCATTCATTATCTAACTTTGACTTATTTTCAATATTGAACAAAACGGAAAAGTTGGCTTTGAAATTTTCAAATTCGTTTAAGGGTTTACCCCGAGAATTCATTTTTACAGATATTTTGTCTTCTAATTTAAATCTTTCTAAAGGCAAGAAATGAAATTGAACAGGGCTATTGTCTCCAATAAGTTTATTAAATAAAGTTTCATTAGGTTGCACGAATTTATTTTGAATAATATCAAGCATATTTAGCATTGCTGATATCGTTGGATCATTTTTCCATGATAAGAAAAACCATTTTGAATTTATTATTTGTTCGCTAATTTTTTTGTCTTTTTTGTATTCAATACCTTCTTTTACTAGTTTTAAACTAAAATCTTCGGAACTTGGTCTTGTTTCATAGGTAAATTCAGACAATAAGTTTTTATAATCTTCAGATAAAAAGCCAGTTGAAAGAAACCAGTGCAACAAAAATAACGTTGTTAATCTTTGTTGTCCATCCAAAGGGATTAAATGCAGATTGTCAATTTTCCCATATACAAAATGAAGATTCATTTTCTTTGATTCTGTAGAAATCAAAGTTTTAAATAAATCATTAATAAGAGAGGTTGCAATTCTGCTTTCAGATTTTCTTCCTTGTGCATAATCACGCTGTATAGCAGGTATTTCTATATGATATTCGGATATTAAGTCCCAAAAACTATATTCTTTAGTATTCATCTTCTTTTATATTTACGTAATTGCCCAATACTTTTTTTATTTCATCAAGATATGAAGTCATATCTTGTTTATCCCATTTTACATTTTGTTCCACTCCCTTGGAATAATATTTAAGGAAAACATTTTTTGTACAAATTGGAATAAAAGACCCTTTCTCGTCAAGGTCTTTTACCAAGTCTCTCTTAATTGGAAAAATATTGTTATTCAAGCAAGAGTTATCAGGGATCGTTAACAAAGCAAGGTTTCTAATGGAATGAATAGTGGTTGTGTCCGAATACTCATTAAATATTTCATTTTGAATTATATCAAATTCCGTTTGGTCAATTTTTGTCATTCCTAACAATTTATGAATTTTTGATAGTAATTCGTCCTTGTTACGATTTGAAAAATATTGTTTTTGTTCATTTAATAATTGCCTCTTTTGCTTGTCAGTTTTCAGTTCCTCCGATTGTTGTGCATGTATATGTTCCAAACTCCAATTTTCATTTGCAAATCTGTCAAATGCAAAACGATTATATCGGCTGTTCATAGTTGTAACAACATTGAACAACAATAATAGTTCTCTTGCTTTTTTATAATCATAATCATAACCAAGTTGCTCTAAATCAACTTCTTTAAAATGAATTTGAATTAACTGTCGAAGTTCTTTTTCTAATCCTTCTTTTGTATGACTTTCTGTAAGTTTTTTTATAGACTCAATGTTTTTTCCTATTTGCAGCAAAAATCCAATGATATGATAGTAAGTATTATCATTGAACCACTCTACAAAAGTTCGATAATAAGTTTTTACTTCATCCCAAAGGAAATCTCTTGCATTATTGTACTTTTCATCATATATCTTTATGTTTTTTGTTATTAACTCATTGAAAACATAAAAAGACCATAATTTGTCAATATTTTTATTGAGCTTTAAATTTACTCTATCAAGATATTTATCAGCAACTAATTCGAAAATAAACTCAATATAATTGGTATAAGATTTAGTTGGGCTGATAAATTTCCAAAAATCATTTTTCCGCAAAGTATTTTCTATATCATCCCATTCATACCCTATTTTTAGTTGATATTTTTTCTTTTCTCGGTCATTCATAGAACTGTCGGAAAGATAAAATATGGCCTTAATAAGTTCTGCATTTGTTAAATCAATTTTTCCTTGATTATATTTTGCAAATGCGATATTTGGTTCGTCTCCATCAGGATTGAGCTCGTACCAGATAAAACGAACATTATTTGCTCTGTCAAAATCATTGTCAAAATCCGTTTTGAGTAATGTATTACAAAAATCGCCAAGATTTATATTGTCATTATCCAACCATTTTTTTATGATTAGAAAGGCATCACTCATGCGAAAAAAGTCTATGTTTGTTTTATCAATCATAGAAACAGAAGTAATTTTTTGTAGAAACTCTTTACTACTACATTCTTCCTTTTCTCTCGTTTCGTACTCTAGCGAAAAGAGAGTTGTTGGCAGTCTCATAAGTTTTAAAGCTTCTTTTATTGACGACAATAAAATAAAAATGGTAGTTAATCTTTGTTGTCCATCAATTACTTCCCATCTATTATCTTTTGTTTTCAAAACAACTATTGGTTGCAAACAATAAAATTCTCCAATTTTATCGCCTGTTTTTTTCTTTATTTCTTCTTGAAACTCATATATATCATTTAATAAATCAATGATTTGTCTTTCTTCCCACCTGTATCCTCTTTGGTATGAGGGGATAATAAAATGATGATTGCCATCTAAAAATTCTGCAATAGATTTTAATCGAGGGTTTATTAATTTATTTTCTGCCATTTTTTCTTTTTCAATGTTTAACAATCGCATTATAGCATTATTTTTTCTTGCATATTGACACCAATTTACCTGCTTTTATTCATTAAAACGTTCGCTCAATAAACAATTTGCTCCAAGAAAATGACTCACAGCGTAGCAATAGTTTGTACCAAAGTGTATCGCAATAGTTCGAATAAAAACCTAAAAGTATTGTTCCGCACAAGCTGTCGGACGAACCACATCGCCACATGAGGTAATCTATATTAATGTATGTAGGCAGGTATCTTTTATTTTTTAATCAACGAACTACCATATTTTATATTATTACTTTCTAATATAACAAAATAAATACCTGTGGGATATGTTGAAATTACAATAGTTTCTTCATGCACTCCTGCATTTCTTTCACCTGTTTTAATTGTTTTTATAAGAGTTCCCTGACTGCTGTAAATATGTATAAGGGAGTTCGCTTTTTTCTCTAATTCATATCGAATTGTAACATTATCATTTGCAGGGTTTGGATAACAAATCAATACCTTATGCTTAATTTCATCTTTATCTTGTACATCTTTAATATTTGTTGGTACTCCCTTGTCTATATTATAAGGAGTTATATCCAAAACTTCTACCGGAAGCATGGTTTCAAATTCCAAATAACGTATGATTACAGTATCTAATCCTATTTGTTTGCCAATAACAACGTTAGGTAATTCCATTTCGATGTTTTCGCCTTTTATAGAACAAGAAACTAAACTCGTAATATTACGGACTATACCATCTGAATACAATCCTTGTACCTCTACGGTTTGAGTGGTTGAAAGAGGCAATAATAACTCTTTTTGTAAAGGTTCAATGTAGATTAAAGTTGCATCTGTTGTTACCTCTACTTGTGAGGTAGTTAAGACTACATTTCCATCATCGGTATAACCGATTACTAAAATTTTTCTTACCCCAAATGCAGATTCGGGTATAGTGTATGTAAATTCATTATTATTGCCTTCTTTTGTCTCCATGTGGAATAAACCAATATTTTCTCCTTGTGCTAAAAATGACATTTTTATGATATTATTGCAGCCAACAACTGAAGTTTTTATTTCATCTCCATTTGTGCATTGAGGTTTATTTATTGACACAATGCTAACTTCACAATCTTCTGTAGAACGCATTTTTGCATTAGTTCTTGATGGAGATAATTGAGGAGGAGATAATTGAGGAGGATTATATCCCTGAATAGAAAAATAATCTTCATTATAGGCAGATTCGTTTAGTAATTGTATAACTTGATTAATTACAGATGGATTATTTGTTGAACTATGCCAATTTTCAAAATAAGAAATATTTGATCCTGTTAGTCCACCTTTTTGACTTGATTCTGCTACAATTAAATCATTTTCTTCCCCGTTATACAAATCAGAAATCGATAAATCATAAAAATTCAAACCTACACTCATAAAGGCATAGAATAAATCTATTTTATCAAATGTTAACGGGTTGAAAGGAAGATCATGAATTGTATAAATTGCATGAGAAGGTACTATATTTACGGTTAACTGATTATTCTCATTTAATTTCCTTATAGCCTCACTATCAACTCGTAAATCATTTACTGCACCTTGTTGAACAAATCGAACATATTCTTCATAATAGGAATTAATATATTGAGCTTTATCACTCCATGCAGGAATATATGATGCTAAATAATTAATGTGTCCCAAAACATCTATAACATTTGTGTTATCAATATTTGCCAATAGGTTTGCTGCCTGCGATCCAGAATGTGGTGTATTGATTGTAATAATTCGATTTATATCTCCTTTATATTGTAAACTCTGTTGATATTGACGAGTAAGTAAGCCACCCATGCTATGTCCTACTATATCTATTTTACGAGCTGCATAACCTTTATTGCTCATAATGGTAAGTATACGACGTATATTTTCCGGAATAACCCAAGAATTTGCGGAAAAAGAAACAGTATTAGAAGAAGAATAGTTAGCAAATCCTAATTGGTAAAAATTATAGCCTGAAGATATTAATCTACTATATAAAGACAAAAATGATTCTGAAGGACTACTATTCAGACCATGAACCATCAATACAGGAGGGCGAACAATTTCTATTGTAAAACTTACATCTGCTACTTCAGTCCCAAAATACAACTCAGCAGTTAAATACAATGTTTTTTCGTATTGATAGCTGCTCAAACCATGATCTTCGGGAGCTATATAAAGAAACTCATAGTATGATTTCCCTTCAACTAATTGAGGCTTCTCTATAGTTGTAAGTGGTTCTCCATTCGCTTTACGTATTTTTCCTTCTATAGTTTCATCAATAATAGCAGTAGATCCTTCTTTTTTAAACATTATACTAAATAGCTCCGGCGCATTTTCTACATTGGGTATAACCTTTATCCTTAATTTAGCTACTCCATCAGCAGCTACTCCTTTCATTGGATTATCCAGAGTATCAGATAACACAATACAATAATCGGGAAACTCATCACAAGCCAATCGAAATCCAAGATTATCAGAGGAATTTTCTTTTGCAAAACTGTTTCGGAAAGATACACGTAATTGAGTTTCCTGCTGTTTATAAGCACCGCCGCGTATAACTCGGAAGTTTTCTTTATAACCAACCGAATTTATAGGTATTAAAATATTATGATAGCATCCACACATCCAATCATAATCAAGTGTGATAAGTTCGTATGTTAG
Source organism: Bacteroidales bacterium (assembly GCA_031553415.1). Classification (GTDB taxonomy): domain Bacteria; phylum Bacteroidota; class Bacteroidia; order Bacteroidales; family Azobacteroidaceae; genus JAIRVZ01. The sequence goes on along the minus strand of JAVBLO010000109.1, from coordinate 6,667 downwards.
CCCACCTCCGGTATAATCATAAGGTAGGTATCGGCTATTACACCATTCTCCCACATTTCCACTCATATCATATATTCCCAACTCATTTGCTTTCCCAATACTGCCAACTTCATGAGTTTTTCCGTCGGAGTTACTGTTATACCATCCTACTTCTGCAGCAATATCACTGCCACTATATTTATACCCGGCACTTTTATTACCCCCACGTGCAGCATATTCCCACTCTATCTCGTTTGGAAGTCTGTATTTCATGCCGGTTCTTGCATTTAATCTCTCAATGAAAACTTGAATTTCATCCCAACTTACATTTTGAACAGGCAAATCATCTCCTTGGTTAACAGACGGATTACTTCCCATTATATCTTTCCATTGTTTTTGTGTTACTTCATATTGTCCGATGTAATAATCTTTTACAGTAACACCCCTATTAGGTACTGTTTCGCTAAATTTCTCCCAATCAAAGCAATCACTTCCTTGTTCATTTGTACAACCCATATTAAATGTGCCACCTTGAACGAATACCATTTTATGTTTGTATTCAAGAGATTGACCCAACATGGTTAGTGTTGGAAAACATACCATAAACATAAATAATAAAATTTTCCTCATAACTTTGACTTTTTAGTAAATTATTTTTAGTGCATTTTTCTTTAATCTGTCAATTAGTACAATATTTTTCAAATTACTTTTACATTTTCTATTTTTTACTCCTTGCAAAATTTTCATTTGTAGAATAATCATCTTATTTATTTTATCATTTTCTACTCTTTCAAAAGTAATTTACTGATAAATACCGTACTAAATATTTTTCATGAATTCACAAAGATATATTTTTTTGTTAAATAAAAGTATTGTAATTGATTATAATACTTAATTAATTGAATATTCAAAAATTAAAGAAATAACTATTGACTTTCAATCCCTTAAATTAGTTGATAAAAAACTAATTCTCAAACATTTGGAGTAACCGAAAAAATCCTTTTATATTTGTGCCGTTCTCCGTTTTTCGGATGACAAATTTCCCGAAAATTGAGTTCCTTTTTAAGGAATAGAAGCGAGTGATTTAAAGCAAGGGTGTTTTCTGCCCTTGCTTTTCCTCCCTTAGATTTGCTAATAAACTGAAGACAGGCGGAGGAATCCGAACCCGTTTGTCGTTGCTTAAAGTTTACCTCGGCAATAATCAACCATTCGCATCAAAAAATCTTATGCAAGAAGAAAATGTTGAAGGAAACGGCATGCAAGCCGTCTCCGTTGAAGATTTGTTCTTAGGTATTCAGGAATCCTATGCCGAAGCCCAACAACGGGCACTCGAAGAAAACAAATCATTTGCCAAAACAGAATTTTTCCGTATGGACAAATTCGGAGTGTACCGCCTGCGGATTATGCCCGTGGCCCCTAATCCCGACGGAACCGCTGACCGTAAAAGTTACGAGTTCCCCGTTCATCAAATGCTGCTCGAAATCGAAAAGCCGTCCACAGGTGGCAAACCGTCATTTATGTATGTAACCGTTCCCAGGGCAACAGATGCGGGTTATCCCGTAGATTTGATTGACACCTACCGTAAAGCGGCTGTCGCTGCAGCCAATGAAATGGGCGACGAAAAACTATCCGAAAAAATCGGTGGCGGTTCATTCGGCGGCGGATTGAAATTCAATTACGGCCACGTCATGTACGTGTTGGATTTATCGGAAAGAGCCAAAGGATTACAACTGATGACTCTCAGTCATTCCCAATTCAAGGATTTGGACGAACGCAAATTCAAGCTTTGGCAAAAGAAACTGGTTAAGAATCCGCATTATCCATGTCCGATTTCCTCTGTGTATAACGCCTATGCCGTTGAAATAGAAAAACGAAAAAATGGCAGTAAGACAGAGTACATTATCAGCATCGACAACGAATCGGATAATGAAGCTCTGGTTATGGAAGAACTCAATGCCATTATGGCTGCTCCGCGTATTCCCGAAATCATCTACCGCTATTCCCGTTATCAATTTGAAGCCACCATTGAGTTTTTGAAACAATGTGATGCGAAGTACGGACTTCAAATCATGGAAACCCAAGAAATGCAGGATGCCGTTGAGCGTTTGCGTTTTGAACTTCCTAAAGAAGATACGGGCTCCTTCAGTTTCGATAAACGCAACAAGGATACCAAAGAAAACACAGGCGGTATTTCCATTGATGACCTTTTCAATCGCTTCGATGAGTTGCAGGAAAAGGGATTGGGAGATAAGACGGAAGAAGGCCAGGAACTCCGCGCCCTTATCCGTTCGTTTATCGAACAGGAAAAACTCCCCGTCCGTGTAACCCGTTCCACAACCAATGCAGATTTGTTGGATATGCTGGAGGAAGCTGTTCAAAAAGGAACAAGCGAGGAAGCGGAAGAAAAAGACAACGAACCCGAAATGTCTGCTCCATCGGAAGAAACCACTACCCGTAACCGTCGGAGATAATCAATTTGCTTTATTAAACTAATAAGGAGCGTAGTGTGATTTTATACTGCGCTTCCTTAAAAATCTTATGCAAAATGCAAGAGAACAGCCATCCGTGTGTCCTGATGCTAAATGACATACACGTTTCAAAAGATAATATACCCGAATTTAATGCCAACTGGAACGAAGCAATTGCGGTTTGTCAGCGGATGAATATTGCAACCATTGTTCTGGGTGGAGACTTATTCCAATCCCGCTCTGCACAGACGTTGGACGTACTGCTTGCCGTTCATGATGCTCTTGTTTCTGCTTCCAAGCAAGGAATCAAAATAGTTTTGGCCAACGGCAATCACGACAAGGTTAATCAGGAAGCTGTAAGAGGATATTGCCATGTTTTCGACAAACACGACAATGTGCTTGTAGTCGATGATTTCCTGACATTGGATAATGATGATTGGGATTTTGCCCTTCATATCATCGCTTATTTTCCCGAGAACGGCAGTTTCCGCGAAAAACTTGGAACATTGGTTACTGGAGGTTTGGATAAAGAAAAGCAGAACTTTTTATATATCCATGAAGGTATTAACGGAGCATTATCTCAACCGAATGATAACGAATTGCCTGCCAATATTTTCGATGATTTCGACAAAGTGTTTGTAGGTCATTATCACAACAAGACTTTTGTCAAAAATCATATTGAGTATATCGGGTCCAGCCGTCAGCACAATTTCGGGGAAGATGAAGAAAAAGGCTATACAGTTCTTTTCTCCGATGGCACTCAAAAGTTTATTCAAAACGAAGCCAATACCCGCTTTCAGGTAATCGATATTCCGATTGAAAAAGTCGACATTCATTTATCCGACCGACTGGAGGAAATCAAATCCGACGGGCGGTATCGCGTGAAAGTGAGGGTACACTCTTCATCGGCCAAAGCATCTGCTGTTGACAAAACAAAACTGTTGGATGCGGGAGCAACCAAAGTTGAAATCGTGACCGTTGAGCCCGAGGTAACGGAAACCCTTTCATCTTCTTTATTTGAAAAATTCGATAACCGTAAAATCATGGACAACTACGAGGAATTCTGCCGTGAAAAAGATATCGAAAATGTAGCTCTCGGATTGTCTTACCTCTCAAAAATAGAAAACATATCATGTGGAAACTAACTGAAATATATGCCCAAAATATTTGTGCTTTCCGTGAATTGCACTACCAACCGCAACAAGGAGTAACAACCCTGATATTCGGGGATAACCGAGATAACGAATCCCAGCGAAGTAACGGTTCGGGAAAATCGGCCCTGATTGAATGCATCGCCATCGGAATAACGGGGAGTCCGCTTCGGAAAATCAAAAACGAAGAAATCATCAACGACAATTCCGATGAATGCATGATTGAGTTGCAATTCAAAAACGATTGTAACAATGAGACATTTATTATCGAAAGGAAGATGTTCAGAAAAGGAGCATCTGAAGTTATATGTAATATTCTCTGCGATAAAGAATCCAATGAAATTACCCAACCAAGTGTCGATGCTTACAACAAATACATCTTGGAGAAATTGGGTATCAGTCGCGATGAACTATTCAACAACTTCATCTTGTCCAAATACAGATATCAGGATTTTCTTTCTTCTTCAGATAAGGATAAAAAGGATATTATCAATCGCTTCAGTAACGGTATTCTCGTAGACCAGGCAATCGAACGAATTCAAGAAGACAAACAACCCACTCAAGAAATGCTGAAACAAAGAGAAATCGAACTGGCGGGGATTGACGGTCGTATCGATATGCTGACAGAGCAAATCGAACGGGAAGAGAATTCCAAAGAAGAAAAATTACGCACCAAAGAAGAAAAGATTGCAGGTCTTGAGCAAACCATTTCCTCCAAACGAATCCTGATTCGGGAAAAGAAAGATGAGATTTCTACCTTGAAGGAATCGGAAGATAAATTGAAATCGGCAGATGAAAAACTGCAGGAACTTGAAAACCATGATTTACCGCTTGAAGAATCGCTGATACAAATAACGAATCTGCTTACACCTTTCGCTTCAGGTAAATTAACGAACTGGGAGAATGTCATTACTTCTAAGAAATTACAAATCGATAAGGCAAAATCCGAATTGGAGCGATGGAATGACACATTTTTGAAATCCGAAAAGAAAGTAAGCGAACTCTCAACAAATCAAGAGAAGCTAAAGATTGATTATCAGGCTTTCTCTTCCAATTACAATATCCAAAATGAAAAGTTCACTTCCGAGTTAAACCGATTGGATAGTCGATTGGATAAAGTAACCAAGGAAGCGGAAGAACTCAAAAAAACAAGGCGAAACCTGTCGGCAGCCATAGATAATCTGAACAACCGATTGGCAGGAACCATTGCCTGTCCTTCGTGCGGATATGAGTTTCTTGTTTCGGATAAAGAATTTGATGTAACCACATCTCGTGAAGAATTAAGCCTGAAAAAAGAAGAATTACAATCGGTATCTTCTCAAATCATGGAAAGCAACAACAAAATTACTTCTATCGAACAGGAAGAAACCCGCATTAAATCAGATAAACGGGCATTATTCTCTCAAAACTCGGCCTGGACCGATAAGCTGAATGTCGCCGAGCGTGAAGTAAAATCTGCTGTTTTTGAAATCGAAGAAATCAAACGAAATCAGAAGCGGATTTCCGATTCTATCATCTCTATTCAAGAAGAAACAAATGGCATCAGACGTAAAGTATTTGATGAGGCTTTTTCTTTACTCGATGATGCTTTCGCAGCCAATGAGCGGAAAAATACATCGCTTCTGGAAGACATCAAAGCCGCGGAAACGTCCATTGAAACCCTTGAAAACACCATTCGGGAACTGAAAAAAAACAAAGGAGAGGATATTACAACCTCATTGAAAACTTCGCTGAAGGAGTACCGCAAAAAATCATCTGCTGTTCTGGAAAAGAAAACAAGCATAGAAAAAGAACTCTCTACTCTTGAAGAACAGGAGCAGCATTTTGTCATGTTCAAGAGTTATCTGGCTAACAGCAAAATTGAAGCGCTCGGAAAAATTACCAACGAATTTCTGGAAAATATCGGAAGCGATATCAGAATCCGCTTTTCGGGGTATACAGTTCTTAAAACAGGAAAAATTCGTGAGAAGATTTCCGTTTCGCTTATCCGTGCAGGGCTGGATTGCGGTTCATTCGGCAAATTCAGTGCGGGAGAAGCGGCACGGGTAAACCTGGCAACCATTCTTTCTATGCAAAAGCTTATCAACTCCAATTGCGATATCGACAAAGGACTTGACCTGTTAGTTCTGGACGAAATACTTGAAGCAGTCGATGAGGACGGACTTTCCTGTATGTTCGAAGCGCTTAATAAAATCGGGGTAACGGCACTTGTCGTATCACACGGAAATATTGCCGAAGGGTATAAACACAAACTTAAAATCATCAAGGAAAATGGAGAATCGAAAATCGAAGCATGAGCCCGTTATGGTCGTTACCGTAAAATCCGATATTCTGGCATTGGATATTGCTACCCATACAGGTTACTACAGTGTACATGAAGGCGGAATATGGAATTTTACGGAATCTATTCGCAGGAATAATTGTAAACAACACAAGGATTTTCGCGATACACTTATGTCTTTTATTCAAAAATACGGAATAAAACAGATTGTTGCCGAAGATATTAATGTGAACAATTTCTTTTCGGATATGCGAAAACTCTCCGAATTTCGCGGGATTCTGCTTGAAGTTTGTGATGAACTCAATCTTCCCGAATCTGCCTTTATCAATGTCTCCACGTTGAAAAAATGGGCGACAGGTAACGGAAGGGCTACCAAACAGGATATGGTTGAAACCTGCCAAACCAAATACAATTATTTCCCCAAGGATGACAATGAAGCGGATGCATTTCTGCTCTTTCACTATTTCATCCGCAAATACAAAATCAACTAAAGGATTATTTTTTCTGATGATGAAGGCGTATTTAACATACCAATCAATTGACTGCACCACAGCTGACGATTACGCAAAAGATTATGTAAAATCTCAAGTAATCGTGATGTGGAAACGAACAGTCAAACAGGCAGGGACTCTGTAAACAATGAGTCCGCTGCAAGAAGAACCGAGCTCTTTAATAAATATGTAATTCCTCACAAAAACCTGGTTTACAGGTTATGTATCAAATATTCCTATTCTTCTGCGGATATCGAGGACAACTACAACGAAGTCCTGGTCAATTATTTCAAATAC
>JAVBLO010000135.1:0-22346 GCA_031553415.1 Bacteroidales bacterium | reverse complement strand
GCCCCGGAATACAACTAAGTCTCTTCTGAAAGGAGGGGGTAAGTTTTGAGATTAACAATGAATAAAACGTAATATGCAGATTGATAGCAAAAAACAGTCCGAAAGTGGCAGATTTTTGACTTTAGTCGGTCAGTAGTGTTTTTTAATTATAGAATATTTACAACTACTAAATGAATCTGGCATTGAAATATCTAATGAAATATCTTATCTCACCCTAACTGGTAATAATGCCTTAGATAGCGAACTTGTAATTGTGAAAAATGCAATTTATTACAAAAACTATGATTTATCTAACGCAATATTACTTGATGATTTCAAATTTGAGAAAGAACAAGAAAAAATTGAAGTTTTAATTAATCAACTTAATTTGAAACAGTTAGCCATTCAAATGAGTGATCTATTTTCATTCTGCCATTATTTTTTCAATAAAGAAGACTCTTTCTGGATGTCTTTCTTTAAATTTCTTATAGATAGTGACTGTAATGATTGCGCAACAGCATGGAAAAAATATCAAAATAATATTTCCTTATTACAGGAATTTAGGACTAAATTTTTAACAATATGGTATAATAATACTAATTTACCTTATTTTATATATCCCTACATGTATGCTCTGAAGGCCAAAGATGATTTAGAATTTAATAAACAACTGAGAAAAACATTTGCAAAAATAATCATATATGTTTTATCTCAAGTAGATGAAAAAATGAAATTATATGGAATTTAAATTATTAATCCACCAACTATTTCCTGAACAGATGCAAACCCATGCCTGTCAAGATAATCATTAATTCCATCTACAACTTTTGCAGATATTTCAGGATCAATAAAATTATAGGTACCTATTTGAATTGCTGTTGCACCTGCCAGAATAAATTCAACAGCATCTTTCCAATTGGAAATTCCTCCCAGACCAATCACCGGAATTTTGACAGCCTTGGCAGTTTGCCAAACCATACGCACCGCAATCGGTTTTACACATGGGCCGGAAAGTCCCCCGGTAATTGTAGATAAAAGTGGTTTCCTTTTTTCAGCATCAATAGCCATACCCAGTAAAGTATTGATCAAAGAAACTGAATCCGCACCTGCAGCTTCTACTGAACGGGCAATCTCTGTTATATCCGTCACATTAGGAGATAGCTTGACAATAAGGGTCTTATGATATACTTTTCTTACTGCCTTTACAACTTCTTCAGCACTTTGGCAATTAGTACCAAAGGCCATTCCACCTTGTTTTACATTTGGACAAGATATATTTAATTCAATAGCCGGAATTTTTTCTAAATCATTTATTTTTTCGGCACATGCAACATAATCTTCTATTGTTGAACCACTCACATTGACAATCATGTGAGTATCGAAGTCCTTGATTTTAGGATATATATCTGAAATAAAATAATCAACACCTTTATTTTGCAATCCAACAGCATTTAACATCCCGGCAGGAGTTTCTGCCATTCTGGGATAAAGATTACCTTCCCGGTGATGAATAGTTGTTCCTTTAACAAAAATACCTCCGATTTTTGATAAATCCATGAAGTCAGTAAATTCCAATCCGTAACCAAAAGTGCCGGATGCAGTCATTACCGGATTTTTCAAATGTAACTTTCCTATGTTTACGTTTAAATTTGCCATGTTAATTTTTCTATGTTAATTACAGGTCCTTCCATACATGCACAAATGTGTCCATCAACAGTGTTTTCTACACAGCATAAACAAGCCCCGATTCCACAGGCCATTAAATTTTCTAAAGAAACTTCACAAGGAATTCCCAACGCTTTTGCATATTGGGCGACAGCTACCATCATCGGTTTAGGACCACATGTATAAATCATTTCAAAATCTTCTTTTTGTAGTATAGAATGATTTGTTACATAGCCTTTTTCTCCTGCCGATCCATCTTCAGTTGTGGTATATACAGTTCCGAATTTTTGAAACATATCCAATTGTAACAAATCTTTAGAAGTTCTGGCTCCTAACAAAAAGACCGGTTCATATCCAAAACGTTTCAGGTCGGTTCCCAGAAAAAGCATGGGAGCAGTTCCGACTCCACCTCCAATTAGCAATAATTTTTTCGATATTTTTTCTTTTGGAATAGAAAATGAATTTCCCAATGGATACATCAAATTTACAATTTCTCCGTTCTTCAGTTCTGATAATTTCTTTGTACCATCGCCAATAACCTGAATCAATAACCATAATTCGTTTTTTTCTTTGTCAATGTAATTAATGGAAATTGGTCTGCGTAAAAATGTTGCAGGAGAATTTTCTACTTTAAGTTCTACAAATTGACCAGGTAGCATTTCTGGAAAAGGAGTGTCTTGAGTTAATTTTAGAAGATAATAATTGGGATGCAATTTTTCATTTGCACTTACAACCAAATCAGCCAAATATTTTTTCATCTGATATTTTTTAGATTTGACTGCAAAGATACAAAATTACATTGATTTATTCATTCAAAAGGCTTCGCATCCGGAGTTAAACTATCAAAAGTATTGTCAGAATAGAAAATCATTATTTTACTGATTTTTTTATACTCTTGTTTTTTAGGTATAATTTCTTCTATAATAGTTGGTTTCGGTGTTTCAACGACAGGTTTAACCTCATTTTCCTTGCGATATTCTGCTTTAGGTGTATCGTTGGCCGGATTTATTTCATTCTTGGGTGTCAATTCAGGTGTGTCATCAAATAAAGATGTTTGCACTGCTGATTTTTCTGATTTGATTATAGGTTTCTCAGATCTAAACATGGGTTCTCTTCCGAATAATAACCATTCAGAGTTTATATCTTCATATTTTCCCAATATTTTTTTTATAATTTCTAAACTGGGATTATTTCGACCATTTAGAATATGTGTTATAACAGGACGGTTAGAACCTATTTGCTCTGCAAAAGAAGATAAGGTTAATCCTTTTTGTTCTATAATTTGTCTGATCCTGTCAATCAAAGCTTCATTGTCTGTCATAATACAATCAAAACATTTGTTTTATCACTCGTTACAAATGTAGTAATAATCTTTTTGAAAACAAAACAAAAGTAATAAAAACAATTGAAAACAAATAGTTGCATATATATTTTATGAACACATTGAAAATAACAATTGTTTTGTTGAAATATTGAAGAAGACTTTATAAATTCATTTAATAAATAACCATAATAAACTCATTTTAAGGATATTAATATGAATAATAACTGGAAAAACTGCTATCTTGATGTAATAATAAACAAATGTTATTTTATATCTATAACAAACTTTATAAAAACTAAGTTAATTAACTAATAATTAGATATATATGAAGTTTGTTATATGTGCTGGATATATATGAATACTACTCTCCTACTCTATTATAATAGAAATATTGGTATATAGCAACTTAGATTTAGTAATGGTTATACTATACAGGCTTTGTATCATTAGAGTTTATATTCAATAGCGTGTTATTAATTATGATTATCAGCAACTTACGAAACAGATAATTTTGTATTTGTTTGATTTACAATAATTTGAGAAATTGAATTTGTAACTCATTGATAATCATTGGTCTAAAAACTTATTCGATATAATGTCTATTATATTTAATTTATTATGTAAAATTATGTGTTGTAGATACAAAAAATCAGATGTTTCATAAAAACAAATGTAATATGTAGAATTTATGGGCATAGTCACAATTGTAACTATGTAAATATTCGATTGAGACACAAATGCAAACACACTGAACTTTTTGGCAAAAACATTTGTATATATTCCGAGTGTTTCTAAATGTATCGATTTAAAACAAATGTAAATTACATTGTCTTATACTTATATAGATTCTGAAAATGCGATATTTTCGATCTAACTATCAATCATTATTTTTTATTCAATTCTCAGAGAGATTAAAATTGTCCCTATTTTAGACATTATTCGTAAATAAAATTCATTACTATACATTTTCAGTCAAGAAATATTTATAACTTTGCATGCTTAAAATAAAAAAATTGTAGAACAATTAATTTCACTATTGTGGCAGATACAAAGTACATTTTTGTAACCGGAGGCGTGATTTCTTCTTTAGGAAAAGGAATTGTTTCTTCAGCTTTAGGCAAGTTGTTACAAGCAAGAGGATATAAAGTTACTATCCAAAAATTTGATCCTTACATTAATATTGATCCGGGAACATTAAACCCTTACGAACATGGAGAGTGTTATGTTACGGTAGACGGTCATGAAGCGGACCTGGATTTAGGTCACTATGAGCGTTTTTTAAATGTTCCAACGACAAAAGCAAATAACATCACTACTGGCCGGATTTATCAAAGCGTAATTAATAAAGAACGCCGTGGTGATTATTTGGGAAAAACAGTTCAGGTAGTTCCCCATATTACAGATGAAATCAAACGGAATATTTTAATGCTTGGCAGTAAATATAAATATGATTTTGTAATTACTGAAATCGGAGGAACCGTTGGTGATATCGAATCTCTTCCATTCATTGAAAGTGTTCGTCAATTGCGATGGGAATTAGGAAAAAATTGTTTATGTGTTCATTTAACTTATGTTCCATATATCCCTGCAGCAAAGGAATTTAAGACAAAGCCTACACAACATTCGGTAAAAACATTACAAGAGTTGGGTATTCAACCTGAAATTCTGGTTTTACGTACAGAACAAGAGCTTAATAAGGAAATTTGCCGTAAAGTTGCTTTGTTTTGTAATGTGGAAGAAAAGGCTGTTATACAATCTTATGATGTTCCTTCTATTTATGAGGTTCCAATTGTGATGCAAAAACAAGGTTTTGAGGAAATTGTACTTCGTAAAATGGGACTTGAAGTTGGCGAAAAACCGGAAATGAAGCCTTGGAAAGGGTTCCTTGAAAAAATGCATACTGCCACTCAAAGCGTTAAAATAGCATTGGTTGGTAAATACATTGAACTACCGGATGCCTATAAATCAATCAATGAATCTCTGCTACAGGCAGCTACATATCATCATCGAAAATTAGATTTACATTTTGTACATTCTGAAAAACTCTCTTCAGAGAATGTGGTTGAAGAATTAAGTCAAATGGATGGTATTTTAATTGCACCAGGATTTGGCCAACGTGGAATTGAAGGAAAATTTGCTGCAATTAAATATGCAAGGGAAAATGACAAACCCACTTTAGGTATTTGTTTAGGCATGCAATGTATGGTTGTTGAATATGCCCGTAATGTTTTGGGAATGACTGATGCAAATTCAACAGAAATAGACCCTCAAACTGTGCATAAAGTTATTGATTTGATGGAAGAACAAAAAAATCTAATCAATATGGGAGGTTCTATGAGGTTAGGCGCTTATGATTGCCAGATTGATAAAAATTCCAAAGTTTATAAAGTATACAAAAAAACGCAGATACAAGAGCGTCATCGCCATCGCTATGAATTTAATAATGCCTATAAGGCTGAATTTGAAAAAAATGGCATGATTTGTCCTGGAATTAATCCGGAAACAGGGTTGGTTGAAATTGTTGAAATTCCTGATAAAAAATGGTTTGTAGGAGTGCAATATCACCCGGAGTACAACAGCACGGTTGTAAATCCGAACCCGTTGTTTATGAGTTTTATAGAGGCTGCTATTAGTTAAAATTTATAATTTAATTGACTGAAAAAAAGATAGATATGCGAATTATATTATATATCCCTTTAATTTCGTATAATATCTTCTAATTTCTTAATAATGAATAAAGATACATTAATTGGATTCCTGTTGATAGGACTCGTTTTCGTAGCATACAGCTATTTTACCCGGCAAACTCCGGAACAAATTGCAGAACTAAACAGGTATAATGACTCTATTGCGGCAGTGCAAGCTCAACAACAATTAGAAGACCAAATTGCCCAACAAAAACAGCAATCAGATACCGCCGCTTTTACAGCTCTAACTGACTCTGTCAGAGAAAGTCGGATGCAAGCTACTTATGGTGAATTTGCCCAAGCATCGGAAGGTTCAGAAACTTTTGTTACATTGGAAAATGATTTGTTGGAAGTAGTATTGACATCTAAAGGCGGACGTGTTTATTCTGCCCGTTTGAAAGAATATACAGATAAAGACGGACAACCATTAATGCTTTTTGACGGAAATGAATCCAAGTTTTCCACAACATTGATTACTGCTAATAACCGTATTATCAATACCCAGGATTTTTATTTTGAAGCTATACCAGATGGTAATAAAATAACAATGCGGTTAAATGCAGGCGAAGCAGGTTCTTTGGATTATGTATATACACTTGAACCGGATGATTACATGCTGCGTTTCGAAATGGTTTCCAATGGATTGGAACAAATTTTATCTTCAAATACAGATGTATTGGATATTCAATGGATGCAAAAAATTCCACAGCACGAAACCGGACGTTCATTCGAAAGCCGTTATGCCCGCCTGAATTACAAATATACTTCAGATGATGTTGAACAATTGAGTGAATCCAAAGAAGTTTCACAAAATATTTCTAATAAGGTAAAATGGATTGCTTTTAAAGATCAATATTTTTCTTCTGTTTTAATCGCAAATGAAAGTTTTGAGGGGACTAAGCTAACTTCCAAACCTTTCTCTAATGATAAATATATCAAGGAATATAGCGCTGCAGTCACAATCCCATTCGATTTAACAGGCAAAGAATCTTCAACTTTCCATTATTATTTTGGTCCGAATGACTATCAGTTATTAAAGAAATATGATAAAAACCAATTCAAGGGACAAGATTTACAATTAGAAAAATTAGTTCCGCTTGGCTGGAGTTTATTCCGTTATGTTAACAAATGGATCATTATACCATTGTTTGATTTGTGGACTAGCCTTTGTGGAAATCTCGGAATTGCTATTTTCTTGTTGACATTGACTATCAAGACTTTACTTTTCCCATTATCTTATAAATCGTTTATGTCTTCGGCCAAAATGCGTGTCATGCGCCCGCAGGTAGAAGAGATTACTGCTAAATATCCGGGACAAGAGAATGCAATGACCCGTCAGCAGAAAACCATGGATTTATACAAACAAGCGGGAGTCAATCCGATGAGTGGATGTTTGCCTATGTTATTGCAAATGCCTTTCCTCTTTGCGCTTTTCATGTTTTTCCCTTCTGCGATAGAATTGCGTCATGAAAGTTTCCTTTGGGCAAAAGACTTATCAACTTATGATGCTATTTTTAGTTGGGATGCATATATTCCGTTGGTTACTCCTTTCTTTGGAAACCATGTGAGTTTATTTTGTTTGTTGATGACTATTACTCAGATTCTCAATACAAAATATAATATGGAGCAAACCAACACAGGACAGCAACAAATGCCGGGAATGAAAGGTATGATGTATATTATGCCGGTTTTCATGATGGTTTTCCTGAACCAGTATCCTGCAGGTTTGAACTATTATTATTTCATTTCAACGTTAATTACAGTTGTCCAAATGGTTGCTTTCCGCTATTTTGTGAATGAAGATAAGCTATTGGCCAAACTGGAAGAAAATAAAAAGAAACCTCAGGCAAAGAAAAAATCTGGATTTATGGCCAGATTGGAAGAAGCTCAACGCCAGCAACAGGCTATGGCTAAGCAAAGAGCTCAACAACAGCGTAAAACAGGTAAAAGATAAAATCTAAAGTTAAATTTGAACTTTAAGTTTTCATAGTAACTTCTTGTTAATTATTAATTTATAGATAGATGTTAAATTATATTGGAATAATCATCGGGCTTTCAACTTTTTTAATTATCGGAATTTTCCACCCGATGGTTACCAAAGGGGAATATTATTTTGGGAAAAAATGCTGGTGGGTATTCTTGGTTTTAGGAATCGCAGGATTAGTTTCATCTCTTTTTATTGAAAATGAAATATTTTCAGCTATTTTAGGTGTATTCGGATTCTCCTCTCTTTGGAGCATACACGAAATAATAGAGCAAGAAAAAAGAGTGAAGAAAGGCTGGTTTCCAAAAAATCCTAAAAAGAAATGAATTTCACACAGATTTCACAGATTACACGGATTTGTAATACCGAATTTATTTTTTAATCCGTGTAATCTGTGAAATCTGTGTGAAAAAATATTATGATAATGAATAATTTTGCTGATTTAGTAGCTACACGCCGAAGCGTTCGTAAATATTCGGAAGATAAATTGACTTCAGAACAAGTGGAGCAAATAATGAAGTCAGCGTTAATGTCCCCCTCTTCAAAGCATTGTAATTCATGGGAATTTGTTTTGGTTGAAGACAAAGAAGTTTTGAATCAATTATCGCATGCCAAACCTACCGGTGGAACATTTATTGCTGATTGTGCTTTAGCCGTCGTAGTGTTGGGAGATGTTACAAAAAGTATTGCAGTTATAGAAGACACTTCGATTGCTGCAACTTTTATCCAATTGCAGGCTGAAGATTTGGGATTAGGCAGTTGTTGGGTTCAAATCAGAGGGCGTGAAACAGAATCTGGTCAGGATTCGGAAGAATATGTACGCCAATTGTTAGATATTCCTTATCAATATTCGGTAGGCTGCATTGTTGCCATCGGAAATAAAGTAAAACCCAACAGACCTTTTGATGAAAATTCACTGCAATGGGAAAAAATCCATGTCGGAAAATTCAAATTACCTGTTGAAAGTGAAGGAAAAGCCTGATTATAAAATCGTTTTCATTGGTGCAGGTAACGTCGCGACACACTTGAGTTTAGCATTGCAACAAAGCGGATGTTCAATCTTGCAAGTTTATAGTAAAACTGAGTTATCTGCTTCTACATTGGGAGAAAAGCTTAAAGTCCCCTACTCAACTTCATTATCAGAAATTGATATTAATGCAGATGTTTATATTTTTTCTATAAAAGACTCTGTATTAATTGATTGTGTAAATAAAATGCCTGTTATAAAAGGTTTATTTGTGCATACAGCCGGAAGTATTCCTCTATCCATTTTTGAAGGTTTTACTAAACGTTTCGGAGTGCTTTATCCTTTGCAGACGTTCAGTAAAAATCGTAAAATTTCTTTTGAAAAAATTCCTGTTTTCATTGAAGCATCCAATAAAAGTGATGAATATTTATTAAAAGAATTAGCTAATCTGGTTTCTCGGAATGTAAATGTATTATCCTCTGAAAAAAGGAAATATTTACATTTATCTGCAGTTTTTGCTTGTAATTTCACTAATCACATGTACGATCTGGCCGCACAGATTTTAGAAGAGCAAGGTATATCATTTGATTATCTTTTGCCTTTAATAAAAGAAACTGCATTGAAAGCTGAAGAGCTTACCCCTCGTGAAGCCCAGACAGGTCCTGCTGTTCGTCATGATAATTCAGTGATTCAAAGACATTTGGATTTACTAACCAATGAAAATATAAAAAAAATATACAAAATACTTAGCCAAAATATCAGTGCTGAGTTTGATTAAAGAATGAGTAATAAAATATTGTGGATTTGTCCAATTATATATACTTTTGTAACTTTATACTATTCAAAAAATTTTTAACATATGAAAATTAATTCGTTATTAAGTATTTTTTCACCAAAAGATGTAAAGTTTTTCCCTCTTTTGGGGGAAACAGCTTCCATCTTAGTTCAGGCAGCATCATTATTACAGGAACTTTTTGTTCTTGAGGAAAAGGAGTGCAGGAAAGAATTATGTGTTTTAATTAAAGCAGAAGAGGTACATGGAGATAAAGTTACAGGAAGAATTATGAAAGCCTTAAATGAAACTTTTATCACTCCATTCGACCGGGAAGATATCAATGAACTTACAGATGAATTGGATGATATAATTGATGCAATTAATCGTGCATCTCAAAAGGTTCTTCTTTATTCTCCCGAAAAATTACCAGAATCTACAAGATTATTAACTGATATTATTAAGAAGGGATCAATCGAAATACAAGGTGCTGTTGGTGAATTATCTCATTTGAAAC
Organism: Bacteroidales bacterium; assembly: GCA_031553415.1. Taxonomy (GTDB): domain Bacteria; phylum Bacteroidota; class Bacteroidia; order Bacteroidales; family Azobacteroidaceae; genus JAIRVZ01. The sequence continues at coordinate 12,451 of JAVBLO010000135.1, read as the reverse complement.
ATAGAGATCAGAATCTTCGTAAACATTATAAAGAAATAAAAAGATTGGAAGAAGAAGCTGATGTTATATATGAACATGGTATTACAGAACTTTTCCAAGAAGAGAAGAATGTGGCAGAATTAATTAAATTGAAAGAAATTATCCAGGAATTAGAGAAAACAGCTAATAAGATTAACAGTGCAGGAAAGGTATTGAAAACCATTTTCGTAAAATACGCTTAAAATAAATTGTATGACGTTATTGATTATTGTTATCGTTTTAGCAGTTATTTTCGATTTTATCAATGGATTCCATGATGCAGCAAATTCAATAGCCACTGTTGTGTCTACAAGGGTATTGACCCCTCTTCAAGCTGTAATATGGGCAGCATTTTTTAATTTTGTCGCTTATTTTATAGCTGTCCATTTTTTAGGCGGATTTGGCGAGAGTATTGCCAATACCGTTGCAAAAACGGTCAGACCGCAATTCATTACCACAGAAATTGTTGCAGCAGGACTTGTTGCTGCCATTATTTGGAATTTGCTTACCTGGTGGTTTGGAATACCATCATCATCATCTCACACACTGATAGGTGGATTTGCTGGAGCCGCTATTGCCGGGAATAATTTTAATTTTGCATCCGTAGATGGTGGAACAATTGGCTTTATTGCTATTTTTATTATTGGTGCTCCATTGCTTGGTATGATTATCGGACTCTTGGTTACAATTATCACACATCATGTGACAAAAAATGTAAAGCCGGCAAAGGCAGATAAATGGTTTAAACGTTTACAATTGTTGTCATCAGCAGGATTAAGTATTGGGCATGGATTAAACGATTCTCAAAAAGTTATGGGGATCATTGGAGCAGTTTTGATAGCTAATCAAGCGCTTCCTGATTTGCCAGATTTCATGAAAATGAGTAGTATGGCTGAGATGCAGAATTGGATTCCTTTTACATGTTTCACTGCTATTGCTTTAGGTACTGTATGCGGAGGTTGGAAAATTATGAAAACTATGGGAACCGGAATTACCAAAATTACTTCATTAGAAGGATTTTGTGCGCAAACTGCCGGCTCTATTACTTTATATATTTCCGAAGCCTTGCATGTGCCTGTGAGTACAACTCATACAATAACGGGAGCTATCATGGGAGTTGGTGCCGTAAAAAGGTTATCTGCAGTTCGTTGGGGAGTTACTATAAATCTTTTGTGGGCATGGATTTTTACCATTCCTATCAGTGCTCTATTGGCCGGATTGATTTATTTTGTATTTAGTTTAATAGGATAATTTTCTTTTCTTTAATTTATTTCATGAATACACATATTAATTTATCTCAAGAGACATTAAATAACGAGCTGGTTGCGCACACAGGCGTAAATCCTGCCCGTTGTTATCAATGTGGAAAGTGTTCCGCCGGATGTCCTTTAGCAGAAGACATGGACTTTACTTCCAATGTGGTAATGCGAATGATTCAGTCTGAAGATGATCATTTAGACAAAGAATTGCTACAATCCGAGGCTATATGGCTTTGTGTTTCATGTGAAATGTGCATTTCCCGTTGTCCGATGCAGATAGATATTCCTAAAATTATGGATTATCTGAGGCAACAATCTGTTGCAAAAGGCTTGCAAAATAAATCTGCCGATAAAAACATTGTTGCTTTCCACCGTTCATTTCTGGATATGGTGAAAGTAACCGGCCGTTCTTATGAAGTTGGCATGATTGCAGATTATAAGCTTCGGAGTAAAAAATTCCTACAAGATTTAACTTTAGCTCCTAAAATGCTTATTAAAGGAAAATTACCTATCATTCCTGAAGCAGTAAAAGACAGGAAAAGTATTAAGCATATTTTTAATAATAGCAAACGAGTAGACAAGTAAATGTTATGACAAAATTAGGAGTTTATCCGGGATGCTCTTTAGAAGGAACTGCCCGGGAATATAATGAATCGGTTGTTTCCCTTGCTTCTCTGTTTGATATTCAACTGGAGCAGGTTCCTGATTGGAATTGTTGTGGGGCAACTGCCGCACATAACCTTGATAAAATACTTTCATTATCGCTTCCTGCCCGTATTTTAGCTCAGGCCGAAAAAGCAGGGATGAAAGCTGTATTAGTTCCATGTGCAGCATGTTACAATAGATTATCTGTAACACAACATGAACTTTTTGAAAATCCGGAATTAAAAAAGGAAGTGGAAAAAACAATGAATATGACATTGTCTGCTCCTATTCGTATATTGAATGTTATTCAGTTTATTGAAGAATATATCCTTCCGCATCTTCCGGAAAAAATTACAAAACCTTTCAATAAAGAAGTTGCCTGTTATTATGGATGTCTTTTGGTGCGTCCTCATGATATACTTCAATTCGACAGGTTAGAAGACCCTCAAACCATTGATAAAATAATGGAGCAATTAGGCGCTAAACCAATCAATTGGCCATTCAAAACAGAATGTTGCGGAGCTGGTCTTTCTGTAGGAAGAACAGATTTGGTTGCCAAACTTTCCGGAAAAATAGTAAAAGAAGCGACCGAACGTGGTGCAAAAGCTATTATCACGGCTTGTCCGATGTGTCATGCTAATTTAGATATGCGACGTTCTGCAATTAATAGTTATTTAGTTAAGCAATACGATATTCCCGTACTTTATATTACTCAAGCTATAGGAATGGCTTGTGGGTTGAATGGAAAGCAAACAGGAATTCATAGACACTTGGTTAGAGTAAAAGAATAAAATTATGGCAAGAATAGGAGTTTTTATTTGCCATTGCGGCGAAAATATTTCGGCAACAGTAGACTGTGAAAAAGTATCTGAACTGGCTGCCGGACTTCCAGGAGTTGTTTACAGCACTGATTATAAATATATGTGCTCCGATCCGGGACAAAGCAAAATAAAAGATGCTATCTTGGAACATAAGCTTACAGGGGTGGTTGTTTCTGCCTGTTCCCCCCGGATGCACGAACCTACTTTCCGGAAAGCCTGTGCTGAAGCTGGCCTGAATCCTTATCTTTGTGAAATGGCCAATATCAGGGAACATTGTTCCTGGGTACATGAGAAAGGAGAAGCTACTACTAAAAAAGCGTTTGATTTAGTCCGGACTCTTGTTGAAAAGGTAAAGAATAATCATCCGCTTGAATCCATTAAGGTTCCTGTTAATAAAACTGCTATTGTTATTGGAGGTGGAGTTGCTGGCATACAGGCTTCATTGGATATTGCAAATGCCGGGCATCAGGTAATTTTGGTAGAAAAACAGCCATCTATTGGCGGACACATGTCTCAGCTTTCGGAAACTTTCCCTACCCTCGACTGTTCACAGTGTATTCTTACTCCCCGGATGGTAGAAGTTGCTCAACATCCTAATATCACGCTTTATACATGCTCAGAAGTAGAAAGCATGGACGGATTTATTGGTAACTTTAATGTGAAAATCCGGAAGAAAGCTAAAAGCGTAAATGAAAAGTTATGTACAGGTTGTGGATTGTGTACTACCAAGTGTCCCACTAAAAATATTCCGAGTGAATTTGAACAAGGCTTAGCAACCCGGACAGCTGTATATGTCCCATTTCCACAGGCTGTTCCCAATAAACCTGTTATTGACAGGGCTAATTGCCGTTATTTCCAGACCGGAAAATGTAAAGTTTGCCAAAAATTTTGCCCGACAGGAGCTATTGATTTCGAACAGGAAGATGAAATTATAGAAGTAAAAGCCGGAGCGCTTGTTTTAGCTACAGGTTTTGAAGTAAAAGATACCGATTTCTTCCCTGAATATGGTTACGGGAAGTATAAAGATATCATCAACGGCTTACAGTTCGAACGTTTAGCATCTGCGTCTGGACCAACACAAGGAGAAATTCGCCGTCCATCTGATGGAAAAAAACCGGAAAAAGTTGTATTTATCGCTTGTGCTGGTTCCCGTGATCCCGTGAAAGGTATACCCTATTGTTCTAAAATTTGCTGTATGTATACTGCAAAACATGCAATGTTGTATAAACACAAAGTACATGAAGGAACTCCTTATGTATTTTATATGGATATCCGTGCGGCAGGAAAAAATTATGATGAATTCACCCGCCGGGCAATAGAGGAAGATGGAGCAAAATATATCCGGGGTCGTGTTTCTAATATTTATGAGAAAAATGGCAAATTAATTGTAAAAGGCGCCGATACTTTGCTTAGCGGAAGGCCGGTCGAAATAGAAGCCGATATGGTTGTGCTGGCTACAGCGGCAGTATCTTGCGAAGGGTCTGAATTTTTAGCTCAGAAGCTACACGTATCATACGACCCATACAAGTTTTTTGCAGAAGCACATCCTAAGCTCAAACCGGTAGAAACAAACACAGCTGGGATATATTTGGCTGGAGCTTGTCAGGCTCCAAAAGATATTCCGGAATCAGTTGCGGCAGCTTCCGGGGCAGCAGCCAAAGTAATTTGTTTGTTTGCAAATAATGAATTAACCCGGGAGCCTATTGTAGCTAAAGTGAACCGGATGCCCCCTCCTATTTTCTCTACCTGTATGGGTTGTGGAATGTGTGCTTCAATTTGTCCTTATCAGGCCATCGATAAAGAGCAGATTACTAACAGAACAGGAGAAGTGGTGAAAACGATTGCAAAAATCAATCCGGGACTATGTCAAGGTTGTGGTACTTGTGTAGCATTCTGTCGTTCTAAATCTATAGATTTGGAAGGATATTCCAATAAACAGGTTTATGAAGAAGTGTTAGCATTGTTAAATGATTAGTTAAGAGTTAAGAATTAAGAGTTAAAAGCTGGTCTTGTTTCCAATAAGTAACTCTTAACTCGTAACTTTTAATTCTTAACTTACTATAGAAAATGGATTTCGAACCAAAAATAGTAGCATTTGTCTGTAACTGGTGTACTTATGCCGGAGCAGACTTAACAGGTACAAGTCGTATCAAATATTCTCCGAATGTAAAAATCATTCGTTTTCCATGTACCGGACGTATTGATTTTATGCTTTTATTAAAAGCATTTTCCAATGGAGCTGACGGAGTTATAGTGTCTGGATGTCATCCTAATGATTGCCATTACACTTCCGGGAATTTTCATGCACGCCGTCGTTGGACTGTTTTTCGTACTTTACTTGATTTTATGGGTATAGATATCAACCGGATTACATTTACGTGGGTTTCTGCTGCCGAAGGTGCCAAATGGGCTGATGTAGTTAATACTACAGCAGAAAAAATCAAAGAAATGGGGCCTTACGAAGCTTACCAGAAAATTACTAACGAAACCTGGAAGAACTGAAATGGGAACAATCAATGAAATAGCTGTACGTTTGTTGGAAACAGGCGAAGCAAAAGTAATTATTGGTTATGGAGAAGGTAGTTTCGGAAATGTTCGTCCATTGTTTGCCCGCAACAAGGAAGAAGCCGGAAAGTTAATCTATGATAAACGGTGCACTCAAAATCTGGCGATGTACATTTACAAAAAGGAAACTGCCAGATTAGGAAAACCTGCTATCATTGCTAATCTTTTCACTTTGAAAGGGATTATTCGTTTAGCGGCTGAAAAACAAGTGAATGATGGGGATTTAATAGCGCTGTACATAAACGAATTAGGAGAAGTTACAGAATGTAATACTTTAAGTGAAATTGAAAATTGTTTGTCAGCAATAACTCCTGAAGTTAAGCCTGAAGACAAAGAACTGATAACCAAATTAGATGCAATGACTCCCGCAGAACGTTGGTCTTTCTGGGTAAATGAAATGGAGAGTTGTATTAAGTGTTATGCCTGCCGCCAGGCTTGTCCCTTGTGTTATTGCACACAATGTACAGTTGAAGCCAACCAACCGCAATGGATACCTGTAGCGTCAGATACATCAGGTAATTTGGAGTGGCATATTATGCGTGCCATGCACTTGTCGGGGCGTTGTGTTGAATGTGGACAATGCGGAAATGCCTGTCCGGTTAATATTCCCATTCATCTTCTACCAATAAAATTGTCTGAAGAAATAAAAAATATTTACGGAACAACTTCAGGAATGAATAGAGAAGAAGGTAATGCAATGGCAACTTATCAGCCTAATGACAAAGAAAATTTTATCGGATAAAACTATGGCAAATCAAATAAAAAAATTGGGTAAAGAATTTTATGCTCAACTGATAAAAAAAATATCGGAAACACAGCAGGTATACGGACCTGTTCGCCAAGGTAAACGCATTTCATATCAACGCATTTCTTCTCCGGAAGAATTGGCATCAGACTTTGTTATTCCTGATTTGTCGGCTAAAGCTTTTGTATTTCCTAAAATTGAAAAACTTTTTTCATATACAAAGAATAAAGACGACATAGAAGTTCAGGATATTAATTTAGAGAATATTCCTCATAAGGTGATTGTTGGTATCCGTCCTTGTGATGCTGCAGGAATGGAGGGTTTGAAAGCCATTTTTGGTTGGGACCCTGCTGATCCTATCTTTAAAACCCGCATGGAACGAACTACATTAATAGGTATGTCTTGTAGCCAGGCAGATGATTATTGCTTCTGTACTTCGCTTGGCGGAAATCCCGGAAATACAAATGGCAGTGATATTCTTCTTACAAAAACTGATACAGGCGATTATATTGCTGAAATCCTGACATCTAAAGGAGAAGGTATTGTTGCTTTATCTCCTGATTTATTTCAGGATGCCGGAGATTTACAAAAAGAGAAATATCTTGCAAATGTTCCCAAACGTTTTGATGATTCTAATCTGAAAGAAAAGCTAGATGCTGGTTTTGATAGTAATATTTTTGATGAATTTGCAATGCGTTGTATCGGATGTGCTGCTTGCGCTTATATTTGTCCTACCTGTGCCTGTTTTGATATACAAGATGAAAACAAAGGAGCAAAAGGCCAGCGCGTACGCAGTTGGGATACTTGTGGAGCAAAATTATTTACATTGCATACTTCCGGACACAATCCCCGTGAAACACAGGGAGCACGTTGGAGACAACGTTTGATGCATAAATTTTCATACATGCCCGAACGTTTGGAAGTCAGAGGATGTGTCGGTTGTGGCCGTTGTTCCCGACGTTGTCCTGTAGATATGAATATTGCTGAAAGTTTAAATATCATAACGAAATAACATGGAACAAAATATATATTTGCCATATAAAATGCGCTTAGCTAAAATTACAGAAGAAGCACCAGGTGTGAGGACTTTTCGCCTTGAATTTACCAATCCTGAAGAAGCGGAAAAATTTGCTTTTAGAACAGGCCAATTTGCTGAATATTCAGTATTTGGAGAAGGTGAATCAACTTTCTGTATAGCATCTCCACATACCCGCAAAGGTTATGTGGAATGTACATTCCGCCAGGTTGGACGGGTTACAACTGCTTTATCTAATCTGGAAGAAGGAGATATTGTCGGTTTCAGGGGACCTTATGGAAATATTTTCCCCATTGAAGAATGGAAAGGTAAAAATCTGGTCTTTATTGCCGGAGGGATTGCTCTACCTCCTATGCGTAGCGTTATCTGGTCATGTTTGGATAACCGTGAAAACTATAAGGATGTATCCATTTTTTACGGAGCAAAAACGGTTAATGATTTGGTTTACAAACATGAATTAAAAGAATGGGAAGAACGTCCTGATGTAAATCTTTATCTGACAGTCGATCCGGGTGGTGAAACTCCCGAATGGAAAGGACAAGTAGGTTTTGTTCCATCCATTGTAGATAAGACAGCACCTTCAGCCGAAAATACAATTGCCATTGTTTGCGGTCCTCCTATCATGATAAAAAATACATTTCCTGTATTTAAAAAATTAGGATTTACAGACGATAATATTTATACAACTCTTGAAAACCGCATGAAATGCGGATTTGGTAAATGTGGCCGTTGTAATGTCGGGAAAACATACGTCTGCAAAGATGGTCCTGTTTTTACGGCTGCACAATTAGCAGAATTACCAAATGAATACTAAAAATCAATTTGCAATTGAAAGTGAAAAATAATCCGATTTTAATTTTCAGTTGTCAATTTGAAGTTAGTTGCGTGCCAACAACCGCTAAAGTGGCTCAGAAACTGGTTTCTAAAGACAATCCAAATTCTCTAATATTTAGGTGAATATTACAGGTGTGATAACCTCTGCAATTATTACAGGAGTTTTCATAACAATTATACCAATGTTGATTTGAAAATATGCCAGTGTGCCAATTAAGTAAAATCAATTGGCACATTGGCATATTAAATCATTAATAAATTAAAACTCATGGCTTATCACGTAATAGACGAAGCAAAAAGATGTTTGCAATGTAAAAAACCGGGATGCACAAGAGGATGTCCTGTTTCTACCCAAGTACCAACTGTGATTAAAATGTTATTGGAAGGGCAAATTAAAGATGCCGGAGAATTATTATTTTCAAATAATCCACTATCATTGGTTTGTTCTTTTGTTTGTGAGCATGAAAAACAATGCGAAGGGAATTGTGTGCTCAATAAAACAGGTAAAACAATACATGTAAGTTCTATTGAAAATTACATTTCCGGATATTATTTAAACTTGAAACAGAAAGAGTTACCTAAACCAACCAAAGCAAAAGTTGCGATTATTGGCTCAGGACCTGCTGGTATTACAATTGCCATTATTCTTGCAGCAAAAGGTTATGATATAACAATTTTTGAAGCAAACGATAAAATCGGAGGTATCATGATGTATGGTATTCCCGAATTTCGTTTGCCTAAAACCGTTTTAGACAGGTATAAAGAAATCTTGTTGGGTATGGGAATTAAAATCCGTCCTAATACTGTGATTGGTTCCGGAGGCGGGTTATCCATTGATGATTTATTCCGTGACGGATATAAAGCAATCTTTGTAGGAACAGGTGTTTGGAAGCCTAATACTCTGAGGATTAAAGGTGAAAGTTTGGGTAATGCCCACTTTGCAATCAATTACCTTAAAAATCCGGATGCCTATAATTTAGGAGACAAAATATCTATCATTGGAGCAGGTAATGTGGCAATGGATGTAGCCCGTACTGCATTGAGAAAAGGAGCGCGGGAAGTTACTGTATTTTTCCGCCGTACAGAAGAATACCTTACCGCAAGTAAATATGAATTGGAATATGCCAAAATGGATGGTGTTAAATTCGAATTTTTGAAGTCCCCTGTCGAAATTACAGATAAAGGAGTTATATTTGCCGATACTACTTGGAATGGAGAGGAAATAGAAATTGTTCCTGATTCAGATAAATTATATGAATCAGATTCAGTTATTATCTCTGTCAGCCAGGGACCACGTAACTATATTGCCGCATCTACACAAGGATTGGATCTTTCAAATAAAGGATTGATTGTAACAAATGACTATGGAGGAACCAGTAAACCTGGTGTTTTTGCTTCAGGAGATGTGGTTACAGGTGCAAAAACTGTAGTGGAAGCTGTAAATGTTTCCAAAAAAGTTGCAGCAGCTATTGAAGAATATTTGGAAAGTTTGTCCTAAAATGATTTATTACTCATACTTCAAGTTCTTGACTCTCAAATAAATTTATCAAGCAATAACCTAAAAAGAGGCTTTGAATTAAATTGAAAAGTTGCTGATTGATCAAAAAAATCTGCAACTTTTTTTGTAAATTTTAAGATTTTGTCTTTATAAAATTTATTTTCTCCTTTTTAATGTTAAAATAAATATAAATTAACCTAATAATTATGTTTTTGTTTGTTGATTGAGGTTGCTCGTTTAGTTAATTTATATTTATTTTAACATTAATTACTGCTCAAAATATTAGCAATGACCATTAATCTTCTATCTTTGTGGTAGAAAACTGAATCTGCGAAAATTACAAGATAGTCATGACAAATATATTTGATCAGAATTTGAAAGAATATCAAAAATACTTAATGTATTTATTAAATAATAAATCTGCTGCAATAATTACGAATGGAGGAGTTGAGCATGCTGCGGTTTTGATGGCTACCTTATTTGATAGTTCCCAAGAAAATATTCTAATGTTCAGCAGGGGGTTAAATCCCGAATTGACAGATAAAGAAATATATTATGCTGCTTTTGAGAATTATATTAAGCGAGGTGGTAAATTATCTTTATTGGTAGAAACAACTAATCATAAAAATAGTAGAATGTTTTCCTTTTTAAGAGAGCAGTTAAAGAAAAATAATGACAATATAGTAATAAGAGAAATTAAAGAAGATGACAAAAAACAACTATTTGAAAACTTGAAATCAGATCATTGTAATTTTTCTGTATTTGATAGCTTAATGGTAAGATTCGAATATGACCCAAAAGAATATAAGGCTTTTGGATCATTTAATTATGAAGAAATGGCGACGCATTTATCAAAAGAATTTAACCATGCATTTAATAACGCAATTCCATTCTCTGAGAGAAAAAATAAAGATGATGAATAATCAAGATTTGGAATTGTTGGATTTTGCGCCTTTAATCCAATTTTTAGCAGGAGTTTACCTTTTATTTTTATATGAAAAATTTTTTAGAACAAATCCTCTTCTTTCCCACCTTAACGGCTTGCAAAGTACTATTAAAAATTTTGAACTACAATATCAGAGTTATTATGTTAATGAAAATATTTTTTCTTCTTTACAAAATTCATTCAACAAATTTTGGCCAAATGAATGGGTTGTGTTGAGAAGAGTTTATATTTTCTCTTTTTCTTTTTGTGTATTTGTGCTTTTTTATATTGGATGTGAAAAATATAATAAAAGTTGCAATTTAGAATTTGAATATAGCTTGTTGTTAGTTGATGTTGTAGCTTTATTATATATAATTTTGTGTTTTTATTTTTCCAAGAAGAAAACATTCCTTCGTCCATTTTTTTGGATAATAACTATTCTTATTATTTTTCATTTTGCTCGAAAAACTAATCAATATCTTGTATCCCATCAAATCGTATTGTTTGACAGTATTACTAGGACAAAAATAACTATTATTACCCTTATTTCTGTCATTATGGGATTTGGTGTTACTGGTATTAAATCATATGTATATTATTGTAGTATTAAACTTTGTGATAAGAAGATTCTTACACTTTCAGAAAATATACGAATAATTATAAATGCTCAAATGGGAGTTTCCCAAGAGCTCAATATTTTAAGTCTTGATGCTGAAACAAAAGATATTTTATTAAAAGAGCTTTTTAAAAATAATAATGATTCAACCAATGTAGTATTTGACACTTCCATTAAGGCCATAATTAATAATAAGTCAACATTAATAATGGGTATTATTAATAGTAAATGGTGGAAAATTATAAAAAAGTATTGGAAGAGTAAGTTTTCAAAAATATAAGCATAATGAAAAATATCTCTAAAAAGAATTCATTTTCTTTAAACAATTTTCATAATGAACTCAAAAGTTTTAACAAATAACTATGGAGGATGCAAAAATAGTGTGTTTGCTTCTGGTGATGTGGTTACAGGTGCAAAAACTGTAGTGGAAGCTGTAAATGTTTCCAAGAAAGTTGCAGCAGCGATTGAAGAGTACTTAGAAAGTATAGAAAAATAAAAAAATGGAATATATTCAGTTTATCATCGACTTTATTTTACATATTGATAAACATTTGGCAGATCTTGTTGCCATGTATGGTATATGGATTTATGCAATATTGTTTTTAATAATTTTTTGTGAAACAGGATTAGTTGTTGCTCCTTTTTTACCAGGGGACTCTCTCCTATTTGTTGCCGGAACTTTAGCTTCTTTACCAACCAATAATGTAAATATTCATCTTTTAGCAGTTATATTGATTTGTGCAGCAATTTTAGGAGATGGACTTAACTATTTTATTGGAAGGTTTTTCGGAGAAAAATTATTTAGTAATCCCAATTCTAAGATATTCCGGCAATCTTATCTCGAAAAAACTCATGTATTTTATGAAAAGCATGGAGGTAAAACAATTATTTTAGCACGTTTTGTCCCTATTGTGCGTACTTTTGCACCATTTGTTGCTGGTATGGGAAAGATGAGTTATACTCACTTTGCCAGTTACAATGTTATTGGAGGAATTGTCTGGGTATCTATTTTTCTATATGCTGGTCATTTCTTTGGTTCACTGGATTTTGTACAACAAAATCTCAAACTTTTGATTGTTGTTATTATTTTTATTTCAATATTGCCGGGAGTATTTGAAGTTGTCCGGAATAAAGTTAAGAATTAAGATTATTTCCCGAATTTATATACTCCTGTAAGAAATGGGCCATTGTAATTCCAATCGAAATCTGCATTTAATCTTTTTCGATTGAATCCTACTTTAACATCAAAGTCGGTATAACCTAAGTCTATTTCCCAGTGTTTGGATATTTTATATTGCACAGATAATTGTGCATTTAATATGCGACCATTAAAGGCATTGTATTTCACAGTAAGCATCCGGTGAAGTCCGTTTTCTAATTTTGGAGTTGATTTTGTCTCTAACAAATTTCCAAAACATTCAGAGACCAGTTAGAGACATTGATTGATTTTTATTCACCCGGTGGTTTTATTGCAATTTTCTACTTTCCA
>JAVBLO010000094.1:0-53107 GCA_031553415.1 Bacteroidales bacterium | reverse complement strand
AAAGGGGAGTAAAATAAGTATCAAATAGATATTTGAATGCCAATTCATCTCCTTTTCTGATTAGGTTTAACAAAATTATATCATCTTGTTTCTCTTTCATACTGGAAGAAATTCCGATTTTACAAATGTACATGATAATTTTTGAATGTCATATAGCACCAAATAAGAATAATATTATGAATTCGTAAAAAGGTATTATTTATTGGGTAGTAATCAATTTTTATATAATTTTGTGACAGCTATTTTTAATAAATGTCGATAAATAAAATAAATAAGAATGTCATTGAGCGTATTGCTATCGGGGATGAGCGGGCATTCTCTTTATTATATGATTGTTATTATACCTATTTGAAAACAATTTCATTATACTACTTGTTTGATAAAAACATAGTAAATGAGGTTGTAAACGATGTATTCATCAGTGTTTGGAATAATCGTAAAAAATTGGATTATCCCATTCAGGCATATTTAATACAATCGGTGCGTAACCGTTGTTTAAACTATCTACGGGATCTTCAATCGGAAGAGCATAAGATCAGTGAACACAGGAGAAGGCTTTTGGAATATCAGGAAGAACATATATTGGCAAATCCTACCCCATTACAAAATTTAGAAACAGAAGAAATACAACGTGCCATTAATAGTGCGGTAGAGCAACTTCCGGGCAGATGCAGGGAGGTTTTTGAGTGTTATTTTTATCAGGGAAAATCTACAGAAGAGATAGCCCAGGAGTTGTCTTTAAATGCCAGCACAGTACGGGTACAAATTAAAAATGCGATGGACAAACTAAGGTTTTCCCTCAGCCATTTGATAATTACACTTATAGTATTTTTATTTAATATATTAAGAATCTATAATTAAGTTTATGCAAGAGCAAAATACATATTACGAAGATTTATTAATCGGACATTTTACAGGAGGTCTTTCTTTCGAAGAAGAGGAAAAGCTATCTGCATTATTATCTGATGACATGGAATTTCGTAAACAGTATGATGTTATGGCAAAGCTTTTCGCAGTGACTTCCGTTCCGGCTTTTGAATCGGAAAAAGAATCTAATTACGAGCAGCTAAAAAAGATGATTCCGGAACTTTCAAAAAAAGAACCTGAAAGAAAATCTATCCGTTTGTGGTTGAATAAATATCAGAAAATTGCGGCAGTTTTACTTTTTATTATAGCTCTTGGAACTGTGTATTTGGGAGTCCGGATATTTAATGGTGAAGGAAAATTGAATATTTTTGAAACATCTGTTCCTAAAGATTCACAAATAAAAATAATACTTCCCGACAGCACAATTGTATGGATAAATTCAGAATCTAAGTTTTACTATTATTCTAATTTTGGCAAAAAGGAACGAAAAGTCTTCTTAGAAGGAGAAGCTTATTTTGAGGTAAGGAAAAATGATAAATTACCATTTTTTGTCCACACAAAACATATTGACACTAAGGTTGTAGGCACTGTATTTAATATCAATGCCTATGAACAAAATCCTACGGTAGAAGTAGTACTGGTCGAAGGGGCTGTTGAAGTTTTTCCATCCGGTTCGTCTGTCAAAGAAAAATTATTATTGCGTCCCGATCAGATTTTAATTTATGATAAATCAACAAAATCAACATCGATAGAAGACACTAATACTAACAAATACACATCCTGGACAACCGGCAAATTGTCTTTTGTAGATGCCACATTTGAAGAAGTTGCTAAAGAATTAGAACGAAAATATAATAAAATCATCCGGATTAAAAATCCTCAATTGAAAAAAGAAGTTTTTTCCGGAAGTATAGACCCTGCCCTATCACCAACTGAAGTAATTTCTTTCCTTGATGTTGACAACAAATTTTCTATTGTCCAGAAAAAAGATACCATTTTTGTATATTAACAGTTGTTTTTCTTTCAAATAATCCTGTATTATAATTATTACAAAGGGATTGTACAAGTCATACAAAGGGATTGTACAATCTTTACAATTCCTTTGTATATTTACTACAATCGGATTGTAAGGTCTCTATAATCCGATTGTATATATTATCAGATAATACCTTTTATTACAAGTATCATTGGTATTAACTTTAAATTAAACTGAAAACCTAATTAAAAATATCACTCTGCATAAACGGAAACACTTTTTTTGTGTATTTATATATAGAAGCCATGAAAATAAACAAAAAAAGAATGAAAAATGAATAGTTATGAAAGAATCGTTGCTGCATTAACAGGCAGACAGCCCGATAGAACCCCAATAATGTTGCATAACTTTATGTTGGCAGCTAAAGAAGCCGGATATTCAATGGAAAAATATCGCAACAATCCCGAAGTAATTGCTCAAGCCAATATTCATGCCATAGAAAAATATAGTTATGACGGAATTCTTGTTGATATCGACACAGTTACTTTAGCCGGCGCTTGCGGCGTAAATGTAGATTTTCCAAAAGAGGAACCTGCCCGCTCAAACAAAGGCATTCTTGATTCATACGATAAATTATGTGAACTGAAACCAATCAATGTTGCAAACTACAAATATGTGCAAATCTGGTGTGAATCTGTCAGAATACTGAAAGAGCATTTTAAAAATGATGTTTTTATCAGGGGGAATTGTGACCAGTTACCATTTTCATTGGCGACAATGATACGCGGCACAGAAAATTTCATGCTGGATTTATTTGTAGAAAGCGAAGAGAATATATTTGCCCTACTTGATTATTGTTATGAAGCGACATCACAGTTTATCAGATTGATGGTTGAAGCAGGAGCCGATATGGTATCCAATGGAGATAGTCCTGCCGGACCTTCTATGATTTCTCCTGAATTATATGAAAAATATGCCTGGCCTTATGAAAAGAAAATTGCTGATTATGCCCATCAATTAGGTTCTACTTATACGCTGCATATTTGCGGCAATACAGATTTGATTCTTGACAAAATGATTGCTACAGGCGCCGACGGATTGGAACTGGATTATAAAACAGATGTCCGGAGAGCAGAATTTTTGATGAGAGGAAAATCTACATTTTTAGGAAACATAGATCCTTCAGGAGTTATCGCTTTGGGAACTCCGGATTTAGTAAGGAAAAAAACATTAGAATTATTGGATACATTTTCCGGTAATCCACGGTTCATTTTGAATGCAGGCTGTGCCATACCTCCGATAACTCCACCCGAAAATTTAGAAATGTTCATCCGGACTGCAAGAGAATATCAATCAAGTTAAAAACCTAAATAATAAACGATGTTAGACACTTCAAATATTGCACATTTAGAAAATAAACCGGATTTTGAAGCTTGCTTAGAACGTATAGAAGCCTGGTTTCATCAGGAAATAATCGACAGGGCGCCTATCCGTTTCCATCGGCATAACGCAGAATACGACAAAGTTATTTCCGGGTCAAAGCACAAAAATTTGTATGATCGCTGGATGGATGCGGAATTTCAGGTTCAAAGTTTTCTCGACAGCACCAGAAATATTCGTTTCAATGCGGAAACTTTTCCGGTTTACATGCCCAATCTGGGACCAAATGTCTATGCCGCTGTCCATGGTACAAACATGGAATTTGGGGAAACAACTTCCTGGTGTGAAGAGATAATCGACAGTGAAGATGATTTGGCTAAAATTTGTTTTTCGAAAGAAAATAAATTTTACAAGCAGATAATGAAAATGACCCAATTGGCATTGGAAATGTCTGAAAATCAGTTCTGGACAGGATATACTGATTTGCATCCGGGAATGGATTGTGCTGCGGCCTGGAGAGGTTCTGAAAAGTTATGTTTTGACCTGGTACTGAATATCGATCTGGTCAAATCCTTATTAAAAAAGAGCACCGAACATTTTCTGGAATTTTACGATGATTACGACACATTGTTAAAAGCAGCCAGACAGCCTTCTGTTACTTGGATGAACATTCCTATTCCCAATGGAAGGATGCATATTCCAAGCAATGACTTTTCATTTATGATTTCTCCCGGAATGTTCGATGAATATGCATTACCCATACTTCAGGAAGAAGTGAAAACAATGACACACAACATCTTTCACTGTGATGGCAAGGGTGTTGCAAACCATATAGACAGTATATTAAGTGTTCCGGAAGTGAGAGCCATCCAATGGGTGCAAGGCATGGCCGATGAATATCCAATCATGCAACACATTTCATTTATCAAATACATACAATCAAAAGACCGGTCTGTGATTGTAGATTTAGACAAATCAGATTTGGAACAATTTATGAATACAGTTTCTCCCAAAGGAATCTTTTTGTGGATTGCAACCGAAAATGAAGACGAAGAAAAAGCTATTTTGAAGAAACTATTGAAATGGAAGTAACAAATAATCTATAAATACCATGAAAGAAGTAACAGAATTAACAGAAGCAATTATCAAAGGAAAACTGGAAGATGCCCGGGAAATAACAACTCAGGCTTTAGCCGAAGGAATACCGGCAGACGAAATAATAACAAACTACATGGTGGCAGGTATGAATGAAATCGGGAATAGATTTGAAGCCGGAAAGGCTTTTGTCCCGGAATTATTAATGGCTGCCCGTGCAATGAAAGGTTCTCTGGAAATATTAAAGCCCCACTTGGAACAAAGTAATTCAACGGGTTTGGGTAAAGTTATTATAGGAACTGTCAGAGGAGATTTGCACGACATCGGGAAAAATCTGGTAGCATCAATGCTGGAAGGATGTGGCTTTGAAGTAATAAATATTGGTGTAGATGTCAGCGCCGATAAGTTTGTTGCTGCAGTAAAAGAACATAATCCCGATATTATGTGCTTATCTGCATTATTAACAACTACCATGCAAAACATGAAAGATGTAATTACCGCATTAAATGATGCAGGAATAAGAAACCATGTGAAAATTATGGTAGGAGGAGCCCCAATTAACCAGAAATTTGCGGATGAAATTGGAGCTGACGGTTATGGTGACAATGCCAATGCAGCAGTAACTGTTGCAAAAAAAATGATGGAATACAGTAAAACACTATGAAATTTCATCAATTAAATTTAGATGAACTGATCACCGACAATAAAGAGATATATCTTTCAATGGGATATCATGGTAATATCCCAGATAAACATATATTGGATTTACTGGAAGAAGTAAAAGCAGATGCAAGAAATATATGCACTCCTTGCTGTATGTACAAATTATTGGATGGCAGCCTAATAAACGGACATACATTATCTGTTCAGGACAAATTTTTTGATGTCGGTTACACTATAATGTCTTATTTGAAAGGAGTTAGCCAGGTTTGCTTGTTTGTCGCAACTGCCGGCCGGGAGTATGAATCATACCTGCATCAATTAAGGGAAAAAGGAGATATCGTAAAAGAATTTGTAGGAGATTCATTGGGAACTGTGATTGCAGAAGCCTGTGTAAGTAAAATCATAGAATTTTTACAAACAGAATCGCAACTAAAACAAAGTATGCCTTGCAGTCCGGGATATTGCGGCTGGAACATAACCGAGCAAAAAAAGTTATTTGATTTTTTTCCTACTGAACCATGCGGAATAAAGTTGTCGGATTCGTTTCTGATGTCTCCCATTAAATCAGTAAGCGGCATTATTGGCTTAGGCAAATCATTAAAGCCTCAACCATACCGTTGTCATCTATGTAACAATAAAAATTGCTATAAAAGAAAGGAGAAAATATGAAAATAAATATGAAAGACTGGGTAGATGATGTTTTGAATACTCCCAAACGCACCGTTATTCCAATAATGACCAATCCGGGAGTAGAACTTTGCGGATACAAAATAGTAGATGCTGTAAAAAATGGGCAAAAACACTATGAAGCAATCAAAAAATTAAATGAAACTTTCCCTCCGGCAACATGTACCGTCATCATGGACTTAACAGTAGAAGCAGAAGCCTTCGGAGCAGAAATCATTTTTCCTGAAGATGAAGTGCCGGCTGTGACAGGACATTTATTGACAGATTATAACTCAGTCGAAAACCTGCAAGTCCCGGATTTAAGCAGAGGACGTGTAAATGAATATTTGAAAGCCAATCAATTATTGGCCGAAAACATTACCAATAAACCTGTTTTTGCAGGTTGCATAGGCCCATTTTCATTAGCGGGCAGGTTATTTGGTATGACAGAAATCATGTTGGCTATATACACAGAACCGGAAACAATTCATTTATTGCTTCAAAAATGTGTCCAATTTATAAAAAATTATTGCATGGCAATAAAAGACACAGGAGTAAACGGAGTAATCATGGCTGAGCCCGCTGCCGGCTTGATATCCAATGATGATTGTATGACATATTCATCTGATTATATCAAACAAATTGTTGAAGCATTACAAGATGATAACTTCATGATTATTTTGCACAATTGTGGCAATGCAGGACATTGCACTCAGGCAATGTTAGCTTCCAAGGCGGCTGCCCTGCACTTTGGGAACAAGATAGATATAATGGAAGCCTTAAAAGATTGTCCGGGAAATATATTGGTAATGGGAAATTTAGACCCGGTCGGTGTTTTCAGGACATCTACACCGGAAACTGTCAGGAAAGAAACATTGAATATCCTGAAGAAAACATCTTTCTATAAAAATTTTGTATTGTCTACAGGTTGTGATACACCGCCTCATGTACCGTTGGAAAATATAGAAGCATTCTATAAGGCTTGCGCTGAATTTGAAACGAGCAAACTCATTTAGATTTATTAAATTCTATCGGGCTCTATTTGAGCTATTTTTGGGTACGAGGTACACGGTGTACGGGATTAAATTGCCGTTGGTCTTAACCGTTATCAGGCGTAAGCGTTCGGCGTAGTTTTTAACTACGTCGTTGTTAGAAGCAAGCCTCCCGGCTTGCCATTTGCAAAGCAAAGCTTTGCTTTTAGATACGACGTAGTTAAAAACTACGCCGAACGCTTACGCCAGATTCCATTTTGCAAAATAGCTCAAATCGTTCCCGAATTGAAACGAAACTCAAATATCCAAACAACCTCAAATTAATAAAAAATGAAAAAGAGAAAAACTTATATATTCTTGTTCCTGTTTTTCCTGCCTTGGGGAATTTGTAATTCAAATAATTCAATAGTTGTCTCCATAAACAACGATAAAATAACTTTTTGCAATCAATATGTTGAACGGACAATTCAAATTCAAAACGGAGTCACGACAACAAGTATTATCAATAAAACAAACAAGAAAGAATATTCTTCTCCTGTATCCAACGAATTTGATATTATGATTGACGGAAAATCTTATACCGGACAGGATTTCCATTTTATTGAAGCTCAGGAAAAAGACATAAATGGAGGCAAACAACTAGATTTATACATCAAAAGCAATAAACCGGATATACAATCAATTGATGTGATTCTTTCTTATTTCATTTATGATGATACACCTGTAATCAGGAAACAATTTTCTCTGGTAAACAATGCAGACAAAGAAGTTGAGATTACCAATCTTAATATGGAAAGCATTCATTTGATTCCCGACCCGGTCGCATTTCCTAATGTCTATGCCAATTACGGAACCAATATTACACGCATTCCGTATATAGGAGATTATTACGATCCTGCGATATTGTTATACAATGAAGTAACCAGGGAAGGAGTAGTACTCGGGAATGAATCGCCCGGAATTCTGAAACGGACGGATTGTTATTCGAAAGACTTGAAAATATCTATCGGAATGAAACGAATCAATGATGATTATCCCTTCAAAACGTATATCCAACCTAAAGAAATGTTTACGGCTCCGCGTACATTTCTTTTGATATCCAATCAGGACAAATGGGAAAACGTTTTTGATGTGGACCTTGCCAATTTTGTTAGCAAAAACTTGGGTGTTAAATTGTTTAAAAGATCATCTTATCCTTTATTTTATTATTGCACCTGGAATCCTTTCCGGTTTGATATCAATGAAAAACTAATTGAACAATTAGCTGATAATCTTGAAGGTACAGGTATTGATGTTTTTATTATAGATGATGGTTGGCAGGACAATTATGGAGATTATAACAGTCACCCCCAACGTTTTCCCAATGGAATAGAAAAAACCTGTGAATACATTCGTTCCAAAGGGATGAAGCCCGGAATGTGGTTTTCCATTACATTGGTAAATCAACACAGTAAAATCTATCAGGAACATCCGGAATGGGCAGTTACAGCATCAGACGGTTCCCCTGCGAATGTATATTGCTATGATCCATCCCGGATATCCATGTCGATGAGTACGTCCTGGTATGATTATATCTTTAACCGCTTTTGTTATTATATCGAAAGTTGTAAATTAGGTTATATTAAACTGGACTTTGCAGTTTCTACTTCAGCCTATATTACTGATAAAGAAGTAAGTGGGGATTACACTCCACGGGAAGGTAAATATGGTTATAAAGATCAGGCCAGTTCTTATTGGTCTAATTATCAATCTACTATACGGTTATTTGACGCTTTAAGCCGGAAATATCCTGATTTGATTATCGACTGCACTTTTGAAGCCTGGGGAAAATTTCACCTGATTGATTATTCTTTAATCCAGCATGCAGATGTGGATTGGCTCACTAATTATGAGTTTGATGCCCCTCTCGGACCCATATCTATTCGCCAGATAAATGCAGAACGGGGTAAAGTGATACCCATACAAACAATGATGGTCGGAAACCAGCCAATTGATTCACCAATGAAAGAATTCACTTATCAATCGCTGGCATCCGGAGTACAATTGATGTGTGGCGACCCTCGAAACCTTTCTTTCCAAGAGAAAAAATGGTATGCCGAATGGTCTTCCTGGTTCAAGCAAATGGATCAAAAATATCAATATTCCCGGTTTTATTACCGTTCAGATGTATTTGATTATCCTACCCTGACTAACTGGGATGGAACTTACCGCTTCAATCCTGAAAAAGGAGGAGGTATCTTGTTTTTTTACAGAAATGCATCTCTCAATGAAACCCAGACTTTCCCCGTTCCTGTAGTATTGAAAGAAAAAAAATATTCGATTTATGAACCTTGTGGCGGTAAAAAATGGGGAATTTATTCAGGAGAAGAGCTCCTGAAAAACGGATTGAAGATTACCATATCAAAACAAAATGAGTCAAAAGTTTTAGGAATAGAAGAAGCAAATTGATTAATTAACAATTTCATACAAAAAAATAAAAAAAAATTGCAAAAGAGATAAACGGAATGTGATTAGCTTGTGTATCTATATATGTAAGGTTAAATTTATATAAAGTTGAATTTTGAACTAATGCCAGATGGATTCGAAAAGATTTGAGGAGTTAATGATTGCATACTTATCCGGAGAAATCACGGAAGATGAATCTAAACAATTGTGGGAATATCTGAATAATAATTCTGCTTTTCAACAAAAATATGATGAAATGGCCAAATTGAGAGCTTTGTCTTTCATTCCTTTCTTTGAGAAAAGTAAAAAAGAAGACTACAAACAGGTTCAACCAAAAAGAAAAGCCGTTCTATGGCTGAAACTAAATTGGGCAGGACGTGTGGCTGCTGTTCTTCTCATATCCTTAATAGCATCCTATTTTATTTTCTTTAACGATAGTATTTCAGATCTGAAAATGTGTTACGAAACTGTTGTACCTTTAGGTTCACAGTCGAAAGTATTTTTACCCGACGGCACTGTTGTATGGCTTAATTCGGGTTCAAAATTGAGATATGATAATGATTTCGGACATAAAAAACGTGTCGTTGAATTAACGGGAGAAGGCTACTTCGAAGTAAAACGTAATTCTAAAGTTCCTTTCTCCGTATTAACAGGAAATCTTCAGGTTAAAGTACTTGGCACGGTTTTTAATGTAAGATGCTATAGTGATGAACAAAAAATAGAAGTGAATTTATTAAACGGTAAAGTAGATGTTCTGGCAAATGATTCAGGAACATCTATGCGACTGACACTTGAACCGGATCAAAAGGCGACCTACAATAAAGAAACGAAAGACCTCCTTTTATCAATGTCAGATGCCAAAAAATCATCTGCATGGACTACAGGTAAACTTTATTTTACAGATGCTTCATTTTCGGAAATTGTAAAAGAATTAGAGCGGAGGTATGATGTAAAAATCGAGGTTTTACCCTCCCGTTTGAAGAATGAGATTTTTACAGGAAGCCTGGATTTGAATCAATCAATTGAAGATGTAATCAGTTACATTGATGCTGATGACAATTACATAGTAATTAAAAAAGGGAAAAACATATCCATTATAAACAAATAAAAACAACTCTCACTTAAAGTAAATAATATCGCTTGAAAACCATGAAAAAAAACGAAATGACAGATTTGAAAGTCTTTTGTCGCACAAATGGCAATAAAAGACGTTTGCTTACCTTCTTATGCCTGCTATTAACATCCTTGTTATTTTCAGAAGTATTTGCCCAGCAAGAGGTAATAAGTATTAATCAAAAGGATAAACCACTGAGTGAAGTACTGAAAGAAATTGAAAATCAAAGCGGTTATTCGATTTTAGTCAGGAAAAATGATATTGATACCAATATGAAGGTCTCAATTTCAGTTGACAAAAAAAGTGTTGAAGAAATCCTGAAACTCTTATTCAAAGGGAAAGACATTAGTTATGTAATTAACGGAAAAAGCATAACGATTTATAAACCTCAGGCAAAACAGGAAGATTCTCAACAGAAAGTATCCGGACGCATCATGGATGTTAATGGAGATCCCATTATCGGCGCTTCTGTGGCCGTAAAAGGAACAAAAGAAGGAACTGCAACAGATGTTGGAGGTGAATTTACACTGAGTTGTTCCAGGCAGGCTACCCTTGTTGTTTCTTATTTAGGATACCGTACACAGGAAGTAAAAGTAAATTCACAAAAGAATTTAATTATTACCCTTGAAGAAGGCTCGGAAGTATTGGATGAAGTCGTTGTTGTCGGTTTCGGAACACAAAAGAAAGCAAGTGTTGTAGGAGCTGTTCAAACAATCAGGCCGGGAGAACTAAAAACACCTTCCAGTTCATTGACCAATTCTTTTGCCGGCCGATTGGCCGGAGTAATCTCGGTACAACGAAGTGGTGAACCCGGCAATGATGCTGCAAGTTTCTGGATACGCGGGATTTCAACTTTTTCCGGTCCGACAGAACCCTTGATTTATATTGACGGCGTTGAAGTTACAGCAAAAGAATTAAACGCTTTATCTCCCGAAGTTATTGAAGGGTTTTCCGTATTGAAAGATGCTACAGCTACAGCATTATATGGTGCTCGTGGTGCGAATGGCGTTATGCTGGTAACAACTCGAAAGGGGAAAGACATGGAAAAATCAGTTATCCATGTGAGACTGGAGAATTCAATAACACAACCCACCAAAATGGTAAAATTATCAGATGGAGTTGATTATATGGTTGCCTATAACAATGCCATTATGAATAGGAATCCCAATGCCTCGCCCAAATTCAGTAATGAAAAAATAGTCGGAACGATTAGAAATTTAGATCCGATCGTATTTCCCAATGTGGATTGGCAGGAAGAAATGTTCAACGATTTTGCCAGTACCCAGAGCGCCAGTTTAAATGTAACAGGTGGTGGCAAAAAAGCAAATTATTTCCTCAATGCTACATTCAACAATGACAACGGAATGTTCAAAAAAGATCCGAACAACACTTTCGACAATCAGATGAATCAGTTCCGGAGTTCTTTACAAGGGAATATAGAAGCTACGATTACTCCTACAACAAAAGTTGAACTCCGGTTGAGTACTCAAATTGTCAAATATACAGGGTCTGCAAGTACAACAAATATTATTTACCAGGACATCTTTACTGCGCCACCAGTCATGTTCCCTCCATACTATCCCAATACAACCGGTGAAGATCACATTCTATTCGGGAATAATTCCAACGGGCCGATCAATATAGGTGAAGTAGGAATATTCAGTAATCCTTATGCCCGCATGGTACAAGGCTACCGGAACGAATTCAGTTCGAATACAACGGCATCGTTCAATGTAGATCAGGATTTGAAATTCTTTTTGAAAGGTCTCCGGTTTAAAGCCTTGATAGCATTCAAAAACTACTCATTAACAACCACATACAGAAATTTCAATCCATATTATTATGAAATGGAGAGTTACACTAAATTACCTGACGGTTCTTATGACTATCAATTGAAATCATTAAATAAAGGTTCCACAGCCTTAGTTTCTACTTTAGGAAGCGGTGGAGATCGCCTGATCAATTTTCAAACATCGTTGGAATATGCACAAACTTATGATCTGCATGATGTCAGCGCCATGTTGATATACCTTCAAAGAGATTATAACCTGAATGCTCCTTCCGATTATTACAGCGCCTTACCCCAAAGGAACCAGGGAATTGCCGGAAGGTTAACATACTCGTATGCCGGAAAATATTTATTTGAAACTAATTTCGGTTATAACGGAAGTGAAAACTTCCAGGAAGGACAACGTTTCGGATTTTTCCCTTCCGTAGCCATTGGATACAATATTTCAAACGAAGACTATTTTGAACCATTAAAAGCCGTTGTATCAAACTTAAAATTAAGAGGTTCATACGGTCTTGTAGGAAATTCATTTACTAACCCCAGGTTTCCATATTTGTCATTCATCAATTTAAATGGAAGCGGATTTACTTTCGGTGATAATTTCCAAAATACAAAAACAGGTGCGGATATTACAAAATACGGTGCGGACGGCGCTCATTGGGAAACCGGTACCAAAATTAATGCCGGGATAGATCTTTTGTTATTTGACCAGCTCTCCATTGTTGCCGATATATACCAGGAAAAAAGAAAAGGGATTTTTATGCAACGCAATATTTTACCGGCTGAAATAGGAATACCTTTCGACAGGAAACCCTGGGCCAATTTGGGAGTAGTCAAGAACCAAGGTATAGATATTGCCGTTGATTATAATAAAGCATTCACAAAAGATTTGATTGTCAATTTCAGGGGCTCATTTACGTATTCTGTAAACAAACTTCTGGAAAGGGATGAAATGCCTCGTGAATTCGACTTCCAATCAGACTTAAACAAACCTCTCAATGTCATAAGAGGATTAAGGGCTATTGGATTATTCGAAAACCAGGCTGATATTGACAACAGTCCGGAACAGACCTATATGTCCAGAAACCTATTAAAGCCAGGAGATATTAAATATGCCGATTTGAACGGAGATGGCAAAATTGATGACAATGATATGGAACAATTAGGATATCCATATATTCCGCAAATCACTTATGGGTTTGGAGGAAGCGTTTCTTACAAAAAATTCGACTTTTCCATCTTTTTCCAGGGAGTAGCCAAAACAAGCATCATGATGTCTAACATCCATCCGTTTACGACTAACGAAACAGTATTATTTGATTTCATTGCGCAGGATTACTGGACTGAAACAAATCCGAATCCCGATGCAGCATATCCTCGCCTGGTGAGCGGAACCGTATCACATAACAACTTTGTAAGTTCTTCTTTTTGGCTTAGAGACGGCTCTTTCCTGAGATTGAAAAATGCAGAAGTTGGCTATACTTATAAATCAGTCAGGGTTTTCGTTGCAGGACAAAACCTGATTACGTTTGCTCCGTTCAAGTATTGGGACCCTGAATTGGGTGGTTCAGGCGCTAATACAGGAAACGGATACCTTGGTAATGGTTTGTGGTATCCGCCTTTGCGAATGTATAATGTAGGTTTACAATTAACTTTTTAATACCTTAATCATCAATACATAATCAACTTAAAAAGCACAAAAATGAAAAAGATAACAATATTACTGTTAACAGCATTACTGACATTTAGTTGTGAATTTCTGGATGTAGTTCCCGATGATACTGCACAACTGTCAGATGCGTTTAAGAATGAGTCGTTGGCTGATGGCTTTATGTATTCATGCTATTATTACATGCCTTCATATTCCGAAGGTAACTGGAATTATTCCTGGTGGGTGGGTGACGAAATGGTAGGAGCACCATTATTCGGATTGGATTTTTTCCAATATATGAAAATCCAACAAGGATTATATAGTTCTTCCAATCCGATTTTTGATTACTGGTCTTCTTCATATGCAGGTATTCGTAAGTGTTATACAATGCTCAACAACATAGAAATTGTTCAAAATAAGAATCTGTCACCGGCAGAATTTGAACAGAAAAAGAACGATTGGAAAGGACAGGCATATTTCTTAATAGGTTTCTATCATTTTATTGCCTTGCAAAATTACGGACCTATTGTTCTCATAGATAAAGAAATGCCTCTTGATGGTAGCGGTGATGATTATTTCAAGAAGCGCCGGCCTGTATCTGAATGCGTAGAATACATAGCGGCCATAATGGACGAAGCAATTAATTATCTACCCGATTCCCGCCTGCCTGCCGAATATGGGAAACCAACCAAACTGATAGCTCAAGCCATTAAAGCACGCGCTTTTTTATTAGCTGCAAGTCCTTTATACAACGGAAACACCGACAGTTATTTTGAAGCGTTGAAAAATAAGGATGGAGAACCCTTGATTAGCAGCACGTATGACAAAGAAAAATGGAAAAAAGCCATGACCGAATTTAAAACAGCCATAGATATGGCTGAGAATTTAAACTTCGGTTTATACCATTATTCATCATCACAACCTTTGACAGATTTTGACCAGGCTATTCAGGATGCCCGATATACAATTGTAGATAGTTGGAATAAAGAAATTATCTGGGCATTTACAAGGAATCCTTCCACACCTGCAGAATTTTTCTCTCCAAGGGGAATAATCAATAGCACTACAGTTCCTTCAGGAGGGATTTCAGCTTCCCTTAAAACCGTAGAGATGTTTTACACAAAGAATGGTTTACCCGGTGATATGGATCCCTCATTTAACTGGAATGATCGCTTCAAAGTAGAGCCGGGAGAAGTAACTTGTAACTTGAATCTGAACAGGGAACCTCGCTTTTATGCATGGATTGGATATGATAGGGGTGATTATGAAGTAAATAATAGCAAAATAACTCTTCGTCTGAAATTTGGAGAAACCAATGGTGTCAAAACGGCTCCCGATAAAGAATCTTGTATATATACGGGATATGCTATCAAGAAGATGGTTCCTCCGGGAAATCAATTGCAAGGCGATACGTGGGTGCAAGTCAACCAGTTTTTCCCGATTATCCGTTTGTCCGAACTATACTTGAGTTACTGCGAAGCATGTGCCGAATATACCGGTTCTCTTGATTCCGATGCCTCAAGGTATCTTGATGCTGTCAGGTCAAAAGCCGGCATTCCTTCATTGTCCGAATCATACGGAAGTTTATCGGGAACCAGCCTTGTAAACGCCGTCCGCCGGGAACGAATGGTTGAGTTCGTATTCGAAGGCTTTTGGAATTTAGATTTAAAGCGCTGGAAGACGGCTGAAAGCTTCTATTCTGACGAACAAGACGGCATGTGGGGACTCAATGTAATGGGTGCGGATAATAATAGTTTTTACCAGAAAACACGCTTGAGCCGGTTTATAAATTTTGAAAAGAAAAACTATCTTTTCCCCATCAACATTAATTATGTTATAAGCAATCAAAATTTAGTTCAAAATCCAGGTTGGTAAACCATAATCAGTTATATAATGAGAAAATATTTGTCATTGATAATCCTTTTCGTATCGTTCAATTCGTATGCGGTAGAAAAGTACCTGAGCACATCGGGTTGGGTTGGTTATGCTGATGGGGCTACATCCATCTCCGTACTGACACAAAATCCGCTTGCAGCTCAGGTAAATGCAGTTGGGACAGATGAGGGGTATCCGCGCTTAGTGATTGATATTCCGGGAGAAGATTGGCGTAAATACCAGAAAGTTGCATTTGATGTCCTGTTGGAAAGCACTGCTCCATGCATCAATGATGCAGGAAAAGATTTTGTACTGGTAATACAGGATCAGACTTACCAGTTGGAAAATACAATGGGAAAATCTATGGCAGGACAGTTGGTGCCAGTTCCTCATATAAAAGGAAGTGTTTCGTCCTGGCAAAGTGTGGAAGCTGATATCAGGGGCGTTTCAAGAAAGCAAATCCGGACTTTCATTATTTATCTGTACAACAAACCTTTTAATTTTGATCATAGTTACAAGGTCAGCTTCCGGAATATCCGGTTGATAGGAAATGAGCCCACTTCGCTGTTTTTTGACGGAACAGATTTTCTCTCCCAGTCAATGCCAGTTGGTTCGGGTAACTCTTTATTTTCGGTTCAAACGGATGATGGACTTAAATTAGATATTACATCCAAAGGCGCTGTTTCCAGTGTTAGTGTTAATGGTAAAGAAATTGGAAACGGTTCGAATCAGGCTTCCGGGATTATGGTACGCGATGCTAGGCAAACAACTCCACCGGTGATGCCCGAAGGAACAATTGAAAGGACAGCTGATGGCATTCGTCAGCAAGCCAGCATCCCATCATTGAATCTCAATCTGGATGCTACATACAAAAGTGCAGGAAACAAGATATTAGTATCTGGCAAAATAACATCTATCAATAACGAAGACCGTTCGGTTACTGTTTATGTTTCATTACCTGTGAGCGAAAATACTGCATGGGAGTTTCATAAAAGCCTGATACATTCGACCCAGCCTTTTGCTGATGTATTTGCTACTCCCCAACTGGAAGATATTTGTACGGAATATCCGGTAGCTGTACTTGCAAACAAATCTACTGATTGCGGAATCGGATTAATCATTGACCAGATGAAGCCAATCAAATACCGTTTGGCAGTCAACCCCAAACAAAAATTGCTTTATGCTGCCTTTGATATCGCCTTGTTGAATCAAAACAGGTTTGACGGCACTTCCCAAAAATCGGTAGATTTCCAGCTCGAAATCGTACGCACGGATGCCAGCTGGGGTTTCCGTTCCGGGTTGGAAAAATTATATAACATCCATTCCGAATGTTATACCGACAACGTGGGATTTGGAGGAGGATGGGAATTGTACACCCATTCGCAGTTTAATTACACCAATGAACAAAATATAGCCGGAGGTTACCGTTTCGACTGGAGTGCTTTTGACAATACCAAAACACGGTGGGAACAGAATGTAAAAAACAACTTCCTCAATTTGTTATACACAGAACCGGAATATATGCAGTTCAGCATGGGAGATTTCACTTCTCCGACCATCGCCCAGACTGCCCAGCGATTTAACAATCTAATAGCTCAGGATGCCGATGAATGGAATACATTTATGAAATTAGGCTATTCCCAATGGTATTGCGGAAGTATCCATGCCAAATCAACTGCCCTCCGGCCATTTACAGATAATATGCTGAATTCTGCAAATGCCAGTGTTGTTCATGATAAAGATGGAAATGTAGTATGGAATCTTGGCAACAGAGGATGGATTCTGGATTCAAACTTTGGAGCTATGATGCCGTGTAATATTTCACCCAACATTCCCGACGGACGGGGAAGTGTATCCAGGGAAATCGGATTAGATCCTTTATATGAAGAATATATCACCAACGGATGGACTGCACCCAGTGGATTTGCCCTGGATGAATTTATGATGTCGCCCGATGATTACCGAAGGGAAAATTTCAAATACATGGAAACAACCCTCAGCTTTGATCCGGTTACCAAACAACCGATGGTAATCCGTGGATTCAGTTCTGTGGAATGGGTCAAAAAGCTAAGGGAAGATTATGCTGCCAAGTCAAGGAAACTTTATTTGCTGGCCAACTGTAAAGGCCCGATGACATTTGCAGCTCCTTATTTAGATATTTTCGGAATAGAAAACACTTATGCCGATAATCCGGATTATTTCAGGGTTATAG
This sequence comes from Bacteroidales bacterium, assembly GCA_031553415.1. Classification (GTDB taxonomy): domain Bacteria; phylum Bacteroidota; class Bacteroidia; order Bacteroidales; family Azobacteroidaceae; genus JAIRVZ01. The sequence continues at coordinate 35,382 of JAVBLO010000094.1, read as the reverse complement.
CTGGAAAAAATAAGGCAATCACCAATGTTTCATATACTCCTCCGCCCCAAAAGAACCTGGAATATAATTTGTTATGGTGCATTTATACCGGAAGAAATGCTACTTACGATGTTTTAGCTCCTATTGTAAAAATGGCCGATAAATTATATGCCGCAGGCTGGGAACCGATTACTGCTGCTATTGCCAATCCGGTTAGCCAAACAAGTGATATACGTGTTGAACGATATGGTGGTATTGCCAATGATACTATTTATTATGTTGTCCATAATATGGGAACCAATACTGTATCTATAAATTTACAGTTTGACGCGACTAAGACAGGGAGTAGAACCTCATCCCAAATAGTATATAACGGCGACCAGACATTAACCATAACACCCGACAATACGGTATCTTTTTCAATAGGAAACCACGAAACAAAGGTTATTATGCTGGCCCGTGACAAGTATGCTTTTGAATGGAACCAGGAATTTGATATGACTTACGGAGATACAGCAGTTGAATTAACTGCTGTATCTGAAAATCCCGGTTTAATAATTACTTATGAATCTGCCAATCCTGATATTGCAGAAATACAAAACGATTCTCTCAAAATAAAACATGCAGGTGTCGTAAATGTTACTGCCATTCAACAAGGAACGGAAACAATTGCAGAATCCCGGATTACAAAATCGCTCTCTATAAAGAAAAAAAAAATTGCAGTCACTGCATTTAGCGCTTATAAGTTTACCGGACAAAATGATCCGGAATTAACATATACTTATCCGGATGGAGATTTAGTTGGCAATGATACTTTCAGCGGCAAATTGGAAAGGATAAAAGGCGAAGATGCCGGAACATACACTATCAATCAGGGGACATTGGCCTTATCCCCTGATTACTTGATGAATTTCCGGGATGGAACATTTCTGATATCAAAAGACAATGTTCAATCTTTAACAATACTGGATTTGATATTGAACAACGGAGTTTCTCTGGTTGTAGAATCGCTGATAAAGGTTGATAATTTCATAGCAGGCGGAGTTCCTGTTGAATATCTAATCGGAGAAAATGACTCTTTTTCAGGTTCTCAATGGCAACCATATCTATCAACATTCAATTATGAAACATCTCAGGACAAAGGAAGTAAAACGCTGTATTTTAAGGTCAAAGATGCCCTGGGAAAAGAATCCAATACTTTGAGTAAAAGTTTTTATTATACATCTTCTGTTTATCCGGAAATAACAATCGCCGTTACAAATAAATTGACAATATTTCCTAATCCGGTTCAGTCTTTGGCATCGCTCTCTTTAGGCAATCCGGATGAAGTCACGAAAATAAAAAGTATCGTTAAAATAATGACACCATCCGGAATAATGCTAGACCAACTGACTGTTGAAGAATCTTATTTTACCTACGATTTTTCACATTTTTCAAAAGGGGTATTAATTGTATCAGTCGAGAATCAACAAAACAGATATACAGGTTACGTAATAAAAGAATGATTATGCTTCACATCAAGGGGAAAAATATTACAATCAGCAAATTACATTTCAAAGGCTATATGTGTCTTTGTTTATTTATCTGTTTATTACAGATTTCATGTGGGAGTGACACACCGGATGCTCCGCCACCTATAACTCAAACACAGTTAGACAGCTTAGCTTTGATAAGCATTAATACCGGAACTATCAAATGGAACCAGTCATCACCGATAGAACAATGGCAGGGCGTTGGCGTGGAGATAGTCGACGGACAACGGCGTGTAGTATTTTTAGACTTACACGATTCGCAATTATCAGGAAAGATTCCTTCCGCCATAACCGAACTGACTGCCCTGGAATATTTGGATTTATCGGGTAACCTTTTATCCGAAAACATCACCAATTTATCAGCCTTAACTCGTTTACAGGTATTGGATTTACATAATAACAATCTTTCAGGAGTATTACCTGACCATTTTACTTCACTAAAAAATTTAACCTACTTAAGTTTAGGGAAAAACAGCTTTTATGGGGAAGTTACGGAGAAAATAAGCCAGTTAAATAAACTTATCGTATTGGATTTGGCAGAACAGAAAAATTCCATTTCAAATCCGGGATTTTCGGGCAACATACCTTCTTCCTGGACTACATTAACAAACTTGAAATATTTATACTTACATAAAAATTCTTTTTCCGGAAGAATTCCCCAATACTTTACTTCTTTCAACAAGCTAATCCATTTAACGATGGACGACAATAACCTGATTGGAGAAATACCTTCCGGTTTCGGGAATATCGCTTCACTTGAATATCTTTCAATGAAGAAAAACAGCCTGACCGGTTCAATACCTTCGGATTTACTTCTTAATCCAAATTGGGAACAGTGGAAAAGCCAGATTATCGAACAGCAAGGAGGAAGTCTTAAAAATCAAACATCCACAATCAATGAAATTAAATATACTTTACCAGACAAAAGAGATTTTTACAGAATGGAATAATTTTATAACTAATTATATGGTAGTCAATTATAAGAACGATTTGAACCTATTGAAGTAGAAATAACATGATAAACATAACATAAGTAAACATGAAAAAGCTAATTTTTATTATTGGATTGATTTTATTCTTTCCCAGGTTGGAAGCGCAGGAATTAAATGGTCTTTTAGGCACAATTAACAGGATTGTTCCCTGGATGAATGGAAAAGTTGTATTGGAAAAGTTGCCTGATGCAGGAGGAAATGATGTTTTTGAGATAAGTACTTCAAATGGTAAATTGACAATCAAAGCGAATTCGGTTCCGGCTGCCGGCATGGGATTGAATTATTATTTGAAAAATTATTGTAACAGGCATTTTGCATATAACGGCTCTAATCTGGCTCCTATTGCCAAGTTACCGGCAATTCCGGTTCCGGTACAAAAAGAATCTCCTTTTCAATACCGTTACTTTTTGAATTATTGTACACACAACTATTCCTCGGCTTTCTGGGGCTGGGAAGAATGGGAAAAAGAACTTGACTGGATGGTACTCAATGGCATCAATCTCTCATTAGCCATTACCGGAACAGAAGAAGTCTGGTACAATACCCTATTGAAATTAAACTATACGAGCGAAGAAGCGCTCCGTTTTTTAGCTGGTCCTGCATTCAATGCATGGCTGTTGATGGGAAACCTTGAAGCATGGGGCAGTCCTGTAACCATGAACATGGTAAAAGAAAGGACATCAACACAGAAAAATATTCTGAAAAGAATGAAAGAATTAGGCAATGAGCCAGTCTATCAGGCATTTTTCGGCTTAGTTCCCAGCACATTAAAAGAAAAATACCCTAATGCCGGAATCGTAGACCAAGGTGTTTGGGAAGGCGGTTTTGTTCGTCCGGCATTTTTGCAGCCTTTAGATCCGTTTTTTGACCAGGTTGCAGATATCTATTACAAGGAAGTAAAAAAACTCTATGGCGAATTTAAATTCATGGGTGGAGAACCATTCCACGAAGGAGGAAACCGTGAAGGAATCAATGTTTCGGAAGCAACAAAAAAAGTTCAGGTAACAATGCAAAAGTATAATCCTGGTGCAACCTGGATACTACAAGCCTGGCAGGTTAATCCTACAGATGAATTCCTGAAAAATTTATCAATGAAAAACACATTGGTATTGGATCTCCGTGGTGAGAATATGAGCGTTTGGGAAGAACGCAAAGGTTTCAACGGTTTCCCCTGGGTTTGGTGTATCGTTTCTAATTTTGGAGAAAAGAACGGTTTATATGGTATGATGGAACGGATATCCAGTGAGCCTTTCAGGGCATTATACAGTCCATATGGTAAAAATATGCAAGGTATCGGCGCAATGCCGGAAGGACGATTGAATAATCCGGTATTATTCGATATGCTGTATGCTATTGCATGGGAGAAAAATGCTCCCGACATGAAACAATGGGTGAAAAAATATGCCACATACCGCTATGGCAAACCTTCTGATGAAATGGCAAACGTATGGAAAATACTTTTGTCAACCGCATATAAATCAGAAGGAGTAATGCAACAAGGCCCTTGTGAATCATTGTTCAATGCCCGTCCGGATACTGCAATCAAACACGTATCTTCCTGGGGAAAAGCAGATTTATATTATGATTACAAAGAATTTAAGAAGATAATACCATATCTGCTTAAAGCAACCAATTCATTTGCTTCGGTTGATGCATTCCAGTATGATTTGGTTGATTTCACCCGTCAAATCATCGCGAATGAAGGAAGGGAAGCATATTTCCAAATGGATGCTGCACTGAAAGCCAAAGATGCGAAGGAATTTGACCTTTGGTCCGGACGTTTTCTTGAATTAATGAAAGATCAGGAACTGTTATTATCCACACACAAAGATTTCATGCTCGGCACATGGATTAACCAGGCTCACAAAATGGCTTCCAATGAATCTGAAAAGAAAATATTGGAATGGAATGCCCGCACCCAAATTACCTACTGGGGACCCGATAACCCGAAAACTACTTTACATGAATATGCCAATAAAGAATGGTCGGGTATCCTGAAAGATTTATACATGCCACGCTGGGAAAAGTATATTGCCATAAAAAAGCAACAATTGAAAGGAGTACAAGTCCCGGAACCCGATTTTTTCGAAATGGAAAAGGCTTGGTCCGGGAAAATGAATCCTTATCCCACAGAACCGACACAACCTCTTATGAGTACTGCTGTAAAAATGTTGAAAAAGTATAACCCCAAATGATTCTGTATATGAAAACGCTTGAAAAAAAATCACGGATTCTCGCTTGTTTCACTGTGGTAACAGTAATGCTGTTTGTTTTTTTACTCCTTTCTTGCGAAGAAGATGAAGACAAAAAAGAATGGAAAGTATGTGCTGTAAATTTTGACAGCAGAGGTGGTGATTACACACCCTCTGTCCAGGAAACATACAATGGTGGAAATATTGTCCGCCCGACTCCTAATCCAAAAAAAGGAATGGATAGTGTGCTGGTCGGATGGTATTCAGATCCTCAACTTACAACCCCTTTTGAGTTTACAATTCCTGTAATGAATGACATGATATTGTATGCCAAATGGGGATTACGAACAGCATTTATTGTTGAGTTTGACTTGCAGGGAAGTATATCTCCTGTTGCAACACAAAATGTGACCAGAGGAGGCCAGGCAACTCTTCCCGATCCTTATCCGGCTAAACCGGACAAATCGTTTGGAGGATGGTATACTGATGCAGAACTTACCCAACGATTTGACTTCTCAACGGAAGTAGATCAGGATTATATCTTATATGCCCGTTGGATTGAAAAAAACATGATGTTCGTACAAGGCGGAACTTTTACAATGGGAAAAAATGGAGCAACAGGAGCTCCTTCCCCGGCTCCTGAACATCAGGTAAAAGTGAGCGATTTTGTAATAGGTATATACGAGCTTACAACAACTCAGTTTGTTAAATTCCTGAATGATCAGGCCATCGGAAGTTCCGGACTAAATTCTGCCGGGAAAGCATTGGTTGTACTTCCTAATGATGGGATGGAATACCAGAATAATAGTTGGGTTGTAAAAGCCGGTAAGGAATCTTATCCTGCAGGCAATATAACTTGGCATGGTGCTGATGCTTATTGTAAATATGCCGGAGGCCGGTTGCCGACTGAAGCAGAATGGGAATTTGCAGCCAGAGGTGGAAAGAAAAGTATGGGTTATAAATATCCGGGAAGTGACAATCCCGTAGAAGTGGCCTGGTTCTATTCGAATGCAACAGGCGTTGTCCAACCAGTCGGCGGCTTAAAACCTAATGAATTGGGACTGTATGACATGGCTGGAAACGTCTTCGAATTTTGCGCAGACTGGTCCGGAGCCTATACCGCAGATTCCCGGGAAAATCCTACAGGACCAGACAACGGGGTACAAAAAATCATGAGAGGCGCAGGGCCATGGAATGGAGAGGGTGATTTGGTTCCTTATTATAGATCTGAAAATGTTCCGGATGGTTCATATCCAACTATTGGATTCAGGGTTGTAATTCCATAAATCCGGAGGATTTACATGTTTATAGCAATGCTGTGCATTCTGTCATTGCGGGCTTGACCCGCAACCTTCTGTCGTTCGGCGTAGTTTTTAACTACGTCGTGCTAAAAACAAAGCTCCGCTTTGTAAAATTGCAAGTCAGAGACTTGCTTCTATAAAACGACGTAGTTAAAAACTACGCCGAACGACAGGTCGTATAAAACTATGGTATTAATTGTATGCTATAAACATGTAATGCCTCTGGCATTATATCAACCTCACATTAATATTATTAATCTTCTAAATACAAAAAATCATGAAAATCATTTATTTACCGCATGTTAAAACATACATGGCAATTATTCTGGCATGTGTATTTGTAAGTTTAAGTAGTAAAGGACAAGAAACTCCCGAAAAATGGCGCTCATCTATAGCTGAAATCAGTTTTGACAGTAAAGGCGGTTCCATTACTCCTGCCACACAATTTGTGAAAACAGGAGAATATGCAATACTTCCTAACCCGGCACCGGTTAAACCCGGGTATTTATTCGCCGGTTGGTATAAAGATGAAGCCTATACAAGTCTTTTCAACTTCGGTTTATTTACTGCCGATTCAAATTATAAGCTACATGCTAAATGGGTACAAAGAGATCCTATGGTCAATGTTGAAGGCGGTGCATACATTGCCGGAAACGATGGTTCTTACGGGGATCCCGACAGGATTCCTTCGCATTGGGTTTCTCTTAGTAACTTTAAGATGAGCAAGTATGAAACCTCTTGTACAAATTTTGTTGCATTCCTGAATGCAACAGGTGTTACCGCAGATGGTCTCAGCAAAAATGTCAAAGACGGAAGCGGTAATTATGTGGCAACTTTCGCCTATCCGGATACAAACCCGCATATCGAATATGTAGACTACCAATGGGTGGTTAAAACAGCTAAGGATAAATATCCTATGAACCACATGACCTGGGTAGGAGCCGATGAATATTGCCGTTGGGCCGGCGGCCGTCTGCCGACAGAAGCAGAATGGGAATACGCAGCCAAAGGGGGGAAATATTCCGAAGGATATATGTATTCCGGAACAAATACAGCTGAAGATCTTGTAGCCAATTATGCATGGCTTTATGCCAACACAGGAGGAGCAGATGTTGTGATGGAAAGCGGTGGCAAGTTATCCAATGAATTAGGCCTCTGTGATTTGGGCGGCAATGTCTTTGAATTCTGTAGCGATTGGGTTGGCCCTTACTCTTTTTATCCGGTAGATGCCCCGGATATAAACCCTACAGGCCCGGAAACGGGCACACTAAAAATCATGCGCGGAGGATCAACCTGGAGTGGGGTAGACGCTTGTGTTCCTACTGTCCGTTTCAGCCAGGATCCTTATGTCGGATATGCAACTAATGGGTTCCGTATAGTTCTTCCATAATAAAAATATACCATGGCTAAAATAAAAACAGGTTCAGCACGTAATTACCTCATGCCGTTGATTGTTGTCGGAGTTTTGTTCTTGATGCTGGGATTTGCATTGGGGATTAATGGGCTGTTAATTCCTTTCCTGAAGAAAGCATTTTCACTGAGCAATACGGAATCATATCTGGTATTGACGGCAACATTCAGTGCTTTTGTCGTTTTCGGTTATCCTTCGGGATTAGTTATTCAAAAGGTTGGTTACAAAAAAGGGATTATACTCTCATTTATACTTTTTGCTATCGGATTATACTTGTTTGTGCCTTCTGCAAAATATGAAAGTTTTCCCTTGTTTTTGTTAGCATCTTTTATCAGTGGAACGGCCAATACATTGCTTCAGGCAGCGATTAATCCTTATATTACGATATTAGGCCCGATAGAATCTGCGGCTAAAAGAATGTGTATGATGACAATATGCAACCGGGCCGGTTGGGCGATAGCACCTGTGTTCTTAGCCTTATTTATAAATATATCGGAAGTAAATGTATCCTTATCCGACTTGTATTTACCATTTTACATCATTGTTGGAATATTTATCCTGCTTGGAATTTTTACTTTATTTGCTCCGCTACCGGAAATCAAGGCTGCCGGGGAAGATGAAAGTTCGGAATCTGTAGAATCGGAGGAAGTACGGAATTTTGTACAGACCAAAAAATCTATATGGCAATTTCCTCATTTATTACTGGGCGTATTGGCACTGTTCTTTTATGTTGGAGTCGATACTTTAACCTTAGTTTCACCTGTGGATTTTGCGCATACATTAGGATTAGCTCATCCGGAACGCTACACGATTTATACGGTAATAGGGATTTCAACAGGATGCATCCTGGGAATCATTCTGGTTCCTAAATATTTATCACAGACAAAAGCATTACGGATAGGTTCTGTATCAGGAGTTATTATATCTCTGATGATTGTATTTCTTCCTCCCAAAATAGCTATTTATATGGTTTCTTTAGTAGCTTTCTCCATTGCATTGGTTTGGGGAGCCGTGTGGCCCCTGGCCATTTCATTTCTGGGGAAATACACTAAAATAGGTTCTTCTTTATTGGTAAGCGCAATTGTCGGCGGAGCCGTATTACCGCTGTGTTTTGGGTGGATGAAAGATTATTTGGGCAATATTCAGCAGGCTTATTGGCTGTTTGTTCCATCTATCTTATTTATTGTTTTTTATGCATTTAAGGGATATAAAATTGGTTTGAAAAATATAATGAATAAAACATTACTGGTATTTCTCCTTGTATTTTTCACTGGACTTACAGATGCACAGGCACAAATCATAAACATAGAAACAAAGAATACATCTTTGGTTTATAGTGTTAGTCCGGATAAAAAATTAACCTTTTCCCATTTAGGAGAGAAATTGACTCATCCGGAAATGTTTGAGAATGAAAAATACGTCGGCCAAATGCGTTGGATGACAGGCGAAAGCGATTTTGCCTATCCTTCCTTTGGAGGAAGATACCTGAAAGAACCGGCAATTAGTGTTTGTCATGCCGATGGCAGTTTGGTTACAGAGTTAATTTATACTGGAGTAGAAGAAATTCCGGGAACAGCAGGTGTTAAACATTATGTGATTCATCTGAAAGACAAACGTTTGAATTTCTATGTAGACCTTCACACAGAGTCATATATAGATTCGGATGTTTTAACCCAATGGGTAAATATACGGAATGAAGAAAAAGGAGAAGCCGTTTTGAAAAATTTCTTTTCATCCCATCTTTTCTTCCGGGCAAACAAATATTTCCTCACCCATTTCAATGGAGGTTGGGGTTCTGAAATGGGAGTCCGGGAAGAAGAATTAACATCCAACATGAAAGTCATTGAATCAAAGAATGGTGTCAGGACGGCTCACACTGAAAACTCCGGGTTCATTCTGTCTCTTGATTATCCTTCTACAGAAAATTCAGGGGAAGCCATTGGCGGAGGATTGGCCTGGTCGGGAAATTACAAAATGATTTTCCAGGTAGAGCAATTCCGTTATTTACACGTTTTGGGTGGAATCAATCCATTCATGTCGGAAATACCTCTGGCTCCAGGAAAACAATTCGAAACACCCAAACTGATTTTCACCTATAGCAATAAAGGCCGGGGACAAGTCTCCCGTAATTTACATGATTGGGCCCGGCGTTTCTCATTGGTCGATGGATTCTCCCCTCGCCCTGTTATCATGAACAGCTGGGAAGGAGCGGGAATGGATTTCAATGAAAAACAACTGCTGGAGATGATGGATGAAGCTGCTCAATTGGGAGTAGAAACCTTTGTCCTGGATGATGGCTGGTTTGGAAATAAATATCCTCGTTCCGAAGAATCCGGATTAGGAGATTGGCAAGTTAATCGTAAAAAATTACCGAATGGAATTGGTTATCTGGCTGATTATGCAGAATCGAAAGGGATGAAATTCGGTATATGGATTGAACCCGAAATGGTTAATCCTAAAAGCGAATTGGCAGAAAAACATCCGGATTGGGTGGTACAAAGTCCTGAAAGGGAGAAATTGATGCAACGCAATCAATGGCTACTGGATTTATGCAACCCGAAGGTACAGGATTTTGTGTATGATGTAGTTGATAACCTTCTGACAACAACTCCTAAAATAAGTTTTATCAAATGGGATGCCAACCGGCATATCGACCAGGTAGGTTCAACCTGGTTGCCAGCCAACCGCCAAAGTTTATTCTGGGTAGAATATACCAAAGGACTGTATAGTGTCTACGAAAGGATTAGGAAAAAATATCCTCATGTAATCATTGAAGCTTGTGCTTCGGGAGGAAGCCGTTTGGATTTCGGAATACTGAAATACCATCAGGAATTCTGGGCTTCGGATGATACGGACCCGTTACAACGGTTGTTTATCCAATACGGAACAAACCTGATTTATCCGTCCATTGCAACAGCTTCACATGTATCAACGACTCCTAATCACCAGACTTACAGTATCACTCCGCTGAAATTCCGTATTGATGTCGCCATGACCGGGCGTTTCGGACTTGAAGTATTCAAACCGAAAGATTATAACGGGAACGATCGTGATTTCATGATACAGGCGATTAAAAATTACAAGCAAATCCGCCCGCTCATTGCAGAAGGAGATTTGTACCGTATGCATACGCCTTATGATGACAGCGGCTGGGTTTCGATGCAATATGTAAGTGAAGATAAACGCCGCGCTGTTGTTTTTGTGTTCAGTATCCGTTATCACCAGCCTATGGAAATAACCAAACTCCGTTTGAATGGACTAGATTCATCGAAAAATTACAAAATAACAGAAATGAATGTTGTCAATGAAGATTCGTGGAGCAGTGGATTAAGTGTTAATGGAGATTTCCTTATAAAAAACGGAATGGATGTATGGCCATCAAAACAATATGAGAGCGCTGTATTTTATTTAGAATCAAAAGAATGAACACTGAAAATTATTTAGCGATTGATATTGGTGGTACCTGGTTAAAAGGAATCTTAATAAAGGTAGAAGAAAATATGCCTTTTGCATCTATTCCTGAACTGGTAAAACAAGCTCCTGTTGTCAGGGTAAAAAGCCGTTTGTCGGCAGAAGCTATGTGCAGTGATTTCATCAATGCCCTGGATGAATTATTGTCCGGAGTTTTATCCGCAGGAGAAAAGCTATCAGGCATCAGTATTTCTACAGCCGGAATCGTCAATTATCATGGTTCGAAAGTATTACTTGCTGCTCCGCATCTGAAAGCTCTTACCGATTCTTATTGGATTGAATACCTGAAAGGAAAAACAAATGTTCCGGTAGTTTTGGCAAATGATGCAGATGCAGCTTCCATTGGAGCCGCGTCCCTCGGATATTTGCATGGACATCAAACCATCGGAATCATGCCGGTAGGAACCGGGTTGGGCTTTACAGTATGGCGTAACGGCCGTAAATGGACTCCTCATTTTTCCATGACATTATTAGGTTGCACTTATACACCCTTAGGCAGTTATGATTTACTGTCAAGCGCCTCCGGATTATCTTCTGCAGATAGTAATGGTGATTTGATTGCAGTTTTTACAAAAGAGGAATACAAAAAAGCCCGGAATAATTACATTCAGGATTTATCCGGAATTATTTCCTCTGCACACATCCTATACGGACTTGATAAAGTATTGATAGGTGGTGGATTAGCTGAAGCTGCTGTTTGTTCTTCTTTTCCATTAACTGACAGGATAAAAAAAGAATTACAAAAAAATCCCATACTGACTAGTGATAAGGTAGAAGTTGAAATATTAACGGAAGGAAATATGTTACCATTAATCGGAGCAACTCTGCTGGCCATAGGAGAAGAGAAAGCACAGTCCCTGAAATTAAAAAAGAATTATTCAGAGATTCATACAGAGGTTCCATATGACAATAGCCTATGGTTGGATAAAATGCCGACCGAAAGTCTTCTTGAACTTTTCTGGAATGCAGAACAAGAATCTGGTGTAGCATTAAAAAAATCCTTGCCTATAATTAGAGAAGTGGTTGATACTATCGTAGAAAAATTAAGCAAAGGAGGTCGGTTGTTATATGTTGGTTCCGGTACCAGTGGTCGTTTAGCTGCCATAGACAATGTAGAACTTGGTTGTACATTCGGTTTCCCTCGGGAAAGAGTATTGACCTTTATTTCAGGTGGCGTGGCCGATGCTTCAATGGAAATCGAATATCAATTTGAAGAAGACGCAAGTGCCGTACCGGAGTTATTACTTGTTAATATTACACCTTTGGATGTTGTAATTGGTATTTCCGTAAGCGGTTCTGCTTATTATGTACAATCTGGATTAGGCTTTTCAAAATCCATTGGAGCTTTCACTGTAATGATTCAGGAAGAAGAAGTAAAATCATTGCCTTTTTGCCACAAGGTAATTTCTTTACAATCAGGCAACGAGGTATTGGCAGGTTCAACCCGGATGAAAGCCGGCACTGCAACTAAAAAGGTACTGAATTTCATTTCTACTTCAACCATGATTCGTTTAGGCAAAGTACACGGTTGTTACATGACAGAAATGGAATGTATCAATGAAAAACTAGTTGAGAGGGCTCAACATATTCTTCAAACACTCTATGGATTGGACAAAGGACAATCTCTTAATCTACTCAAAGAGAATGATTTTATTCTTCATCGGGCAATCAAAAATATTAAATAAAAAATTCATCGAACATTAAAACTATATAATCATGAAAAAAAGTACAAAAAACACACTGGCATTGCTCGTTGCAATGATTTCATTGTTGGGAATTAATTTATCGGCTCATGGAGAAATCTTTACCGATGGAATATGGAAGTACACAACTTCCGAAGGAAACGCAACATTAATCGGGACTACTTCGGGTACATCTATTAGCGGAAGCATAACAATACCTTCCAGCCTGGGAGGTTTTCCAACAGTGGCTATTATGCATAATGCATTCTACAGGTGCGCAGACATTACGTCTGTAACGGTTCCGAACACAGTAACTTCGATTGGGGATTTTGCATTTGGTGATTGTACACAATTAGCATCTCTCACAGTATCCGGCACTCTGAATAAAATAGGTGATAATGCTTTCCAAAACTGTATTGGATTAGGAAATGTAGATATCAGTTCTGTTACATCTTTAGGAGAAGGGATATTTAGAAATTGTGCAAATTTAGAAACAATGACAATTGGAAACACATCAACTATCAGTAAATTAGCATTTGCCAATTGTGCAAAATTGTTGGCATTCACAATTCCTGCAACAACAACTTCAATAGGTGATAACGCATTCATGAATTGTAAAGCATTATCTACCATTACCATTCCGGCATTGGTTTTAACCATTGGAAATGGTGCATTTGAGAATTGTACCGGATTAAATACTTTAACATTGACTTCCGGAGTTTCAACAATAGGAAGTTCTGCATTTTACAATTGCACCGGATTAAGTACTGTTAATATGCCAACTTCAGTAATATCCCTTGGAGAGGCAGCATTCAGTAATTGTACAAATCTCAGCACACTTACCATTGGAAATGTTCAAAAAATAAGTAATTCAGCATTTGCTAATTGCGTGAATCTGGAAAGTTTAGATATTTCCGGTTCTGTAGGACAGATAGAAAATGATGCTTTTGCCGGATGTGCCAAATTAGCAACATTAAAATTATCTGATGTATTAACAAATATTGGAGATGGTGCATTTTTAAATTGTAACAAATTATCTTCAATTACTTTACCGGATTTGATAACAGCAATAAACGGATATTCTTTTATGGGATGCAGCGATTTGGTAACAATAACATTGCCAGCATCACTGAGCACTGTTAAGGCAGGTGCATTTTCAGATTGTAGTGCTTTATCCTATCTTTCGTTCCCCAACACTATATCAGAAATTTATGAAGGAGCTTTCTCTGATTGTATATCCCTTGATTCTGCATACTTTGATGGAAATGCTCCGGATGTCTTTGGAAATAACGTTTTTGTTAATACATCACCTGATTTTACAATCTATTATCTCAATGGGAAACCAGGCTGGACTTCTCCTACATGGAATGGTTATGCAACCGCTATTTACACAGGAACAGGCATTCCCGAAAATAAAATAATATCCGATGTATATTATGATTCATCTTCATCAAGTATTATTGTATCAGGCGTTTCTACACAGAGAATCCAGGTTTTGAATATAAATGGTTATACGTTGAAAAATATTGCTGCTGGTGTATATGGAAATACTACGATAAATATTTCAGATTTCAATCCTGGTATTTATTTCGTAAAAGCAGGAACAAAGAATTATAAAATATTGAAAAAGAATTAAGGGCCCTTTATGAATGAAAAATTAACAATGAAAAATGAAAAATTATAAGGTGTAAATTATTTGTTATCAGGCGTAAGCCCCATTGTTAATTTTTCATTTTTCATTTAGTTCGAATCGTTCCCTAATTGAAATAAAACAATAACCTGTCAAAAAATATATGCCATGAAAAGAAAGTTTTTTTAGTTTGTTGATTATTTTATTGTTCATTACAGGAACAATAAGTGAACAGAATCCAATCATCGACCGTCATTTGGTTAAACAAAACAGAATCGGACACGGCGATATATACTTCAGTGACGAAAACAAAATGTTTTATGTGTTCCCCACTCATTTTTCTGATGACAAAGTTGCACCCAGGAAAACTGCAATTGTAGAGATGGAAAAAACAAATGGTAATTTCAATGTTAAAGGCGGAACATTCCGGTTTGTTAGTATAGAAATTAAAAGGTAAATTGAAACGATAAACCATGGAATAATGTAAAAACGTTTCTGCAATTATAATAACCTAATTAATAGTAAATTATAAAAATAAAAAACGCAAATAAATATTTTTTAACTAAAAATATTTTGAACAAATAAAGTATGACTATATTTTTGTAGGGTGATTAAAGGTTTTTTGTCATAGAAATAATATTTCAATTAGCATAAATAAATCTTCATGGCTCTAACTATCAAAGATATAGCATCAAAAGCAGGTTGTTCTATTTCTACTGTTTCAGCAGTATTAAGTGGGAAAGCTGAAAGCGCCCGCATCAGTAAAGAGACTGCTCAAAAGGTAGAAGATATATGCTTAAAATTGAATTATAAGCCTAATATGTTGGCAAGTAGCTTGCGGAAAGGTTTCACCAACACCATAGGCATGGTTGTATCAGATATATCCAACTCGTTTTTCATTAAATTAGCCAACATTATAGAGCATGAAGTAGCAAAACAAGGTTACCAATTGTTTATTGCAGGTTCTGACGAAGATGATGAAAAGTGCAGTAAAGTTATCGATAGCTTTGTAAATTTCCGTGTAGATGGTTTAATATTGGCAGCTACTGAAGGCTCGAAAAATAAAGTTGCATTCCTGAATAAACAAAAAATACCTTTGGTGTTACTTGACCGCTATTTTCCAGGAATCAGTGCTCATGAAGTAGTAATGGACAATTATCAATCGGCATACGATGCAGTCAGTTATCTTATAAAGAAAGGTCGTAAACGCATAGCCACTTTCACATATACCACATCCATGCAACACATGAAAGACAGGTTTGAAGGATACAAATCCGCACTGGCCGATCATGGTATCCGTTATGACAAACGGCTTACGCCTCCTATACCATTATTTCGGGAATCTAACGATATCATAAAATCTCATATTCAAACCCTTGTGGAAAAACATAATATTGATAGTATTTTTTTCCAGACAAATATGACTGCTCTTCCCGGTCTTTTGGCTATATCCGAATTAGGATATGAAATCCCGTCCCAACTGGGCGTATTTTGTTATCATGACCATGATTTCTTCAACTTGATAAAACCATCAATCACATCACAACACCAACCTTTGGAAGAAATGGGAAAAGCATGTGCCGAATTAATTTTAAACGAAATAAAAGGAGAAGTTAACACTAAAGAAAAGCGCATTTTTGCAAGCTCCTACATCCACGAAAGAGAAAGCTGCTGACATAAGGCTATTTTTAAATAGCCTTACCAAATGATCTTTATCATAATTCATTACCCTATTTTTTTATCAAAATTGCAGAAACGTTTCTGCTGTATTTATTATAAAAAAACAAAAACTAATCCAATGAAAAACAAGCTGTTACTATTTTTAACTTTACTGGTTATTCAGTGCCAATGTATTACGCTACAAGCACAAACAGAAAGCATTAAAGTAACCGGAATTATTGTTGATGAAATGGCGACTCCTGTAATCGGAGCAACAATCCGGTTGAAAGGGAAATCAACTGGAACCATTAGTGATGTTGATGGAAAATTTGAATTGAATGCACCGGGAAATGGGACATTGGTAATTTCTTATGTTGGTTACAAAACACTGGAAATACCTGTAAATGGAAAATCTTCACTGCAAATAACTCTTGAAGATAGTTCGAACATGATTGATGAACTGGTAGTTGTAGGCTACGGTTCTGTTCGCAGGGGAGATTTAACCGGAGCTGTGGGTTCTGTAAATATAGAAAGTATGGCAAAAGCTCCGGTTGCTTCTTTTGATGATGCATTGGCAGGCCGAGTTGCCGGAGTAGCGGTTTCTACAAATGATGGCCAACCAGGTGCAGGCTCTAATATTGTAATCAGGGGAATGGGTTCTCTGACGCAAAGTGTTTCTCCGATTTATGTCGTAGACGGCTTTATTTTGGAAGATTTCGATCCAACTTCATTAAGTCCCCAGGACATAGAATCAATCAATGTTTTGAAAGATGCTTCTTCTACTGCTATTTATGGTTCCCGTGGCGCTAATGGTGTTATCGTCGTAAATACCAAAATGGGAAAAATAGGTAAACCTGTTATTTCTTACAATGGAAGTTTTGGAGTCAGCAGTGCCACTAAACAGATGAAATTGATGAATTCTTATGAATTCGTCAAGCTACAAATTGAACGTTTTCCCGACCAGGCACGTTCCAGCTACTATGCTGATATACCTGTTGATGCTCCAATGGATCCTGAAATATACAGGGATGCACCTTTCATTGATTGGCAGGCTAAAGTGGTGAGAACGGGTTTTACGCAAATACACAACCTTTCCTTAAGCGGAGGAAATGCTTCAACCAAATACTTCGCATCCATGTCGTACTATGGACAAGACGGGACTTTGATCAATACCGGTTATGATAAAATCCAGGGACGCATGGTATTGGATCAGGATCTAAGCAGTAAAGTTTCCATGAAATTAAGTGCCATCTATTCATACGACAAAACATTCGGAATTGTTCCCACCGACGCTTCTCTCAGTGGATATGCCAATAGTTCATTCTTTTTTAGTGTTTATGGTTACAGGCCATTTGCAGGATTGGATCCGGAAGCCAACTGGAAATTAGAGCATGCATTTATTGATGAAGATCCGAATATCAATATTGCCAGTGACTATCGTTTGAATCCTGTAATCATGGCTCAAAATGAAGATAAAAATTTCATTAACAACCTGTTCATACCTTCTATCAGTTTCGATATAAAACTATCCAGACAATTGTCTTTGGTTATAAGAGGAGGAATGGATCAACGGATGCGTGAAAATAACTATTTCTACAACAGCAAAACCAGGATAGGTATTCAACGTCCGGGAATAACCTATGCCGGAATCCAGGCTGGAATCAATTTTTACGAATATCGTCTGTTATCGAATGAGAATGTATTAACCTATAGCCATGCATTCTCGGAAAACCATAAATTAGATGCTTATATCGGGGCTGGCGTACAGAAAATCAATACAAAAATACAAAACACAAGGTACCAGGAAATACCTTATGAAGAACTCGGATTGAGTGGGATGGACCTTGGTGTTCCGATGCCGGGAGAAACAAGGATTGGCGGTTCAACAGGAGTGTCATTTTTCGGCCGGATACAATATAATTTGTATTCACGCTACTTGTTTACTGTAACCATGCGCGGCGACGGCTCTTCCAAATTCGCGCCTAAAAACAGGTGGGGTTACTTTCCTTCCGGCGCTTTCGCCTGGCGCCTGAGTGGGGAGCCATTCATGAGAGACATAGATTGGATTAATGACCTTAAATTCAGGGCAAGTTATGGGGTAACAGGAAACAACCGAATCGGAGATTTTGACAGATACGCACAATTAGGAACTCCTTACAGCGGATACTATTCGTTCAATAATCAAACACCGGAAAGAGGAGCTGAGAGAGTAAGTCTGGGAAATGTGGATTTGAAATGGGAAACAACAAATCAAACCAATATCGGAGCAGACATCTCTCTTTTCAAAAACAGGCTTAGTTTAGTAATGGATGTATACCGGAAAGAAACGAAAGATTTGCTGTTGAATGCAAATTTAACCACAGTATCCGGATTTGAAAAAGCAATGAAAAATATAGGTTCTTTGAGAAATGAAGGTCTGGAAATCACTCTTTCAACAGTCAACTTGAAAACAAATAAATTTTCATGGACTACCGATTTCAACATCAGCTTTTACAGGAATAAAGTATTGGAACTGAATGGAGAAGAACCGGTGATGTATAGCACGGTCACATGGGACTCCCAATTTACCGGAACTCCATTATATCGCACCAGAATCGGAGGTCCTGTTACCGAATTTTGGGGAGTGAAATGGGATGGGATTTACCAGATAGCTGATTTTACCTGGCAGAACAATAGCGATGAAAGTATTCCGCACAGTCAACGTGTATACGTTCTGAAAGACGACATTACCACAAACGGACGGCCTCGTGTGAATACAAACCCAGGAGATATTAAATATGTGGATCAAAATGGAGACCTTACTATCACTTCAGAAGACAGGGTATCTTTAGGAAGTCCTTATCCCAAACATACAGGCGGTTTTAACAACGAATTCAAATACCGGAACTGGACATTGAATGTTTTTCTGCAATGGTCATACGGGAATAAAGTGTTTAATGCTAACCGTATCATGTTTGAGGGAGGATACAATGTTAAGCCTCTTCAAAATCAATACGCTTCTTATGAAAACCGTTGGACATATGAAAATCAAAACAATACAATGTTCAGAGCAGGATTGGGAGGCTCTGTATCCGGAGCTGGTCCGAATGGTGTCTATTCCGACTATACAATAGAAGACGGATCATATCTCCGGTTAAAAACCATTTCTTTAGATTATAAACTTCCTGATAAGTGGATGAAAAAGATTCATTTCAGAACCATGTCAGTGGGAGTTGCAGCCCAGAATATTTATACATGGACAAAATATTCCGGTATGGACCCGGAAGTCTCTACCCGGAATACAATCCTGACCCCGGCGTTTGATTACTCTTCTTATCCGCGGGCATTTTCTGCCGTATTCAATTTGAAATTAACATTGTAACAGTAACGCTTTATGAAAAAAATATTTCTAATAATAAGTATTCCGGTTGTGTCACTGCTGGTTTCATGCGAAGATTTCCTGACTGTCACACCCACTGATTTTCTTAATCCGGATATATTCTTTCAAAATGAACAACAAGCACAATCGGCATTGAACAGTATCTATAGAACATTAGCTGCAGGAGAGTTATATGGAAGTAATATGCATTCAGAATTGGCATTACAAGCCGATGAAGGGTTCAACTACAATGCTTCTCCTTCCATTGGAAATGTGAGATATTATGATGTTTCAACAAGCGATAAAGATGTCTATGGATTTTGGAAAGTATTATACAAAGGAATTGACAGGGCTAACTTTTTCCTGGCAAACATTAATAAACCGGATATTGCAGAAGATAAACAGGCAACTATGAAAGGAGAAGCGCTATTTCTGAGAAGTTATTTTTATTTCCTGTTAGTTCAACAATTTGGGCCTGTGCCATTGAAGTTGAAGTCCAGCGAATCGGTAAACGACGGATATGAACCAAGATCTCCCATCAAAGATGTGTACAACCAAATATGGAAAGATCTAATCGAAGCAGAAGCTTTGGTAAAACCAATAGACCAGGTTGGTTTTGGTGGCCGGGTAAGTAAATCAGCGGTTCATGGTATTTTGGCTCGTGTAGCCTTATACATGGCCGGACATCCTCTACAAGATCAATCCAAGTGGGCCGATGCCAAATATTGGTCACAAAAAGTTATAAATTCAGGAATTCATGACCTGAATCCGGATTATGAACAAGTATTCAGAAATTATGCAAAAGATTTCTATGATATCAAAGAAAGTATTTTCGAAGTGGAATTCTATGGCGATAATACCCCTCCTTACACAAATGGAGGAAAAGTAGGATTGAATGTGGGAGGACCTCTCTACCAAAAAGATGTTACCTACATTTATGGTGTTTCATATGGTTGGATATATTGTACCAAGTGGCTATATGACCTTTATCCGGAAGGAGATATACGGCGTGACAGGAACATCGCCAATTACATGTTCAATACAACTACAGGAGCGATTGTCGACCGGAGTGCTATTACTCCATACGGACGTGCAGCCAGGAAATGGGACAGGCGCGACGAAGACGAATCCACACGTACCAAAGTATTTAGCCCCCAGAATTTCCCGATACTCCGGTATTCAGATGTATTATTGATGTTTGCAGAAGCAAATAACGAAATCGGAGGAAACATAGATTCTACTTATATGTGCGTAAATATGGTAAGACGCAGGGGAATAAATGCAGATATTCACACCACCAGTCCAGTGGATTTGGAACCTAATCTTTTCCAGCAAGAACTCAGACAGAAAATACGGGAAGAACGTTCCAAAGAGCTATGCTATGAAGCTCTTCGTAAAGGCGATGTGGTCCGCTGGGGTATATTTTATGAAAGGATGCAATTCACCTATAACGAAATGTTGGCCGCTCCGGGCTGGGGAGGAAATGCCCGGAAAGCTTATTTTTCTAATGCTACTCCAAGGGATACTCTGTGGCCGATTCCCGATCTGGAAATAGGAATGAATCCGAAGCTTACTCAAAATGAAGGTTGGTAAAACATTAAATATAAGAAAAACACAATGAAAAAAATCAAATTAATCTGCCTGTTAGGGGTATTCATCATCACTGGAAGCTTGTATTCCCAAAGCGAAGTTATCGGAAGTTGGAAGTTAGATACAAACCGGGAAAAAATTGAAGACCAGAAAGGAAACTTCAACCTGACTAAAAGTGTATCAACAGCTAATGGTTGCATTTCGGGGTATGCCGAAAGATATTGGCCCTCTTTAGACCTTCAGGAAAATGGTTTTGTATTGGAAGGATATTTCAAAACCAATGGCAAAGCCGATGCTATCATGCTTATTGCAGGAAACCGTTCCGCGCTTTCAGCATATACAGGTTGGGACTTTATAATGAATAAAAATGGAGTGCTCCGTTTTCTGGTAAATGATAACAACGAGAAAAGTAAAACATTAATGAGTGCACAACGCTCATTTGATGATGGAAATGAACATTTTTTTTCTATCACATGGAATCCTGACGAAAGAAATATCACAATGCTGATAGATAAAAAGTACAAATATTCTACTTCATGGGATACAAGCCTCGGCGAAAACAAAGGAAGAGTATTTTACATTGGAGCTCAGCCTCTGGCAACCGGAGGAAAAACTCTACCATTCAAAGGCCAACTGAGGGATTTTACTTTCAAAGGAAAATTGGTTGAAAAACAGGATGCGGGCAATTTGGAAAAAATGGATAAAGAACTGGCCCGGGCTGCAGTTGAAGAACCTTCCCTGTTATGGGTGGATGCCAAGACACTTACTATCGAAGGAATGGGCTGGAACACAGGAATAACTGACTATACCCGTTTGCCTGACAAATACAACAATATAGTAACTTCCAATGTATGGCGTTTGAGCCGGCATAGTTCAGGAATTGCTGTCCGTTTCATTGTTAAAGGCACCAACTCAATTAGCGCTAATTGGATGCTTCGTGGAAATGGCTATATGGCTCATATGACCCCCCAAGCCATCAATGGACTCGATTTGTATATCAAACAAGACGGTAAATGGGTGTTTGCCGGAGTTGGAAAACCTACCAAAGATGGACTGGAACAGGAAACTTCAATCAAAGGAGGATTCTCTCCTGCCAAAACGTATGAATGTATGGTGTATCTGCCATTGTACAGTGGAATATCTTCCCTGAAAATAGGAGTTACTCCCGGGGCTACCGTAACTGCCGCACCTCCAAACCCTAAAAAGCCCTTTGTCATTTATGGGACTTCCATGACGCAGGGTTGCAGTGCATCCCGTACAGGAATGCCTTACATGTCCATGCTTGGAAGGAAATTCGATACTCCGGTTATTAACCTGGGATTTTCAGGAAATGGCCTGACAGAAGAATATTTCGGCACAATCATGGGAGAAATTGATGCTTCCATTTATTTCATCGATTGCCTCGGTAATATGCTCCCGTTTTCCCCTCAGGAAATTACAGACCGCACCTTGGCTTTGGTTCGTAAATTACGTTCCATACGGCCCAATACACCGATTGTCCTGATTGAAGACCGTACCTATGCTTTTGCCGAATTGACCGACACTCCGACCGTAAACAATCGCCGGCCGGCATTGAAAGCCGCATTCAATATCCTTTCAAAAGAAAGTGCCAATCTTCATTATATAGAAGGAGATCAATTGTTCGGACAGGATACGGAAGCAACCGTTGACGGTTCTCACCCTTCCGATCTGGGAATGTACAGAATGTTCATCGTACTGGAAGCGGCTGTCACAAAAATTGATTGTTGTAAATAAGTGAACAAACTAAGTCATGAAAAAGCAGAAGATTGTTTTGGTTTTATATTGTTTCATTAGTTTTGCTTCAAATGCTGCCACATTTGAAGCAAAGCTGATGGACTTCCATTACCGGATATTTCCCGACAAATTTCCGGAAGAAAATTCGTATAGCGAAACATTGAGTATGCCACGCAACTATGAAGCCGGTTATCAGTTAGCAGTCCATTCCTCGCAAGCGGGGACATTGAATGTCCGGTTGGAAAATGTAAAGGATGTAACCAGCGGACAAAATCAGACTTTCAAATTTTCAGTCCGCCAATTAGTTTCCATTACCTGTGAAGGCAATACTCAAGGCTCAATGATCAATGTGCCGGGAGGAAGTTACCCGGCATCATGGATACCTTATTTTATCAGGAATGCTCCTTTCGATTTACTGGAAGCAGTATCAGAGACTTCCTCTGATGGAAGCATCCAGGTTACAGCTAACAAAACTTCTGGAGCGCTTCTGCAAATATACATTCCTGCTGATTGTCCTGCCGGATCATATACCGGAAATATCGTGGCAGAAAAAACATCAGGAGACCAACTGACATTTCCTGTTTCATTCAAAGTCCATAAAGCAATCGTAAACCGTGATAAATTTATTGATTGTGTACATTGGTTATCTGCCCAACCAGTTGATCTGAAAAGTAATGGAGCTTCTGTCTCTTGGTGGAGTGAAGAACATTGGGATTTGCTCGAACGTGCCGGACGTAAACTCTATGAAGATGGAAATAACATGATGCTGACTCCATTGGTAAATACAGCAAATCCATTGATTCCTTGTTCTTATGCAAACGGAGTGTTCAGTTTCGATTTTACCAATTTCGACAAATGGGTGGAAATGTTTCAGTCAATTGGTTTCAAATGGTTTGCAGGATATCATTTGCGATATGCCAGGCTTAATCTGAAAGTAAAAGATACAGCAAGTGGAGGAACTTTGAAAACTGTTGACCAGGTAGGAAGTAACATCGGATGTTTTACGGAACAATTCCTAAAAAACTTAGACAAACATTTGTATGACATCGGCATACACGATCGTTTTGTGATGCACTTGTACGATGAACCGTCTCCGGCAGCACTCGACGAATATATCCATTATTATAACTTACTAAAAAAGAATACAACGGATATTTTGTCAATGGATGCAACCAATTCAAGTCCCCAGAAATTTTCTGATTATTCAGGATTCCAGGTGTACAACCTGCCCGGTATCGTTATAAATAAAACAGGTACAGTTGCCACACGTATTGGAGAAGGCAAACCGGTTTGGTTATACAACACATCGAGCCCTTTTCCTCCTTATCCCAACAGGCACATCGACCGTCCGCTCACTGAAAACAGGCTTTGGCCGTTATTGACACTCAAGTACAAATGCTCCGGTTATCTATTCTGGGCAGTAAACACATATCGTGGAGTTCCGGATGAATATGCGACTTCACTTGGTCCGCTTCCCGACGGAACGCAAAAACACGCTCCGGGAGATGCCTGGCTTTATTACCGCACACCTCAGGGTTTAATTCAATCCATGCGACTGATGAGTTTCAGGGAAGGAATGATAGATGTTTCCTTATTGAAAATGCTGCAGGAAAGTAATCTGGCACAAGTAGAAATACAATTGGCAAAATTAATCAAACCGGAAATTGAAATTGGACAGAACCGCCCATTCAGCGATTATTTGACAAGGGCAGATGAAATTCCCAAAGGTTATGTAACTGATAACGAAGCATATTATGCCAACAGGAAAGAAGTCCTGGAATATTTGGACCAATTATTACCGTGAAAAGAATGTTATAGCAATTCATTGCAATTAAATTGCAATTAAATTGCGCAAAGCAAATTGCTATAAATTGCCACAAATTACTAAATAAAACAAAACAAGATGGTTAACAAAAGCATATCAACAGTAATGATAATTGCCGCTTTCGCAGTTTCAGCCATGTCGCAGATACCAGCTGATTTGCGTAATGTGGAAACCGGAGATTTGATTTATAAAAATTCATATATCGACCAGCCGTATGTATTGAAACTCAATGACGGTTCATGGTTGTGTGTTTTTACTACCGGAGCAGAAAGCGAAAGCAGACCCGGACAACATATAGTCGCCATTAAAAGTTTCGATAAAGGTAAAACATGGAATGAGCCCGTGAAAATTGAACCGAACGAAGGACCTATTTCATCCTGGGCAATTCCTTATCAAACAAGCTACGGACGGATTTATGTATTCTATAATTACAATGGAGATAATATATCCATTGTGCGTGGGAAACCTATTAAACAGGCAGGCCTATTGGGTTGGTATTGTTATAAATATTCAGATGATTCCGGAAAAACATGGAGTAAAGAACGTTATCGTATTCCAATCCGTAAGACCGCAGCAGATATATTCAATGATTTTGACGGTTTTGTGCAAATGTTCTGGGGAATAGATAAACCTCATTTTTGTCAGGGTAGTGTATATTTTGCATTCAGTAAACTGGGAAAATTTCCACAAGAGATGGGAGAAGGCTGGATGTTGGCAAGCAATAATTTAGACTCTGAAAGAAACCCTCAGAAAATTAATTGGGAAATGCTTCCTGGTGGAGAATATGGCATCCGTAATCCGAAATTCGGTTCTGTACAGGAAGAACATAATACAGTGATTTTAAATGATGGAACTTTTTACTGTATTTTCCGCACCGCTTTAGGATTTCTCGGATACACAGTCAGCCGGAACAAAGGAATTTCATGGACAATGCCCGATACACTACGTTATACATGTGCACCACCCAATATTATCAAAAATCCACGGGCTTGCCCCCGTTTGTTCAAGTGCAGTAATGGTAATTATTTATTGTGGTACCATAATCATGGAGGAATCGATTTTAAAAACAGGACTCCGGTCTGGGTATCAGGAGGCGTAGAAAAGAATGGAACGATTGAATGGTCACAACCAGAAATCCTGTTGTATACACATGAAACCAATGTGAATGGCATGAGTTATCCCGATTTGATTGAGGAAAACGGAAAATACTGGATAACCGAAACGCAAAAGCATATTGCACGAACACATGTAATTGATCCGTTGCTTCTTGAAGGACTTTGGAAACAACAGACTGCCAATTCATTGATAAAAAAAGGATTGATATTTTCCAAAAACAATATTACCAAAAAAACAAGTTTCGATATTCCCGGAAGTTCTTTCCTGAAAGGAAACGGAATTACGATAGAGATGCTTTTGAATTGTAAAAACCTAAAACCTGGTCAAATCATTCTGGATACAAAAGCAAATACCAATAAAGGTATCCAAATTACTACAGCAACAGAAACCACTTTGAAAATTGAAGTTTCAGATGGAGAAAACGCTCCTTATATCTGGACTTGCGACAATAATATATTACAGGCAAATAAAAACCATTATGTATCTTTTGTCTTGGATAAAGCTGCAAGAATCATATCTGTCATAGTAGACGGAAGGTTATGCGATGGAGGATATCAACGGCAATATGGTTGGAGTAAGTTTCCAAATACGATAAATGAAATCAAAGGAGTAAACAAATGTAATATATTGACTTCTTCTGATGCAGTTATAAAGCAACTTTCTATTTACGATCGTTACCTGACAACTTCTGAATGCATCAGTAATTACAGATACTTTGGTAATGTTTTTCCTGCTGTTCGTTATCCGGTTATTCCTAAACCAGTCACATTGGAAGAAAAAGAAGGGGAATTTATAATCAATAAAAAAACTTCAATTTGCGTTGCAAATCCTTCTTCCGAAAGTAAAAAAGCGATTAACTCATTGCAGCAAGCAATAAAGGAACTAACGGGCTATAATTTACAGGAGAAAAAAAATATCGCCAAAGAAAACTGTATTTTGTTTATTGAAGATGCTTCCATAAAACAAAAAGAAGGTTACAAACTTTCCGTTTCAGATAAAAAAATAGAAATCCGTTTCAGTTCCTGGCAGGGGGCATTTTACGCAATACAAACCATTCGCCAGTTGTTTCCTTCTATTTCTATGCAAGCGATTAAAATTCCTGCTGTTGAAATTACAGATTATCCGGCATTGCCTTACCGGGGTTACCTGATAGATGTTGCCCGTCATTTCTTCCCCTTCGAACATCTGATGAAAACAGTGGACATGCTTGCTTATTACAAGTTAAATATTTTCCATATCCACCTCACAGATGATCAGGGTTGGCGTTTTGAAAGCAAAAAACATCCACGCCTACATGAAGTGGGAGGATGGAGAAGTGAAACACAAAATGGCCACCGTACGGATACTCCCCTGACTTTCGACGGCACACCTCATGGCGGTTATTATACACAGGAAGATTTGAAAAAATTAGTCAAATATGCACAGGACAGGTATATAGAAATTATTCCTGAAATAGATATTCCCGGACATTCACATGCTTTATTGGCTGCATATCCGCAATATGGTTGCGTCAAAGACACCACTTACACCGTTTCGGGAGTGTGGGGATATGACGATAACATTCTCTGCCCAACCGAAGAAACCTTTACATTCCTGGAAAGTGTTTTTGATGAATTAATGACCGTTTTTCCCGGAAAATATATCCACATCGGCGGAGATGAAGTACAGAAACGCCGTTGGAAAGAATCTGCCTTCTGCCAGGATCTTATCAAAAAATTAAACCTGAAGGATGAAAAAGGATTGCAAAGCTATTTCATTCAAAGAATGGAAAAATACCTGAACAACAAAGGCCGGCAAATCATAGGATGGGATGAAACCCTGGAAGGAGGAATAGCGCCTAATGCCACCATTATGTCGTGGAGAGATGAAATAGGAGGAATTGAAGCTGCCAAAAGCAAGCATAATGTAATTATGACTCCCAGAGCTTTCATGTATGTCAATTTCTACAATACTCCACTTACAAACCAGGTGGAACCTTTGGCCAACACGCATGTAGTGCCTTTACGGAAAGTATATGATTATACTCCATTCCCGAAATCATTGACCAATGAAGAGCAACAATACATTATTGGTTTGCAGGCATCACTCTGGGCAGAATATTGCAAAACTGTTGAAAATGCAGAACACCTTACCTATCCTCGTCTGTGTGCCATGTCGGAAGGAGCCTGGACTCCTGTAGCCCGCAAAAATTACGATGATTTTTACAACCGTCTATCTGCCAATATACTGCATTTAGACCGGTGGAATATCGACTATTCGAAGTTATTCATTCAATACAAATAATTATTCAAAATAATTTATTTATGTCGAAAACAGTTTCTAAAATATTGTTCTGCATTGCGGCGATAATATACGTATCTGCCGGTATATGCCTTATAATGAGTCAATTTTCTGCTACACAATTCCTTATTTTTTCCGCACTTGTGATAACTGCCCTGGCTTTCAGGGGATATCAGCAACTCAAAGGATTTACCTACACAGTTTTCATTGTAATGGGAATTTGCCTCGGCATGTTTTATCCCAATACATTTGTTTCAATAGGAAATTTTGAACTGAAGCGTTTGATTGTACCTTTTGTGCAAGTAACCATGCTTGGTATGGGAGCACAAATGACCTTCAACGATTTCAAGGGTGTGATTACGATGCCTAAAGGTGTAGTTACCGGAGTATTGTGCCATTTTACCGTAATGCCTTTGGTAGGATTGATGTTGTCTAAAATGTTCAATTTCAGTCCGGAAATAGCCGGAGGAGTTGTGTTGATTGGCTGTGTGCCGAGTGCAATGGCATCCAACGTCATGTCTTATCTGGCGAAAGCCAACCTGGCGCTGGCGGTAACCATTGGGGCGGTAGGCACCATGTTGGCTCCTTTCCTTACACCACTTCTGATGCAATGGCTTGGTGGCCAATATATCGAAATCAATGTAGTTAAAATGATGGTAGAAATTACCAATATGATCATTGTCCCTATCATTGCGGGTTTCATTTTCAACCTTTATTACCATAAAAACACACTGAAATCCAAAGTATTACAAATGAGTGCTTTTGCCACGATCATACTGGTTACAAATATTGTACTCCATTTTTCGACACATGCAGCCATTTCTGACACACTCATCGCCACGATGCATGGATTTTTATGGTTTTACATTACTCCGGTGTTAGCTGCTTTTATCCTGAAAAACATACGGCAGATCACGATAAAGATGATCAGCAGCGCACTTGCATTTGTTGCCATGCTGGGTATTGTTATCAATACGGTTATCATTACGGCATCCGGACGCGATAGTCTGATGCAGGTGGGAATGTTACTTATTGTCAGCTGTTTCTTACACAATGTTATTGGCTACACAGTCGGATATTCGGCAGCTTCGCTTATGAAGCTTCCAGCCAGAGACCGTCGCACAGTGGCTTTTGAAGTTGGCATGCAGAACGGAGGCGTGGCAACCGGACTTGCCCTTCAAATGGGCAAGATAGCAACAGTAGGACTCGCATCTGCTATTTTCGGCCCTTTACAAAATCTGACTGGTTCAGTACTTGTAGATATTTTCAAAAGACGGCCTCTTAAAGACGACCATCCTGAAGGAAATGAGGAAGAAAAATGAAATTAAAAGCCAGAAATATTATTATTTTTTCGTTGGCATTCATGTTATCAGGCTGCCCGGGAAGCATGTATAGTGCGGATTCTCAGAAGAAAAAACAGGAAAAAGATATCCGCAATATTGAAAATTATTTCGGTATTATTCCCGATGACCAATATGCCGATCAGGGATATGTAGTTGTCGCCCCTGATGGGACATGGGTGTCAGTACTCACAACCGGCACAAGCACAGAGTTGGGTTTCAAGTATGTTGTATCTTCTTACAGTAAGACCCAGGGAAAAACATGGTCCGAAATGCAACCCATAGATCCCTCCTTTGTCAGTACTGCCTGGGCTATTCCCTATATCACGCCTTCCGGAAGAATATATGCTTTTTATACACGGAACCGCAAGTATTGTTTCAAATATACCGACGACAACGGGAAAACATGGTCGAAGCAACGCTATGAAATACCTGTAAGATGGACAAATGTTGATGACAAGAATGACCTGACTGATGGCAAACAATATTTTTGGGGAGTATCCAAACCATTTAGCCTGAAAGGAAGTATGTATTTCTCATTTACCAAATTTGCTAAAAAGAATATGGATTACGGAGAAGGATGGTTATTTAAATCATCAAATATTAATACGGAAAAAGATCCTTCCAAAATTATATTCGAAATGCTTCCGGAAGGTCTTGATGGAATAAAAAATCCAGCTTTCGGACCTGTACAGGAAGAACATACCATGGTACCATTAAGCAATGGAGATCTGTATATGAATTTCCGCACCAAAAACGGATATATAGGATGCAGTTACAGCCGTGATGGTGGCAAAACATGGACACTTCCTCAATATGCTACTTATGCTGACGGCCACCGTATAAAAAATTCACGTGCCTGTCCGCAATTGTTTCATGTAGCAAATGGTCAGTATTTGCTCTGGATGCATAATACAGCTAAAGTGCATTATTGGAATTACCGTAATCCGGCATGGGTATCTGCCGGTGTGGAAGAAAAAGGTATCATTCAATGGTCGGATCCGGAAATTTTGCTCTATTCTAATGATACCACTATGAAAATGAGCTATCCGGATATGATCAATATCAATAATTCTTACTGGTTTACAGAAACCCAGAAAACAATCTGCAGAGTGCACAAGTTATCTGACTCTTTATTCAAGAATGCATGGAAACAATCATCTCTTAACACAATAGCTAAAAATGGAATTATTCTTCAAACTTCAGCGACAAGTTCTTCTAAAGAGATAAAACTGGATAATCTTCCGGGATTAAAAAACGGTGCTTTTACCATAGATATGTGGATTGAAAGTGCTCAATTACAATCCGGAGAAATTATACTGGATAATAGGGACAATTCAGGAAAAGGATTCTGGATATCTGTAGATTCCACTTCATCTGTTTGTTTCAACATGCAGCAAGGTTCTCTTTCTCAAAAATGGTCTGCTGATACAAATACAATCAAAGCAAATCAAGGGCCTCAACATATTGTATTTGTAGTAGACGGTGCTCCCAATATAATTACGGTTATTGTAAACGGTAAATTCAATGACGGAGGAAATAACCGGAAACAGGGATGGTGCTGGTTCGATAAAAATTTCAATCAGCTCAACACCTCAGAAATGCTGAAATTAAAACCTTCCTTCAATGGAAATATTGTAGAATTAAGGATTTATAATCGTTATCTGACAACCTCCGAAGCCATTGGAAATTATCATTCGGGGAAATCACACATGTATAATAATAATTTGAGTATTAATTTTTAATGATTTGAGTTATGAAAAAGAATGTTTTACTTATTGCAAGTGTATGTGCTTTAACATCAATCTTTCAAACGGCTTCCGCTATTCCTCCCAGCATCCGGTTTACCAAATCTGAAATGGTATATCCGGTAGGAACAGAAGTAGCCCGGTTCAGGCCTGTCAATGATGCTGCAGAAACCGGAGGAACTGTACCTGCATCTCCCAGATATAGCGAAGTCGCTACCCTTACGTATAAACCACCGACTTCAGCAGCAGTTCCGGGTCACGATGATGGCGATATATCTGCTTCTAAATTCCAGGGACCCCAGGGACTTGCATTAGACAGCGAAGGTAATCTTTATGTCGCCGAACGCTATGGCTCGCGAATCCGGAAAATTGACTTTACAACAGGAAAAACAACCACTATTGCCGGAGATAACACCAAAGACGTCGGGGACAAAGCTTTGGTAAACGGGATAGGAACCATTGCCCGTTTCAACGAACCGACAGACTTGGTTCTTGATTCCCAGGGAAATATTTTCGTTACCGACAGAGGCAATAATTGCATCAGGAAAATTACACCGGCAGGAATGGTATCAGTTTTCGCGGGTAGTGATTCCGGAGAATCCGGATATGCGGAAGGAACAGGAACCGAAGCTAAATTTACGAACCCTTTCACTATTATTATTGATGCCGACGACAATCTTTATGTATCGGACAGGGGAAATCACCGGATCAGGAAGATAACTCCGGCAGGAGTTGTTTATACACTCATTGGCACAGGAACTGCGGGTTCTGAGGATGGAGATGCCACTACAGAAGCCACAATCAACAATCCTGCAGGTACGGCAATGGATAACGAAGGAAATATCTATATAACTGAAGCTGGTGGACATAAAATCAGAAAATACGATGCTTCAACCATGCAAGTGTCAACGATTGCAGGATCAGGAACAGCAGGCGTTGTTGATGGACAGGGAACAGCTGCTACTTTTAACCAACCCATAGGCATTGCTCTTGACCAATATGGAGTATTGTATGTTTCAGATCTTTCCGGAAATAAAATCAGGCGCATCACACCAACAAATTATGTACAAGTAGTAGCCGGACAGGGAGGTGGTAGTTTTGTTGATAATGCATTAGGCACAGCAGCTTTTTTCCGTTCACCTGCAGATATTGTTTATGATAAAGTAAAACGTTGTCTATGGATAGCAGATAGTGGAAATCATGCGATTCGCCGGGTAAACCTGACCGGATTCAATTTAACCCCCGCTATTCCGGCTTCCGAATGGGGTATCAATATGTCGAATGGTGAAATTTATTGTAACCTGAGCGGAGGTTTAAAACCTATCAATGAATTTCCTGCAACCGATTTCACTGTTTGGGCATTCAATCTGGACGGAGGAAGTTCTATACCATTACGCATAACAGTTCCCCCGGCAGGAACGATAGTTTATACAATTACTTCCAGTGCCGGCGAAAATGGGAAAATTACGGCTTCCAAAGATGTGATTGCAGGTAATAATGCTACATTCAATATTTCGCCCGACGAAGGTTATGAAATTAATGAATTGCTTGTAAATGACGAGCCTGTGGCTGCATCAGCAAGTTATGTTTTTTCAAATGTTTCCGGTAATGCAACTATCAATGTCACATTCAAAGAGACTGGTGCAAATGACATGCAGCTCAAAACCATGCAAATTTCCGTTTATCCTACATTACTCACAGGGAATACGATTTATGTGGAATTGGAAAATAATGTCCAGGGAAACTATCATGCGGTTGTCCGCTCCATTGATGGCCGGATTATTCATACACAAAACATTGTAACCGGGATAAAAGCAGAGATTCAATTGCCGGAAATCAATCCGGGATTCTACCTGCTCGAAATCAATGGCTATGGTTCTGCAAAGTTTATTAAAAAATAATTCTTTGTAAAACATGACTTTACAGGAGTAATCATATAATGGAATATTTGTTTAATATAAAAAAGTCTATGACATGAAAATAAGTATTTTATCAGGAAATCGTATTTGGGCTATTCTGTTTCTTTCCTTTAGCTATCCAGCTGTTTATAGCCAAATTCCGGATATATCGTATGATAGGCATTATCAGTTTGTCGTAGGCAATCCGGTTACTCCTGTTGTTCCTGTAAATACCGGAGGGGCAATTCCTCCGGTTGCCTACGGGACCACTACAACCATTGCGGGAAGTACACGATCATTTGCCGATGGAACCGGGAAGGATGCCAAATTCAATTTTCCTCAGGGAATAGCAGTTGATGCTTCCGGGAACATTTATGTAGCAGATCGTTCCAACCACCGGATAAGAAAGATATTACCCGACGGAACTACCTCGACAATAGCAGGAACCGGCAATGCCGGATTTACCAATGGTACCGTTCCTGTAGCTAAATTCAACCAACCGGCCAATGTAGTAGTCTCTCCAAATGGAGATATTTATGTTACTGAAATCAGTAATCATTGCATACGGAAAATATCATCTGGTCAGGTCACCACATTGGCAGGAAGCGGAAGTGCCGGATTTGTTGATGCAAACGGTTCAAGTGCCAGATTCAATATTCCTTTTGGTATAAGTATGAATAATACCGGAGATTTGTTTGTTGCAGACAGGTATAATCACCGTATCCGCAAAGTTACCCAGTCTGGAGAAGTAAGTACTTTCGCCGGGAACGGGAATATTAACGGAATCAATGCACAAGGAATCAATGCTACATTCAATCATCCTGTTGGAGTGGCTTGCTCCGGAAATTTAATTTATGTAGGAGATTATAATAACAATCTCATACGTGCAATCAATGAACAACAATATGTCTCTACATTAGCAGGTTGCTTTTGCAGTGGAATCACCGACGGAGAGGGTTTGAATGCAGGTTTCATAAATCCCTTCGGATTATCTGACGGCCCTGACGGAGATATTTTTGTAGCCGACTATAATTCCAACCGTATCCGCCGGATTTCACCTCAGGGAGTAGTAACAACGTTGGCAGGATCAGGTGTTGCTGGCATTGCTGATGAAATAGGAGAACTTGCTTCATTCCGCACGCCAGCAGATGTAGCGGTTGACAAAGATGGTAATGTTTATATTGCTGACTATGGCAACCATTTGATACGTAAGGTAATTTCTACCGGTTACACTATTTCACCGGCTTTGCCTGCCGGACTGATTTTTGATCCGGCAACCGGAAAAATCACAGGAATTCCTGTTATAGAAGCCCAAAACCAAATATACACAGTTACTGCTTACAATCGAAATGGGAAAAGCACAGCTTCTTTTCAATTGGAAGTACTAAAAAACACCGGTATAAAAGACAATGTAGAAAAATCCTCTTTTTCAATCTATCCCAATCCATTAAAATCAAATGTGCTGAATATCAATATTCCGGCTTCTCCACATGAAGACGTAACCATTATCTTATATGAGATAAGCGGGAAAGTATTATTCAGCAATACTTGCCGGGTGGTAGACCATAAAGTGGAACTTAAACTTGATATCAAAGCCTGTAACACACTTGTTTTTTTAGAAGTGGTGGGATATGGAGTTCAAAAACTAATTCTTAACAATATATAAATACATCTGACATGATTAAAAAGAATATCGTTCTTGAGAAGATGGCCAAAGGAGAAGTTGCTTTGGGAGGTTGGGTGATGTCTAACTCCGTAGTTGCTGCGGAAATTATGGCACAGGCCGGATTCAGTTGGGTTTGCGTGGATGGCGAACATTCGCAGGCAGGCAAAGAAACAACAGTAAATATGTTTCGTGCGATAGAATGTCATGGCGCAGAACCTTTTGTCAGAATCAGCCACAACGATGAAGTAGAAATAAAAAAATACCTGGATATGGGAGCCCGCGGGATAATTGTCCCTATGATTAAATCGCATCAGGAAGTAAAACAGGCGATTTCGGCTATCAAATATGCTCCGGAAGGAAGCCGTTCTTTTGCTCTACCCCGTTGCACGGGTTATGGGGAATGGTCGGACGAATATTACCGTAAGGCAAACCAGGAAACAATGATAATTATCATGATTGAACACATAGATGCTCTACAGGATTTGGATGAAATCTTTTCCTGCAAAGACATACATGCGATACTTGTTGGTCCTTACGATTTATCCGGCTCTATGAATATTCCAGGTGATTTCGAGAATCCGGTGTTTATAGATGCCCTGGAACTTATACGCCAGAAAGCGGCAAACCATTGCATTATGATGGGATATCATGAAGTGCATCCTACGGCCGGAAAAATAAATGCATTGATAAAAAACGGTGTCAAATTTATTGCTTGCGGGATGGATACTATTTTTCTGTTAGAACAATCCAGACTGTTTTCATCATTAACAGATTTGTAAATCGGATTTTGTTACAATTAGGGAACGATTTGAGCTAATTTTAGAATATTGCAATTATAGTGTTATAGGCGTAAGCGCTCGGCGAAGTCTCTGACTTCGTCGTTTAAGAAGCAAAGCTCTGCTTTGCATTTGGCAAGCCGGGAGGCTTGCTTTCAGCAGCGACGAAGTCAGAGACTTC
>JAVBLO010000037.1:0-2588 GCA_031553415.1 Bacteroidales bacterium | reverse complement strand
CCGGGTTAATAAAAATAAATAAATGTATCTAACTTGTCTCGTAATTTTTTGGAAATTTGTTATATAAAAACTCAACTACAAAATTAGAAAACGGACTTCACAGGATGCTTACAGTTATTATTTAATAATCTTTGATTTGCTAAGATAATTTTATTGGGTTAATTGAATAATTGAAAATAAGTTCCGTAGACTTTGAATCTTTAATATGCTGAAATATGATCAGAGGTAATATGTTACATTTAATTGTGAATAATAAATGGCAAACTCCAAATCATTCAAAAGAAAGACAATCGGATGATACTCATGAAGTTAAAAAAGAAATACTGAAAGCGGTTGGTAGAAGACTTTATGAAAAAGAAGTGGGTAAAAACCCAGATATAGATATTGATAGGGAAAATAGAATTGTGCTAAAAAGTGTAGAGAAAAAATTCAAAAGAAAACCCTGTTATATTACAAAATTGAAGGCAGAGGATTTTTTTATATTGAGATTCTCAGTTACTCATAATTTGGTAGAAATTGAATATCTTGAATTGCCACATAAAGAGCAAATTACAATCAATTTCATGCACTACTATCAACATGCATATATTCTTCCTCAAAATATTGACTTAGTATTACATACACTTGACATAGTAATTGATAATATCTTTGACATGGAAATACAGGATGGTTATTTTATTTTTATTATGAAATAATAGTTTGCTACTTTTTGAAAACAAAAGAATAAGAATGGTTTTTCAGTGAATGTTTTTGTGTATGGTGTCTGCCATTGACAATTTTACTTTTTGCTACCAAAATAAATTCATCAATAAATTCAAAACCAATACTATAACAGTAATTTTTTACAAAAAATGGAACATCTAATGGTCTGCCTCCCCATGTGGTTGGCATGCATTTGAAGACCAATATTCCATTTTTCTTCAAAACTCTGTATGATTGCTCAATTAAGTACTTGTAAGCTTCATATAGCTTTTGAGGATTAGTAAAAGAAGAAAATCTATCAATCATTAAAACATTTGGTTTTGGAACTTCCTTTGCTCTGTAATCCAACATAAAGGGAGGGTCAGCAACAATACTTTCAAAAAAACTTTCAGTGATATTTTCAATTTCATTTAAAGGTTTAACATCTTCCAGTAATGGATATTTGTCAAATTTGAATTGAGGTTGAGGAATGCCATTTTTATAAAAACCACCTATTAATTTGTCTAATTTCATTTGTCCGACAACTATAATTTCAAACGTCAGTTTTTTCGGACATCTGAAATTATAGTTTTTTATTTGTCTTCGCTAATACTTACATCCAAAATAGATTTTTCTGTTGGAGTTATTTTCCATTTCACAGAATAGTGAAATCCGGCAGGAACATTAAAAGCGTTATTTGCAGTACCTTTCCCTTTAGCAAACACCCATCCACTATCGGCTTCAACAACATACGCATTTATAAAGTTTGGTTCTATGTCAAGTTTGACTGTTTGTGGATAATTGAAGCTATTCTTCACTGCATCTATGATGTATCCAATAAGAGCATATCCATCATTATCAGTATTTTCAATTTTCATATAATTTTCAATCCATGATTGCTTTTCTTCATAAGTCATAGTCTCCCATGTTTTTCCTAAAGGAAGTTCATTCTTTGCGGAATTTCCACAGGAATATGATGATAACAAAAATAGCACAATTAAAAGAGGTTGTATGTTCTTTAATATTTTAGACATATTCATAAATGTAATTTTTATTCCATTCTTATAACTCCTAACACTATACTTAAACTCCTTATATCGCTCTTAGGTATAGAAAAGGGAGGGTAATTCTCTTTATTATCGCTAACCAATAATATATTATCAGGATTCTCTTTGTCCTCAAAAACTCTTTTTACCAATGCTCCTTGAGAGCTATCAATAACATAAACTTTCCCCCATTGGAAAAATAAAATTTCATGTATTTTCTTGCAAGCCAATATATCCCCATTAGAATATTTTGGATACATACTTGAACCACTGACTCTAATCACAAATTCAAATCCACTTTGTTCGAATTCAGGAACCATGTATTGGTCACAATCGGCATAAGTGATACCATCATTGTCAGAATTAGGGAAACCGGCTACAGCCTCAATAGGTAATAAAGGAACGCTTCTCATATTCTTTTCTCCTTTCTCCAAAATTATCATTGATTTGTCAAATTCTTCCTCTGCTAATATTTTGCTAATAAATTCATTCGGAATTTTACTCCTTCCGGTTTCTATTAGAGATATAAAAGATTGCTCACAGCCAAAATAATCAGCCGCCTGTCGTTGTGTTAGCTTGTTAGCTTTCCTGAATAATTTAAAGTCAAACATATAAATATTAGCATTAAATGATTATCCGTTATTTCGCCCTTAATAATTATCTTTACTGAAAATTAAATCACAAAGGCATGAATTTATTAAATTTCGTATCACAATATCCTTGGAAAATCCAGTTCAGATTGCCCCCGTAAACCAAACGAATTTGCCCCCTTGCTCTAAAATAAGGTTGACCCTTCTAACCAAAATAAAAATGACCCCATTGAGATGTATACCAACATAGGCTATTACGTAATTCCATAAT
>JAVBLO010000022.1:0-14942 GCA_031553415.1 Bacteroidales bacterium | reverse complement strand
AACTACGCCGAGCGCTTACGCCAGATAACACTGTATCTCAGAAATCGTGTGTAAGGTTAAAACCCGCGGTTACAAAAATCAAACTGCTACACAGTTATCCTTTCAATCCCGTAAATCCTGTCGAAAAAATAGTTCAAATAGGGCTCAATACAAACCTTTCAAATCAAATTTTATCCTTATTTTTGACTCATCATTATTTAAAATTAAAGTATGAAAAATATTAATCTTCTTTTGAGTTTTTTCGCTATTGGAATATTTGCATTATTAAACTCCTGTGGTAACAAGAATTATAAACAGTACAGTGAACAAACTGTTGCTACTGAACTAAATATGACTATACCTGTACTTGATTATGATGAAGAAAACAGTGAAGAATATCCAACTTTCGAAGAAAACCGGTTTTTATCTGCTCAAACTCATGCACTATCAACTTTCTCATTAGATGTGGATGTTGCTTCTTATGGAAATATGAGACGAATTATCAACCAGGGACAAATGCCGGACAAAGATGTGATCCGTACCGAAGAGTTAATCAATTATTTCAGTTATGATTATCCCGGACCAACAGGAGAAGACCCTGTAAATATTACAACCGAAGTAGCTCCTTGCCCGTGGAAAAACCAACATAAAATTGTAAAGATAGGTATTAAAGCCAAAGAAATTCCTACACAAAATTTGCCATATTCCAATTTTGTATTCCTGATTGATGTATCCGGTTCAATGGAAGGTCCCACTCGTTTGGAATTAGTCAAATCATCACTGAAACTTTTAGTAAATAATTTAAGGGATAAAGACCGGGTTGCTATCGTTGTATACGCAGGCGCTGCCGGTGAAGTTCTGCCTTCTACCTCAGGGAAAAACCGACAGAAAATCCTCGAAGCATTAGATAACTTGTCTGCCGGAGGTTCAACCGCAGGTGGAGAAGGAATACAATTAGCCTATAAAGTTGCTGAAAAAAATTTCATCTCCAAAGGCAACAACCGGATTATCTTATGTACCGACGGAGATTTCAATGTCGGAATTTCTTCTACATCAGAACTGGAAAAATTAATAGAAACAAAAAGGGAAACAGGCATATACCTCACAGTTTTAGGTTATGGAATGGGGAATTATAAAGATAATAAACTGCAAATTCTCTCCCAAAAGGGGAATGGTAATCATGCATATATTGATAATATCCAGGAAGCCAACAAAGTATTGGTCAGCGAGTTTGGAAGTACGGTGTATACAGTTGCCAATGATGTTAAATTACAGATAGAATTTAATCCTATCTATGTGAATTACTACAGATTGATAGGTTATGAAACCCGTTTACTGAACGATGAAGATTTTAATGATGATAAAAAAGATGCAGGCGAACTTGGTTCCGGACATACTGTTACAGCTCTTTACGAAATTATTCCTGCGGGAATAGAAAATCCATACCAAGGCAAAGTAGACGATTTGAAATATCAGAAAGATAAAAAAAGTACTAAAGATTATTCTTCAGAAATGCTGACTGTCAAATTGCGCTACAAAAAACCGGGAAGTAGTGAAAGCAAAAAATTAGAAGTTCCTGTTTCTTCAATCATAGATGAAACTAAACCGGCATCAAAAGATTTCAAATTTGCGATGTCTTTAGCCATGTTCGGACAATTGTTAAGGGATTCCGAATTCAAAGGGGATGCCACTTATACAAAAGCAATAAATTTGGCTAAAGAAGGTATCGACAACGACGAATACGGATATCGCAGGGAATTTATCAGATTGGCAGAAGCTGTGAATCAAATGGCAAAGTAAACTGTGGAAATTATCCCCAAATTGAATACATTTACTTCATATAGCAAAAATTTGAGGTGATATGCATCAATTAATTTTCTGGCACAAATTTTGTTAATATATCTTTTCATTTCACACATATATTTTAATAAATTTCACCAATTAAATTATCTATTTTATGAAAAAGATTATTGTTGCATGTTTTATCTCTACAATTGCATTCTCAGGAGTTAACGCACAATTTGGAAAAATCAAGCTCGACTCAAAAAAACTCACAGAAGCCGCTGGTAATGCAGTAAATGCCGTTACTCTCAGTGATGCTGATGTTGCTCAAATGTGTAAGGAATATGTTGATTGGAGTGATGCAAATAATCCTCTTTGTGAGCTTACATCTAAAGATAAAGGAATGAAAGCGTATGCTGTACGCCTTGATAAATTAGTAAAAAATTATTCCAATTATGATGGATTAGTGTTAGACTTTAAAGTTTATTATGTTACAGATATAAATGCATTCGCTTGCGCCAATGGAAGTGTCCGTGTAATGGCTGGTTTGATGGACATTATGACTGATGAAGAATTGTTAGGTGTTATCGGCCATGAAATTGGTCACATTAAAAATGGAGATTCAAAAGCAGCCATGAAACAAGCTTATCTTACTGCTGCAGGAAAAGGATTAATCGCTTCTACAGGTTCTGCAGGTTCTAAATTCACCAACTCTCAATTTGGTGCATTGGGCGAAGCTCTTTTAGGTTCTCAATATTCACAAAAACAAGAATATGCTGCTGATGAATATGGCTATAACTTTTTGAAAGCCATTAATTCCAATAGCGCCGCCATGGCTTCTTCTCTTCGTAAACTTCAGGCTCTTAGCGAATCAAATACTCCTGTAGGACAACTTTTCTCTTCTCATCCCGACAGTGGCAAACGTGCTGCCAAATTGGAAGCAAAAGACGCTAAAAAATAATTGAAGCTAAAATATAATTGAAACAAGGCGGTCTCAAAAGTTTAATTAGCACACAGATTAAACTTTTGAGACCGCCTCGTTATTTTATACCCCAATAAGTTTTACTCTCAATTCTTCTTATTCATCATCTCATAAACCATTGGAACAATATAGATATTGAGTAATGTTGAAGTAAACAAGCCTCCAAGAATCACTATTGCCATCGGGCTTTGGATTTCATTTCCCGGTTTATCACCATTAAAAACAAGGGGAATTAAAGCTAAACCAGCTGTGAGGGCAGTCATCAGAATCGCGTTCAACCGGTCGACTGAACCTTGTATGATGGTTTCACGCAATGCGATCCCCTTCAAACGCAAATGTTGATAGTTGGAAACCAGCAAAATTCCATTGCGGGTAGCAATCCCGAATAAAGTTATAAAACCAATAATAGAAGGAATACTTACAATTCCTGAAGAGAAAAAGACAGCAAATACGCCTCCAATCAATGCTAACGGAAGGTTAAGCAGAATAATTCCCGCCAATTTTGTATTTTTAAATTCCTGATACAACAGTAAGAAGATTATACAAATGGCTAATATTGAAGTTATCAATAACGTTCTTGAAGCGCTTTGAGCGCTTTCGAACTGTCCGCCATATTCAATACGATAACCTTCAGGCAAAGACACTTGAGCATTAATTGTTTTTTGTATATCACTAACGGCTCCGCTTAAATCTCTTTCTGAGACATTGACAGAAACAACTATTTTCCGTTGTACATTTTCCCGGCTTACTGCATTCGGTCCAACAGTTGAAATAACATCTGCGACTTCTTCCAGTGGCACTTTACCACCATTGCCGGTATCAATCAAAGCAGATTTAATTCCATCTATGGTACCTGTATAATCCGGATTAAGTTTTAAAACCAAATCAAAACTACGTTGTCCTTCGTATATTTCAGCTAACTTTTCTCCCGAAAAAGCCAAAGCCACAAACTGATTGAATTCGTCAATAGTAATTCCATAACGAGCCAATCTGTCGCGCTTAGCACGGATTTGCAATTGAGGAACTTCTGTTTGTTGCTCCACACTGACATCAACCAAACCCGGAATATCTGAAATAGCATTTTGGATTTGATTTCCTAATGAAAACAATTTGCCTAAATCCTGCCCGAAAATCTTAATCGCAATATTGGCACGGGTTCCTGACAATATATGATCGATACGATGCCCCAATGGTTGTCCGACAGTTGTAGCAATGCCGGGAATGGAAGACAATTTTTCCCTTACATCAGCCATAAAGGCTTCCTGGGAACGCTTATCCAACTTGAAACTTACATCAATTTCAGCGCCATTGGTCGATTGGGAATGTTCATCCAACTCTCCCCTACCCGTACGGCGCGCTGTTGTTTTCACTTCCGGGATACTTAATAATTCTTTTTCCATCAGGTTTCCTAACCGATCACTTTCATCCAGCGAAATTCCTGGTTTACACACAGCAGATATGGTTAATGCCCCTTCATTAAATTCAGGAAGGAAACTGCGTCCCATATTGGCAAATATGATAATAGAAATAATAAAAAGGACAACAGAACATAATAATATTGCTTTTTTATATCCTAAAGCCCAATTTAACGAATGTTCATAAGCTATATTTAATTTTGAAGAAAGCCAACTGTCTTTTTCTTTCTTACTCAAATATTTATCATTTGTCAAAAGTAGTTTACAAGCCAATGGAGTCAATGTCATTGCAACAATTAAAGACATAAACAATGAAATTATATAAGCAATACCTAATGGTTTCAACATACGGCCTTCCATTCCTGAAAGGAAAAACAACGGAAGAAAAGCTACAATGATAATTAAAGTCGCATTCAATATCGATGCACGGATTTCGCGCGAAGCATCAAAAACAATCGAAAAAGAAGACAAACGTTCTTTTTCCGGCCTTTTCCAATTCTGCCGCAAACGTTTATATACATTTTCAACATCAATAATCGCATCATCAACGAGTGAGCCAATGGCAATACACATGCCCCCCAAACTCATTGTATTAATGTTCATTCCTAACAAATGCAGCACAATGATAGTTCCCAATAAAGACAAAGGAATGG
Organism: Bacteroidales bacterium; assembly: GCA_031553415.1. GTDB lineage: Bacteria > Bacteroidota > Bacteroidia > Bacteroidales > Azobacteroidaceae > JAIRVZ01. The sequence goes on along the minus strand of JAVBLO010000022.1, from coordinate 10,131 downwards.
CAACCACAGAAATAATTGTTGTGCGGAAACTGGCTAAAAATAAAAACAAGACAATAATTACGAAAATGGCTCCTTCAAACAAAGCCCCGGCAACATTATTGACAGAAGTTTCGATAAAATTGGCCTGACGGAAAATTTTGGTATCCATTTTCACATCAGGAGGTAATGTTTTACGGAGTTCTTCCAGATTCCGTTCTATATTTTCCGTTACATTTAATGTATTAATATTGGGTTGTTTAGAAATTGAAATAATAACGGCAGGCTTGGCATTTTGCGAAGCAGCTCCCATCCTTAAAGCAGCTCCGGTTTTTACTTCTGCAACATCATCCAGATAAACTGGCTTTTTATTATTCATTTTGACCAATGAGCTTCCTAAAGCATCCAAATCGGAAGTACGGGCAATCCCGCGAACCATATATTCATTTCCATATTCCCTGACTACTCCTCCCGATGAGTTTTCGCTGATTCCAGTGCAAACAGAAGCCAATTCACTCATCGGGACTTTATAATATTTCATCAACTGAGGGTTGGCCAATACCTGATATTGTTTGTATTCTCCACCAATAATAGTCACCTGCGAAACTCCTCCGGTAGCAAGGATAACGGGACGAACCGTCCATTCGGCCAATGTGCGCAAATCCATCATGGAAGTGGAGTCTGATTGTAAACCTACAAACAATATTTCACCCATCACACTTGATTGAGGGGCCAACACTGGCTGTATTCCTGAAGGCATCTCCCCGGCTAAAGTCACCATTTTCTCACTTACGATTTGCCTGGCCCTGAAAATATCTGTCCCCCAATCGAATTCCACCCAGACAAACGAATATCCCTGCATAGATGCCGAACGCACACGCCGCACATTAGTCGCCCCATTCACGGCTGTTTCAATAGGGAAAGTAACCAAACGCTCCACTTCTTCAGTAGCCATTCCTTTGGCGTCAGTCATGACAACCACTGTAGGAGCCGTGAGGTCGGGAAATACATCAATATCCATTTTTGCGGCGGTGTAAGTTCCTACCACAATCAACACAATGGCTCCCAACAAGATGAATAACTTGTTGTTGAGAGAAAATTTTATTATTGCATTTAACATAATTCGTATTCTAATGAACGTGCCCGGCATGCGGGTCTAAGGCACCAGATGTTTGTGCCAATTTTACTGAAATCGCACCCTTAGTCACTATTTTTTCATTGTCTTTTAATCCTGAAAGAACTTCTGTGCAAACGCCATCGGTCACACCGGTTTTCACTTCCCTTTTTTCATACAATTCAGGAGCCAGCTCAACAAAGACAAAAAATATTCCCTGGTCTTCTGTTAATGCGGTATTAGGAATTGTCATAACCGGTTTTTCAGATTTTGTTTTTATATACACATCTACAAAACTACCGGAAATAAATCCGGCTTTGTTAACAATTTGAAAAACTACCGGAAGCAATGAATTTTCGTCGCTTACACTTCTTCCGAATGATAATATTTTTCCTGATAAATCATCCAAAGAATATACTACACTTTTATCCGGACTAACAATATTCGCCGATACAACATAAGGCAACAAAGCTGCATACCTGGTTCTCACTTCAGCCTTCAACAATAAAGACTTATTTTTCGAGACGCTAACTAAGGGTTGTCCGGCTTCTACAAACTGTCCGTTTTCTACAAACAATTGCTTGATAAATCCGGCTAAAGGGCTTGAAACACTTTGTCCTTTCGGACTGAAATTCCGGGACAAATTATCATACGAAGCTTTTGATGTCTCATACTCTGATTTTACCTGTAGGAAATCTTTCTCCGAGATAACATTTTCTTTTGATAATTCCCGGGCGCGTCTGTAATCAGATTCTGCTTTGAGATAATTGTTCTGGACTTCAACAAATTTAGTCCCCAAATTATTATCTGCCATTCCGGAACTTGAAACCGAAAAAAGTTGTTGTCCTGCATTCACGGTTTTTCCTTCAACAATTGTATTCCCGGCAAACATTACAATCCCGGAAGTACGTGCAGCCACAATCATTTCATCATTCTGGGAAGAAAGCACCTGGGCGGTTGTTTTAATAACTTGTCCGAACGATTGGGCAACCGGAAACGCAGTTTCAAAATCTATTTTTTCAGATTGGAATTTGGAAAATTTAATGGCTCCGGGATATTTCTTGCTTATTTCCTCATTTTCTTCATCTTCATTTTCATCCCCATCAACATGCTCTGTTTCATGATCACCGTGATCATGATCATGGTCGTGATTATGTTCGTGCTTATGATTATGACAAGCTGCAAATGAAATCATAAGCACAAAAACTATAAATATATTTTTTTTCATGATTGAATTGTTTTGTGAATAACTTGAATTATTTTAAACATGAGGCTGTCTCAAAAGCCTGTCATTCCGGCCTTGAGCCGGAATGACAGGCTTTTGAGATATACTCGTTAAACAGCAATGTGCAAGTTATGCAACAGGAGGAGCACGCAAACCAAGGCTTCGGCTTGCAAAAACAGAATGGTAATTAACTAAATATGGGATCTGCCGGTTTTCCTTAAATTCATCCGGCAAAGAAAAGTCTTCTGTAAACCCGATTAAAACCGCCTGCAACAAATAATAATCATGTGAATGCTGGCAAACGGCACAAATATTAACCGGTTTCTGGTCGATGGTTGCAATAAATTCCAATTGGTCTAAAACACATTCGTTGTCATCTTCCGCATCTGATTCATGATGATGATGACCGCAACAAGAATGGTCGTTATCACAATTATTGTGATGATCGCAATCAGAATTGTGATTAAACAGGTTTTCTATGGTAAAACAAGGCAAACCATCGTGGTGGTGGTGCGGGACAATAGCAAGCGCCAGAACTAAAATGCTGACACAAACAATCATAAATGCTGTTGCAACCTGTTTAAACATGTTACAAATTTACGGAAATTTGTTTTGAGGAGCAAATTGTTTCTTCAAAATTTATATTACCTTTGCAACTTAGTTAAAAATTCAATATAAACCCAATAAAATAATCAGGAGGGTTTGATTATGAAGAAAGCGTTTGTAGCTTCCCGTTTCCGGTTTTAAGATTAACATTTTCGATTCGTTACCGAAATTTGTATGTTTTGATTTTCCTCTTATCAAAACCGGTTAGTCTCATTAATTGTTTTTATTATCAATAACATTGTGCATTTCATTTATGTACTGTGTATTTTTCGTATTTAATTATGCAACCCGAAAATATTTATTCAAATTGGAAAAAAGACATCATTCTTTTTATGTCCGGACAAGCCGTTTCGCTGTTCGGTTCTGCTGTGGTTGAATTCGCTCTTGTCTGGCATATTACCCTGGTTACAAAATCAGGTGTTATGATGACCATAGGAACATTATGCGTTTTCCTGCCACGGTTAATCATTTCTCTTTTTGCAGGTGTTTGGGCAGACAGGCATAACCGCAAATTATTAGTTATCTTTTCAGATGCCGGAATTGCATTTTTTACATTATTGCTGGCTATAGCGTTTCTTTCCGGATATCAGGAGTTCTGGCTGATATTCGTGATTCTGGGTATACGCTCAATAGGCACGGGTATGCAAACCCCGGCTGTAAGCGCCATTATCCCACAAATTGTACCTTCCAACAAGCTAATGAGAGTAAATGGTATCAATGGCAGTTTACAGTCTGCCATCATGTTACTTGCACCAGCCGTAAGCGGAATACTGATAGCTGTGATGCCATTAGGCGCTATATTTTTCATTGACGTATCCACTGCCATTATTGGTATTGTCATTTTGCTGTTTATCAAAATAAAACCATACGAAAAAGCACAGCAAGAACAGAAAACAGGATATTATGATGAATTGAAAGCAGGATTAGTCTATGCCAAAAGCAACATTTTCATAAAGGAAATGTTGATTTTGTATACATTCTATTTTTTCCTGATAACACCTGCCGCCTTTCTGAGTCAGGTTGCTGTGGTACGCAGTTACGGAGAGGATGTATGGCGGCTAACGGCCCTTGAAATAGCATTCAGCGGAGGAATGACGCTCGGAGGAGCATTTGTCGCCCGTTTAGGTGGTTTTAAGAACAACATCAATGTTATCGCCATTTCCTGTTTCATCATAGGTTTGACCAACGGATTATTAGCAGTTCATGATTTTTATTTTTTCATTACCATGATGGTCGTTATGGGAATCGCCGGAGCATTTTTCTATTCGATAGAAACAACCCTGTTCCAGGAAAAAGTAGAACCTGATATGCAGGGACGGATATTCAGTTTACTTCAAATTGTAGCGACAGCAGTGATGCCTTTAGGCATGTTTGTTTTCGGGCCATTAGGAGATTTGATAAAAATTGAGATAATATTTGCCGTTTCAGGTATTTTATTAGTTATTTTAAGCATATATATCTTCTTCAATAAAAAGTTACAGGAAGCAGCAAAAAACAGCTGATTTGGAGAAACACTGTACCAAACCGGTTTGGGATTCAAGAATGAATCTGTTAAAGTAGAACTAAAAAAGAACAATAATGAAAAGAGGGTACCTCATGGTTAACATGAAATACCCTCTCATCTATCTCAAAGAAAAATTATACTCCTTATATCACTTTTTTGTGAATTTCAGTATCATACCTGTATCAAAAGTTCCCTGATCGACACTAGCTTCTATTTCAAATGACATAGAAATGTCGCATGCATTAACATCTCCGGTTCCACTATATTTTAAATTCGTATACCCAAAAATACTGCTTATCAACACTTGATTTGTAATAGTGGCAATTTGCATAACGGGATCAACATCAATAAACATCGGGAACTCTGCATCTCCTGCCAACATGCCATCTACTTGTAATTGGGTATCAGATACTTTAGAGATAGTTACGGTATATTCTTCTTCCCAAAATTCATCCTCAACTTGGAATGTCCCCACAAAATCATCAATGTTAAACGGACAGATTGCCGTAAATTTCACAATAGGAGATGATCCCGGCATGTTCCGCAAATCTGAGCTATAAGAGATCCCATAAGGATTGAAAGGATTAAAAATCTGACCTTGATAGGTGGTTTTTAATCCAAATTCATAATAATCGCCACCAGTAATTTTGCCAAAAACAGCTTCAATATCGGCTCCTGTAACATCAACATTAGTCGGGAAAGACGTAATGGGTTTGAACTCTTTTACGTCCTTATAATTACCATTTTTTGCAATCACTAAAATAGCCGTCTCTGGTATATCCTTGAAATATAAATCAACAACTAATTTGCCATTAAACTCTGAAGGTTCTGCAATAACTGCATCTCCTGAATTATCTACTGTTATCTTTGGTAAAATTGTTTGGGTAAATTCAGGAAACTTTGTTTCTGATTCGCAAGACAATAATATTAAGCTACATATTATTGTAAAAAATTTCAGATTATATCTTTTCATTGTAAAATAATTTTAAAAATTAATTATCCCAAAATACCTTATAAGTACTCGCAGACGGATCTGTTTTTTGATCAGGTGCATTTGGATTTTTTTCAAGTTCTGTTGATGACCACGGTAAACTAACAGGATAGTTACGGGAACAAGATACCGGCACGGGGGGTGAAACTTCATCCTCACGCATCGGATCACCTCCATTACCGTTAGCAGGTGTAGCATATCCATCAGGTGCCATTGAAGCATTATTCGGATCGAACAAAACAGGATAACCGGTTCTTCGGTAGTCAGTATATTGGTCAACACTGTTACCAAAAGAAGAAAGCCATTTTTGAGTCATAATGATTTCCATTTTTTTATTATCATCTCCTGCAGAAAATGCGTCCATGACCCGTTGCATATATGTTGCAGTAGCTTCAAGTGATACTATTTCCGGAACTGTTTGAGTATTAGCCACTAACTTAACCACTCCATCAACCTGAGCAAAAGCGGCTTTCATCGCATCGTTTAATTTTGCTGCAACATTACCTGCAATTACATTAGCTTGAATAAGTTCTGCTTCTATAAACAATCGATCAGCATAAGTCATCATTCGGAAGGGGGCGGTGCCTGTACTTGAGGTTCCAGAAACTTTAGTAGCTGAACCATCGTCATATAGGCCTCCAACCGGATATATGCCATAAACAGTGACATACTTATCTTGTGATGCACCTTTATCCGGACCATCTGATCCAAAATAAATTGATATAAATCCACCATCGCGATACTCTGTATCATTTTCGGTATCTTCGTCAAGAGCTGTTTGATTATAAAAATAATATGCAATGCGAGGATCTTTTGCACCTCCGAATATTGGATTATACCCTTCTAATATTTCGTATAGCCAAGGACTCATGTAATTTGTTTTTTGAGTGGCCTCATATGTATCTACATAAGCGGGATGCCTGTCGTCGGGACTTATTGATTTTCCAAATTTGTACATTAAGCTTTCGCTAAAACTACTAATTAAATCCTGGGATAACAAATTTTGAACATCAGCCTTTACATCCTGAACTAATCTCACCTGATTCAACATTTTTAATTTTAGTGTTCTGGCTGCCCTTAACCACTTACTAATATCTCCGCCATAGATGATATCATCAGTCCCCGGAACCAAATTATTTGTAGCATTTTGATCTGTTAAATTGCTAATGGCATCATCAATCAGCCCAAATAATGAAATATAAATATCGCTTCCTGCATCAAAATGCGGAAACATTTCTAAATTAGCCTCATTATATGGCACATCTCCATACACATCCACTAATTCGGAATAAATATAAGCTTTCAAAATTTTTGCAATTCCGGCGTATTGTAAGTTGCCATCGGCAACACCTTGAAGAATGATATCATCCAGAGTGCTCAAAGCTTCTGTATACGAAACTCTCCAACTAGTAGTTATATACCAATCACTACCAGTAGACCCATATTTATCCGCACTTTCTCTTACTGTTACTTGATGCATATATACGCTCAATGTTTGTCCAATACCTCCATAATACCCTTTAGACCCAGGAGCAAATGCATAAGCAGTCGTTAATTGAGCAGTTGGCAACAACTTATCAATTGTCATATTAGTGGGCTGATTCGGATCGGTATTGATATCCAAAAAATCATCACAACTCCCTAATAACAAAGGAAGTAAACATATTAGTGATAATATATATTTTTTCATTATAATCATAATTATTTGAGGGTTAGAATGTTGCATTTATTGTAAATCCATACCTTCTGGAGGCAGGAGCTGCAGAGAAGTCGAAACCTTGCGTAGAAGTATTTCCATAACTATTCGCTTCCGGATCAAAGTTAGTGTACTTAGGAACATGGGGAGCAAAATGCCACAAATTTCGAGCAGACAGTGTTAATCCCACTTTCCCAAAGGGCGTTTTTGTTAAAAACTTTTGAGGGACATTATATCCTAATGTCAGCTCGCGAAACCGATATACGGTAGCATCATAAACTTCCCATTCACGTGCTCCGTTGATAGCAAAAGTACTGCCAAAATATAAATCAAAAGTACTCAGGGGAACTGCATTAGGTATTTTATTACCCTGATCATCTAACAATGGTTTTCCTGTGTTTGCATCTCCATAATACCCAGGAATAATCCATGCATGTTCCCTATCTTCCGTATCCTTTGTTACTCCTCGACCCAGAAGAGAATTTACTGTAACAGAGAGGACATCGCCACCTTTGGTCATATCAAATAATGCAGAAACAAAGAAATTTTTGTAGGTCAAAACTCCGGAAATTCCTAATTTGTAATCAGGATTTGGGTCTCCAATCATTTCCATCTCCGGAGCCTCAATCAACATTCCGGTTTTTGGATCAATCAACAAATTTCCCTCTTCATCTCTGGCATTTACAGTACCACGTATATAACCAAATGGCTTGCCTGGCTCCAGATATGGAGAAACATCATTAAACATTGCTTGCAATGAAATACGATCTACCCCCGGAGTTAATTCTTCAACAGTATTTTTATTTTTGGTAAGAATTCCATGAAGTTCTAAATTCCAATCTTTGGTAACAATTGGTTTTACCATTAAATCTATTTCGACTCCTGTATTTTTAATTTTTCCAACATTTTGATACATTTGCACATATCCTGAAGACTCCGGCGTTTCTATTGAGGCAATCAAATCTGTTGATATCTTATTATACCAAGCGAAATCCAATCCTATACGTCCGGAATAAAATGTCAATTGGGTTCCGAGTTCTATTTCTTCAGTAAACTCGGGAGTCAAATTCGGGTTGTTTTTAACTGTACTGGGCTGGGCAGCCGGTAAGCCATTAATAGGATCAATTACATCATACACATTATATAAAGAATAAGGATCAGCATCGCGACCTACTTTCGCCCATCCTGCACGAAGTTTTCCGTAAGACAACACCTTGCTATCAATTTGAAAAGCATCGCTAAATACAAAAGTACCAGAAACACCCGGATAAAAATAACTTCTTTCATTCGTTGGTAATGTTGATGACCAGTCATTTCGGCCTGTTAAAGTTAAATAAGCCCAATTCTTATATCCAAATGAAAGGTCTAAAAACATTCCGACCAGCCGATTCCGGTAAAAATTATCATCTAAAGAAAGAACAGAAACTGTATTCGCCAAGTTGTAAAATCCGGGAGCTATAATCTCTGTACCCTGAAATGTTGATCTACTTGTAGTCCTTTCATAAACGTTATTCCCTAAGGTTGCAGATAAGGAATAATCAGTGTTAAAATATTTTTCAAATGTCAAAGCCAATGTAGATTCTGTTTCCTGGTTCTTATAATTATCTTCTTTAATCCTACCTTTTCCATCTATTGCACGAGACCCTATATCTATTACTTCTTTTCTATCCATGTTCTGAAGATTTGTTCCTATAGCATAGGACAAACGCAATTCTGGTGTTATTTTATAGTCGAAACCAAAACTGGCTAACACCCAATCTTCATTTGTATCAGATGTGTTATGTCTATACATCCACAGAGGATTATCATATTGTTCGGTATTAGTAGAAACAGGCCTTCCGTTCTTATCTTCATACGGATAACCTGCTAAATCCCAGTTACGACCGATAAACAACGACCTGGCAAACGCAGAAGAAGCTTCTCCTCCTGATGTTTGATTTTCGCCAAATAGTGTTCCTAACTGAGAACTGTTAGTGTAACTCATGGTACCTCTAACCGTAAAACCATTCAATAATTCAGCACTTCCTCCTACACTAATAACATTACGTTGGTATGATGAATTAGGTACATAACCTTTGTGATCCAAATTAGAAAGCGTTACTGTAAAAGCAGTTTTATCGGTTCCTCCAGTAATACTGGCAGAATTTTCCCAGACAAAACCAGTTTGAAATAAATCTTTAACATTATTTGGCTTTGCTTCATAAGGAATCGTTCCATCAGGGAATAATTCAGGGAAAGCATCCAGATAAGGTTTCCAAGCAGGAATAGTTTCCAATTGGTCAAAGCGAGGTCCCCAAGAACCATTTGAATTAGAATATTTGAATGAAGAACCAGGACCATACGTATTTTGATATGTTGGATAATTCGAAATGGTCTCCCAATTCATAGATGATGTTAAGGATATTTCTGTCTTTTTGCGTCCAATTGTCGTACTTCCTGTTTTGGTCTTGATAATGATAACGCCATTAGAAGCTCGCGAACCGTATAAGGAAGCAGCTGCAGAACCTTTTAAAATCGACATGGATTCTATATTGTTAGGGTCAAGCGCAGAGAATCCACTAGAATACGCACCGCTACTAGTCAATTGATTAGAAGTTGTCACTTGCTCATTACTTAAAGGAACTCCATCTACAATAATCAATGGCTGGTTGTCTCCAAAGAATGAAGAATTACCGCGAACACTAATACGTGTAGAAGCTCCGGGCATACCTTGAGACGATCTAATATCCACACCAGCTACTTTTCCTTGCATGGCTTTTAACATATCAGGCTCTCCCTTTAATGTCATTTCGCTTGCATCGACTTTTGCCACTGCATATCCAACCGTTTTATCTCCCCGGGTAATACCCAATGCAGTTACAACGACTTCTTCCAAAGCTTTAGAGTCTGAGACTAATACAATTTTAAGATTATCTCCTACATTAACTGCTTGAGTTTTCATCCCGAGATAAGATATTTCTATCGCTTTTACTGTATTAGGAACATTCAAAGAGAATCTTCCATTTACATCGGTTACCGT